>DASPSD010000058.1:0-17826 GCA_035624115.1 Candidatus Sulfotelmatobacter sp. | reverse complement strand
TCGCGCAGGATCGCGCCGCTTTCCGCCATGATGTCGGGGATGCGGAAGCCGTCGCCGATTTCGATCAGCTCGCCGCGCGAGACAAGCACTTCGGCGCCTTTCGCCAGCGTGTTCAGGACGAGAAAGACGGCGGCGGCGTTGTTGTTCACCACGATCGCTGCTTCTGCGCCCACCAGCCGCGCGAGCTGCCGCGCTGTGTGCACGTCGCGCTTGCCGCGCTCTCCGCTTTCGATGTCGTATTCAAGATTCGAGTAGCGAGTCACCGTCTCGGCCATCCGCGCCGCGGCCTCTCGAGCGAGCGGCGCCCGGCCGAGGTTCGTGTGGAGGATCACGCCGGTGGCATTGATCACGCGGCGAAGCGAGGGCGCGAGCGCCGCCGCCGCGTCGGCGATGATGCGAGATTCAAGCGCCTCGATTTGGAGCGGCTCAGCGGCTTCGGGCTCCGATTTGAGCTGCGCCCGCAAATCCCCTAGGGCAGAGCGCACGCTTGCGGTCACCACTTCCCGCCCGGCCTTTTCCGCCAGCGCCATCAGGCGCGGCCGGCTGAGCAGGTCGTCCACCGAGGGTATCTGCCGCAGGCGGGCGCCCGGGTCGCGGGCCAGTTTTGCGGCGGGGTCAACGGGAGGGTTCATCGCTAAGGTATTGGAACACAACACGATACGGACTCGCAACTGCTCGCATTTCACTTTCCGACATCGCGCCTTACGCCCCGGTTGACGCCGCCGCCGCCGGGATTTTACGCTGGAATCTCGCCTCGCCGGTTCGAATCGAGCTATGGCCACAATCGACGAAGACCTCAACCAAATCGAGCGCGACATCCGTCAGCTCAAGATCGAGTACGAGCAGTATTTTGGCGGCGGGCGCTCCCGGCCTCCCACCGATACGCAGTGGCGCGTCGATACGCTCATCCGCCGCTACTCCGAGCGAGTGGCCGAACTCAGCACCGGCCAGCGCTTTCGCATGAACAACCTGACGCAAACCTACGCGAAGTATCAGGACATGTGGCGGAAGAAACTCGTCCAGAAAGAAACCGGCATCACCCAGCACCATTTCGGAGCCGCCGCGAAAGCGATCGAAGCCGAACGCGCCCGGGTGGCTGCCTATCGCGCGGCGAATGCAGCGCCGGAATCGGCGAGCGAGAAAAGCGGAGAGCACGCCGCGGCAATCGCAGAAGCGGCCGCGGAAGCGGCCACGCGTGCCGCCGCGGAAAAGCAAGTCACCGCCGACACGTTTGCGATGTCGCTTTCCGACCCCGAGCACGAAGAAAAGAAAATTCAGCAGCTCTACAAAAAACTGATCGAGGCTCGCACCGAAGCCGGCGAAAAAGCCCCCGCGCCCAGCTTGAAAGATTTCGAGCGCTTCGTCTGCCAGAAAACCAGGGATCTCAAGGACAAGGGCGGCCACGAAATCGAATACACCGTCAGCATCGAAGCCGGCCGCGTAAAACTCAAAGCCCGGATTTCGAACTGACCGGCTTCCCTCCACCCGTCGTTTCGCTTTCGAAAAATTCTCCGAACGCTTACACTAGCCAGCCCTTCCACCGAGGAGGATTTTTCTTGGCGATTGAGCGGGCGCTCATAAGCGTGTACGACAAGACCGGCGTGGTGGAATTTGCGCGCGAGCTGGCGTCGATGGGGATCGAAATCGTCTCGACCGGCGGCACCGCGCGCTTGCTGCGCGATGCCGGGGTGCCCGTTCGCGACGTATCCGAGCTGACGGGCTGGCCCGAAATGATGGGCGGCCGCGTGAAGACGCTCCATCCGAAAGTGCACGGCGCCATTCTGTTTCAGCGCAGCAAGGAGGAAGACCGCAAAGAGGCAGGCGCACACGGAATCGTGCCGATCGACCTTGTGGTCGTGAATCTGTACCCCTTTTCCGCCACCGCCGCAAAGCCGGGAGTCACGGCTGCCGAGCTGATCGAGAATATCGACATCGGCGGCCCGGCGATGGTGCGCAGCGCGGCAAAAAATTTCCAGAGTGTGGGAGTGGTGACGGATCCGGCGGACTACGCGTCGCTGCTGTCGGAGCTGCGCGCCACGCGAGAGTTGAGCCTCGGGACGCGCCTCGCGCTTGCCCGCAAAGCGTACGCTCGCACGGCGCGCTACGACGGCGAAATCTCGGCCGAACTCGAACGCCTCGCGGCCAACGGCGGCCTCTCCCTCGGCGCTCTCGAAAAACTTCCCGAACGAATTCACGTCGCGCTCGAGCGCCGCCAGGCGATGCGCTACGGCGAAAATCCGCATCAGGCCGCGGCGCTCTACGTCCCGGCCGGACGCCCCGCCGCAGGCCTCGCGGCTGCAAAACAGATTCAGGGCAAGGAACTTTCCTACAACAATCTGGTGGATCTCGACGCGGCCTGGGCCCTCGTGCAGGAATTTCGCCGGCCCGCGGTTGCCATCATCAAGCACAACAATCCCTGCGGCGCCGCCGAGCAGGATTCGCTTCGCGAGGCTTATTTGAAGGCGCTCGAGTGCGACCCCGTGTCGGCATTCGGCGGGGTACTCGCCTTTAACCAGCCGCTCGACGCCGCCACCGCCGAAGAAGTGGCCAAGCTTTTCGTCGAGTGCATCGTTGCTCCGGGCTACCAGCCCGCAGCGCTCGAAAAATTCGCTGCGAAAAAAAATCTACGGTTGCTGGAAATGCCGCAGGAAACCGCCGCGCACGAGCTGGAACTCAAGCGCATCTCCGGCGGCGTCCTGGTGCAGGAGCCGGATGTGCACGAGCTTGCCGAAGCCGAGTTGAAAGTCGCCACCACGCGCGCGCCCAGCGAAGCCGAGCGCCGCGCCCTGCTTTTTGCCTGGAAGGTGTGCAAGCATGTGAAGTCGAATGCCATCGTCTTCGCGCGAGAAAGCCAGGCGGTCGGGATCGGCGCGGGCCAGATGAGCCGCGTCGATTCGGTGAAGATTGCGGTGATGAAGGCGGCCGCCGCTGGGCTTTCACTCGCAGGAAGCGTGGTTGCTTCCGATGCTTTTTTCCCGTTTCCCGACGGGGTCGAGGAAGCCGGAAAGGCCGGCGCGACTGCCGTGATTCAGCCGGGCGGCTCAGTGCGCGACGCCGAGGTCATCGCCGCGGCGAATCGGCTCGGCATGGCGATGATCTTCACCGGCGTCCGGCATTTCCGGCATTAGGTTTTGCCTCGGGGCTTTTCACGCGGTGATAAGTAATCTCGATCGTCTGCGGATCGCCCTGCTCCGGCACAATCTCGGAGCGAAGAGTGTAAGTGTCCGCATCCACGCGCGTGAGAATCGAGTGTTTGGGCTGCCCGTTGACGGGATTCTCAAAGTCCGCCCTGTTCGCATCCAGGCTCGCTAGCTTCAGAATCGTCGCGTCGGTTTTCTCCCAGGGCACGAGCTCGGGCGTGAAATGCCGGAAGTAGAAGTCGATGCCTTCCGGTTTTTGCACCAGGGTGAATAGTTCGAGCACCAGCACCTTTTCGTTTTCCACGAGCCGGAAGGTGCCCAGCATGGTGCCGGCCTTTGGCGCGAGCCAAGTTTGCTCCGCCACTCGCGGGCCCCAGGTCCCCTGCCAGCGCCCCTCGAGCCAGGAAAAATCCGCGATCGAGGCTTTCGGCTGCGTGGAGTCGGGGACAACAGTAGCCGGTGCCGGAACTGCCGGAGGAGCGGAGGCTGTTTGCGCTCCGGCGCCGGCTCCTGCCGGCTGCTGCGGCATCGCTGCGCTTTGCAGCCCTCCGAGAAAAAAGACGATTCCACATGCCAATCGCCGCCCGAGTCTGGGTTGCGGGGACTTCATTGCCGCCTCCGGGACGAGTCGAGGCCTTGCCGCTAACATCTTAACCCAACGAATGGCCAAGTCTCGAAACCCTTCATTTACCGGCAACCCGCGGCGCGCTCGGTGCGTCGCATGTATGTGGCATGGAGGGGCACACCGGGCGGCGAATGCTTTGACGGCCTCTCGCGTGTATACGATAATTAAATTTTGCCGGCAACCTTATGAACAAAAGAATCTGCGCCGTGTTTTTGTTTCTGCTGTTCGTCGCCGCGCCCGTCCGGGCGCAATCGCCTGCTCCCGCTCCTGACCAGACCCAGCAGCCCGCGGCCGCCGCTCCGGCCCCGCATGACAAGCAGAGTGCCGACTCTTTGACCGGAGACGCGTTCTACTACTTCACGCTCGGCCACCTGAAAGAGCAACAGTACGAAGTCACCGATCGCGGCGGCCTGGCCACCGAGTCGCTTGCCACCGAAGCAATCGACCTTTACAAAAAAGCCCTCGAGCTTGCGCCCAACTCCACTGTGATCATGGAGCGGCTGGCAGAGATTTACGCCAAGTCGGAGCGCATCCGCGAAGCGGTGGCGGAAGCGCAGGAAGTTCTCAAGATCGATCCGGATGACCTCGCCGCGCACCGCCTGCTCGCCCGCGTTTACGTCCGCACGCTGGGCGACATGAGCGCGGGTGACGTCCAGAAAGAAAACCTGACCAAGGCGATCGAACAGTTTCAGGCCATTTTGAAAGTCGCGCCGGGCGATTCCTATTCCGCGCTCTGGCTCGCGCGCCTCTATCGCTTTGAAAACGAGCACGGCCAGGCAGAACGGGTTCTCCGCTCGCTCTTGCAGCGCGACCCGGATAATGGGCCCGCGCTCGAGCAATTGAGCCAGCTCCTGATCGACGAAGGACGCGCGCAGGAAGCCATCGACACGCTCAACAAGGCTGCGGGCAGTTCGTCGTCCCCGGATCTCTACGATCTGCTCGGCGACGCCTACTCGCAAACGAAAGACTACGCGCGCGCGGAGGGGGCTTACCGCCAGGCTGTGGAAGGCGATCCCGACGACGTCGGCCACCGCCACGGGCTTGCGCAGGCGCTGCTCTCGCAGGACAAATACGCCGCCGCGCTCGAGCAGTTCAAGAAATTATCCGAGCTGGAGCCCGGCACTGCGGAAAACTATTTGCGCATGGCGCAGCTCTATCGGCGCCTCGGGAAATTCGATCTGGCCGAGTCGAGCTTGCTGCGCGCCAAGCAGCTTGCTCCGGGAAGCCTCGAGGTGCTTTACAACGAAGCGCTTCTCTACGAGGACCAGGGCCGCTACGACGACGCCGTGAAAGTCCTCACCGACGCCATCAACGGAATCAAAAACCAGCCCGGAAACGAGGGAAATCCGAACGCGCTCGCCATTCTCTATGAGCAGCTCGGCCGGATGTATCGCGACCAGGAAGATTTTCCCGCCGCCATTCGCACATTCAATGAAATGGCCAAGGTCGGCCCGGATGCGGCGCGGCGCGCGCAGATGCTCCTGATCGACGTCTATCGCGAAAGCCACGATATCGACCGCGCCATCTCCGAAACCAAGAAGGCCCTCCAGCAAACCCCCAAAGACCAGGCGCTCACCGTGACCCTCGCGATGCTCTACGGCGAGACAAGCGATACCCCCGCGGCGACCCAGTTGCTCAACGGCCTGCTGCAGGGAAATCCAAGCGACCAGGAAATCTACCTCGACCTTGCGCAAGTGCAGGAGCGCGGCAAGAAATACGCCGAAGCCGAGCAATCGGCGCGCAAGGCCGAGCAGATGACTCAGGATCCCGCGGAAAAAGAAGGCGTGTGGTTCATGCTCGGCGCCATTTATGAGCGCCAGAAAAAATTCGATCTCGCCGAGCAGGAGTTCCGCAAGGTGCTCGAGGCGAATCCCAATAATGCGCCCGTGCTCAATTATTACGGCTACATGCTCGCCGACCGCGGCATTCGCCTGGATGAGGCGACGGCCCTCATTCAACGTGCCGTGACGGCCGAGCCGAACAACGGCGCCTACCTCGACAGCCTCGGCTGGGCTTATTACAAGCAGAACAAGCTCGCCGAAGCCGAAGAGTATTTGCGCAAAGCCGTCGGCCGCTCGAGCCACGATCCCACCATCCTCGGCCATCTCGGCGACGTCTACATGAAGCTCGGCCGCACCGATCGCGCCGCGGAAACCTGGGAACGCGCTCTGGCCGAATGGCAGCGCGCGCTGCCCGCCGATTACGAAGCGGACAAGGTCAATGAGCTCGACGCCGAATTGCGGACGCTGAAACATCGCCTCGCGCAGAAATCCGCTCCGGAAAACGGCAAACCGCAGTAAGCTCCCCCGCATGACCCGCGGTAAATCCGGCGGAGTGCGCGTGCCCGCATTCGCAAAAATCAATCTCTGCCTGCACGTCCTCGGCCGCCGGCCCGATGGCTATCACGAGCTGCGCACGATTTTTCAAGCCATCTCCCTGCAAGACACCCTGGAGCTCTCCCCCACCTCGGCTCCCGGAATCCATTTGGAAACGAACGATCTCTCGCTTCCCTCGGGACCCGAAAATCTGGTTTATCGAGCATTGGAAGCGATCGGCTGCGAAATCGGGTTTCGCGGCGGCATTCGTGCGCGCCTGGAGAAGAAAATCCCCGTTGGCCGCGGCCTCGGTGGCGGTTCAAGCGACGCAGCCGCGGCTCTGATCGGAGTGCTCCGGCTCGCGAAAAAGCAGGTCCCGCTCGAGCGCCTCATGGAAATTGCCGCCGGGCTGGGCGCCGACGTCCCATTTTTCCTGTTTGGTGGCCGGGCGCTGGCTGTGAACCGCGGCGACGAAATCTACCCGCTGCCGGACGCGCCCAAGCGCACGATCCTGGTCGTCTCGCCGAAAGACATCGCCGTCAGCACCAAAGACGCCTACCAATGGCTTTCCGCCGAATTGACAAATCGCTCCGCAGCCCCTAAAATTTGGGGGTTCTGCGCTCTGTGCTGGAGCCGGCAGGGGGCAGGCGTCTCGAACGATTTCGAGGGGCCCGTCTTCGGCCGCCACCCGCGTCTCAGGGATATTCGGGACGCCTTGCTTCAGCGAGGAGCTGCGGAAGCCGCGCTGGCGGGTAGCGGGTCGGCGGTGTTTGGAATTTACCGAAACCCAGCGCAGGCGCGCCGAGCCGCTCGGGCGTTCCCGGAAGATTCGGTTTTCGTCGTCGAAACTTTTTCCAGGGAAAAGTATGGCCGGGCATTGCGCTGGCGTGTGACCGGCGCGTGACCTGTTGAAGGGGAGCACTTTGGCCGACGACAAATTCAAGATTTTCTGCGGCACGGCAAACGTCGCGCTCGCCGACGCGATTTGCAGCTACCTGATGGTGCCGCGCGGCAAAGCCGAGCACGGGCAATTTTCCGACGGCGAGACGCGCTTCCAGGTGCTCGAAAATGTGCGCGGAGCGGACGTTTTCGTCGTCCAGCCGTGCAGCCATCCGGTGGATTTTCACCTGATGCAGTTGCTGCTGATGATCGACGCATTCAAGCGCGCTTCGGCCTGGCGCATTACGCCGGTGATTCCGTATTACCCGTATGCGCGCCAGGACCGCAAAGACCGGCCGCGCGTGGCGATCTCGGCGAAACTCGTTGCCGATTTGCTCGAAACCGCCGGCTCGAGCCGCGTGCTTTCGCTCGACCTGCATGCGCCGCAGATTCAGGGATACTTCAATATCCCGGTGGATCACTTGTTCGCGGCGCCGGTTTTGGTGGAGTACTTTCAGAAGAAGAACCTGGGCAAGTTCACGGTGGTTTCACCCGATGCGGGAGGCGTCGAACGCGCGCGTTATTTCGCGAAGAAAATCGATGCGCCGCTGGCCATCGTCGATAAGCGCCGCATCGACGTCAACGTCAGCGAAGTCATGAACCTGATCGGCGACGTCAAAGGCCGCCCCGCGCTGGTGATCGACGACATCATCGACACCGCCGGAACGCTTGTGAAGACGGCCGAAGCGCTGCTCGAACACGGCGCCACGCGCGTTTTCGCCGCTTGCACTCACCCGGTGCTTTCCGGCCCGGCGGTCGATCGCATCGTGAAGTCCCAGATCGAGGAAGTGGTGGTCACGGATTCGGTGCCGCTCTGTGAAGCGGCCCGCCGCGTGCCCAAGATCAAAGTGCTGAGCGTTGCCGAACTTCTGGCGCGCGGCATTCAGTCGATTCACGAGGAGACTTCCATCAGCGAGCTGTTTATTTGAGAAACGCAATGTAGCTCAGGTCTTCAGACCTGAGGTTTTTGAGGATAGCGAAAATGGAAACTTTCACAGTCGAAGGCAAAATCCGCGAAGAGCGCGGAAAAAACGCGGCCCGCCGCATGCGTCTCACCGGCATGATCCCGGCCACGCTTTACGGCGCCCACAAAGATGCGATTTCGCTCACCGTCAATACCAAGCAGCTTTCCCGCATTCTTCGCTCCGAAACCGGCCATAACACCATCTTTTCCGTGCGCGTGGCCGGCGGCGCGGAAGAAAAAGCCATGGTGAAAGATTGGCAGGTGGATCCGGTGAGCGGTTCGCTGCTGCACGTCGACCTGCTCCGCATCGCCATGGACGCGCGCATGCGCGTCAAAGTCCCCGTCCACACGATCGGCGAGCCGCAGGGCGTAAAGATGCAGGGCGGCATCTTCGAAATGGTCACGCGCGAAGTGGAAATCGAATGCCTCCCCGCGGACATTCCGGACGAATTCAAGGTGGACGTGAGCGATCTCCTCATCGGCAAGCAGCTTCGCGCCGGCGATTTGCCGCTCGATCCGAAAAAGATCAAGCTGCTCACCGATCCCCAGCGCGTGCTCGCTCACGTCGTGACCCTCAAGAAGGAAGAGGAGCCCACGCCGGAAGCGGCCGTCGCGGCGGAAACGGCGCCAGCCGAGCCCGAAGTGATCAAGAAGGGCAAGAAGGAAGTGGAAGAGGGCGAAGAGGGCGCCGGGGAAGCGGCTCCCGCTCCGAAAGCGGAAAAGCCCGAAAAGAAGGGCAAAGAAAAGTAATGGTTGCAGTGGCACAGGCACTCCTGCCTGTGCGGTTTTTGCTGGGGATTTACTCACGATGCGATTGATCGTCGGCCTCGGCAATCCCGGCCCCGAATACGAGTGGACGCCGCACAACATGGGCTTCCTAGCCGTGGACGCGCTGGCAGAACGCACCGGGATTCGCGTCACGCGGCCGGAAGGCAAGTCGCTCGCGGGGCACGGCGAGCTGGCCGGCCACGAAGTGATTCTGGCCAAGCCGCAGACGATGATGAACCTGAGCGGTGTGGCCATGCGCATGCTGCTCGAGCGGTACTCGCTGGCGCTCGCGGATCTGATCGTGCTCGTGGATGAAGTGCAGTTGCCCTGGGGCATGATCCGCGTCAATGAAAGCGGCAGCGCCGGCACGCACAACGGCATGAAATCGGTCGTGCGCGCCATCGGCCCCGATTTCATCCGCGTGCGCATGGGCGTGGGCCCCGAAAAAGTGTGGGGCGATCTGGCCGATTACGTCCTCTGCACGATGAGGCGCGCCGAGCGGGAAGTGGCGGAGCAGGTGATTGGCGATTGCGTCGCCGCGGTCGAGACCATCTTGACCGAGGGCGTCGGCAAAGCGATGTCGCGCTTCAATCGACGCGTCCCGCCCGCCGAAGAAATTTTGCAGTGATTGCGGACCGGGAGCTCGCTTTGTAGGTCGCGGTTTCAACCGCGACATGAAAGTCGCGAACTTCTGGGCTTCAGCCCCTGAGGAATGAAGGGCCGTTTTTTCTCGTAGGGACACGGCATGCCGTGCCCGGATTTTTGCTTGGAAAGGAACCAGGATCACATGGAAGAGCGCCAGTACGACCTGATCTTCATCTGCCTGCCGGACACTCCGGAGCCCGAGATCGACAAAATCATCTCGACGATCGAGCACGCCGCCGCGGAAAAAGGCGGCAAGATTGAATCCGTGAACAAATGGGGCCGCCGACGCATGGCCTATCGCGTGCGCAAAATGCGCGAGGGCTATTACGTTTACATGGTCCTCAAATCCACCCGCGGCGAAGTGGTGAAGGAGCTCGAACGCCGGCTGAAAGTTTCCGACGCCGTCATCAAGTATTTGACCATCCGGCTCGACGAGGAATTGAAGCGCCAGGAAAAATTGAAGCGCCACCGCGAGCGCCGCGCCGCCCGCCGCCCGCGCAAGACAGCGCCGCCGCCCGCATCGCCCGGCGCCGGCGAACACGCCGCCGCATCCGCTTAATCATCGCGATCACAAGGGAGAAATCGAATGGCTGAAGAACGCGCACCACAACAAGCGCCGCCCGCCCCACCGCCGTCGGCTCCGCCCGCAGGAGCTTCGGGGCCGTCGGGCCCGGGCGGCGGTCCGTCCGGCCCAAGGCCGCAGGGCCGGCCCGGAGGCCCGCCCAAGCGCGGCAAGCGCAGCTTCGTGCGCAAGAAGAAAGTCTGCCGCTTCTGCGTCGACAAAGTGGATTTCATTGATTACAAAAAGGCCGAGATTCTGGCGCCCTTCATTCAGGAGCGCGGAAAAATTCTTCCGCGCCGCATGACCGGCACCTGCGCCCGCCACCAGCGCTGGCTCACGGTCGCCATCAAGCGCGCCCAGAATATCGCCCTTCTCCCCTTCGCCGCGGAGCTGTAAGCGGAGGAGATATTTTCTAGGTTAGGGGGTCGGAGCTTTAGCTCCGACATTACCAACGCTCTGTGAAGGGGCTTCAGCCCCTGAGGTAGTTTGTGCGGCCGATGGATTCGTAGGGGCGGATCTCAGATCCGCCCCTACAGCGGCAATCACTTTCGTCAGGGCACGGCTTCAGCCGTGCCAAAAGCGGCTCAACTTTCAGGGGTTTTAACCCCTGAGGTCGACTTCGCCAAAATTGATCGAGGAACACCATCATGCAAATCATTCTTCAAGAAGACGTCGAAAAGCTCGGCACCCGCGGCCAGCTCCTGGAAGTCGCCGAAGGCTACGCCCGCAATTTTCTTCTCCCGCGCAAGCTCGCGCTCGAAGCCACGCCGGGGAATCTGAAGCGCCTGGAATCCATGCGCGCCGCTTTCGCGAAAAAGGAAGCCACCGAAAAAGAAGCGGCCCAGAAACTCGCCGAGCTGCTCGCCGGCGTTTCCCTCTCGCTCACGCGCAAAGCCGGCGAAAACGACCAGCTTTTCGGCTCCGTCACTGCGGGTGATCTCTCCGAAGCTCTCGCCACGCAAGGCTACAACATCGAAAAGCGCAAAATCGCTCTCGCCGATCCCATCAAGGTCGTCGGCGAATACGAAGTCTCCATCAAGCTCCACCGCGAAGTCAGCGCCACCGTGAAGGTCACGGTCAAAAAGGAGTCCTAACCCGGGTTGCCGGCTCGCGGGTTCATGTCCAATCTCCACAGCGACGCTATCGAGAACTTTGGAGTGCGGGAGCTTGCTCCCGCTTTGTTTTCGATGTGAGGAAGCGCCTGCCAGCGGCTCCGACGAGGCTGGCCTCAGTCTCTGTGCCCGCGCTCCGAATGTCCCACGAGGATATTCATTTCCCGTTTTCCACTTTTCCAAAAACATCCACAGGGATTACCAGTTGACGCCCGCCCCGCACTATCGCAATGTGATTCGCGCCGGAACCGTGGCGAAGAATCTCCGCGGATCGGAATGCTCTGACCAGTTTTCGTCAGGGCACGGCTTTTTACCCTGAGCGCAGTCCAAGGGTAGCCGTGCCGATAAGGCTCCGACCGTTCAGGGTCTTCAACCCCTGAGGGCGTGGGCTCCGCAGCGGAATCACGGCTGCTTGCACGGAAGAACGACATAGGCGAAAATAAAGCGAATGGCTACCGACACCTCTCTCGAGCGGCCGCTCCCTCACAATCTCGAAGCTGAACGCAGCATTCTCGGCGCCATCATCCTCGATAATCACGCGCTTAACACCGCCGTCGAGAAGCTGCGCAGCGAAGATTTTTTCCTCGAGCAGCATCGCCGCATCTTCGAGCGCATGATCCAGCTCGGCGAAAAGCAGCAGGGCATCGACACCGTCACGCTGATGGACGACCTCGGCCGCCGCGGCGAACTCGAAGCCGCCGGCGGCGTCGCTTATCTCTCGCAGCTTGCCGACGGCCTCCCGCGCATCACCAACGTCGAGCATTACGCGCGCATCGTCAAAGAGAAAGCTGTCCTTCGCAATCTGATTTTTTCCACTTCCGCGATTCAGGAGCAGGCCCTCGCCGCCGGCGACGATGCCGACGTGATCCTCGACCGCGCCGAATCCGCCATCTTCCAATTGGCCGAGGCTCGCGTGAAGGCCGGCCTCATCGGCGTCAAAGATCTGGTCCGCGAAAATTACGAGCGCCTGGAAAGAATTTTCAGCGAAGGCCGCCGCATCACCGGCCTGGCTACCGGCTATCCGGGCCTCGACAACGAAACCGCCGGACTTCAGCCTTCCGAGCTCGTGATCGTCGCGGCGCGCCCTTCGATGGGGAAAACCGCGCTCGCTCTGAACATCGCCGAAAACGTGGCGCTGCGGCAGGGCCAGCCCGTCGCCATCTTCAGCCTCGAAATGTCGAAGGAGTCGCTGCTGCTGCGCCTGCTTGCTTCCGAAGCCCGCGTGGACGCCCACAAATTCCGCACCGGCCACATGGGCCGCGACGATTGGGGAAAAATCACCGCCGCGCTCACGGGCCTTGCCGAGGCGCCGCTCTGGATTGACGACTCGGCCTCTTCCACCGTGCTCGAAATGGGCGCGAAAGCGCGACGCCTCAAGCGCGACCGCGGCCTCGCGCTCATGATCGTGGATTATCTTCAGCTCGTGGTTCCCACGCACACCGGCCGCGGCACCAATCGCCAGGAAGAAGTTTCGAGCATCTCGCGCTCTCTCAAGGGCCTCGCAAAGGAATTGAAAATTCCCGTCGTGGTGCTCAGCCAATTGACGCGCGCCCCCGAACGCGAAGAACGCAAGCCGCAGCTCGCCGATCTGCGCGAATCGGGCGCCATCGAGCAGGACGCCGACGTGGTAATGTTCATCAACCGCCCGAATTTCTACAAAACGGATCTCCCCGAAGAAGACCGCGCCAAAGCCGAGCTCATCATCGCCAAGCAGCGCAACGGCCCGACGGGAACGCTCAATTTCGTCTTCCTGAGCCGCCACACCCGCTTCGAAGAAGCCGCGCCGGACGCGTGGGGCTCCTCCACCCCCGCGGAATAGCCTGAGATTGTTTGGAGTGCGGCGGCTTGACGCCGCTTTTTCTCCCGTTCCTGCGTGATAGAAGCCGATAAATCGACCGAGGCTCGACTCGGTCGTGGAAGTCGACCAACGAGCGCGGAAACTGCGGCACCTACGGCGCTGGTCGTGAGTGTGCACACGGTTCCCAGCGCTTCCGCGCTGGGCTAGCGTCTTCCACGCCTGCGGCGTTTGGCTCAGGCAAATTTCAGGGGCGGAAGGTATGGGCAAAAGCAAGCGCCGGAGGCGCGACAGAATTTAGCCCAGGCCGGCAGGCCTGGGTCCGCGATCGGGAATTTGCCGAGCGCCGGAGGTGCGACACATCAGCTTCGGCCACGAGTATACAAATCCGGAACTCTCCAGCCCGCCAAACGGAATCCATATACAGTGGTAAAATAATTGCGTCATGATCCGCATTCCTAGAGGTCGCGGCCCGCTTTATTTGTCTCCATCCGTGCGGGCATTTCCGATCCTTTTATCGCTGCTGTTTTTTTTCGCACACACATCGCTCCGCTCGCAACAGCAACCTCAGCAGCCGCAAGCGCCCGCGCAACAAAAGGCGCCACCAGCGCAGCCACAGCCGGGGACGCAACCGCCGCAAGCTCCTGCCATATCCGTCGAATCGAATATCGTTCGAGTGTTTGCCACCGTCCGCGGAAAGCACGGCGAGATCGTCAACAACCTGACGAAAGACGATTTCGCGCTCGATGAAGACGGCCGTCCACAATCCATCACTTACTTTGGCCGCGAAAACGACCTGCCGCTCACGGTCGGCTTGCTTGTGGATACCAGCCTCAGCCAGCGCAATGTCCTCGACGAAGAGAAGCACGCCAGCGCGACCTTCATCGATCACGTTCTGCGCGAAGAGAAAAAAGACCAGGCCTTCTTGATTCATTTCGATTTCGAAGTCGAGCTGCTCCAGGATTTCACTTCTTCGCGCCAGAAACTCGAGGCTGCGCTCGATGGAATCACCAAACCCACGCTGCACGACGCCGGCAGTAGCGGCGGCAGCGGCAGCTACCACCACGGCGGCACAGCTCTTTACGACGCGGTTTATCTCGCCTCCGACGACATGATGAAAAAAATCAGCGGCCGCAAAGCCGTCGTAATTCTTTCCGATGGCGTCGACCACGGCAGCAAGGAATCCGTGGGAGAAGCCATCGAAGCGGCTCAGCGCGCGAATGTGGTCGTTTATTCGATCTATTTCAAAGGCGAGGAACCCTCCTCCTACGGACAGCGCGGCGGCTACGGGGGCGGAGGCGGCGGCTGGGGTGGGCGCGGCAGTGGCCGCCGTTACCCGCCGCAGCAGGAAGAGCAGCATGTGGACGGCAAAAAAATTCTCGACCGCATCTCGAGAGAGACCGGCGGCCGCATGTTTGAAGCCAAAAAGAAGCAGAATGTCGAGGAAATCTACGCGCAAATCGAGCAGGAGCTCCGCGGCCAGTACATTCTCGGCTACGTCCCCGAAAAAACTCCCAACGGCGCCTACTACCGCAAAATTCACCTGGTGACCAAAAACAAAGACCTCACCGTCCAGGCCCGCGACGGCTACTACGCCGACCAGCGCACTTCCGGCGTGACCGGAAATTAAGCAACTGACCGCGGACCTAGGGGTTTCGGCCTGAGCTCAATTCTGCCGCGACTCCGGCGTTCGATTTTGTGGCACGGCCACTCCTGGCTGTGCTCTTACGATCTGGAGCCCAAATCGGGCGCAACCGACTTCGGATCTCACCGTAAAAGGGCACATCGGGGTGGCTTGGCTTCGCTCACCGCAGCGGTCTGTCCTAATTGGCGGTCCCGCGTGCGGCGCTGGAGCGTTGCTTGGTTTTCTGGCGTGATTCAAATTCACCAAACGCCGGAGGCGTGGAAGAAGCTAGCCCAGCGCGGAAGCGCTGGGTTTCAGATCGGAATTCGCGTCAAGCGCCGTAGGTGCGGCACCGCGGCGTGCTCTACAAGGCTCTCTTCATATGCGGTTTCCTTGGCAAATTCGGCTTGATCCCGAATTGCTTCGAGCCCCAGTCGCACAAATCTTGCATCAGGGGAATCAGCGTTTCGCCCGAATGGCTCAGCGAGTAAGTGACTTTCGGCGGCGACGACCGCGCCGCCGCGCGGTTCACCACTCCGTCCTTCTCGAGCTCGCGGAGCTGCGCGGCCAGAACTTTTTCGCTCACACCCGGCAGGAGATTCCGAAGTTCGGCGAACCGCCGCGGGCCGAACGACAGGTGCCACACCGCCTGCACTTTCCATTTTCCCCTCAGCACGTTGATTGTCGCTTGCACCGGACACCCGTGGTGATCTTTCATCGCGGCCTCCGGCTTACAAATTTGTGCGTACTTCACCGCCCTCACTCGCCGTTGTAGCATAAGTGAGTGAGAACTAGTCTCGCATAAGTCCGATTTGTAGGTCGCGGTTTGATCCGCGACATTGCAATGCGGGTTCTGCAGGGCTTTAGCCTCTGAAGTTCCCGCATCCTCACCGGATGCTGCATTCATCGAAAGGATTGAAGTCACGTATTGGGAGCGAAAAATGATCCTCATCACCGGCGCCACAGGGACGGTCGGAAAAGCAGTGCTGAAGGAAGTGACTCGTGAGCAAGCGAACGTTTGCGCTATGTTTCGCTCGAAGGAAGATTCCGGCAAATCGCCCCCGGGCTGCGAGCCTGTGGTCGCCGACTACGCCGATAAGCCCAGCCTGCGCGAAGCTCTCGACGGCGTGAGCGCCGTTTTTATTGTCTGCTCGCCCATCCCGCAGCTTGTCGAACTCGAAAGCAATGTCTTGGACGCCGCAAAGGAATCCGGCGTGAAGCATGTAGTGCTCAGCTCCGCGCTCGGAGCTGGCGATTACCCGAAATCCTTTCCAAGCTGGCACCGCAAGGTCGAAGACAAACTCAAGACCATGGGCATGAGCTACACGATTCTGCGCCCCAATACCTTCTTGCAAAATATCGTGGCTTACCAGGCCCCGAGCATTCGCTCGCAAGGCGCGTTTTATTCTTCTATGGGCGGCGCAAAAATCAGTTATCTCGATGTGGGCGATATTGCCGTCGTTGCCGCGAAATCTCTCGCGGGCGGCCCGCATTCCGGCAAAACGTACGAATTGAACGGGCCCGAAGCGATTTCCAATGACGAATTAGCGCGGCGAATTTCCAAAATCACCGGCCGCACCGTGAAGTACGTGGACATTCCCGAATCGGCGCAGCGCGATGCGATGCTGGGCCTCGGCATGCCCGAATGGCAGGTGACCGCGCTGCTCGATCTGCAACGCTATTACAAAGAAGGCCGCGGCGGCGAAACCGACACCGGGCTCGAGACTCTGATCGAGCGGCCCCCGGTCACGCTCGACCGATTCCTCGCCGCCAACGCGCGCGAATTCCGCGATCAGGCCGCCTCCGCCTGAGACGGATTTTTATCCGCGCGGCGGTTCAAGAACCCAAATCAACTTGCCTCCTTCTTCGCTGGCTGGACGTAATCCGAATTCACGTCCACGCGATACTCCTCGCCGTACTTGTCGTGGTGCCGCACCCAAGCCATCGTGTGCTCGAGGCCCTCTCTGTCGCGGCCCTTCGGCACGATGTCGAGCCAATTGTACGCGCCCAAGAAAATATCGAGCCCTCGCGCCTATTTCAAACGCATCTTCTCGGCGGCCTTGCGCACGTTGTCGTTCATGTGCGCCCAGCCCTGGCCCACGCCCTCGCGGTGCTCGCTCTCGATCAGGCCCAGCGCCGTATGATGAAACTTGATCAGCGTTCCCCCGGCTTCTTCGCTCAACCGGTACTGCACGTTCGACACGGCCGGATACGACATGAACAGCGGCCCGGAAAATTCCAGCAGCGTCGGCCGCTTGATCGCTTGCACCGCCGCCCAGAAGTGCCCGTTCCCGTTGCCCAGGTCGCGGTACCACCGCCCTCCCGGCCACGGCTCGATCACCATCGGCATCGGCGAGCCGTCGCCGCGTTCGTTGTGCGGCCCCAATTGCTCGAGCAGCGCCGCGAACGTCTCTTCGATCGATGCGCGCACATGAATTTCTTCCGTGATGCTCAACGTCAAGTCCTCCATCGTCCGGTTCTGTTTCGGTGCCGTCGCTGCCATCGTTCCTCCTCGTTATTTGATTTCAAATTTCAAATCCAAAATTTCAAATCGGAAGTCCGATCTTCGGAAGCGCCGCGGCCGAGAACTTCCGAGTGCGGCTGGCCCTGAGCGAACTCGAAGGGAGCTTGCCTGCCCCGCCTGCCCGCCGCCGGAGGGAGCGGAGCCCAGGGGCTCCCGCTTTGTTTTTCAATGGCAGCGCGGCTGAAGACCTTCTCTGACAGAATTCGATCATAGGATCCGCCCAATTCAAATTGGAGGTGTCCGCCTGCTCTCCCATTCGAAATTTCAAATTTGAAATCTCTTCGCCTCCGCCCTCTCCTTCACCCGCTTCAACTGGTGCCGCCAGTACCGCTCAAACGTTCCGGTCCATTCATGCATCGGCCGGATCGCGTCCACATTCGTGCGATACAGCATGCGCCTTCCCTCGCGCCGCGCGCTCACCAGCCCCACTTCTCGCAACACTCGCAGATGTTTTGACACCGACGGCTGCTCCCATCCAAGCGTTTCCACAATCTCGCCCACCGCGCGTTCCTGCACGGCGAGAAAATCGAGTATCTCCCGCCGCCGCGGCTCCGCCACCGCGTTAAACGCATCCGAAGTCGTCGCCGCCCGAGCCATAGTGAATTATACATGCCCATATAGGAATATGTCAAGCGCCTCTTCAAGTGGCACAGCCAATCCTGGCTGTGCTCTTGGTGCAGACCGGGGACATGCCTGACAGATTGGACCGGGGACATTCCTGACACTGCGAGTGGACAGGGCGTGTAGAACAGCAGGATGCCCTGGAAAGCGAGCAGTGTGATGGACCAGCGAACTCGGTTTGTTTGCGAGTAT
>DASPSD010000065.1:0-2801 GCA_035624115.1 Candidatus Sulfotelmatobacter sp. | reverse complement strand
CCAAGAGCCTGCTGCCGGTGTACGACAAACCCATGGTGTACTACCCGCTCTCCACCCTGATGCTGGCCGGCATCCGCGACATTCTCCTCATCTCCACCCCCGAGGACCTGCCCCGCTTTCAACACTTGCTCGGCGATGGTTCCCGCTACGGCGTCAATTTCCAGTACGCGCTGCAACCGAAGCCTGAAGGCATTGCCCAGGCTTTTCTGATCGGCCGGGAATTTATTGGCTCCAGCGCTTGCGCGCTCGTGCTCGGCGACAACATTTTCTACGGACACGACCTCGTCAAGGAATTGCGCGATGCCACGCTCCAGCGCAAAGGCGCTCGCGTCTTTGCCTACCCCGTCAACGACCCCGAGCGCTACGGCGTCGTCGAGTTCGATCCGCATGGCAAGACGCCAAAGGCGCTCAGCATTGAAGAGAAACCGCAGCAGCCGAAATCCCGTTACGCGGTCACCGGACTTTATTTTTACGATCGGCAGGTCGTCGAAATTGCCGCGAGCCTCAAGCCTTCGAAGCGCGGCGAACTTGAAATCACCGACGTCAACCGCGTCTATCTCGAGCGCAATCAGCTCAACGTCTGCGTGATGGGCCGAGGCACCGCCTGGCTCGACACGGGTACCCACGAAGCCTTGATGGAAGCCTCATTATTCATTCAGACCTTGCAGAAGCGCCAGGGCCTCATGGTCGCCTGTCCTGAGGAAATCGCCTATCGCTCCGGCTACATCACCGCCGCGCAACTGGAAGCGCTGGCGCAGCCGATGCGCAACAATGCATACGGCGCCTACCTGCTGCAATTGCTGCGGGAACGCGTCTTCTGATTGACGAAGATCTGATTGATGAAGATCTGCCGATGAAAAAAACCGCCACCAGCCTTCCCGGAATTCTGCTCCTCGAACCGCGCGTGTTCGGCGACGACCGCGGCTTTTTTCTGGAGAGCTACAACCAGCGCACGTTTACGGAACTCGGCATTCCGGAGCCATTCGTGCAGGACAATCATTCCTATTCCGAGAGAAATGTCATCCGCGGCTTGCACTACCAGATTCGCCAGCCCCAGGGAAAACTCGTGCGCGCCATCACGGGCGAGATTCTCGATGTTGCGCTCGACCTCCGCCGCAGCTCGCCCACCTTCGGAAAGTGGGAATCCTTCAAACTCTCCGGCGAGAACAAATACATTTTATGGATTCCGCGCGGATTTGCTCATGGCTTCCGGGTCGTGTCCCAGACCGCCCATGTCCTCTATAAGGCGACGGACTTTTATGCACCCGAGCACGAACGCACGGTGGCGTGGAATGATCCTGCGCTGAACATTGATTGGAAACTCGATGATTGGAAACTCGATGACCGGCAGCTCGACGGCGAACCGGGCGCCGCGATCGTTTCTGCGATCGTTTCCGCAAAAGACCAGCGCGGCGTGCCCTTCCAACAGGCTGAAAAATTCGAGTAGCGCCCCGCAACCATCTGCCTTTCGACTTCGGGAGAGATTCCGAGCCCCGACTCCCTGGCCGGCGCCCGCTTTTCCAGTTCGTTCCAGGACCTCTGCCATTGCCACCATCCCAGACCGGCCAGAGCCAGCAGGCAAGCGACCAACACAAAAATTTCGCGCCGCCCAATGCGAATTCTGCGCCTTGGCTTCGCAGCCGGTCCCGCGACAACTACCGCCGCTTCCGTCTTTGCAACGGCAACTCTCTTTTCTTTGTTGAAATCCTTGGAAACCACCGGCTGTGCGGCGGATTGGTAAACCCAATACCGGATCATCTCCCGCTGCTCCACCGATAACCCGACAAACTGAAGACCGCAATGGAGCCGTGACTGATAACGAACCACCGCCCGCGCTCGAACCGGCACGCCCACATTCGGAAGCCGCAGCTCGACTGCCACCTGTTGACCCGCAGCCAGCTCTCCGGCCACCACCGCGCCCACACCGGCTTCACTGAGGTCTGTGCAACGCCCAGGTAAATTTTCGGGGAGCCCAAATCGCAAGGCGATCAAGTCCAGGGGTACATTGATCGGGTACCGGGAAAAAACGCGCCGCGGCTTGGCTTCGCGCGCCATCGATGGAGCTGCACTCATCAGATCGCCTCCGCAGGATCGAGGATCCTTTTCATGCGGCTGGAATCAACCGGCTGGAATCAACCGGCTGGAACGAATGACGAATGCGGCGCTTGCAACCACGTTCGTTCGAGTATACCGGAAACGCTGGAATAATTTTCCACCGCCTCGGCCCACATCCTTTGTTGCCTCGATGCCTCTTCCTACTCCATGTCCCGCCAGTTTGGCCCCACTCCGATTTCCACCACGAGCGGAACCTCGAGCGCATGCGCTTGCTCCATGTGTTCCCGCACCAGCGATCTCATTCCCTCCACTTCGCGCTCCGGCACTTCGAACACAAGTTCATCGTGCACCTGCAAAGTCATCCGCGACTTCAACCCGCGCTTCCGGATTACCTCATCGATCCGGATCATTGCCAGCTTGATCAAATCGGCGGCCGTTCCCTGCAGCGGAGTGTTTACCGCCGTGCGCTCGGCAAACCCGCGCTGGGTGGCGTTCTTGCTGTTGATATCGGGGATCGGCCGAATGCGCCCGAACAGCGTCTTCACTCTCTGATCGCGCCGCGTCTCGTCGAGCGTGGCATCGAGAAACGCCCGTACTCCCGCATACTTTTCAAAATAGGCATCGATGAATTTCCTGGCCTCAGCCGTCTCGATGCCCAACTGCTGTGACAGTCCGAATGCCGACAGCCCATAGACAATCCCGAAGTTCACCACCTTCGCCTGCCGCCGGTGGTCCGCTGTAACCAT
>DASPSD010000050.1:0-114273 GCA_035624115.1 Candidatus Sulfotelmatobacter sp. | reverse complement strand
CGTGACCATCCGGCGGGTGAACGGCGGGCAGCCGATCCGCTACGGGGGCCATTCCACCACGGAATCCCATCTGCTGCTGCTCAGCGAATCCTCCCGGCGATAGCTCCGGGGGTTCTTTGATTTTCCGACTTCAATTTTTGAATTTCGTATAATTGTGCGATGGGCGGGGGCTGTTGCGCCGCCCGGATGCCATGCCCTTTCAACTGCTAAGCGATTATGAGCCGCGCGGGGACCAGCCGGAAGCCATCGCCGGGCTGGTGCGCGGGGTGGAGGCGGGGGAGCGCCATCAGGTGCTGCTGGGAGTGACCGGCTCCGGCAAGACCTTCACCATGGCGAAAATCATCGCCGCGACGCAGCGGCCCACGCTGGTTCTGGCGCACAACAAAACGCTGGCGGCACAGCTCTACCACGAATTCCGGCACTTCTTCCCGCACAACGCCGTGGAATATTTCGTGAGCTATTACGACTACTACCAGCCGGAGGCCTACGTTCCGGCCACGGACACGTATATCGAGAAGGAAGCGACCATCAACGACGAGCTGGACAAACTGCGCATGAGCGCCACGCGCTCGCTCTTCGAGCGCCGCGACGTCGTCATCGTCGCCTCCGTCTCCTGCATTTACGGAATTGGTTCGCCGGAAGCCTACTACGGCATGATGCTCATGCTCGAAAAGGGCCAGTCGATCGCGCGCGAAGCCATCCTGCGCAAGCTCGTCGAAATTCAGTACGACCGCGGCGAAGACCTCCGCCGCGGCACTTTCCGCGTTCGCGGCGACATGATCGAAATTTATCCGCCCTACGACGATTTCGGCGTCCGCGTCGAGCTGTGGGGCAGCCAAATTGAAGCCATCCGCAAAATCGACCCGCTCACCGGCGAAATCCGCTCGCGAGAAGGCGAGATCTCGCGCATGCCCATCTACCCGAAAACGCACTACGTGATGCCCGCCGAGCAGCGCGAGCGTGCCATCCAGACCATCTACGAAGAGCTCGACTGGTGGAAGGGCGAACTCGAGCGCATGGGGAAAATCGTCGAAGCGCAGCGCGTGCAGCAGCGCACTTTGTTCGATATCGAAATGATGCGCACCATCGGCTATTGCCACGGCATCGAAAATTATTCCCGCCATCTCTCCGGGCGCCTTCCCGGCGAAGCTCCGCCCACGCTGCTCGATTACGTTCCCTCGGATTATTTACTCTTTGTTGACGAATCACACCAGACTATTCCGCAAATCCGCGGGATGTATCACGGCGATCGCTCGCGCAAGCAGACGCTGGTGGACTACGGCTTTCGCATGCCTTCGGCGCTCGATAATCGCCCGCTCACTTTCGAGGAATTCGAGCACCGCACGAATCAAATCATGTACGTCTCCGCCACGCCCGGCCCCTACGAGCTGACGAAAGCCGGCGGCATCATCGTCGAACAGGTGATCCGCCCCACCGGCCTGGTCGATCCGCAGGTGGAAGTCCGCCCCGTGAAAGGGCAGGTGGACGACCTGCTCGAAGAAATCCGCGCGCGCGCCGAGCGCAACGAGCGCGTGCTCGTCACCACGCTCACCAAGCGCATGTCCGAAGACCTCGCCGAATATTTCGGCGAAGTCGGCGTGCGCTGCCGCTATTTGCATTCGGAAATCGAGACGCTCGAACGCGTGCGCATCCTGCGCGATCTGCGCCGCGGCGAATTCGACGTCCTGATCGGCATCAACCTGCTTCGCGAAGGGCTCGATCTGCCGGAAGTTTCGCTCGTCGCCATTCTCGACGCCGATAAGGAAGGCTACCTGCGCAGCGCCACGTCTCTCATCCAGACCATCGGCCGCTGCGCCCGGCATTTGGAAGCCCGCGCCATCCTCTACGCCGACGTGATGACCGACTCGATGCGCGAAGCCATCGGGGAAACCAATCGCCGCCGCGCCAAGCAGGAAGCCTACAACCGCGAACACAACATCACGCCGCAATCGATCATCAAGTCCGTGGATATGCAGCTCGCGAAAATTGTGGAAGCCGATTACGTCACGATTCCCGCCGACGATGCCGTCATCGGCGAGATTTCGACCGAAGAGCAGCTCCAGCAGGCCATCGCGCAGCTCGAAACGCAGATGCGCGAAGCCGCCAAAAATTTCGAATTCGAGCGCGCCGCCGCCCTGCGCGACAAAATCCGCGCCCTCAAGCAGCGCGACTTGGGCCTGATTTCCGCGCTTCCTGCGCCGGCGGCTGCACCGACACCTGTTTTGCCGACTGTGGATGCGCCTGAACACGAATCGCGGCCGCGTGCTCGCGCGCGCCCTAAGTAGCACTGCATTTTTCTTCGTAGGGGCACGGCATGCCGTGCCCGGCGACCTGCTTGGCTCGCTGGTCGCCTTGTGAAAAGGATGTGAGGGGAAGTCAACTCATAGATGCCGAATTCCAGCGCTGCGGGGAACTTCAGGGGCTAAAGCCCGCAGATTCGGCCATTCGAATGTCGCGGTTGAAACCACGACCTACAAACCGGATTTATCAGATAGCTTGGACTTGCGATACTAGGGTCCGAAATGGACGACGCGAACCACTATGGGGTGCCTGTGAATTCAATCTCGAGTCTCAAGCTCTTTCGATTTTCTTTTCTCTCGCCGCTTCTCTTCGCCGCAATCCTCGCCCTCGCACCCTCCGCCCGCGGCCAGGCGCCCGCTCCCTCCGAACCCAACAATGAATTCGGCGCCTGGGCGGGCTATTCCTGGGATTCCGTCCACCTCATCGGCACCGCCGAACACCGCCAGCTCATTCTCGCGGCTCTGCGCTACACGCGGAAGCTCCGCGAAACTCCGTCGACCACGCTGCGCTACACCATCGACATTTTTCCTCTCGCGATGGTCCTCGAACCCAAGGTTCTCGGGGTCACGCCTCCTCCGAATTCCATGTTCATCGAAGGCCCGCGCCAATACGTGTATGGCGGCGGAGTAAATCCCATCGGCCTGAAGCTGAATTTCCTCCGCCAGCGCCAGCTTCAGCCCTTCGCCGCGTCGTCGATCGGTTTCGTCTCTTCTGTCCAGCGCATCCCGAACGATGTCCCCGGCGGCACCTTATTCAATTTCACGTTTGATTTTCAGGGAGGCGTGCAGCTCTTCAATTCCGAACGCACCCACGCCTGGACGCTCGGCTACCGCTACCAGCACATCTCCAACGGCTTCCGCACGCCCGTCAACCCCGGCATGGATTCCAACGTGATCTTCCTAGGCTACTCCTTCTTCAAGTAATCGCTGTTCTTTTCTTCGTCACATAAATTCGCCCAATCGCCACTACGCCGCCGGTCCCGTAGGGGCACGGCATGCCGTGCCCGCGCCGCCAATTTCCGCAATGTTGCCTACGTCCTCTGCGCCGCCCGCAAGATCTTCGTGGGGCATCCGCGAAAAGTCTGGCGGACCGTGCCCGCCGCCCTGCTTGGCAATCGGGGCCCATTCTTTACCGCATCTCTAACTGGAAATTTTTCGCGAGAATATCGGCGACTCCGCCGAAAAATTTAACCTTGAATAAGTGATACTTTCGAATTTCGGAAAGCTTCCTCCGAATAGGTGCCTCCGGATGGTACGGGGGCATATATCTCGTGTGCCAGAGCCTCTTTTGAGATCGCGCAAATTTCTGCATTTTCATTGCCCCGTTTGTGCAGCTCGCACCTTTGGTTTGCGCGAAGTAGTTGGCTGCCATTACATCAAAATCCATCGCAAACCGCAGATTGGCGCAGCCGAAGAAAGTCAGGGTTTTCCGCTTGCCACTGCCGTCATCTTCCAGCTCAAATCTGATCGTAGCGGTGTTCTTCCGCGTGCGCGGCGGCAAAATCTGCACAGCAATCAGGTTGTCATCGTGAATATCAAGCATAACTACCCTGCGCGCGATCCTGTCCTTCCCAGCTTTTTGCAGCAGCTTGATGACGGCTCTCGGCAAATTTTTGCGATTCGCCCTCATACCACTCCCCGCCGCAAATCCTCCAGCGGATAAAATGTCCCGCGCCATGTAATCCCGCCGCTCCACAGCGTGACAATCACCGATCGCGCCAGCATCCAACTGAATACCAGCGCCCCCACCGGCTCCGTCAGCGCATACACCGGCGAAATGCCCACCTCAATCGCCACGCCTGCTTCCATCGCAATCGTCATCCCCACGGCAATCGCATCCAGCACGAGCGCCCACCCGCGCAGAAACGGCAGCGCCACCCACGGCAGCACGCACACCAGCAACAGCATCCCGAGCTGAAAAATAGCCAGCCCCAGGTTGTACCCCGCCGCCGCGAAAAAATTCTTCGTCGTGCCGCGCACGATGTTCCCCACGCCCGCATGCCAGCGCACCCGGACGCGATCCCACGCTTTCGCCACGCCCGACCGGATTCCCGCTTCCTTCACGAGCTTGCCGAGCTTCATATCGTCCACCACTTCCATGGCCAGCCGCCGGTGCTCGCCCATCACCTCGTACGCGCTCCGCCGGATCATCTGGAACGCGCCCACGCCCGCGTATCCCTTCGACCGCGGATCGTGCACGCGCCATGGCCGCACGCCCATCAGAAATCCCATGGCGAAAAACGTCATCGTGATTTTCTCGCCGGGAGAGTGCATCTCGACGCTGCTCAGCAGCGTCAGGTGGTCCCATCGCTCTTTTTGCGCCAGCGCCACGCTCCGCCGCAGCAAGTCGCGCGAAAAATGGACGTCGGCGTCGGTGAAAACCAGCCACTCGCCGCTCGAATTTTCAAACGCTTTTTGCAGCCCGTGAGGCTTCCCGAGCCATCCCGCGGGGAGTTCATTGACGCGCACGAATTTCAGGCGGGAATCCCGCTGCGCCGCCCCGAGAATCTGCGGCGTCGCGTCCTCGGAGCGGTCGTCCACGGCAACCACTTCCAGCCGCGGGTAATCGAGCGCGAGAAAAGTTTCGAGAGCCGCGGGCAGCTTTTCCGCCTCATCCCGCGCCGTGAACAAAATCGAGACAGTCGGACATTGCGAGTCTTCGAGCGGAGCAACGCTTTCGAGCGCCGGTATCTTCGCCGAGCCAATCGCCGTATCGATTGCGCTCAGGATCCAGTAAAGCGCAAGGAGCGCCGTCAGGACGATCCAGAATAATTGCACCGCCGATTTTCCTCCGCCGCATCCCGGGCGAACACGTTATGCTATCACGTTGCATGAAGCGCACGATTTCCATCGTCGGCGCAGGCCGCGTCGGGCGGACGCTCGCGAAGCGCCTTCACACGCTCGGCTGGCGGGTCGGCGCTGTCGTCACCCGCTCGAATCGCTCCGCGCGCGCCGCCGTCCGCGCCATCGGCGCCGGCACGCCGCACGCACGCCTGACGCCGGAAGTCGCCGCAGCCGATGTCGTTCTTGTGACCACTCCCGATGGCGCGATTGCTGGCGCCGCTGAATCGCTCGCGCGCATCGCCCCGCAGAAATGGCGCGGCAAAGTGGTGCTTCACTCGAGCGGCGCCCTTGCCGGCAGCGTCCTCGCCCCGCTCGCCCGCCGCGGCGCTTCCACCGGCTCGCTCCATCCCATGCAGACATTCAGCGGCCGCGGCCTCCCGCATCTCCAGGGCGTGATCTTTTCGGTCGAAGGCGATGCGCGCGCGCAAAAATTGGCGAAGCAGGTCGCGCTCTCTCTTGGCGGCGTCCCCGTTGCCATTCAAGGGAAAAACAAGCCCGCCTATCATGCCGCCGGCGCTCTGGTTGCCGGCCATGGTGTCAGTCTGGTGGAAGCGGCCGTGCAGGTGCTGCGCAAGATCGGTTTCAATCGCCGCCGCGCCGCGCAGGCTCTGCTCCCATTAATCCGCCAAATGCTTGATAATTATGAACGGCTCGGCCCGCACGCTGCCTGGACCGGCCCGCTTTCGCGCGGCGATTACGCCGTGGTGAAGAAACACGTCGAAGCTTTGCGCGCCTATCCGCGCGAGTTCGGCGACACCTATCGAGCCCTTGCTCTTTTGTCCGCGCGGGTTCTCTCGAATCGCCCGGGAGCCACGCGCAAGAATCTGGCTCGCGCGCTCGACAAGGCGTAGTGGCACAGGCACTCTTGCCTGTGCGGTTTTCGCACAAATTAGCACCATCTCCATCGGAGGAATTCATTGAACGCTCTTCACATCCCCGTCGAGCATATCACTCTCGCGAATGGCCTGCGCGTGGTGGCCGCGCCCGACCGCACCGCTCCCATCGTCACCGTCGGCGTCTATTATCAAATCGGCTTCCGCCTCGAGCCACGCGGCCGCAGCGGCTTCGCGCACCTTTTCGAGCACATGATGTTTCAGGGCTCCGAAAACGCCGGCAAAATGGAGCACATCCGCCTGATCAATTCCTCCGGCGGCCTCCTCAACGGCACCACGAACTACGACATCACCAACTATTTCGAATCCGTCCCTTCGAACGCGCTCGAACGCGTCCTCTGGCTCGAAGCCGACCGCATGCGCGCTCTCAAAGTGGACGACGAAAATCTCCGCAATCAGCGCGACGTGGTGAAAGAAGAAGTCCGCGTCAATGTGATGAACCAGCCCTACGGCGGATTCCCCTGGCTCGATCTCCCGCCCATTGCTTTCCGCAATTGGCCCAACGCCCACAATTTCTATGGCGATTTCGAAGATCTCGATGCCGCCACGCTCGAGGACGTCCGCAGTTTCTTCCGCACCTACTACGCGCCGAATAACGCCGTTCTCCTGATGGTCGGAGATTTCGAGCCGGCCACGGCGTTTTCTCTGGCCCGCCGCTACTTCGAAGCAATCCCCGCCGGCCCGCCGCCCCCGCGGGCAGATATTTCCGAGCCGCCGCAGGCCGAAGAGCGCCGCGGCGCGGTCGATGAAAAATTCGGGACTTTGCCTGCTATCGCCATCGGCTACACGATGCCGCCGCGCGAGTCACCCGATTGGTACGCCGCCGGCGTTCTCGACCGCGTGCTTCACGGCGGCCGCGCCGGGCGCGTGTACCGTCGCCTCGTTCTCGAAAAGCAAATCGCCGTCGAAGCCGACGGCGGCGCCGATATGCTCGAGACCAACGGTCCCACGCAAATGGTCACGCGCCTGTTCCACAAACCCGAATATTCCGCCGACGACACGATTGCCGCGTTCGACGAAGTGATCGAAGAGCTTCACCAAAAAGAAATCGAGCCGGACGAACTCGAACCTGTAAAAGTGAAATTGCGCTCCGATTTCTATTCCATGCTGGAAGGCGGCATGGGCGCTTACATGCCGCGGTTCGGGCTGATGCACTATCTCGCGTGCTTTACGCTGTTTGATGGCGATCCGAACCGCGTCAATACGATTCTCGATGGTTTTCTCGCGGTCACGCCCGCGCAGGCTCAGGCCGCGGCGCAGAAATATTTTGTCCTGCGGAATCGCGCCATCGTCACGCGTCGGCCCGTGGCCAAAGGAGCCGCCCAGTGAGCACTGCTGCTTCGAACGCGCCGCGCGTCGCGCCTCCTCCGCTCGCCGCCGAAAGCCCCGTCGCCTGGCCGCGCCGGACGGTCCGCATTCTCGCCAATGGATTGCAGGTGGTGCTGGCCGAGTCACGGACGTTTCCGAAAATTTCCGCGCAGCTTTTTTTCCGCAGCGGCAATGCCGCCGTGGCTCATCGCTCGCCCGGCCTCGCCGAAATGACCGCCACGCTCGTCCGGCTGGGCACCGCCTCGCGCACCAGCCGCCAAATTGAAGAAGATCTCCGCCGGATGGGCGCCAATCTTGGGACGAGCGCCGGAGCGGACACCAGCGCGATTTCCGTCTCCGGCCTCGCTGAATTTTCTTCCGGAATTCTCGAGCTCATCGCCGACCTCGCCCGCAACGCTTCGTTTCCCTTCGACGAGCTCGAGCGCGAACGCCGACACCGCATCGAATCGCTCCGCATCGAGCGGACCACTCCTTCCTTTCTCGCCGGAGAGCGGCTGCGCCACGTCCTTTTCGGCGAGCATCCCTACGCCATCGTCGCGCCCACCGAAGCGCAGGTGGAGGCCTACACCCGCGAGGGTCTCGAGGATTTCTACCGGCACAATTACACGCCGCCGAATGCGCTGCTGGTCATGGTGGGAGATTTTTCCAGCGGCTCGATGCTCGAGCAAATCGAGAAGACTTTCGGCGGATGGAACGCTCCGGCTCCGGCGCCGGCCCTCGCCTCCGCGCCGCCCCGCTACACCGGCCGCCGCGTCTATCTCGTTCATTTGCCCGGGACGGTGCAGACGCAGGTGCTGGCGGGAAATATGGCCATCACCCGGCGCGATCCCGGTTGGTTTCGCCTCGCGCTGGCGAATTCGATTTACGGCGGCGCGTTCCACTCGCGGCTCGTCCTCAATATCCGCGAGCAGAAGGGCTACACCTACAGCCCGCGCAGCGGGGCCAATGCGCTGCGCCAGCACGGATATTTCTCGGTTCACGCGGCCGTGCGCAACGAAGTGGCGGCGGCTACGCTCACCGAAATTTTCTATGAGATGGACCGCATGCGCTCGCTGCCCGTCACCCCGGAGGAACTCGATAGCGCGCGCAGCTACATGAGCGGCGTGTTTTCACTCGGTGTGGCCACCCACGATGGCGTTCTCGGCCAGCTTTCCAACGTCTATCTCGAACGCCTCCCCGAGGATTATCTCGAGACGTACCGCGATAAAATCCGCGCGCTCACGGCCGACGACGTTCTCGCCGCCGCCCGCCGCCACTTCGATTCGGCCAACGCGCAGATCGTGCTGGTCGGCGACCGCGACCAAATCGCCGCGCAAGCCGCCCTTTTCGGCCCCGTCGAGATTTTTGACGCGCACGGAAATCGCATCTGACGAGCTGCCCTATGCGCGCCCTTCGACGCTTCGACCGCAGATACGCGCCGTTCGTGTCGTGTGCTTTGCTGCTTGCGTGCACACTCGCGTTCGCGCAGAAGAAGCCGCCCGCCACGCCGCTCGATCTAAACACCGCGACCGTCGAGCAGCTTCAGCAGCTCCCCGGCATCGGCCCAAGCACGGCGCAGGCCATCGTCCGCTTCCGCACAAAAAGCGGCCCCTTCCGCCGCATCGAAGACCTCCGCGCCATCCACGGCATCTCCAAAAAGCGCCTCGATGCGATCCGCCCCTACATCACCGTCACGCCTTCCTCTTCCGGCTATCGCCTTCTCAAAAGAATCGCCCTTGGTGGCGATGGCGGCTGGGACTACCTCGCGTTCGATTCGGCCACGCGGCGCCTTTTCATTTCGCGCGCCACGAAAGTGATCGTCCTCGACGTGGACTCCGAAAAAGTCGTGGGAGAAATTCCGAATACGGATGGAGTGCACGGCATCGCTCTCGCTCCGGATCTCGCCCGCGGCTTCACTTCCAACGGCCGCACCGGCAGCATCACGATCTTCGACCTGAAAACTCTCGCGACCATCGGCACCGTGCCCGCCGGGAAAAATCCCGACGCCATCGTTTACGATCCCGCTTCGAAGCGCGTTTTCGCCATGAACGGCCGCGGCTCGGATTCGACCGCCATCGACGGCGCCACCGGCAAAGTGCTCGCGACAATTCCTCTGGCCGCCAAACCCGAATTTGCAGTCTCCGACGAGGCGGGCCACGTGTACGTCAATATCGAGGACAAGAGCGAACTCTGGCAGATTGATTCTCAGAAGCTGGCCGTCACCGCGCATTGGCCCCTCGCGCCCTGCGTGGAGCCTTCAGGCCTCGCTATCGACGCGGCGCATCGCCGCCTCTTCGCCGGCTGCGACAACAAAATGATGGCCGTGGTGAATGCGGACACAGGAAAAGTGATCGCCACGCCGGCGATCGGCGAAGGCGTGGACGCGAACGCCTACGATCCCGGCACGGCCTTCGCGTTCAGCTCCAATGGAGAAAGCGGCACGCTCACCGTGGTGCACGAAGACTCGCCGGATCAATTCACGGTCGTCGAAGACGTGCCCACCAAGACGCGCGCCCGCACTATGGCGCTCGACCCGAAAACCCACGAAGTGTTTCTCGTGACCGCCGATTTCGGCCCGCGTCCTCCGGCAACGCCGGAGCAGCCTCGCCCGCGCCCGCCGATTCTGCCGGGCACGTTCGTTGTGCTTGTGTTTGGGAAGTAAGCGCGTTAAAGCGCGGAGCTACAACGTCTGATGGCGTGCTCGCTCCGCCTCGATTGCCAGCGGTACTTGCTCAGCAATTTCTAGCCCATAGCCTTCGAGTGCCACGACGCGCCGCGGATGATTCGTCAGCACGCGAATTCGCCGCAGCCCGAGATCGATCAGGATTTGCGCGCCGATGCCGCTTTCGTGCTGCACCAGCCGCTGCCGCCCCGCGTCCAGCTCGAGATCTTCCCGCGCGTGAAAGCGGATCCGCGGCAATCCTTCGCCTGCGCCGGCGCGCGAATCGATGCGGAACCCGCGCCCGGTGTGATGCAGGTAGACGAACACACCGCGCCCCGCCGCCGCAATCGCCTCGAGCGACCGCTCGATGATCGCGTGGCAATCGCACGCCGTCGAACCCAGCACATCGCCCGTCAGGCAATGCGAATGAACGCGCACCAGCGGCGTCTCTCCCTCGCCCGCCCCTCCTTCCGAAGGGGAAGGGAAGCCCGAAGCCTCGCCCACCCCGCCGCGCACGAGCGCGACGTGCAGCTCGTGATCGACGTCGCTCGAATACGCAATCATCCGGAAATCACCGTGCCGCGTCGGCAGCACCGATTCCGCAATCCGCCGCACGTACCGCTCGTGCTTCATGCGGTAGCGGATCAGGTCCGCCACGGTGAGCAGCTTCAATTCATGGGCCCGGCAGAATTCCTTCAGTTCCGGAATCCGCGCCATCGTCCCATCGTCGTTCATGATTTCGCAGATCACGCCCGAAGGATCGAGCCCGGCGATGCGCGCCAAATCAACGGAAGCTTCCGTCTGCCCCGCGCGAACGAGCACACCGCCATTCCGCGCGCGCAGCGTGTACACGTGCCCCGGCCGCGCCAGATCTTCCGGGCGAGTGTTCGCGTCGGTGGCCGTCAAAATCGTGGTCGCGCGGTCGGCCGCGCTCGTCCCGGTCGTGGTCCCGACGCGAGCGTCAATCGGCTCGCAGAACGGCGTCCCGAACAGCGACGTATTGCGTGGCGTGATCGGCAGCAGGTTGAGCGCATCGCAGCGCTGCTCGCTCAGCGCCAGGCAAATCAGCCCGCGGCCATGCTTGGCCATGAAGTTGATGGCTTCCGGCGTCACTTTTTCCGCCGCCATCGTCAAGTCGCCTTCGTTTTCGCGGTCTTCGTCGTCCACCAGGACGATCATCCGCCCCTCGCGAATCTCCGCGACCGCTTCCTCCACTGTTGCGTACAGCGCGTTGTGGCCGCTCATTTCAGTGCACCCGACTCAAAGCTTGAAAATGGAAAATAGAAAAGGGAAATTGGATTTACCGCCCACGGTTATTGTACTCCGCTATGCGCCCCCCCGCGAAGCACTGCACATCTATCAAGCGTGATTACCGGGCCAGCGGCAAGACGCGCCCGGCCAATTCCTCCACGAATTTCTGTGTTCACCGGCTGGCCGCTTTGTTCCTCCAGTGGCACAGGCACTCCTGCCTGTGCTCTGACGAAGGAAGCTCTTGCCAGGATTTCCTCACGTCCTCGCTCCGCAACGTGAATTTGAATCGGCTACTTCGCTTCCGGAATGCTCGTCGCGTCCTCTCCCGCCTGAATCCTCTCGGGCGACGCCGGCGCCGGTGGCGTGGGCGGCTTCCCGCGCTCCACGTGCGTAAACTCGCCCGATTGCAGCATCACTTCTCCCGCCACGCTCGGGTCGGTATTGCGCACGCGCACGGTCCCTTCCTTGCACACCACATCCGCATATTCCTGCTCGACGCGCAGTCCAAGCTTCGTCCCGACCACTCCCGCCACCGCAATCGGCGAGCGCACATCGAATTGTCCGCCGCGTCTCGAAATCTTCGTCGCCGTCACAAGCAGCCGCCCATAAATCAGCTCGAGCACCGTCCGCTGGCGCGCCGGGTCGTGTTGCAGGATGCGCAGTTGCGCATTCGAGCCCACGTTCAACACCGACCCATCCGCCAGCTCGATCCGCACGCGCCCTCCGCTCTCCGTCTTCACTTCGTCGTGCAGCACAATCCCCATATCCTTCGCCGCTACCAGCGTCTCTTCCGCGCGCACCACTCGCGCCTCGGGCACCAGCCCCGTAATATGCCCGGCGATGTTCGCTGCGGGCCCGCCCATCGCACCATCGCGCCCCGTTGCCGACACTCCCACCGCAAGCAGCAGTCCCGCTGCCCAGATAATTCGCCTCGCGCTCATGAGAAAATTTCCTTTCCGTGTGCAGCCGCCGCCGGCCGAATAAGGACTGGGTCCGCGCATTGTATCCCACGCCGCGGCTACGACCCAGCGAACGAATCTGCTGTTGTTCTTCTGGAGTGCGGTGGCTTGACACCGCTTTGTTAGGGCGAGGCTTGACTCGCCCGCCTTTGCGCGTCTGGCGCGCCAGAAACGCATTTACCCGCACTTGCGCTTCCACTTGCCGGTCATCAGAATTGTCAAAAGGGGGGAGCCGAGCCTGTGCTCAAACTAAGAGTCCGCAAAATCAGGAATTCGCTCGGCGTCGTTCTGCCCCAAGAGGCCCTCGCCCGCCTTAACGCCGATGAAGGCGACTCTCTCTTCCTGATCGAGACCCCGGAAGGCGGCTATCAACTCACCTCTTACGATCCGGCATTCGAAAAGAAAATGCAGAAGGCCGAAGACATCTTCCGCCGCTACCGCAACACCCTGCGCGCCCTGGCCAAATGAGGAAACTCGTCTGGATCGACGAGCGCGACGCGCTCGAACACCACGACCTCCCCCTCAGGCGTGTTTCTCAGCCTTGCTCTTCTTGTATTTGTATTTGACATCTGGGTAGCAAGTGGATTTATTTAGATCGCGGCCCCGATGGATCCACGCGCAATTTTTGGAATCAACACCCTCGCGAGCCTGGTCAGCTCAATCGTGGCCGCCGTGCTGTTTGCGTGGCCATGGCTCAGGGATCGCACGCGCGAGGAAGCCCTGACGTGGCTTGTAGCTCCGCACATGTTTCTCCGCTTCCTTGGGCTTAGCTTCTTGGTGCCAGGGGTCGTCGCTGGAGCATTGCCGAGGGCGTGGGCAATGCCCGCTGCCTACGGTGATTTTGTCGCCGCGATACTGGCGATTCTTGCCAGCGTGGGGCTGATGCGTCAGACCACCTGGGCCATCCCGTCGGTGTGGGTATTCAACCTTTGGGGCGCGGCGGATCTTCTGTTCGCCTTCTATCAAGGAGCTCGCGTCCAGTTGCGGCCCATTTCATTGGGCGCTGGATATTATCTCGTCACAGATATCGTCCCGCCGCTGCTGGTCTCGCACGCGCTGATCTTCAGGCTCCTGTTACGCGCAGGTCAGCCATCTCGCGGATCCTGATTCAGGCAATCCGAAACCGAGTCTCCCATCTACACCAACCGACGTGAGCCCTCTGAGGCCCCGTCAAAACACGCATCCGAAATTCAAATTCGAAACCAGAGCCAACCCACGACCCCGCGGGAAAGCGACCGCCCCGCCTTTATTCAGGATCAAACGTTGTTGCGTCGAGGGACCCCGCTACTTTGAGAAGGAACGATCTACGAGCGGGTGGGAAATTATCCGACAAGACCAAGTAGGTTAGCTTGTACTGACTATCGGCTCCTCCTATATTGGGCAGGAAGGGCCACGCATCGCAAAAGGGGGTGTTGAACAGAATCTGAGTGGGGCTCTCGTGCAAAACCCAAAATGCGTCGAAGCGGCGTACGGTCTTCGCATGCACGTGCGCGTTGGGAAGTAGATAGCCTTCCCATTTAAATTCGACTGTAGGGACGGGGATATCGGAGCCCCTATCAAGTGCGCTCAAGTTTTCCAAGTATGCACAGCAGTTGAGGGCAGTCCTGCTCCGATGCCGGTTGCGTACTGCTATGTAGTAAAACCGTCCAGTCTTACCCGTATTCCGTACCACTGGGTCTCTTATGTCCCCTGGTCCGCGCTCAAGAGCAAGCTCGTTTCTCCATCGAGGATCCCATCGGCCTTCCTTCATCCTTTGTTGCACGTTATCGATGACGAGGTCGGGCAAAGTGCTTCTTTCTGAGAAGGCGATTTCATTCGCCTGTATGGACCCCAGTATTCCGTCTCTTTGCTTGATACCACGCTCTTGAAAGGCTAGTACGTCAATTTCCAAAAAAGATGCAAGAGCGAGTTCTTGGTGAGAAAATAATGAACCTCGATGAGCTGATGTCCAGCCCAAACGCTCGCGCTTAAAGTCCACGAACAAGAAGTACTCCGACCGGCTCAGTTGCTCGAAGATATTCTCCTTGAGACCGCGGAGCGATTGATGCGCTACTGCTACGTAAGGGTCGAAGCCAAGAGCTGTCAGTCTCTTGCTAATTTCATCAGCTATCTTCGGCTCGTCAGAGCCTTTGCTCTGACCGCAGCTGATAAATACTCGCGCGCGAAGGTCATTCACATCGAGGCGGGCCCCTCAAGAAGGCGGTATTCTACCGGACATAGTTTACGACGGACGAGTGACGGCCTAAGCCGAAAATCTGTCGGACACAAGGGTCGAGCTTCTTCAGCGCGGGTCTCTGTTGAGAAATCGCGTTATCACATGTGATCCGGTAAGCTGTGAAATCGCCTGTTGCAAACAACTATCCCGCGGGATTGTCCCGTAAGGCGGTTGGCCCACTCTCGCCTTTCCTTTATTTGCATTTCACTTTAGGGTGCCGCGTCCTTTCGCCTTTAGCAAAATTGGTGCGGGCGCTGGGTTTTCATCGTTGGAAACTCTGGCGCTCCACTATTCCGTCGGCCAGGTGTTGGTTTCCTCATCCGGGTCGATGAATCGCATTTCCTTGAAAAATTTTATGATGTCTCCGCCCTTCAGCTTCCGGCAAATGCGGGTGAGCGAGACCTGCTCGCGGCCGTCGAGCGCCTTCATCCACGCCTTCACGACTTTTGCGTGCTTCGGAAAAATGTGTCCGATGAATTTTTCTCCCAGCGGCGTCAGGCGCATCTTGTGCACGTGCACCCCGGTCTGTCTCGGAGTTCCCAGAGATCTCAGCCGGCGGTTCCGCCGGTTGTCTGCGGGCTCGAGTGTCGTCCGCACTCCTTCGACCCATCTCATGTCCTCGAGCTGCCCGACGACTTCCTGCGCGTGCTGCGGCGTCAGCGCGCAGGCCCGCGCCAGCGCGCCCATGTGCGTGGGACCGTCGCGATACAGCATGTCCAACACTCGAAACCCTCGAAGCGTCAGCCCGAAGGCGGCAAGCTGCCCGCGCATCTCTGACCGGATCCACGCCGCCGCGTCCATCAGCGCCAAGAACGCCTGAAACGCCCGGAGTGTCCTGCCCCGGTGCGTCAGCCGCTCCTTTTCAATTGTGAATCTCATTTTTCAATTTCCTTGGAGCTCCTTCTCCGCGCCCGTCATTCTGAGTGGAGGGCCGGCCTTTTTTTCTTCCATCCCTGATTTTGGGATGGCCGGTCCGGAGTCGAAGAATCTCTCTTGGTTTTGAATTTCGTGTCGCTGGCCCTTAACTCCGCATCGCCTGGGCCACGCAACACCCAAGAGAGATTCTTCGCTCCGCTCAGAATGACGACCAAAAACCATGAACCCGCGGACATGTCTCCGGACCCGTCGGTCCCCTCCAAAGCATCCCTCAAAAAAATTCGGGTGGAAGTGTTTTTACAGGCCTAGTACTCGTCGGATTCTCGAGCGGAGGCGATGCTGTCGCCCTCTTTCTGGAGAAATTGGTGGGGACCTGAAGGATTACTTGAAGTCTTGCCAGAGGCACCCGAAATTTTGCCAGTTTTTGGCAGTTTTCACTGTGAACAGCATAACGTTGCTTTATGCCGTTCCCAGCGGAAAATCGGGAGGGGCGAGGCCAAAAACGAAGGGCGCCCCGGCCACTTAGCCGGGACGCCCTCGATTCAATGTAGCTCGGGTCTTCAGACCCGAGGTCTTTTCGGCGCTCGAGTGCCTCGCCTGTGATGAGGCAAGTTCCACGGAGCACTATATTGCGGAATTAGTACATTCCGCCCATGCCGCCGGCACCGGGTGCACCGCCGCCTGCGGCTTTCTTTTCGTCTTCCTTGATGTCGGCCACCAGCGCTTCGGTGGTGAGCATCAAGCCGGCGATCGACGCCGCATTCTGCAACGCGAGGCGAGTCACTTTGGCCGGGTCAATCACGCCTGCCTTGACCAGGTCGCCGTATTCGCCCGTCTCCGCGTTCAAGCCGAAGTTTTCTTCCTTTGAGTCGCGCACGCGGCCCACAACGACGGCGCCTTCATGACCGGCGTTGAGAGCGATCTGCCGCATGGGCTCTTCGAGCGCCCGCTTCACGATGTTCACTCCAATCGCTTCGTCATCATGCAGCTTGAGCTTCTCGAGCGCCGTGATGCAGCGGACCAGCGCCACGCCGCCGCCCGGAACAATCCCTTCCGCGACCGCCGCGCGCGTTGCGTGCAGTGCGTCCTCGACGCGAGCCTTCTTCTCTTTCAGCTCGGTCTCGGTTGCCGCGCCGACTTTGATGACGGCCACTCCGCCGACGAGCTTCGCCAACCGCTCCTCGAGCTTTTCGCGATCGTAGTCGGAGGTCGTTTCTTCTTTCTGGGCGCGGATCTGCCGGACGCGGCCTTCGATCTCCGCCGCTTTTCCGCCGCCTTCGACGATTGTGGTGTTGTCCTTGTCGATGGTGATTTTCTTGGCCTTGCCGAGATCCTCGACCTTCACACTTTCGAGCTTGATGCCGAGGTCCTCGGTGATGGCCTTGCCGCCGGTGAGGATGGCGATATCCTCCAGCATTGCCTTGCGGCGATCGCCGAAGCCCGGAGCCTTTACCGCAGCGCACTGGAGCGTGCCGCGGAGTTTATTCACCACGAGCGTCGCGAGCGCTTCGCCCTCGACTTCCTCGGCGATGATCAAAAGCGGCTTGCCGCCCTTGGCGATGCTTTCGAGCAAGGGAAGCAGGTCCTTCATCGAGCTGATTTTCTTTTCGTGGATCAGGATGCGGACGTCCTCGAGCACGCACTCCATGCGCTCGGGATCGGTGACGAAGTAGGGGGAGAGGTAGCCGCGGTCGAACTGCATTCCTTCGACCACTTCGAGCGTCGTCTCCATCGTCTTGGATTCCTCGGGAGTGATGACGCCGTCCTTGCCCACCTTCTTCATCGCTTCGGCGATGATCGAGCCGATTTGCTTATCGTTGTTCGCGGAGATGGTGCCCACCTGCGCGATCATCTCGCCCTTCACGTCCTTGTGGAGCTTCTTGATTTCCTCGACGGCGATTTCAACCGACTTCTCGATGCCGCGCTTCAGCGCCATCGGGCTTGCGCCGGCAGCGACCGTCTTCACGCCTTCGCGGAAGATGGCCTGGGCCAGCACGGTGGCGGTAGTGGTGCCGTCGCCCGCGACGTCGGACGTCTTCGAAGCAACCTCGCGGACCATCTGGGCGCCCATGTTCTCGAGCGGATCCTGCAGCTCGATTTCCTTCGCAACGGTCACGCCGTCTTTGGTGATGACCGGCGCGCCGAATTTCTTCTCGATCACGGCGTTGCGCCCCTTCGGGCCCAGCGTGATCTTCACGGCGTCGGCCAGCACGTTGACGCCGCGCAGAATGGACTGGCGCGAATTCTCACCAGTCACGATTTGCTTTGCCATGGTTCTCGTTCCTCCTGAAATTTTTCCGAATGGTTATCGGGATGGACGGCGCCGGCCGGAGCCGGATGCGCGCCCGGCCCGGATTTACTTTTTGCCGGCCGCTTTCGCGTGGCCGCCGATCTTGGCGAGGATCTCGTCTTCCTTCACGATGAGATACTCCTCGTCCTCGATCTTTATATCATTACCTGAATACTTGCCGAACAAGATACGGTCTCCGGGCTTTACGTCCAGGGGAATCAACTCTCCCTTTTCCCGGCGTCCGCTGCCGACGGCGATGACTTCGCCCTCTTGCGGTTTTTCTTTAGCCGTGTCGGGGATTATGATGCCCCCCTTGACGACCTCCTTCTCTTCCAGCCGCCGGACCAACACGCGGTCGTGTAGCGGTGTGATGTTCACTGCCATGTTTGCAATGCCTCCGATGGAAAACTTTGAGTTGCCTGCGAGGTAGTGCAGTGGACGGGGCTCTTAGCACTCCTCTCAGCCGAGTGCTAATATAGCATGGCTGGCCTGACTGTCAAGCAGAAATCCGACAAGATCGTACCGTCCTCGGCCCCAGCGAGTAACTACTAAGTCTATTTTTATCAGCGATTTAGAAGATGTCCGATAATTCTGACACTTGGCCATTGAGTTGCCATTTCTGTGAGGCTAGAATCCAACCTCCAGAGGCGCTTGGGTGGCATACCTTTTCTACATTCGTCTGATCGCCCTGACCGGGGGGGCGCTGGTCTACCTGTTCCTCATTGCGCTGATTCTCGGACATCGCCGCCCGCGCCGATTCGAACGCCTGCTGTTTTTTCTCGTGCTCTCGCTTTTTTTGATGTACGCGAGCGCGCTGCTGGAGGCAAACGCAGCGATCCAATACGGGGCGCCGCCAATCTTGACACGTTTGTTTTCGGATGCGCTTTTCGCCTTGGGGATGTTTTTTCTCTGGCCTTTGATTTTTCACGCGCACGTGGAATACATGCGCGCCGTGCAACAAGCGCGAATCAAGCCCGTGCTTTGGGCCAGTGTGTGGTTGATGTACGTGTTCGTCGCGGGCGAACTGGCGGTCCTCGCGGTGCTTTCATACAAATTCAAGATTGGGTTTGGTCCGGAATTGCTCCGATTCGCCAATGTCAATCCGCTGGCCGTCCTGGCAACGAGCGCGATCATGGCCGCTGCGCTTCAATGGTTCGCAACCTCTCGCGAAAAGGACCCGAATGCGAGGCGGCTCGGGCGCGGCCTCACGGCCGTCTCTGTATTCCTTTTCGTAATCCTGGTGATCCGTATTGTCGCCACCTCGGCTTCTCCGTTTCGAGCTGACTTACTGGCAACCGCGACAGTCGTGGGAGCAGTGCTCCCCGGAGCGCTGCTGATTTATTTTGCGCTGAAGCGCAACTTCCTTGAATACGGCGCGCAACGAAATCTCGTCTATGCCCTTTCGGCAACCTTCATCGCTCTGCTCTACCTCGCGCTCGTGCGCCGCGTGAGCGGCTGGCTCGAGCCGGCTCTTCCCCCGGAAGCCACTGCAAGCATTCTTCTCTTCGTCCTCATATTTCTTTTTGAGCCGCTCGAGCGCGCGATTGGTCCGGCGCTGCATCGCACTTTCCAGGCGCGCTTCGGCAAGCTGCAACAATTGGCGGGCGAGCTCAACGAACGGGCGCGATCCGGCGACGTTGCACAATTGCTCGCGCAGGCCGAGCGGCGGATCCGGGAGGAATTCGGGCTGGCGGCGGTGCGAATCTCGATTCCTCGATCGCCCGGGCAAAAGCCGCTCGAAGCGCCGGGAGGTCTCGGCCACACAGCGCAGATTCCGCTCATGAAGGATCGCCAAGATTTCGGACTCCTGGAAGCGGCGACAACCGGCTCGTATTTAACCGGCGAGACCACCGCCGCGCTGGAATTTCTTGGCAAACAGCTTCCCGCGATGGTGGACCTTTGCCGGCTGATCGAAGAGAAGCTGCGGCTCGAGCGCGAACTCGCCGAACGCGAGCGGCTGGCGCTGCTGGGGCAGATGGCCGCAAGCGTGTCGCACAATTTGCGAAATCCGCTGAGCTCGATGAAAACGGTCCTGCAAGTGCAGCTCGAAAATCCGAATCTGCCGCTGGACGTGCGGCACGATTGCGCGCTGGTAGTCGGCGAAATCGACCGCATGAGCGAGAAACTTTCGCAGCTCCTGAAATTTTCCAAGCCGGCAGTGAACGGCCAGCGCGTGGGCGTCGTGGAACTCGCGCGCCAGACGGCGTCGCTTTTCGGGCGCGACGCCGAACGCCGGAACGTCCGCCTGGAATTCGATCAGCCGGCCGGGGAAATTTACGCGCTCGCATCGGAAGACGCGCTCAGCGAAGTGTTTTCGAATTTGATCGTCAACGCGATCGAAGCGCAGCCGGACGGCGGACGAGTGCGGATCGGGCTTTCGCGTCACGAGGACAAGCTGGAAGTGGAAGTGGTGGACGACGGCCCCGGAATTTCTCCGGAATTGCGTGCGAAGATTTTTCAGCCGTTTTTTACCACCAAGGCGAGCGGCACGGGCCTCGGGCTTTCGATCGTGGCGCGGCGGATTGCGGAAATCGGGGGAACGCTAACGTGCGAGAGCCCGGTGAAGGAGGGGAAGGGAACGCGCTTTCACCTGACGCTGCCGGTGGCGGATCGATGAATCCGAAGAGCGGCATGAAAATGATTCTCATCGTGGACGACGAGCCGTCAGCGCGGTACGGCATCCGCCGTGCTCTGGAAGGCGCATACGAGATTCTTGAGGCCGAGTCAGCTACCGCTGCGCGCGAAGCAATATCACGCGCGCACCCGGACTTGATTTTGCTCGACCTGGTTATGCCGGGCGAGGATGGGCTTTCGTTTTTGCGGTGGTTGCGCGCGAGCCGAGACGACACACCAGTGCTCGTTGTTTCCGCGCTCGACACGGCGAAAACTGCGGTGGAAGCTTTGCAATCGGGCGCCTCGGATTACATCGTGAAGGGATTCGATATCGTCGAATTGCGGAAACGTGTGGCCAACCTGCTGAAGCTTCGCGAACTCGGCGCCGAGAACGAGAAGCTGCGCCGGGAGCTCGTGGCCGAAGGACAATTCGGGCGGATGCTGGGCGCGTCGGCGGCGATGCGGCGCATGTTTGAATTGGCGGAGCGCGTGGCGCCGACGGATACGACGGTGCTCATTCTCGGCGAAAGCGGGACGGGCAAAGACTTGCTCGCGCAGGAAATTCATGCGCGATCTCCGCGCGCGGCGAAGCCATTCGTGGCGGTGAATTGCGCGGCGCTGCCGGAAAATTTGATCGAATCGGAATTGTTCGGCTACGAGAAGGGCGCGTTCACCGGCGCCGCTCAGCAACGAAAAGGAAAGTTCGAGCTGGCCTCGGGCGGCACGCTTTTTCTCGATGAAATCGGCGATATGAATCCGGTGACGCAGGCGAAAGTGCTGCGAGCGCTGGAAAATCGCACGATCGAACGGCTCGGCGGCTCGCGACCGATCGATGTGGATGTCCGAGTCGTCAGCGCGACCCATCGCGACCTGCCCGCCGAAATTTCAGCCGGCAGATTTCGCGAGGATTTGTATTACCGTTTGCGCGTGGTGACGCTCGCAGTGCCTCCGCTGCGCGCGCACAGAGAAGATATCCCGCTGCTCGCCGGAGCGCTTCTCGAGCAACTGTCCGCGCGCCACGGACGCCGCGCGCGGCTCGGCCGCGAGGCGATGGATTTGTTGCGGCGCTACGATTGGCCGGGAAATATCCGCGAGCTGCGCAACGCGCTCGAGCGCACGCTGGTGCTTGCGGCCGGCGAAGAAATTTCGGCAAGCGATTTGCCGGAGGAGATTCGCGCGGGAACGAGCCCGCTGGCGGCGTCGCGAAATTCGGATGGGGATTCGCACCTGGCGGAAACCGATTTTCGCGAGGCCAAGCGAAAATTCGAGATTGCTTATTTGCAGCGGAAGCTTGCCGAGCACCATTGGAACGTTTCGAAAACGGCTGCGGAGATCGGGCTGCACCGGCAAAGTTTGCAGGAGAAGTTGCGCGAACTGGGGATTCAGCGGCCGGGAAAATGAAGCAAGGAGGCAAGGAAGCAAGGAGGCAAGGAAGCAAGGAGGCAGGGAAAAATCCAGCCAGCATGAAGGGCCTGAAGACTCAATGAACCCCAATCGAAAAATCGGGGCATTCGTACTTGCGGGAGGGGAAAGCTCGCGGATGGGACGCGATAAAGCCATGCTCGAATTGGATGGCGTGCCGCTCGTTGTGCGCGCGGCGCGGCTGGCCCAGGCGGTTGCTGCGGATGCCACGATTGTCGGAGCGCCGGAGCGGTTTGAAGCTCTCGGGTGGAATGCGATTGCGGACGAATTTCCCGGCGCCGGCCCGCTCGGCGGAATCGCCACGGCGCTCGGGGCTTCGGAGGCGGAGTGGAATCTCGTGATTGCGTGCGACCTGCCGTACCTTGCGAGCGCGTGGCTCGAATTTCTCGCCAAGCGCGCGGTTGCATCGGATGCGGACGTGGTGCTGCCGATGAACACGCGGGGCGCCGAACCGCTTTGTGCCATGTACCGCAAGCGATGTGATCGCCCGATTCGCGCGGCGCTGGCGCGCGGCACGCGAAAAGTGACCGACGGGCTTGCCGGCCTGCGAATCAGCGAGATAGAACCCGCCGAGTGGAAAGCCTTTGATTCCGATGGCCTCCTATTCAAGAATATGAATTCGCCCGCGGATTTTGAAGAAGCGAAGGCGCGCATTGAAGCGCGTGTGAAGCGATGACTGAGCTTCATCCCAAGGTTCTCGCATTCTGCGGCGGTTGGGAACTTCAGGGGCTAAAGAGTCTGTGTGAGAACTCTGAGATCAGCCCCTCAGCGGCTAAAGCCGCACTGAATTTTCGACTCTTACGGCACGGCTGAAGCCCTGCCCTGACGAAAAACGGGAGCCGTCACACAGATTCTAAAGCCCTTTGAGCCCGAGCATCTGAATGTCGCGGTTAAAACCGCGACCCACAAAGCGGATTCGTGAGATGAGTCCGGAACACTATTTCGAATTTCGGGGCGTCTCGAAAGCCTTCGACGAGAATGAAGTGCTGAAGGGTGTGAATTTCTTCGTCGATCAGGGCGAGACCGCCGTAATCATGGGCCGCAGCGGCGTGGGTAAGTCGGTGAGCTTAAAACTGCTGCTGGGATTTCTCGAGCCGGATGCCGGGCGAATCGTTGTCGCCGGGAATGACGTGACCGGCTGGAGCGAAAAACAATTCTCGGAAATTCGCCGCCGGGTGACGATGGTATTTCAATCGGGCGCGCTGTTTGATTCGCTTACGATCGCGGAGAACGTGGCGTTTCCGCTTTTGAGCCGGCCCAGCCATGAACGCGCCTTCGACGTGGATCAGCGCGTCGGCGAACTCATGGAAATGCTGGAAGTCGCGCAATTCGCCGATTATCTCCCGTCCGATTTGAGCACCGGCACGAAGCGGGCAGTAGCCATTGCGCGGGCGCTCGCGGAAGATCCCGACGCGATCCTGTATGATGAGCCCACGACGATGGTGGATCCGCTGATGGCCGGCCACATGAGCGAATTGATCGCGAAGCTGAAAGAAAAGCTGGGAAAAACATCGATCGTCGTCACGCACGACACGCATCTGGCGAAAAGGCTCGCCGACCGCGTCATCTTCCTGCAAGAAGGGCGGGTCACATTTTTCGGCACCTGGACGGATTTCGAAAATACAAAAGACCCCTTTCTGCGGCTATTCCTTGAAGAAGACAAATTGATCCCCGCCCTGGACGCGACTGCGTGAGCGCGCCCTCGCCGAACACCCCAAAGCCCCAGCTCCCGCGCGTGATGGGAGTATGGGATGTGCTGCTCTTCAACATTGCCACGGTGCTGGGTCCGCGCTGGATTGCTTCGGCGGCTCACAACGGGACATCGTCGATCACGCTTTGGATCCTGGCCGCAGCTTTCTTCTTTGTTCCGACCGCCATGGTGATCACGGAGCTTTCCACGCGTTTCCCCGAAGTGGGCGGCCTTTACGCCTGGACGAAGGATGCGTTCGGCGAATTTCACGGATTCGTGGCGGGATGGAATTACTGGGTGTACACGCTTTTTTATTTCCCCGCGCTGCTTTTCGCCAGCGCCTCGATGGCTGCGTACATCGGCGGAATCGGGTATGCGCCGCTGGCGCAAAACCAAAAGTTTCTGCTGGCGGGTTCGTTCGTGCTGCTGACGGTGGCGGTGTACCTGAACATCATCGGGCTGCGAATCGGAAAGTGGCTTCAAAATGTGGGCGGGGTGTCCACGTTCTTGCCGCTGACGGTTCTCGTGCTGGTGGCGGCGTTGATCTGGACCCGGCAAGGCTCGGTGACCCATTTCACATGGACCAACGTGCTGCCGCACTGGGATTGGGACACGGTGAATTACTGGCCGCAGATCGCTTTCGCGTTCGCCGGACTGGAACTGGTTTCGACCATGAGCGAAGAGGTGCGCGACCCGAAGAAGACATTTCCGCGCGCGATTCTGGGCTCCGGAATCGTGATCGCGATTCTCTATATCGCGGGAACCGTGGCGGTGCTCGCGCTGATGAGCGGCGTGGAAGTGGATCCGAAGAGCGGAGTATTCGAGGCGCTGACGATCGCGTCGGGGATCTTGAAATTCAGCGCGCTCGGGATGATCGCGGCGATGCTGGTGACGGTGGGAAACGCGGGCGGAGTCGGCTCGACCGTCGCGGGAATCGCGCGCGTGCCGTTTGCGGTCGGGCTCGACCGCTATCTGCCGCCCGCGTTCGGAAGAATTCACCCGAAATGGGAGACGCCTTATGTTTCGATCCTGACGCAGGCGATCATCTCCGGATTGATTCTGCTGTTGAGCCAGATCAACGAGACCACCGTGAGCGCGTACCAGATTTTGGTCGCCGCGACCAATATCCTCTATTTCATTCCGTTCCTTTATATGTATGCGGCGGCGATCCGGCTCGCCTATCGCGCGGACCGCGAGGCGGCGCCGGGAGCGGTGTTGATTCCGGGAGGAAAGGCGGGAGTTTGGGCCGCAGCCGGCCTCGGATTTGCAGTGTCCGCTGCGGCGATCGCGCTGTCGCTTGTTCCGCCGGGCGACGCGGTGAACAAATTTCAATTCGAATTGAAGCTGGTGGGAGGAACCGGATTCGCGTTTCTGCTGGGGACGGCGCTTTACTATCGCGGAGCGCGGGCGAAGGAGCGCGCGGATTTGCAAATTTCCGCCGGAGCGGCTTCGCGTCAATAGACCGCGCGCTTCTGCACGGCCTGTTTCGTCGCGAGCGAGTAGCGCGGCTCGGCGGGCCCGCCTTTTGTGACGCGCGCGGCGACGTACTCACCCACCGAAGGGCCGTGCTTGAACCCATGGCCCGAGCCGCCGCCGACGAGCCACACGTTTTCGAAATCCGGGTGGCGGTCGATCAAGAAATCGCCCGAGGAAGTGTTTTCGTACTGGCAGACGCGCGTTTCGACAGCGGGCGCGTCCTTCAATGAGGGAAAGCGTTTGGCGAGATAGCGCCGCGCCGCGGCGAGTGCTTCGGGAGTGGCGATGCGCGATTGCGTATCGGGATCGACTGCGGCTCCGTGTTCATCATTGGCCAATTTGAAGCCGCGGCTTTCGATATCGGGCATTCCGTAGAATTGATCTTTTTCGTCGATCCAGGTGGGCATCGCCGGAGGCGAGAAGCGCGCGTTGCCCGCGGGAATGCCGAAGAAAAAGACTTCCTGGCGGGTAGGAAAAATCCGATTGCCGAGCAGGGCGGGAAAAACCTTCGGAAGCCATGGGCCGCACGCGAACACAAAACTGCCGGCGGAAATATTCGCGCCGCCTGCGGTGTTGATTACAGTGAGGCGGCCTTCGCCTGAAGGGGGGAGAACCGCTTCCTCGCGGTAATCCACTCCGATCTCGCGGGCTTGCTCGACGACGGCCTGCACGGCGCGGCGCGCGAGCAGAACGCCGCTATCGGGCTCGAAGATTGCCCACGCGTCGTCATCAAAGACGATTTGCGGATAGCGGCGGACAAGATCGGCGCGCGACATTTTTTCGAATTTCACGCGGGCCTTTTGCAACGTGGCCAGCGTATCGAGCGAATACTGCTCCTTCTCATAGGCGACCCAGAGAACGCCGGTGCGCTGAAAGAGATTGGGCTGGCCGGCCTGCGCGAAGAGTTCCTGCCAGAGAGGAAGCGCGTGCAGGGACGAGCGCGTGTAGATTTCGTCGGCGCCATAGCCCATGCGGATGATGCGCGATTCGCCGCCCGAACTGGCGCGCGCGTTCGCGGGGCCGTAGGAATCAAGCAGCGCGACGCTCGCGCCGGAGTTCCGCAGGAAATACGCGGTCCAGGAGCCGAACGCGCCCGCGCCGATCACGGCGACATCAACCGAAGTGGATAGACTCAACGCGGCTCCTTGCGGCACGGCAATTCAGAAGCCCTCTTCGATCAGCTCGCGAACGGTGAAGCGTGAGGCTGCGGGCGACTGGTGCGCCTGCATGAGGCTCTCGACATATTTCGCGAGAATGTCGGTCTCGATGTTGACGCCGTCGTTGACCGCCATCGCGCGGACATTCGTGTTCGAGTACGTAAACGGAATGATGGCGATGTCCGCGACGCCTTCCTGCCAGCGCGCGACGGTGAGGCTGATGCCGTCGATGGCGATCGAGCCTTTTTCGGCGACGTAGCGCCGCAAATTTTCGGGGACGCGCACGGAGAGCCACCAATTATCGCCTTCGGGAACGAGGCGCGTGACGCGGCCGACGCCGTCAACGTGCCCTTGAACGAAATGTCCGCCGAGGCGCGCGCCGGCCGCGAGCGGGCGCTCGAGATTCACCGGATCGCCGGATTTTTTTTCGCCGAAGGCGGTACGGCGAAGCGTCTCGCCGGAAAGATCGGCGGCGAAGAAATTTTTGTCGAATTCGACGACGGTGAGGCAGCAGCCGTTGACCGAGATGCTGTCGCCGGTTTTGATGTTCGCGGCGATTGCATCCGCTCCAGCGAGGCTGATGCGCAGGCGGCCGCCTTCGGCGCTGCGCTCGAGCGAATCAATTTTTCCGGCGTGCTCGATGATCCCCGTAAACATCGCGAAAATATCCCTGGACGACAAAATCGGGCCCGGACTGATTCAATGTCAGATTTTTGAGCCCAGGCGATTTCGAAAACCAGCGCGACGGAATGCGCGCCATGGGCACGCCGCCCGTCCCCATCACCCTGGGAGCATAAAAGAGAATCATCTTGTCCACAATTCCCGCTTGAAGCGCCGCGCCATTGATTTCTGCGCCGGCTTCGATCAGCAGATTCAAGATTGCGCGCTTGCCGAGCTCGCGCAGGGCTTGCTTTAAATCGATGCGGCCCCATTCTCCGCGAATCTGGCGGACCTCGACGCCTGCGTTTGAAAGCGCGCGGGCGCGAGACGAATCGGGAGATTGGCGGGTGAAGACAAGGACATCGTTTTTTGCGTGCGTGACGAGATTTGAGCGCAACGGAAGGCGCAAATCGGAATCGAGCACAACGCGGAGGAGCCTGCGGCGGCGAGGTTCGCCGGAGCGGTCCGTCAGGCGCGGATCGTCGGCGAGAATCGTGCCGATGCCGGTGAGGAGGGCGTCGGCTTCGTGACGCAGTTTCTGAACCGAGTCGCGCGACCGCTTGCTCGTGATCCAAGTCACGCTCTCGGCGCGTTCAGCGATTTGACCGTCGAGAGTGAGCGCGGTCTTGAGAGTGACGAAAGGCAGGCCGGTGCGAATCCACTTCGCGAAGTCTTCGTTCCACCGGCGCGCCTCCTCCTCCCAAAGCCCGACATCGACGCGAATCCCGGCGCGGCGCAGTTGGCGGAAGCCACGCCCAGCGACGGCATGATTCGGGTCAGGCATTGAGGCAACGACGCGCTTCACCCCCGCTGCAATGATCGCATTCGTGCAGGGCCCTGTGCGGCCGGTGGTGCAGCAGGGCTCGAGCGTGACGTAAAGAGTTGCGCCGCGAGCGTTCTTGCCGGCCCTCTTGAGCGCGACGACTTCTGCGTGGTCGCGCTTGTCGTAATCGTGAAACCCTTCGCCGACAACCCGGCCACTCTTGACGAGGACAGCTCCCACAATTGGATTGGGATGCGCGAGTGCCACACCTCGAAGCGCGCGGATGATCGCGCCCGACATGAAATAGTCGTCGCGTTCGCTACTCGAAGAGCGAGTTGACATAAGTTTGCGCGTCGAAGGGAACGAGGTCGTCGATTTTTTCGCCGGTGCCGACGAAGCGGATGGGGAGATTCAGCTCGCGCGCGATGGCGACCACGATGCCGCCTTTGGCGGTGCCGTCGAGTTTCGTGAGGACGATGCCCGTCACGCCCGCGTGGCTCCAAAATTCGCGCGCCTGATTGAGGCCGTTTTGGCCGGTGGTAGCGTCGAGGACGAGCAGCACGTCGTGCGGCGCGCCGGGAACGATTTTCGAGGCCGTGCGCTTCATTTTTTCTAGCTCGGCCATCAGGTTCGACTTGGTGTGGAGGCGGCCGGCGGTGTCCACAATCACCACGTCGGTCGAGCGGGCGCGCGCGGCGGAGAGCGCGTCGAAAATCACGGCGGAAGGATCGGCGCCGGATTTTTGCTTGATCACTTCGATGCCCGCCCGGCGGCCCCACACTTCAAGCTGCTCGATGGCAGCGGCGCGGAAAGTGTCTGCCGCGCACAGCAGGACGCTCGCGCCTCCTTTTTTCAGGCGATTCGCAAGCTTGCCGATTGTGGTCGTCTTGCCGGTGCCATTTACGCCGACGACGAACAGCACGCGCGGAGCCGCGTCCCCTTGCCCATCCGATTTTGCGGCTGAATTCGAAGCGGGCGCGGCGAGAATTTTCAGCACCTGGTTCTTCAGCTCGCGCCGGAGATCGGCGGCGTCGCTCAGCTTGTGCTGGTTCACTTGCTCGCGCAGCGCAGCGATCACTTCGCGCGTGGTGCGCACGCCGATATCCGCGCTCAGCAGGGCCGATTCGAGCTGCTTGAGCAATTCGGGATCAACGGGGCGGTCGCCCGTGAGAAGCTGCTCGACTTTGGCGGCGAGTTCGGTGCGCGTCTTGCCGACGGATTCTTTCAGCCGCTCGAGCAGCGTGGGTTCGGGTGGTCCAAACAGTGTGATCATGCGAATTCCGCGCCGCACGCGGAATCCTTCATTCTAGCAGAGGAACTCGGGGCGGGCTTGCCAACGGCGTGAGTTCAATCGGCGAAATCGTCTTCCCAGAATTCGCCTTCGCGGCGATTGGCCGAAGAGCGAGCTTCGACTTCGATGGCGCGCAACTGCACGCGGCGGATTTTCCCGGAAATTGTTTTGGGCAAATCGGAAAATTCCAGGCGGCGGATTCGCTTGTAAGGCCCGAGGCGATTGCGGCAGAAGATGAAAATTTCCTGGGCCAGCTCGCGGGAAGGCGTAAATCCCGGCTTGAGAGTGATGAACGCTTTCGGGACGGTCCAGCGGATTTCATCCGGGCTCGGGACGACGGCCGCTTCCGCCACGGCGGCGTGCTCGATGAGCGCGCTTTCGAGTTCGAACGGGCTCAGGCGGTAGTCCGAGCTTTTGAACACGTCATCGGCGCGGCCGACGTAAGTGTAATAGCCGTCCGCATCGCGGCGCGCGACGTCGCCGGTGCGATAGTAGCCGCCCTCCATGGATTTCTGCGTTTTCGCGGGATCGTCCTCGTAGCGCACGAACAGGCTGATCGGACGCGGCTCGAGTTTGACGGAAATTTCGCCGTCGTCCGAGAGATTTCCCGCCGCATCGAGCAGCGCGATTTCGTGTCCGGGCGAGGGCTTGCCCACCGAGCCGGGCTTCACCGTCTGGCCGGGAAAATTTCCGAGGAGGAGAACATTTTCGGTTTGGCCGAAGCCGTCGCGGATGGTGATGTCCCACGCGGCGCGAACTTTTTCGATGATTTCGGGATTGAGCGGCTCGCCGGCGCTGGCGAGGTCGCGCAGCTTCACAGGGAAAGATTTCAGGTCTTCGAGGACGAACATGCGCCAGACGGTGGGCGGCGCGCACATCGTGGTCACACCACAGCGCGCCACTTCGCCGAGAGTTTTGTTTGCGTCGAAGCGCGCGTAATTGTGGATGAAAATCGTAGCGCCTGCGTTCCACGGCGCGAAAAAGCAGCTCCAGGCGTGCTTGGCCCAGCCCGGCGAGCTGATATTGAGATGCACGTCATCCGGGCGCAGGCCGATCCAAAACATCGTGGCGAGATGGCCGACGGGATAACTTTGATGCGTGTGGAGCACGAGCTTCGGCAGCGCGGTCGTCCCAGAGGTGAAATAGAGAAGAAACGGATCGTCGGCGTGCGTCACGCGATCGGGATGGAAAATCAGTGACTCGTTGTACGCGTCGGCGTAGGAAATCCAGCCGGGCTGCGGCGGGCCGGCTGCGATTCGAGTGTAGGCGCCTTCGACGCCGGCAAATTTTGCGGTGCTCGCGGAAATGGCGATCACGTGCCGGGCTTTGCCGCGGTCGAGGCGGTCGCGGAGGTCGGCTTCGGTGAGGAGCGTGGCGGCGGGGATGACGATGGCGCCGAGCTTCATCGCTGCAAGCATCACTTCCCAGATAGCGACGACATTCGGGAGCATGACGACGATGCGGTCGCCGCGGCAGACGCCGTGCCGGCGGAGAAAATTCGCCACCTGGTTCGAGCGCCGCGACAGCTCCGCAAAGCTGGGCTTCAGCTCGCTGCCGTCGTCTTCGATGATCCAGAGCGCGGGCTTCGAGTTTTCGCGGGCGTAGCCATCGAAATAATCGAGCGCCCAATTGAATTCCGTGAGCTCGGGCCAGCGAAATTCGCGGCGGACTCTGTCGTAATCTTCGCGGTTTTGGAGCAGATAATCGCGAGCTGCCAGAAATGCTTTCAGCCCATCAGAACGCGTAGCGGTACCCGACTCAGAGGCCATGGATACCTCCCCTGCGCTGCATTGGGCGCATTTTAGCAGGGATTCTCATCCGTGGCAGAGCCGCGGCACAAAACCGGACAGGCCGGGAGGCCTGTCCTACTCAGACCTCGACGAGGGTGGCGGTGAGGCGGAGGCGGCCGGCTTTGACGGCGGACTCGAGAGCGCCGACCACGGTGGGGTCGAAGCGCGAGACGGCGAGCGAGCGGATGCGGTCCATGGCGTAGTCGAGGTCCATCGCCGATTGATACGGACGATTCGTGGTGATGGCGTCGAGCGTGTCGGCGACGGCGATGATGCGCGCCATCAAGGGAATCTGGTCGCCGGTAAGGCCGTAAGGATAGCCGCCGCCATCCATGCGCTCGTGGTGAAGCTCAATGCCGGGGAGCACGTCTTTCAATTGTTCGACGGGGCGCATGATGTTGGCGCCTTTCACGGTGTGCTGCTTCATCAGCTCGAATTCTTCGTCGGTCAGCTTGCCGGGCTTTTTGAGCACGCGGTCATCCACGCCGATTTTGCCCACATCGTGCAGCAAAGCGGAGATGCGCAGGCGATCGAGATCTTCGGTGTTGAGACCCATGTATTCGCCGATCATCATCGAATATTTCGCCACGCGGCCGGAATGGCCTCGGGTGTACGGGTCCTTTTCGTCGATGGCGGCGGCGAGCATGCGGATGGAGCCCAAGAAGAGCTGGCGGTTTTCGCCGGCGGCCTGCTTCAGACGCTCGACGTACTCCTCGATATCGCCCGCCATGTGATTGAACGTCTCGGCGAGCTCACTGATTTCCGCGGCGCCCTGGACCTGCACGCGCTCGTGAAATTCGGCGCGGCTGATGGCGCGGACGCCGAACACAAGGCCGCGGATAGGGCGCGTGATCCCCACGGCGAAGAGGTAGCCGAAGATCAGGGCGACGAACGTCACGCCCACGACGAAACTCAGCGCCTGCGCCGTAAGCTCCTTCACGCCGGCATCGACGCGGGCGTCGCCCAGGCTGCGCTGCGCAATCACGGCCCAGCGCAATTCCGGAATCGTGCTGTAAGTGCCGATCATGTCGATCGGACGCACGGTGCTGGGATCGGTGAAATGCATGGTTTCGGTGGCGCGCAATTCCTGCGGCAATTGCTTGAATTGGCGCACCAGGGGAGACGTAGAGGTGACATCGCGGCCCGGCACCATATCGCGATTATCCGGATGCGCGACGATATGGCCGTGGCCATCGACGATGAAAACGGTGCGATCGCGCACGCTGGCGTCGCGTAGCCGCGCCAGCAGCCGGTCAATCGACACGACCGAAGCGAACATTCCCGTGAACTCACCGTCGGAAAATAGCGGCACAGACATGACCAGGGCGGACCGATTGTCGTGGCCCAAAGCGAACGGCTCGCTCACGAAATTCAGCCCCTGGATGCTCGCCGTGAAAGCGCGCTTGAGGGCGACATCTACGAAGGGATCGGTTTCGCCGCGGAAGCTGCCGGCGGACTGTCCTTTGGCCTGCTTGTTCACCGCGGTGACGTAGAGGATGTTCGTATTGTTCTCGACGAAGCTCTGAAGCAGGCGCGAAACCTGGGGCGCGTGCGATGAATCGTCCACATTCTGGATCCAGCCGGTGAGGGCGAGCACCTGGCGCTCGCTCAGGAGCTGCTCGCGCAAGTTCTGCTCGAATTGCAGGGTTTCGCTCGCGAGCGAACGCGTAATCTCATTCTGCTGCACCCGCTCGGTATCCTGAAGCTTCTGCTCGCTCAGGCGGAGCACCTGGCGGTGATAAAGCCAGAGCGGAAGTACGCTGACCAGCAGCAGCGCGCCGAGCACCATCCAGAGGATGCGCAGACGCCGAGTGGTGAAATTCTTGAGGGCCTTAGTGGGCAGTGTGGGCACAAGAATCCCCGTCAGAAAATGCTAGCGGAGGGCAAGCGGGGGTACAACAGGACGATCGTACTAGCGTTGGCGGATAAGCCACACGGCTATTGGCACTTAGGAGGCATTGGGCTCCGCTGAGATCCCGCCTGAAGTGGCTCGGGCACATGTTGGCGGGCGCTGTGCCGGATTTGAAAACAAAGCGGAAGCAAGCTCCCCTTCGACTGAGCTCAGGGAAAGCCGCACTCCAAAGGTCTTTGTGAGCAGCGCCTAGGCAAAGAGGAATTCAACAGAGCCAAGGGACGCCAATCAGCCCTTGAGCTTCAATTTGCTCTCTTTGCCGGCGATGAGGCGCTCGATATTGGGGCGGTGCTTTGCCAGGATCAGGAGCGAAACAACGATAGTGCCAAGCGTGACAAATTCAGGAGGGGCGTGGCCGGGCGCATAAAGGACGTAAACCAGTACCGGCATGGCAGCGGCAGCCACAATCGATCCGAGCGAAGAGTAACGCCAGAACGCCACCACGATTAGCCACAGCACCACACCGGCGGCCATCGCCTCCCAGCAGATAGGAAGGAACGCGCCTAGGCCGGTGGCGACTCCCTTGCCGCCGCGGAAGCTGAGCCATACCGGGAACATATGTCCCAGGACGGCCAGCACAGCGGCAAGCGCCATCATGCGGATATTCCCGCCTGCAAGCCGGCCGGCGAGCCACACGGCGAGATAGCCTTTTCCGGCGTCGAGCAAAAGCGTGAGAGCGCCGGCCACCGCTCCCGCATTGCGAGCCACATTCGCGGCGCCGATATTGCCGCTGCCCGTTTCGCGGATGTCTCTCCCGGAGGCGGTTTTCACGATCAGCAGGCCAAACGGGATCGAACCGAGCAAATACGCGGCCACAGGGATCAGCCACTGGATGTTCACTGCGCGCCTCCCGCCGATGCGCCTTTCCCAACCGGAAAAGTCGCGAGCCTCTTATACTCCGCGCCGGAAGGTTTCAGAAAGCTTTCGTAAAGATAAAATTCCGAATTGCCGGCCGAGCCGAAATCGCGCGACTTGAAATCGGCGGCGGCGCGCACGATTTTCTCGAGGCCCTGGGGTGAATTGAAGCGCGCGAGCGTGAGATGAGGAACAAACGCGCGAGTTTCAGAGGGCACCCCCAATGGCACGAGCGCGCGGTCAACGTCTGCTGCCAGTCGCACAAGATTTGGAGACGCTTCGACTCCGCACCAGGCAACACGCGGCCGGCGCTCGTTGGGGAAAAACCCGAGCCCGCGAAAGCGCAGCTCGACAGCTTGCTCAAAGGGCACGCCGGCAAGCGCTCGACGAATTGAATCGAGCTTTTCCGGAGCGGCTTCGCCGATGAATTTCAGCGTGAGGTGCATGCCCTCCGGCCGCACCCAGCGCGCCCCGCGACATTCCGGTTTGAGGCGGGCCATCAGATCGCCGAGCGCGCGCCGGACATCCTCGGGCAGGTCGAGCGCGACAAAAAGCCGCACGGCTCAGGACCGCCCACGCACGGGGTAGAGAAAATACCGGCGCACGGTGTCGAGCGCGGTTTGCGTGGCGTATTGGCGGATGCGCTCGCGATCGCCGGGAAAGCGATAAGCGCGCTCGCGCGGGCCGCGTTCATCGGCGAGAGCGATGTGCACAAGGCCGACTGGTTTTTCCGGTGTGCCGCCGCCCGGGCCGGCAATGCCGGTGATGCCGACGCCGAGAGTGGCGCCGGTGCGGCGCCGGATTCCGTCGGCGAGAGCGAGGGCCACTTCGGTGCTCACGGCTCCTTTTGCCTCGATCAGCTCGGCGGGCACGCCCACGAGCGTGGTCTTCAGCTCGTTGCTGTAGCAAACCACTCCGCCGAGAAAATAATTCGAGCTGCCGGGCAGGTTGGTGAGGCGCTCGGCCAGCGTCCCGCCGGTGCAGCTTTCCGCGGCGGCAATCGTGGCGCGATTTTCCGTGAGGATGTGCGCCACCACTTCCTCGAGCGTCTCTCCGCGCGTGGAGTAAAGGTGTTCGCCGAGGGCCAGCGCCATGCGCTCGACAATTTCGTCGAGCATTTTTTCGGCTTTTTGCGCGTCATCGGACCAGACGCGCGGATGAAGCTGGATCCCGCTGGGAGCGGCGAGAATCGTCGTTTCCGTTTCCGGGTAGAGGGCGTAAAGCGGGGAAACGCGCTGCTCGACTTCGGATTCCGGCAAGCCGGTGATGCGCAGATCGCGCGTGAACAGGCGCTCTTCGGGACTCAGCTTGGCCAGCCGCGGGCGCACTTCCGCATCAAAAAGCGCGCGCAATTCTGCGGGCACGCCGGGAAGCAGCACGAGAATGTGGCCGTTGGATTCGAGCCAAAGTCCCGGTGCCGTTCCGCGCGGATTCGGGAGAATGTCCGCACCTTCCGGAACCATCGCCTGGCGGGCGTTGATCTCCGGCATGGCGCGGCCGAACCGCCGGAAGACTTCTTGAATCCGGCGCAGGACGCCCTCATCCTGGCGAAGCTTGCGGCCGAGGAGTTCGGCGACGGTTTCGCGGGTGCGGTCGTCGTCGGTGGGGCCGAGCCCGCCGGAAGCGACGATCAATTCGGCGCGGTCCATGGCGTGGCGGAAAGACGAGCGCATCTCTTCGGGCGAGTCGCCCACCACCGCTTTGTGAACCACCCGGATGCCCAGCTTGTTGAGTTCGCCGGTGAGGAAAAGCGAATTGGTGTCCAGCCGGTAAGGCGTCAGCATCTCCGAGCCGACTGCGATGATCTCCGCCCGCATCGAGGGCCGTTAACCTCCGGGAGGCAAACCTTCGACGTCCCAGTCGAGGGTATAGAGCGCGTTGTTGGTGGTGATCAAGGCGCGATGAGAGGGCAAGAGCGCGAGGCCGACGATGTTGCTCCCGCCGAGCACGAGCTCGGCATCCGCTTTCGGAGTGAGGCGCACGACGCCGCGCTTGCCGGCCAGCGACGCGGCGATGTAGAGATTTCCGCGGCGGTCAAACGCCAGACCCTGCGGACGCCCGAGGCCGCGGTAGAAAACGGCCACTTCACCCGCCGGTGAAATCCGGTACACGCGATCGAAGCTCGAAGTCGTCGGTCCCGTGACAAACAATTCCCCTGCGGGGCTGAACGCCAGATGGTAGGCCGCCATGGAGGGCTCGAGCGTGGCGAAGACGAAAATTTCGCGGTCGGGAGAAATCTTGAAAATCGTGCCGCTGCGGTCGCCCACGTAGAGGCTGCCGGTCTTGTCGAACGCGAGGCCGGTGGCGATTCCCATGCCTTCGATCCATTGCATCGAGCGGCCGTCGGGAGAGACGCGATGAATCGTGCCGTCGTTGCGGCAGGAGACGAACAGATTGTTATCGCGATCGACGGCGAGCCCCGTGGGATTCATCAGCTCGGTAAGGAAGGGCTTCACCATGTGATTCAAAGTGATGCGATAGAGCGACACGGGAACTTTTTGCCCGCGCTGGCCGCTGAAGGTGACGTAGATATTGCCGTCGCGGTCCACCGCCGGATTCGTGACGGGATGAAGATTGTCCGCCACCTGCACGCCCAGCGCGATGGGAAACGGCGCGCTTTCGACGCCGCCCATTTTCACGCGCACCGCGCCGCCTTCGGCTCCTTCCGGCACGCGCGCGATCAGAAGATCATCTGCCGCCATCACCAGGCTGCCTTCGGCGGCGCCGAATTGCACCTGCGGGCGCGTGTGGTTGCGCACGCCAAACCCGGAGCCGGCAATCGCAACTTCTCCGCCCGGAAGGGCGGCGGCCGGTTTCACACTTTCGATTCGGGGTGCTCCGCTTGTTCGCAAAGGATATTCCGTGAATTATAGGCCGAGTGACCGGGCGAGCCACAATCCGAGGCCCGCGTAAATTCCGGCGACCCAATCGTCCGCCATGATGCCCCAGCCGCCGGGAAGCGACTCGGTTCGCCGCACCGGAAAGGGTTTCCAGACATCGAACCCGCGAAAAAGTATAAAACCCAAGAGCAAATATTTCCAGTTGAGGGGATTGTGCACGGTAATGAGGCCGAGAGGGAATTGCGTCCAGGCGCCCGGCAACCGGCCGCCCATGAGCGGCAGGGAGCAGCCGAGAAGGATGGTCAAATGCTGGCCGGAGACCTCGTCGATTACCACGCGCGGAGGGTCCTTCTGGCCCCAGTAACGGGCCGTGCGTCCGGCAGCCCATACGCCGAGCGCGGCGACGAAAACAAAAATCGTGAGATTCGAGAAGAAGAATGGGTCCACCACAAACGAGGCGTGCGAAATCTGGATCCCGCCGATATCGAAATTGAATCCCATCGCGGCGTTGACTCCGTAAAACACCCACCAGGGCAAACCGGCGGCAATCAGTCCGGCAAGCGAGCCGAATGTGCCGGGCGCTTGCGGGATGTAGCCGAGGCCGCAGGCTGTGGCGACAAATAGCGCGAAGCTTGGCTTGCGCGCGGGCGAAGCTGATGGGCCTTCCTGCGCGGATGCTTCAGTTTTTGTGTTCATCAGTGGTTCGCTCCGGCGGTTCGGGAGTCGATTCGTCGATCACGGGCTCGCTGATTTTATATTTTTCACTCGCCCAGTTGCCGAGGTCGAGCAGCCGGCAGCGCTCGCTGCAAAACGGAAACTCCGGATTGGTTGCCGAGTCCGTCGGCTTTCGGCAGATCGGGCACTGCCATTGCATAGCAGAGAGGATACTCGGATTCACCGGGAATTGAGAATGGGGAACAAGTTTTGAGCGCGCAGCGGCGCCGGCAGTGGCTGCGACGGCCGGTCGAATCCCAGCACGCGCGCGATGAGGTCGTAGTCGGTGGATTTCGTGATTTCCGCGGTCGCGAGCGTTCCGGGCGCAGGGAGATCGGCCGCGTCGCTCGCGCCCTCAAATTCCGTGACGTACACTTTGCCGTCGATTTCCGGCGCCATCCCTTCCAGGCGTGCTTCCCAGATGAGATCGGTGTCCTTTGACGGGCCTTCGAGCATCACCTCCACGCTTTGGCCGACGCGCCGGCACAATTTTTGCGCGGAAATTTTCCGCTGGATGGCCATCAGCGATTTGCGGCGGTGCTCGATTGTTTTCGCGTCCACTTTGTTCCCATAGGCGAAGCTCTTGGCGGCATCCTCATCCGAATAGGAGAACACCCCCATCCAATCGAATTGCGCGGCGCGCACGAAATTGCACAGCTCTTGAAAATCCTTTTCGGTTTCTCCGGGAAATCCGACGATGAAGGAGGTCCGGATCGAAACGCCTGGAACAGCGCGGCGGATTTTTTCCAGTATTTTCAGGAAGGCGTCGCCGCTCGAGCCGCGCTTCATTCGCGCCAGCACGCTCCGGCTCGCATGTTGCAGCGGGATATCGAGGTATTTTGCAAGGCGCGGATGCGCCGCGATGGTCCCGAGAAGCCGGGGCGTAATGCGATTCGGGTAGCAGTAAAGGAACCGAATCCAGTGCAGATCCTCGATCTGAGCCAGGCGCTCGAGAAGCGTGGGAAGTCCGTCGCGAAGCCCCAGATCCTCGCCGTAAAAAGTGGTGTCCTGGCCGATGAGCGAGATTTCGCGCACACCCGCGGCGGCCAGATTTTCCGCTTCGCGCACCACCGATTCGAATCTCCGGCTGCGAAATTTTCCGCGCAATTGCGGGATGACGCAAAACGTGCACGGATGGTCGCAACCTTCGTTGATCTTGATGTAGGCAGTGTGCCGCGGCGTGGCCAGAATCCGCGGGGTGAGGTCGTTGTAGAGATACGTGGGAAGCTCGCCCGCGGTTGCCGCATCGGCTGCCGAAAGCAAATCCCCTCGGCAGGCTTCCAGAATCTTCTCAATCTCGCCGGTGCCGATCACGGCGTCCACTTCCGGGATTTGCTCGCGAATCTCGCGGCGATATCGCTCGACCATGCAGCCCGCGACAATCAGTTTTTGCGCCCGCCCGGTCTTCTTGTACTCGGCCATTTCGAGAATCGATTCCACCGATTCCTTCTGCGCCGGCGCGATGAAACTGCACGTATTGACCACCAGCACTTCCGCCTCGTCGGCCTGCGGCGTAATTTCATACCCCGCGCGCGCGAGAATGCCCATCATCACCTCGCTATCGACGAGGTTCTTCGGGCATCCCAGGCTCACAAATCCGACTTTCGGCATCTCAGCGATCTCACTCACGCGATTCACAAACGGACAATTCTACCACGCTGGGCGCCGCGACCCGGTCGCCTCTTCCTCCGCGCCGCCCCCGAGACCTTTGGAGTGCGGGAGCTTGCTCCCGCTTTGTTTTCAATCCAAGAACAACGCACACCAACTCGTCGGACGCCCCCTGTTGCAGGTCGTTGGATAGGAAATGGGATTTCTGCGTCAGATTAGAATTTATGGGCAGGCGTACGCCGTCCCCGGAGTCGGCGGCGTGCCGGGAATCGTATATCCGGGAGTTCCCGGCGTCCCGGGGAAATCGCCGATGGCCGGCGTCCCCGGAGTCCCGGGAACGTAGATATCCGGCGTGCCTGGAGTTCCGGGAGTGAAGCATGTATGCATCATTCGCTGCCCGAGATCGGGTTCGGGCGAATTGATCCCCAGGAATGGCGAGTACAACACAGCCGGAGCTGTCGCGCGGTTTACGTCAACTTCCAGCGGACCCTGAAGGACCATTTCGACCGGGGACGCAGTCACCATAAAATAGTTTTCCGCTCGCGTGACCAAGGCCACCGTGATTGCCGCTCCCACCGACCTTCCACCCACGGGTCCTACCTGCACGGTTCCTCCGGAAGTGGCCGCCGCCGCTGCACTGGCTGACACCGCGGCCGGACTCGGAACCGACACGGCGTAACCGCTCGGGAAAGACACGCTGTCCAAATGCAACTGCAAGTCGATGGTGTGCCAGAACACGCCGCGGCGCTTCACCCGGTCCACCGTAGCCTGGACATAAGTGCCCGGCGGAATCAGGAGCTTTCCGTCCACGGAAACCGGAAACGTGCTGAGCAAATAAATTGCTTCTCCGGGATGAATCGTATTGAGGTAGATGGGCCGAAGCTGCGAGAGCGTGATTCGTGTTCCCGGCGGAATTGTTGCCATCAATTTCGCCGCCGGCACTGCCGCCTGGGGCTGGCTGGGAGCAGGCGCTGGTGGCAGCGGTCCCGTTTCTTGGGCGTAACATCCGAAGCTGATCAGCAGGATTGCAACCGGGAGGAATCGCATGGCCCGCACCTCCTGCGAAGGACGTTGGCGGTTCTACCTTTTGGACGCGCCCACACCCCTGCCTGGTTACCGATTTTTGTATTTCTTCACTTCACTATCTCAGTGAGAGGACTTGCGAGCCTTTAAGGAGTCGCGGAGGGAACGCAGAAGCGATGACATCTGCTCGATGGGAGCGGCGTGGTCGCCGAATCGAGCCGACTGATACATCTCGGTGAGCCGCGCGACTGGCCCGGCCAACTCGGGGGAGGGAATCGCGGCGGAAAATTCGAGCGCTGTCTGCGACGGGCCCTTTTTCCACCCGCGTTTTTCCAGCAGCCGCAACATCTCGCGGTATTCGAGCGCCGCCAGCGAAGCCGTCAGCGTTCCGCCGCGGCCGGCTCGAAGCGCGTACCGCGCAACGAGGTAAGCAATCAAAGGACGCCCGCGCAGATAGACGAGCAGCGCCACGAGAAAAACAAGAACGCTCGGCAGGAAATAAGGCGAAGCCTCGATCCGCCGGTCGAGTGCCAGCAGAATTTGAAACACGAGGCGTTCTTTTTCCTGTGTAAAGCGCCGCGCCCGCTCCCCAAGATCGTGGGTGGATTTTTGCAGATTCTGCGCCAGCGTCACCTGGTGTGAAAAATCGTAGTTGATCACCCACTCGCCCCAGGCGAACTGGAACCAGTCCCAGTAAAGCCCGAGCCGCGCCAATAGCCCGCCGGGTTTTGCGTCCGCCGGGGGCGTAGGGTCAAACGTGATCCAGCCGTATTCCGGAAAATAAGCTTCCACCCAGGCGTGCGCGTCGCTGGCGCGAATGATGTAGTCGCCGCCCACGTCGTTGTATTCGCCGGGCAGAAATCCAGTGGCATAACGCGCGGGGATTCCGAGAGTGCGCAGCATCACGGTCATCGCCGAGGCGAAATACTCGCAATGGCCTGCGCGGCGCTGGAAAAGGAAATAGGGAAGAGGATCTTCGCCCGGCGGCAAATTCAAATCGAGCGTATAGCCGTAGCGCGTCTTGAGGTAACGCTCGATGCTGGCGGCCCGGTCGTACTCATTCGTCGCGCCCGCGGTCATTTGCTCGGCCAGTTTTTTGATGCGTGGGTCGAGCCGGGGAAGCTGAAGATAGGGGTTTCCCGCCTGCGCGCTCGAAAGCGGCGGAGCGGCGCGCAAAGCCGAGGCCCGCACGCCCGGCACGAGCGACGTCGCTTCGTAACGCACTTTCGTCTCGTTGTGCTCCGGATTGAAAAGCGAGCCGGTGCGGTCGAGCAGAAGGTAACCGGGGCGGCGCCGCGACGTAGGGCGATCCAGCTCGTTGCCGAAGCGTCCGCGCAGGGTATCGAGGTGCGGCGCGAAGAAAATCGTGTCGGTCCCGACCGGCTCCATCAGCACGGTGTAATGCAGGGGATAAAAGTCGCCGCGCGGCGGCGGTGAAGGCGCGAACTGATACTCGCCGTCGTTGCTCGGGGTCACTACGATTGCGTCGTGGGCCGGTGTGTACCATCGCGTGCCGTCGAAATCCGTGAGGATGATTCCGCGCCAGTGAATGTTCTGCGCCCGGCCGGGATCTCCATCGACGCGGATGCGCATCACCACCGAGCTGCTCTTTTTGATTCTGCCGATTTCGCCGAGCGTCACGTTGTCGCTGAAGCCGGTCACGAGCGTCGGCTGAAGATTGATCGCGCTCAGATATCCCGCCGTGAATCGTGGAATCAGGAAGAAGAGCAGCGCGCCGATCGCGAGCGAACTGATGGCAACCAGCACGGACGTGAACGCAAGCGCACGATTGAGCCGCTGCGCCAGCGGGCTGCCCGCTTCGAGCGGCGGAGAGACGGCGCCGCTGGCACTTCGCCGGATCTCCAGCGCGACAAACGTCGAGACGGCGAGCATCAGAAAGACGCCGAGCCAGATCAAGAAGCCCGTCTCGACGGTCAGGATGGCCGACGCGAGAATGCAGGCGAACGCGAGCACCGAAAGGAACGCGTAGTCGCGAGAGCTTCGCGCCGAATAGAGGCGCACGAGCGTGGCGAACAGCAGCAAGTGAATCGCCGCAAGCAGCGCGGAGTAAAGCGAGGGGTTCGGTGCGCCGGCGGCCAAATTGCGCGACACCACCCAAAGGTCGAACGGAAAATATAAAAAGTACGCGAGCACCAGTCCGGTGGCCGCTCGGACCGAAAGTTCCGGTCCGCGCCCGCGCCAGAGCCGAATCCCTTTGTATCCCAGCGCCACGATGGGAACGGCCATCGAAGCCATGTCGAGTTTGCCCGTCGAGACGATGGCAAGAATCCCGGTGGTCACCAGCAGAAACAGCGACACCTCGAAATAGCGCTGCACCGCGGGCAATCCATCGTTCGACGCAGCGCGACCGGCCGGTGAGTTCACCGATGTGACGAACGCCATGGCTCTCTGAAAATCATAGCATCCAACGATTGAGGCCACTTGTAAGCGACACGAATTCGCTACGGGGACGCAAACGAGGGTGTTGGGTTTTCTCTCGTAGGGGCACGGCATGCCGTGCCCGCTGCCGCTGCTGCAATTTTTCGCGTCGCACTCGACACGGGCAATTCCGAAAGCCGCTCAAGGGGAAGTATGCGCGTCCGCGGCCGCTTCGGAAGCCGCGCGACGCGCGCCAGAAAAGGCAGCAGCGCGATCTCGCGGAATGTCACTCCATGCCGCGCCTCCGGCAACGCCTCGAGCGAATCCGCATCGAGATCAAACGTCGCTTTCAAATGTGCGGCAAGTTCACGCCGCGGCTCGTGCGCGACTTCAACCGCCGGGAATTGCCACATCCTCGAAAAAAGGACGCCATCATGCGCGCCGGGATCCTTCACGAGGATTGTTCGGCCGCGAGGATCGCGCAAGACGGCGGCGGCAATTCTTATTCTTACGGGCGCGCGCTTGCGCCGGACTGCGGGGATTTCGTCCGTGAGCCCCCGGGCACGCGCCGCGCACCAGCGCGACACAGGACATTCCCCGCACCGCGGCGATTGCGGCGTGCAAATCGTCTCGCCCAATTCCATCAGCGCCTGGTTCCAATCGCCCGCTGCGTCTCGAGCGAGAGTCACGTTGGCGCGCTCTCCCAGCTCGCGCCACATCTTCGGCGCGCGCAAATCACCGCGCATGGCGCCGAGGCGCGCGAGCACGCGAGCCACGTTGCCGTCAAGCACGGCGAGCGGCTCATTGTAAGCAATGCTCAGAATAGCGGCGGCCGTGTAGCTTCCGATTCCGGGCAGCGCGAGCGCGGCATCGAGTTCGCGCGGAAATTTTCCTTCGTGCCGCGCGACAATTTCTTTCGCTGCCCGGTGCAGATTGCGCGCGCGGCTGTAATAGCCGAGCCCCGCCCACAACTTGAGAACTTCCTCCTCGCGCGCGCGTGCCAGCGATCGCACATCCGGAAAGCGCCGCAGGAAGCGGTGGTAATAGGGCAGCACCGCTGCGATGCGCGTCTGCTGCAGCATCACTTCGGCCACCCAGATGCGGTAGGGATCGCGACTCCGCCGCCAGGGCAGGTCGCGCCGATGCGCGCGAAACCAGGCCAGCAACCGCTGCTGAAATTTTCCAAGCGAGCGCGGCGTCCACTCCGTCTTCATGCGCGCGCTATTCTCGCACGAATCCTCTACTTCCTTCGCTTCCTATGCGCTTCCTGTGCCTCGAGATTCAGAGTGCGTCGATGAAGAGGAAATACGAGGAAGACCACAGCGCGCTGGGAATGCTGCCTTGCGAGCGGCACGTGAGAATGATTTTGAAAATTTCGCGCTCGGCGGCAAGCTCATCGAGAAACGCGCCGCCAGCGGCCGTCGTATCCGGCTGGAGCAGCGCCAGCTCGCGCAGCGAGTCGTAGACAATTTCGCTTGCCGGCGCCATCGGGGTGCGGAAGCGGTCGGTGCGAAATTGCATCACGGAATTGATTTCGTTGAAGTGCCAAGCGATGCAGGCCGCAAGCGAAACAGCGCGCTCGAACCGCTCGGCGTGCTCGGCTTCGGCCAGTGAGCCCAGGTCCCGGCGCGGCGGCCCGACGAACGGGTCGAGCACCAGCATCACGCGCCGCTCATCCTCCCGCGCGAATTCCCTCACCATCAACCGCCCCGTTTTCGCGGTGATTTTCCAGTCCACGAACCTCGCGCTATCGGTGGGCTGATAATCGCGCAGCGAATGGAGCTCGTGCCCGCGTCCGCGGAAATAGCTGGCCATTTCGCCGCTCAATAGCGGCAGCACTTCGTAAAATTGATCCGTCGGCATCACGCGCGGATAAATCACGATTTCGATATTCGAATCCACCTTGCGCGTTTTTTCGAAGAAGCCGAACGGAAACCGCGAGCGGATGCCGAACGCATCCTGCCGGTACACTCCGCGCTTGGGAAAATTCAGCTCCACTTTCTGCCGCGCCGAGCCGAGCCGCGGAATGTACGGGAAATAGACCGGCCGCGTGAGAATCTGCGCCGCCGCGTTTTTCGATTCGCCCACCACGCGCAGCGAAAACGACGGCCACGTCTGCTTCTCGTTGCGCAGCTCGAGCTCGGCCAGCACGGGCTGCTCGGCGAATATGTGCTCGGGCAAATCGAATTTCAGCCCCACGCCCGTCAGCACGATGCGCGAAAGCACGCCGGAAACCAGAATCGCCGCCAGCGCGCACGCCAGCACCATGAACAGCAGGTTATTGCCGGTGTTCACCGCCGCGAGGATCAGGACGCCTACCGCCGCGAGATAAATGATTCCTTCGCGCGTCAGCCGGTAATCCACTTGGTAGGCGAGCCAGCGCAGGCTCGTCCGCCGCGCGAGCGCCGGAACGATCGTGATGCCGACCCACGCAGCCATCCCGAGCGCGATTACCGTGGTCACCGCTGCGAGCGCCACGCGCCCTGCCTGCGCCGCCGCCGCTGAAAAAAGCGCGACAACGAGCGCGATTGACAGCACCAGGATCGCGATGCCGAAATTTTTCCAGCCGAGACGGTCGCGCCCGCGCCACCAGCGCACAACCACGGAGTCAGCCATTGTCGTCAGAAATTTCCGAAGAAACAGGGGGTCGGAGCTTCAGCTCCGACATGGATTGCGGTTTTTGTTTGGGCTTCAGCCTCTGAGGAAATTGTTGTCTGCATTTTCCGTTCACCACTACAGCGGGACGCGGACAGTTTCGAGGATTTCGCGGAGAATCGCTTCCGCCTGCTCGGATTTTTTTTGTGTCGAAACGTACCGCGAACTGACCACCACGCGGTGCGCAAACACCGGAACGATCAGCCGCTTGAAATCGTCCGGCAGGCAATAATCGCGGCCTTCGAGAAACGCGCGGGCCTGCGCCGCGCGATGCAGCATCACGGCGCCGCGCGGGCTCACACCCAGGCTCAGTTGCTCGGTCTGGCGTGTGCGCTCGACAATCTCAAGCGCGTAATCAAGCAGGCTTTCCTCCACTTTCACCTGCGCCACGGTATCCTGCATCGCGAGCACGTCCGCCGCATCCATCAGCGCGGCCAGTTGATCCGCCGACGCCGTAGCCGAATGATTGCGCAGGATTTCTTTTTCGCTCGCTCGCGCGGGATAGCCCATGCGGATGCGCATCTGGAAGCGGTCGAGCTGCGATTCGGGCAGTGGATACGTGCCGTGATGCTCGATCGGGTTTTGCGTCGCGAGCACCAGAAACGGCCGCGGCAGCGGATGCGTGTGGTTGTCCACCGTAATTTGCGATTCGTTCATCGCTTCGAGCAGCGCCGATTGCGTTTTCGGCGTGGTGCGGTTGATTTCGTCTGCGACGATGATGTTGGCGAAGATCGGCCCGGGCTTGAATTCGAATTCCTGCGCCGCGGGGTTGAAAACGCTCACGCCGATCACGTCGCTCGGCAGCATGTCCGAAGTGAACTGAATCCGCTGGAACGAGCAGTGGAACGACCGCGCCAGCGCCTGCGCCAGCGTCGTCTTGCCCACGCCGGGAACGTCTTCAATCAGCAGGTGGCCGCGGGCGAGCAGCGTCACCAGCGCGAGCTGGATCACGTCTTCCTTGCCCTTCACTACACGGCCGATGGAACGCGCGAGATCCGTCAGCCGATTATTCGCCGCGTTTGCGCTCGTCTTGGTCGTCGATTGCAATTCCCTAAGCCTTTTGTTACAAAAGTTTATGTGGCACAGGCACTCTTGGCTGTGCTCTTGAGGCTAGCAAGACCTGCACAGGCAAGAGTGCCTGTGCCACTCGAATTGGATTCATGGGCGACTAGCTCAGTTGGTTAGAGCGTTCCCCTCACACGGGAGAGGTCCAAGGTTCAAGTCCTTGGTCGCCCACCATGCCTCTTGCCCCGCCTTCATTCTGCCATCAATCGTTGGATGCCTCGAACCGTGATTTGGCCGGTTGTGCTCAACCAGTGGCCCGCGTTTTGCGCCCTCAACAGCGAGCGTGTAATATTCCCGCCCGACGCAGCCACCCTGTTTCCTATGAACGCTACTTTCAAGCGCCACATTCGCTGGCTCATTAATCTCTGGCCGCCATTTTTGGGAGCGGGAATCCGCGTGAAGCGCATCAGCCCCGACTGGCGAGAAGTGGACGTGGAGATGAAGCTGCGCCGCTGGAATGCCAATTACGTAGGCACCCACTACGGCGGCTCGCTCTACTCGATGGCCGACCCGTTTTACATGGTCATGCTGATTGAAAATCTCGGCAAGGGCTACATCGTGTGGGACAAATCCGCCACCGTCCGTTTCAAAAAGCCCGGCAAAGGAACGGTCGTGGCGCGCTTCCGGCTTTCACTCGAACAAATTGACGAGATCCGCCGCGCGCTCGAATCCACAGAGAAAATCGAGCGCACCTTCGCCGTCGAAGTCCAGGACGAGGCCGGCACAGTGATCACCGTCGTCGAAAAGCTCCTCCACATCCGCAGAAGCCAACCATCTAGTTGAACTTCGTTTTGATCGACGTAATCCACGATTGCACCGCGTCAGGGCACGGTTTCAACCGTGCCGGGAGCCGCCGACGTTCCAGGGGTTTTAACCCCTGAGGACCAGCGCGAGAATTGATGTATCCTTTTCGAAAGGGTCGAGGGAAAAGATGTCCGTGGTCATCCTGCGAAGCGTCTGCGTCGGCGTTGCCACTATGGTTCTTGGTTTTCCCGTGGTCGTGATCTTCGGCCTATTCATCGCAACTCAGTACCTCACGAGAAACGAGCCATCCGTGAACGGGGGAGAAATCGGCTGGGATCTTGTCACGCTCGCCCACAACTATCCGGCCGCCTCAATTCTGCTTCCGCTTGCCCTTTTCATGGTTGGCTTCCTGCTTGGTTATCGCGTATTTTCCAGATCACTGGCCAAGAAGTGAGTGGCCGTGTAGGATTCCATTCGGTGAGATGACAAGCATCCTTCGCTTCCTGCAAATCTTTGCGCTGGGTACCTGGGTCGGCTCGATTTTTTACTTTAGCGCGGCGGTGGCGCCGGCGGCATTTCGCGTCTTACAGAACCAGGACCAGGCCGGCGTGCTAGTCGAATTTACGTTGCGGCGATTGCACACTCTCGGAGTCGTCGCCGGGATGGTCTTTCTCTTCGCTTCGGCGCTGCTGGCCATGGCCACAACAATTTCGCGCAAATCGGTCGCGCTGCCCGCGGCGGGTGTTGCCATCATGGTCGTGCTCACGCTGATTTCGCAGCACGTGGTGATCCGCCGCATGACGCACCTGCGCCGCGAAATGGTTTCCGTCGCCGCCACGGCTCCCGATAATCCGCTTCGAGTCGAATTCAACCGCTTGCACCGGATCTCCGTCCAGCTCGAGGGTGCCACGCTTCTGATCGGCTTCGCCTCGCTCTTCCTCACCGTGCGGCAATAACTCGCGACACGCGCGCTCTGATTGTGGGGAAATTAGGACCGGCGAACGCGCTTCTTTCGCGCGCGGCGCGGCTTCGCGGTTTTGGGGCGCGGCTTTGTGATTTTGCGGGCGGCCTTTCCCGCCAGGTGGACGGCGCGCCACATGTACCAGCTCGCGACCGTGCGCCAGGGGCGCCACCGCTCGCCGAATTCCAAAAGCTCCTTGGGCTTGGGGATTTTCTTTTTCCTGTACGTGAGGGCGAATCCCTTCTGCACGCCGTAATCGTGGATCGGCAGCACGTCGGGCCGGCCGAGGCGGAAAATCAGGAACATCTCGACGGTCCAGGCGCCGATGCCGCGCACCAAAACCAGACGCTCGACCAGCTCTTCATCCGTCATGGCGCCAGCCGCTTCGAGCGTGGGCACCACGCCCTCGATTGTTTTCTGCGCGAGGTCTTTCATCGCCACCGCTTTGGCTTTCGAGAGACCCGCCTTGCGCAGTTTGCGCACCGGCGTGCTGATGATTTCTTCGGGTGTGGGACAGACTCCATTCGCGCCGAGCGCCTTGATGCGCTCAAAGATTTTCGCAGCGGCTTTTCCCGAAATGCTTTGGTAGACGATCGCTTCGAGCAGCGATTCGTAAACGCTTTCACATTCATCGAGCTTGAATTGAAACCCGCCGGTCTGCTCGATCACGCGGGCGAGGCGTTTATCGGTGCGCGAAAGAAATTCGTGCGCGGCCACATGGTCGAATGGCAGCAAGGTTTTTTCAGCCGTTCGATCCATCAGGCGGTCAGTCAAAGGTTCCGTCATCGGCGCCGCTCCAGCTTACTGGGCGATACGATTTGGATGCAATCCCGCCTCATTCGACGCATGCATGGTTGCGGGGTGAGCGCCAGCCCGCGCCGCGGCTCGCCTCACACTGCTGTGTTACCATCGCTCGCTTATGCAGACAGGAATTATCGGCCTGCCGCTTACAGGCAAGACAAGTTTGTTCCGGATTCTCACCCGCGTGCACGTGGATGCACACGCCGCGCCGAGCCAGATGCACGTGGGAATCGCGCGGGTGCCCGATGTGCGCGTGACGAAGCTCGCCGAAGTGTTCAAGCCGAAGAAAGTCACCTACGCCACGATCGAGTATGTCGATATCGGCGGCTTGCAGAAGGACCGCGAAAAAAATTCGGCGTCGCTTGTCCCCCTTCGCGAAGCCGATGCGCTCGCGCAGGTGGTGCGCGTGTTCGAGAATCCGGCAGTCCCGCGGGAAGGCCCGCTCGACGCGGTGAAGGACATCGAGAGCGTCGAAATCGAATTGATGCTCAACGATCTCGAGCAGACCACGAAGCGCATCGAGCGCGTCGAGAAAGACCTCAAAAAGAAAAAAGAAACGATCCTCGAGGCCGAGCTGCACGTCCTCACGCGCTGCCGCGAGGCGCTTGAAGCCGAAAAGCCTTTGCGCGAACTCGATTTCAACCACGAAGAGGCCAAGATGCTCACGGGTTTCATGTTCCTCTCGCGCAAACCCATGCTCTATGTCTTGAATCTCGGCGACGAAGAAGCGCCGGAAATCGATCGCGTAGTCGAAAAACATCACCTCGAAAAGTTGGCTTCGAAGCCGCATACGGCCGTCGTGCCATTCTGCGGCAAGATCGAGGCGGAGCTGGCGGAGCTCGACGACGCCGAAGCAGCGGAAATGATGCAAGCGTATGGCCTCGCGGAATCCGGGCGCGACCGGCTCATTCAGGCGAGCTATCGACTGCTCGGCTTGATTTCGTTTCTCACCTGCGGCGAACCCGAATGCCGGGCCTGGACGATCGAGCGCGGCACGACGGCGCACATAGCTGCCGGCGCAATCCACAGCGACATCGAAAAAAACTTCATCAAGGCCGAAGTGGTCAACTGGGAAGACCTGCTCAGAGCGGGCAGCTTTCACGCGGCGCGAGAGCACGGCAAGGTGAAGCTCGAAGGCAAGGAATACGTCGTGCAGGACGGCGACGTCATCCTCTTCCGCCATTCGGGATAGGCGCGATGCTTTCTCCGGAGGCAATTCGGCTGCTGCTGGGGCTGCTGCTGGGGCTGACGGCGGCGGCGGCGAACATGATCGGCGGGTCGCTGGTCGCGCACCGGCAATGGTCGCGGCACTTCCTGAAATATTTCATCGCGCTCGGGGCGGGATTCATGCTGGCCACGGCGCTGGTGGAGATGATTCCGGAGTCGCTGAAGCTGCGCGCGGATGCTTCGCTTGCTTCGGCCGAGGTGGCGCTGCCGGTTTTTCTCTTCGTCCTCGGCGGCTACTTTGTGGTGCACTTCTTCGAGCACACGGTGGCGCCGCACTTCCACTTCGGCGAAGAGACGCACCACGAGGAAATTTCGCATGCGCATGCAAGCTACGCGGCGCTGCTGGGACTGGTGATTCACACATTTTTCGACGGCGTGGCCATCGCTTCTGGCCTGTTGGTTTCCACCTGGCTCGGCGCAGTGATCTTCGCGGCGGTCTTCCTGCACAAGGTGCCTGAGGGATTCACAGTCTCTTCGATGATGCTGGCAAGCGGGCAGAGCCGCGGCGCGGCGTTTTTGTCGTCGGCAATTCTGGGGGGCGCGACGCTTGCGGGGATGGCGCTGATGTTCGTCCTGCGCGGGACGGTCGCCGTGGCGCTGCCATTCTCTGCGGGCGTGACTCTCTACGTGGCTGCTTCGGACCTGATCCCCGAGGTAAACCGCGAGCCACATCTCGGCGCCGCCGTGTTCGTCTTCCTTGGCGTGGCTCTCCTGCTCGGGCTAAAGGCGATCTTCCATTTGTAGGCCGCAAATCACGAAAAATTGGCAGGGTGGACTAAATTCTTTCTAAAAGCCATGGAATCAATGAGATGCAATGGACGAGAGAGCAAAGGCCGGAGAAGTACAGGTTCCCGATACTACACCTGTCCTCAACCCGCAACTTTATGGAAGGACGCGTGTTAGATAGGATGTAGAGGCCATGACCAGGTCCGACGTCCAACTTATGCTGGACGTGAAGGCTGGGGACGATGTGTCCTTTGGCCTGCTGCTGCAGAGGTATCGGCTGCCCCTGGTCAACTTCCTCTATCGCATGGTAAGAGATGCGGCCACAGCGGAGGATCTGGCTCAAGAGACATTTCTGCGGGTCTACCGGGCCCGAAAGCAGTATTCTCCCAGCGCAAAGTTCACCACCTGGCTCTTCCGCATCGCGACGAACCTGGCGCTCAATTCGGTGCGCGATAACCGCCACCGGCAACTGGATGTCTCGCTCGACGCGCCCGCGGAAGAGGATGAAGCGCCGGTGCAAATCCCGGCCAAAGAGATGCGCATCGACGAACACATGATCGAACGCGACCGCGCTCAATTCATCCGGCGCGCGATTGCCGCGCTGCCGGAAAAGCAACGTGTGGCCGTCTTGCTGCATAAGTATGAAGAGATGGATTACGTCGAGATCGCCAAAATCCTGGATTGCTCGGAAAGCGCGCTGAAGTCCCTGCTGTTCCGCGCCTACGAGACTCTGCGGGTGCAACTGGCCCCACTTCTGGCCCAGCCGGTGGCGCATCGCGCAGGGGAAGGAAGGCCGTCATGAAGTGCGAAGACGTTTCGAACGAATTGATTGCTTATCTCGATCGCCGGGCGAATTCGGCCGAGCGGCAAGAGGTGGAAGAGCACCTGGCCGCCTGCGCCGCCTGCCGCACGCGCGCCGAAGAGTTCCGCAAGTTGTGGACGGTGCTCGACGAAGTGCCGGTCCTAGAGCCCTCGGCGGCATTTGATGCCAAGGTGCGCGAGCGCATCGCCGGCGAACCCGAGCGCGGGTGGTTCGCGCGCCTGGTACCGCAGCCGCGATTCGCGTTTTCTGTGGCGCTGCTCGCGGTGCTCACCGTCTGGCTCGCCGGCCGCCCATCGGAGCGCACGGCGCCGTTTGCCACCGCCCCGACCGACGAAGAGCAGTTCCAGATGATCGATCACCTGGGCGTTCTCGAGAATTTCGACATGCTCACGAAGTCGGATGTGCTCTCAGAACTTCCTGCGCGGCCGCAAACAGAGCAGGCCCCCGCGGAAGACGAAACGCAGCCGCAGGGAGACGGCGGATAGTTGATGCGACGCTTCTGGTTCATTCTCGGCATGGCCTTGGCTCTCCTCGCGGGACTTCCGCCGGAGACTGCCATTGCGCAGCAAGCACATCCTCCCGCACCTCGGCGCGCGGGGCCCCATCCGCGGCGGCAGGCAGGTAAGCCCAAGCCGAGGCCAAACCAGCAAAAGCCCAAGAACGCAGGAGCGAACCAGGCGGGCAAACCTGAGAATTCTCCAACGCCTGGACCGAAGAATGGCGCGGGGAATCCCGCTCAGCCGGGGAATGCGAAGGCAGCAGGCGGCGGGCAAAATATGGCGAATCTCCGCCCGTCATGGGTGGAACGCTTGAGCGACCGGTCGCCTCAAGAACAGGAACAGTTTCTGAGGAACAATGAAGAGTTCAAGAAGCTTCCTCCGGCGCGGCAACAGCAGATCCGGCAGAACCTGGAAAAATGGAACCGGCTCTCTCCCGCCGAGCAGGACGCGATGCGCGAGCGCTGGCGCATTTTGCGGAGCATGACCCCGGAGCAGCGCCAGCATTTCCAGAACGATCTTCAACCGAAGCTGCAACAGATGCCGCCGGCCCGGCGCCAATTGGTTTTGGGCCGGTTGCACACGCTTCGCGGAATGACTCCCGCCGAAAGGGAAGCCGCGCTGAACGATCCGAAGTTCATGCACGGGCTTTCGCCCGACGAGCAATCCACGCTGCGCGACCTGAACTCGCTGACGAGTTCGCCGGCGCCCTGAAAGCGCCGGGGATGCCAAATTTTTGCGGCGCTGTTAACTGGTACAACACAATTTTGGGCCGCCGCGTCAATCGGCCAACTAGGCGTGCGAGAGGCGGTTTTGCCTCTCCACAACTAATTGTGGTTTTCGCAGAGCCAGCCACAATCCATTCCTTCAGGTCCCGAAAAAAAAATTCAAATTGAGAAGGATTCCGCTTGACAAGGGGAAGAAGCTATCTACAATCGTGGGCCAAAGTGGGAGAAAGTGGCGCGAAGTGGCAAGAACGTGCGGGAAGTTGCACCACCCAGTTCCAGCGGAATTCAAAAGGCGTTCGAACTTCCAGGCGGTTGCAGGGGCGAACCGGCGAGTGACTGTGGCGATTCACACCCCGGACAAGGCGTGCATAGGCTTCCATGCTGCGGGGCAGCTATCTGGCGACGGTAGACGAGAAGGGCCGGGTGAAAATTCCCGCCGACTTTCTCGAACAACTGCGCAAGCTCGGCAGGAAATTCTACGTCACCAGCGCCTCGGGCGATCACGTCCGGATTTACCCGATGAAAGAGTGGGAACGCATCGAGGACGCGCTGGCCAAGCGCCCCTCTTTCGACGCCACCAAGCGCAAGTTCTTGGAGCGCGCGAATTATTTCGGCCAGGTTGTGGAGGTGGATGGGCAGGGGCGCCTGCTGATTCCACCGGTATTGCGCGAATCGGCGGAGATGAAGGGAGAAGTGGACGTCCAGGGCGCTTTGCGGCACCTGGAAGTCTGGAATCACATCCGGTTCCTGGAGCGGTTGAAGAGCAATCCCATCACGGCGGAAGACGAAAAAGCATTTGGTGATCTGGGCGTCTAGCGTTTGAGCGTTCTGCATACGCCGGTTCTGCTGGAAGAAGTTTTGAACTGGCTGCGGATTCGGCCCGAAGGGATGTATGCGGACGCGACGGTCGGCACGGGCGGCCATGCGATTGAAATCGCCGGGCAGCTGACCAGCGGGCGGCTTTTGGGGCTCGACCGCGACGCGCGGGCGCTTGAAATTGCGCGCGAGCGGCTCGAAGCATACGGGCAGAGGGTGATTCTGGTGCACTCGGAATTTTCGAAGATCGGCGACGTGGCGCGGGAGCTGAAGCTGCCTCCGTTTGACGGAGTGATCGCCGACCTGGGCGTTTCCAGCCTCGAGCTCGACACGCCGGAGCGCGGCTTTTCTTTTCGCTGGGGCGGGCCGCTGGACATGCGCATGAATGCGCTGCAAGACCTGACCGCCGCAGAGATTGTGAACTACTGGCCGGAAAAAGATCTGGCCAACCTTCTCTTCACCAAAGGCGAAGAGAGGGATTCACGCAGAATCGCCAGGGCGATCGTGCGGGCGCGGCCCATCCGCGATACCGAACACCTGGCAACGGTTGTGGCAGGGGTACGGAGAGCAAGGGGAAGGCAGAAACTGCATCCCGCGACAAAAACGTTTCTGGCGCTGCGGATAGCGGTGAATCGAGAATCGGAGGAGCTCGAGCAGTTTCTCACACGGACCCCTGCCACTTTGAATTTGGGAGGACGCTGGATCGTCCTCAGCTACCACTCGCTGGAAGACCGCCAGGTCAAGCGCGCCTTTCAAGGCCTGGAGCGCGAGGGGAGCTTTCGCATCCTTACGAAGAAAGTCATCCAGCCGGCGGAGGAAGAAGTGCAGCGAAATCCCCGCGCGCGCAGCGCGAAGATGCGGGTGGTGGAGCGAGTGGCTGCGGCGGAGCGCGGGATGCACGGAGGCTGGCAATGACGCAATACCATACCGTGAAGCGCATTGATAATTCGAGGCTGGTGCGGCCGGCGCCGCCCGCGCGGTTGCATGAATTCTGGCGGCGAGTCGCCGCCGGCGCGGGCTTGGCAGCGTGCCTGCTCGTTTATGCCTGGCAGCATTTCGAGTGCATCCAGCTCCGATATCAGGTCGAGCAGTTGGAAGCCAGCCGCGCGCAGGCGACTCTGCTGAATCAGCAGTTGCATCTGGAAGCCGACGCGCTGAGCTCGCTCCGGCGAGTGGATGGGATCGCGCGCCGGGAACTCGGCTTGACCGTTTCCGTGCCTGGACTGGCCGGTGCGGGCGAGGCTTTCGGCGAGCCCGTCCTGGCCCAGGCGCGCGGAGCGGCGCAGCCACCTCGGCCTTGACTTGAAGGGGCGGCGGCTCGGCTCCCCGGGCCTCGACCGGCGAAATCTCCCCAGGGATCGCCGGGAATCGTTTCCGATGGGGTAGGCCGGAGTCCATGGAGCACCGCAGCGCGCGTCTCCGCTGGTTGACCGTCTGGGTTCTCGGGGTAGTCTGGATGGGGGCAGTAGTCGCCCGCCTCGGTTATCTCCAGCTCATCTGCTACAGCGAATACTTCGCCAAAGCGCAGCGGCAGCAACAGCGCCTGTTCGAGATCAGCCCCGCGCGGGGCTCGATTTACGACCGCAAGGGCCGCGAACTCGCCGTCAGCATGCCGATGGACTCCTGTTTCGGGGATCCCGCGGAAATCAAAGATGCGTCACTGGTGGCGCGCCTGCTCGCGCCGATCCTGCATTCTCCCGCCGACGAACTGGAAACGAAAATCCGCGAGGCGAAGACGCCGGTCCGCCTGGCGCGCAAGCTTTCGCCCGAGACGGTCAAGCGCATCCAGGACATGAACCTGAGCGGCGTCTTCTTTCAGAAGGAGAACCGCCGCGTGTATCCGCAGCACGAACTTGCAGCGCACGTAATCGGATTCGTGGATGTGGACGAAAAAGGAATCGGCGGGATCGAACAAACGTTCGACAAGCTGATTCGCGGGCGCCCGGGCCGCATGATGGTGATGGCCGACGGGCGCCGCCAGCGTTACGACCGCACCGAATCGGCTCCCGATCCGGGCGCGAAAGTGGTGCTCACGCTCGACCAGACGGTGCAGTTCATCGCGGAAAAAGAACTGGCGCGGGCGATGGAAGAATCCCACGCGATCAGCGGCTCCGTGGTGGTGCAGGATCCCGAGACGGGGAAGCTGCTCGCGGTGGCGAATGCCCCGGCCTTCGATCCCAACGACCCGGGGAAATCCTCTGAAAATGCGCGCATGGATCGCGCGGTCACCGCCGCCTACGAACCGGGCTCGACATTCAAGCTCGTCACCATGGCCGCAGCGTTCGAAAATGGCGTGACGACACCGGCGGAACTTGTCGATTGCCAGATGGGTTCGATCCTCGTGGCGGGCCGGCTGATCCACGATTGGCATCCGTTCGGAGTTTTGAGCGTGCGCGATGTGCTCGCAAATTCGAGCGACGTCGGCTCGATCAAGGTGGCTTTGAAACTCGGGGCGCCGCGTTTCTACGACGTGATCCGCGCGTTCGCCGTCGGCCAACTGACGGGAATCGAATTGCCCGGTGAAAATCGCGGCCTGTTCCGGCCGCTCGAAAATTGGACGCCGAGTTCCATCGGCTCGATTGCCATCGGACAGGAAGTAAGTGTCACGCCGGTGCAGATCGTTTCGATTGTCTCGGCCATCGCGAACGGCGGGATGCTGCATCGCTCCAGTGTAGTGGAGGAAGTCGGCGGAAAGCCTGCCGCGGAATTGCGGCCGCATCCGGCTTCGCAGCAAGTGATCAGCGGTCGCACCGCGGCAACCGTGCGAGAAATGATGGAAGCTGTCATTCTGGAGGGGACGGGGCGTCCGGCGAAACTCGATGGCTACACAGCCGCAGGGAAATCCGGCACGGCGCAGAAGATCGATCCGGCTACGGGCCGCTACTCGCCGAATCAGTACGTGGCCTCGTTCGTGGGATTCGCTCCGGTAAACGGGCCGGTCGTGACGATTCTGGTGGTCCTCGATTCACCGGTCGGAGCCCATCACGGCGGCGATGTGGGCGGGCCGGTGTTCAAGCGAATCGCGGAGCAGGTGCTGGCTTATCTCAATGTTTCGCACGATGTGGCGCCCAATTCGGATGTGCAGACAGCAGGCCAACGGAGCCGGGCGCCGGAGGTCGCATCCAAGACGGATACGAATAAAGCGCGCTTCCGGGAGGCCGCGGCGAAAAAGGAAATTTCCTCTCCCTCCGCGCCGACAGTCGCATTTGACGAGGAAGAAACTGTCGTCGTGCCGGATCTCACTGGAACGACGGTTCGAGCCGTTACCGAGCGCTGCTCGGAATTGGGATTGGTCCCCACACTGATTGGCACGGGAGTTGCCGTGGAGCAATCCCCGGAGGCTGGAGCGCGCGTAGTGCACGGCAGCCGCGTCACAGTGCGGTTCGGCCACGCGGGGGAGGGAGTGCCAACCGCGACACGGGGGGACGGGAATTGAGTGCGGTCGCGGAACTCAGGCTGAAAATGGGAGCCGGCCGAGGCTTGAGCATGGTAGCGGACCAAAACATGGACCTGGATGACGTGCTCGAAGGAATCGAGTGCACGCGCGTGAGCGGACCCGCCGACCCGCAGATCACCGCGGTCGTGTGCGACAGCCGGAAAGCAGGCGCAGGCTCCATCTTTTTCGCGCTGCCGGGAACGAAGACGGACGGCAGCAAATTCGCCACCGACGCGGCGAGCCACGGCGCCCGCGTGATTGTCGCTTCGCAGCCGCGCCCGCCCGGAATTTCTGCCGAAATCACCTGGGTCGAGATTCACACCGGAAAGGAGCGCCGCGCGCTGGCGACGGCTGCGGCGAATTTCTACGGGCATCCGGCAGACGCGCTGAAACTGGTTGGTGTAACCGGGACGAACGGAAAAACCACGACCACGTTTCTCGTAGATTCGATTCTTCAGGCCGCCGGATATACGGACGCACTCATCGGCACGACGGGCTATCGCACGCCGAAAGGCAGCCGCAAAGCCGTGAACACGACTCCCGAGTCGCTGGACTTGCAGCAGATGTTCGCGGAAGTGCGGGATGCCGGTGGAACGCACGCCGTGCTGGAAGTGAGCTCGCACTCGCTGGCGATGGAGCGTGTGTGGGGCTGCCATTTTGCCGTCGCGATTTTTACGAATTTGACGCGCGATCACCTGAACTTCCACAAGACTTTCGAAGACTACTTCGGAGCCAAGCGGCGCCTGTTTGAAGGCACGGGCGCCGGCGCGCCGGAGGTCGCCGTGATCAATTCGGACGATCCCTATTTTCCGCGGCTGGAGGGGCTTGCCAAGCGGACGCTCACCTACGGCCTGAACGGCAGCCCGGATCTAACCACAAACAAATTTGCGCTCAGGTTCAGCGGGCTCGAATTCACAGCCGAAACACCTGCGGGGAAACTGGAAGTGAAATCGCGGCTCGTGGGCCGCATCAACGTGTACAACATCCTGGCGGCCATTGGCGCAGGGATCGGCCTGGAAATTCCGATCGAGAAAATCGAGGAAGGCGTCGCCGCGCTCGAGCTTGTCCCCGGGCGATTTCAGGCCATCGATGAAGGCCAGCCGTTTCACGTGGTGGTGGATTACGCGCATGCCGACGACGCCATGCGCAACCTGATCTCGACCGCGCGCGAGCTGAACCCGTCGGGGCGAATCATCACCGTATTCGGCGCGGGCGGCGAGCGCGACCGCTCGACGCGCCCGCCGATGGGCGAGGCCGCAGGGTCGCTAAGCGATCTCGTGATTCTCACGAGCGATAATCCGCGCAGCGAAGACCCGCTGCGGATTATCAACGACGTCGTGGTCGGCCTACAAAAAGTGAAGGCGAAATACCGCATCGAACCGGACCGCGACGCCGCCCTCGAAATGGCCATGGAAGAGGCGCGCCCGGGCGACATTGTTCTGCTCGCCGGGAAAGGCCACGAGAATTATCAGATTCTGCACGACCGGACGTTCGAATTTGACGACCGCGAAAAGGCGCGGGCCATCTTGCGCCGCAAAGGGTATTCGAAATCAGCGGCAGCGAATTAAAGGGTTCGAGCGGCACTGAATTTGCAGTTGCGAGAGGCTGCGGTTGAGAGCAAAGCCCGGCCTATTGGAGACGTCATGCGGTGGACAGTGGCTCAAGCGGCTGAAGCAGTGGGTGTCGCGCCTCCCCCGGGCGTCGACTCCCTGGCCCGGCTGGCCGGCGTCTCGATTGATTCTCGTACTGTCGGGCCCGGGGAATTGTTCTTCGCCATACGCGGTCCGCGTCACGATGGACACGGTTTTGTGGCCGGGGCACTGGCTCGCGGCGCTCGGGCCGGGGTGGTGGCGCGGGAGCGGATCGCGGACTACCCGGAGGAGATTCGCGGAAAATTGCTGGGCGTGGAAGACACGCTCGTGGCGCTCAAGCAAGCAGCCCGGAAATATTGCGACGAATGGCGGAAAGCGAAGCCGGGGCGCCGCGTGGCCGCGGTTACCGGCTCCGCGGGGAAGACGACAACCAAGGAAATTCTTGCGGCACTATTGGCCGCGCGGTTCCGCGTGCTGAAGTCCGAGGGAAACTTGAACAACGAATATGGCCTGCCGCTCACGCTCTTCCGGCTTGCGGACGATCAAGATGCGGCGGTGGTCGAGCTGGGAATGTCGCGCCGCGGCGAGCTGGCGCGCCTCGCCGAAATCGTGCGGCCGGAAGTCGGTGTGGTCACGAATGTCGCGCCCGTGCATCTGGAATTTTTCTCCTCGGTGGATGAAATCGCGCTCGCCAAGCGCGAATTGATCGAAGGGCTGGGAGGCGCGGACCCGGTGGCCGTGCTGAACGCGGACGATGAACGCGTATCGAAATTCGCGGAGGTGTTTCGCGGACGCGTCCACACGTTCGGATTTTCCGAGCGCGCGGAATTTCGCGCCGAACATGTCGAGAGCCGCGGAATCGAGGGCTCGGCGTTTGATTTCGAAAGCCCCGAGGAACTGGCCCGGCTCACTCTGCCCCTCGCGGGCCAACACAATGTGCTGAACGCGCTGGCTGCTCTTGCTGCAGCGAGCGAGTGGGGCATTGCGGCGGCCGACGCGAGGCAGGTTTTCCCGAATTTGCAGCCTGCCTCGATGCGCGGCGAGATTTTGAATTTTGCGGCAGGGTTTACCCTCATCAACGATTGCTACAACTCGAATCCGCTCGCGCTTGAGCGAATGATGGACCTCCTGGCTGCGACGCCGGGATACCCGCGGCGCATTCTGGTAGCGGGGGCCTGGCGCGAAATCGGGCCTACCTCCGTGGAGCTTCATCGCGCGGCGGGAAAATACGCCGCCGGAAAAGAAGCCATCGACTGGATCATCGGCGTGGACGGCGACGCGCGCGAGCTTGTCCAGGGCGCGATCGCGTCCGGCCATCCAGCTGGCCAAACGAAATTTTTCGAATCGTCGCCTCTGGCTGCCGAATTCCTGCGGGATTTTGTCGCGCCGGGCGATTTGTTGCTGGTGAAAGGCTCGCGCGGAGTCGGAATGGAAGTGATCGCTGCCGCCTTGCGCGAAAAATACCCACTGGCTGGGCCGGCCGAATTATCGGCGCGGGCGAACGAGAGGAAACACTGAAATGCTTTATTACCTCTTGTTCTTCGTCTTGAAGCCGCACTTCAGCCCGCTGAACGTGTTTCGCTACATCACGGTGCGCACGGCGGTCGCGAGCCTGACGGCGCTGCTGCTTTCGTTGCTGCTGGGGCCCTGGGTGATCGAGCGGCTGCGCGAAATGCAGGTGAAACAGTACATCCGCGCTGAAGGCCCCGAGCGGCATCATGCCAAGGCCGGGACGCCGACGATGGGGGGCGTGTTGATCGTTGCGGCCATTGTGATTCCGACTCTTCTCTGGGCGGACCTGCGGAATCCGTACGTGCTGCTCGCGCTCGGCGCCACGATGTCGTTTGGAGCGATCGGCTTTGTGGACGATTACAACAAAGTCGTTCGGCGCAGGAATCTCGGGCTCACGGCGAAATCCAAGTTTGGTTTTCAGGTGCTTACCTGCGTGACGGTCGGCGCAATTCTTCTGGCTTTGCAGACGCGCGGCGCTTATTCGACGCAATTGAGCGTGCCCTTTTTGAAAAAGCTGCATCCGGATCTGGTGATCGATTCGCTGCTCGGGCATCAATACATTTGGCCGCTTGCGTATGTTCCGTTCGTCACTTTTCTTGTGCTGGTGATCGTCGGCACGTCGAACGCGGTGAATCTCACCGACGGGCTGGACGGCCTGGCCATCGGCTGCGTGCTGGTCTCTTCGGCGGCGCTCACTGTGCTGACGTATCTTTCCAGCCACGCGCGGTTCGCGGAATATCTCGAAATACAAAAAATTCCGGATGCGGGCGACCTGGTGATTTTTTGCGGCTCGGTGGTGGGCGCGTCGCTCGGGTTTCTCTGGTACAACGCGCATCCGGCGGAAATGTTCATGGGCGACGTGGGATCGCTCGCGCTCGGCGGCGCCATCGGCACTGTGGCAGTGATCATCAAGCAGGAAATCCTGCTGCTTTCGATCGGCGGCGTGTTCGTGCTCGAGGCGCTTTCCGTGATCATTCAGGTGGGTTCGTTCAAGCTGACCGGAAAGCGCGTGTTCCGCATGGCGCCGCTGCACCACCATTTCGAGCTGATGGGCTGGAGCGAATCGAAAATTATCGTGCGGTTCTGGATTACGGCGCTGGTGTTTGCGCTTTTTTCGCTGACTACGCTGAAACTGAGGTGATCGTCGAGTGAGGCCCGGATTCGATCTTGCAGAAAAGCGCGTGCTGGTGGTGGGGCTTGCGCGGACGGGAGAGGCCGTCGCGTTGTTTAGCGCCGGATACGGTGCAAGTGTCACTGTGACGGATGAAAAGCCTGAGTCGCAGCTCTCGAAAGCGGCCGCGAAGTTGCGCGCGGCCGGAGTGAAGCTCGAGCTGGGCGCTCATTCGCCAGACACATTTCTGACGCAAGATTTGATTGTCGTCAGCCCGGGAGTTCCTGCGAAGCTCGGGCCGCTGGAACTCGCCCGCGCGAAGGGAATCCCTGTGTGGAGCGAGATTGAGCTTGCCTGGCGGTTCCTGCGGGGCAAGCTCATCGCCATTACAGGCTCGAACGGAAAAACCACCACGACTTCGCTGGTGGGCCACATTCTGAAGACTGCGGGCATACCTACGCTTGTCGGCGGAAATATCGGCGTGCCGCTTCTCTCGCTCGTTGAAAGCTCGAGCGATTCGACAGTCACTGTCGCGGAAATCAGCAGCTTTCAACTGGAGACCATCGAAGCGTTTCGTCCGGAAATCGGCGTGCTGCTGAATTTGACGCCGGATCATCTCGACCGGCACGCTTCGTTTGAAGAATACGCGACGGCGAAGATGCGGATGTTCGAAAACCAGCTCGAGCGCGATTCCGCCGTGCTCAATGCCGACGATCCCGAAGTGACGCGGCGGATGCCCGCGCGCCCGCATGTGTATTGGTTCAGTCGGCAAAAGCGCGTGGCCCAGGGCGCGTTCCTGAAAGACGACCAGATTCTTTTCCGCCACGACGGCACCGAAATTCTTCTGGCGCGAAGAGAAGAAATTCCGCTGCGCGGCGCGCATAACGTGGAGAACGTCTTGGCCGCGTGTGCCGCGGCTTATCTGGCGGGCGCACAGCCGGCCGCGATCGCCGCGGGAGTCAAGACATTTCAAGGGGTCGAGCATCGCCTGGAATTCGTGGCCGAAATTGGCGGCGTGGCCTTTTACAACGACTCCAAAGCCACGAATGTGGACGCGACGCAAAAAGCGATCGAAGCATTCCCCGGCCCGCTTCTGGTGATTCTCGGCGGGAAAGACAAGGGCAGCCCCTACACGCCGCTCCGCGAATTGCTTCGCGAGCGGGCGCGCTTGGTGCTGCTAATTGGTGCAGCGGCAAAAAAAATCGCGAGTGATTTGGGCGATGCAGCGCCGCTCGAACGCGCTGGGACTCTCGACCGCGCCGTGCAGATCGCGCTTGAACGCGCCGAGCCGGGCGACACCGTTTTGCTCGCGCCCGCGTGCGCGAGTTTCGACCAGTTTGAAAATTACGAGCACCGCGGCCGCGTTTTCAAAGAGCTCGTCGCCAGGCTCGGAAGCCGCTCGGCTGCGGGCGCTTCGGCGCGAGAAAGGTAGCGAATGCCGCGCACTCTGGAGCCCGACCGGCAATTGTTCGGAGCCACATTGGGATTGTGCCTTGTCGGCGCCGTCATGGTCTTCAGCGCGTCGGCGATCACCGCGGGCCAATTGACCGGCAACGGCTACATCTTTCTTCTCCGGCAACTTCTGTGGATGGCGCTCGGAATCACGGGGATGTTCGGGCTGATGAATCTCGACTATCGAAATCTCCGCCAGCCGCGCGTGATTTTTCCGGGGCTGGCGGTCACCCTGGTGCTGCTCGTCGCCGTCATTTTCTTCGACCGCACGCATCAGACGCACCGCTGGATTCGCGTCGGGCCGATGAATCTGCAGCCTTCGGAGATTGCCAAGCTCGTGGCCATTCTTTATCTGGCCTGGTTTTTGGAAATCCGGCTCGCGCCCCGCGGCGCGGGCGTCGACGACTTCCGCCGCACATTGCTCCCCGCTCTCGGAACGGTGACCGCCATCGCCAGTTTGATCTTGATCGAGCCGGACCTGGGCACTGCCTGCATGGTTCTTCTGATTGCTTTCGTGATGCTTTTTGTTTCGGGGCTTTCGCTGCGCTATATCGCCGGAATGGCCCTTGCCGCGATTCCCGCTGTCGCCATTTTGATTTTCACGGCGCCTTACCGTCTCGAACGCGCCAAAGCTTTCTTTTCACCTGGCTCCGACCCGCAGGGCCACGGCTTCCAGCTCTTGCAGTCGCTGATCGCGGTTGGGTCCGGGGGATTCACCGGCGTCGGGCTGATGGAAAGCCGCCAGAAACTTTTTTACCTGCCGGAAGCGCACACCGATTTCATCTTCGCGGTGATCGCGGAGGAGCTGGGATTCATCGGCGCCGCGATCGTGCTGGGCCTGTTTGCGCTGTACGGCTGGCGCGGATTTATCGCCGCAATGAAGGCGCCGGATCGCTTCGGGCGTTTGCTGGGCGTCGGGATCACGACGATGGTTGTCGGACAGGCGCTTGTGAATTTGAGCGTCGTGCTCGGGATGATGCCGACGAAGGGGATTCCGCTGCCGTTCATCAGCTACGGCGGATCGAGCCTGCTCGGGATGCTTCTGGCAACCGGTGTGCTCCTGAACATCAGCCAGCACGCGGAACACACGTGACGCGCGATGAGCAGGTGAATGCGAAGGCTTTGTTGATCGCGGGCGGCGGAACCGGCGGGCACGTTTTCCCGGCGATCGCCGTGGCGAAGGAATGGCTGCGAAGAGCGGCAAGCGGACCGAAAGAAGGAGCGAGAAGCGTCGTGATTGTCGGAACCGAACGCGGCCTGGAATCGAAGCTGGTGCCACAAGCCGGACTGCCGCTGGAAACGATTCGCGTCGCCGGGCTCAAGGGCATCGGCGGAGCGAAGTTTCTCCGCAACGCAGCCATGCTGCCGCTCGGTTTGGTGGATTCCGCCGCGATTCTGAGGCGGCACCGCTTTGCCGCTGGTTTCGGCGTGGGGGGATACGCTTCGGGCCCCATGATGCTTCTTGCCACTTGGAACGGGATTCCGACCGTGGTTTTCGAACCGAATGTCGAGTCGGGCTTCACGAACCGCGTTCTGGCTTCGATGGCCACCCGCGTAGCCGTGGCGTATCCGGAGACGGCCATGCGCTTCGGGCGGCGAGCGGTCGTGACCGGATGCCCCGTCCGCCGGGAATTCCTCGCGGTCGCGCCGCAAGAGCATCGCGCGCCTTTCCATCTGCTGATTACGGGCGGCAGCCGCGGCGCTTTGCCGATCAATCGCGCCGTGATCGGCGCAATTCCGCTGCTCGCGGCTCGAAAAAGCCAGCTTTTCGTAGTGCATCAGACCGGCGAACCCGACTATAATGCCGTGCGAGTGGCTTATGCGCGGCACGAATTTCCAGCGGAGGTGGTGTCCTTCATCGAGAATATGGCGGAGCGGTTTGCCCAGGCAGACTTGATTGTCTGCCGCTCGGGCGCGATCACGGTCGCGGAAGTATCCGCCGCCGGACGCGCCGCCATCTTCATCCCCTTCGGCGCCGCCACCGATGCGCACCAGATGCGCAACGCCGAGGCCATGCAGGCCGCAGGCGCCGCCCGGCTGCTCCCGCAGGCGGAATTGACTCCCGAGCGGCTTGCCGACGAAATTCTCTCCCTCCTGGACCAGCCCCGGAGAAACACGGAAATGGAAGAGCAGGCGCGCCGGCTCGCCAAGCCGTGCGCGGTCGAAGAAATCGTCGACCTGCTCGAAGGGGTGGCCCAGGTATGAACGTCACATTCCGCAATTTTCAGCGCATCCATTTGGTCGGCATCGGCGGGAGCGGCATGAGCGGCATCGCCGAAGTATTGCTCTCGAGCGGCTACGCCGTTTCCGGCTCCGACATCAAAGCGTCGCCCGTCACCGAGCGGCTCCGGAATCTCGGCGCGGCGATCCACGCCGGGCATCAGGCCGAAAATGTCCATCGCGCGCATGTGGTGGTGATTTCCTCCGCCGTGCGTCCCGACAATGTCGAAGTCATCGAAGCGCACCGGCTGAAAATTCCCGTCATCCCGCGCGCGGAGATGCTGGCGGAATTGATGCGCCTGAAATACGGCATCGCCGTTGCCGGCGCGCATGGAAAGACGACCACTACTTCCATGGTCGCGGCAGTTCTCGCGGCTGCTGAGCTCGATCCCACATTCGTCGTGGGCGGCCGCGTCAACCATGCCGGCGCCAACGCGCGTCTCGGCCAGGGCGAGTACATGGTGGTGGAAGCGGATGAAAGCGACCGGTCGTTTTTGCTTCTTGCGCCCGTCGTTGCGGTGGTCACGACAATCGATCGCGAGCACCTCGATCAATACCGCTCGCTCGAGGAAATCCAGGATGCGTTTTTGCAGTTCGTCAATCGCGTCCCGTTCTACGGCGCGGTGATTCTTTGCCTGGACGAGCCCAACGTCCAGGCGATTCTGCCTCAGGTGAAGCGGCCGGTGATCACCTACGGCACGTCGAATCAGGCGGACCTGATCATCAGCGACGTGGCGTTGCAAGGCCTATCCAGCGAGTTCCGGCTCACTTTCCACGGCGAGGACCTAGGGATTTTCCACCTGCCCTCGCCTCCGGGCATTCACAATGTGCGAAATGCCGCGGCTGCCGCTGCCGTCGGGCTCTCGCTGAACGTTCCCGCGGATTTGATCCGCGCAGGCCTGGCAAAATTTGGCGGAGTCGGGCGGCGTTTCGAAATCAAGGGCACGTACGCCGGGGTCACCTTGATTGATGACTACGGCCATCACCCCGCGGAGATCCGCGCCACGCTCGAAGCCGCGCGAGGATGCAGCTATAAGCGGCTGCTCGTCCTGTTCCAGCCGCATCGCTTCACGCGCACCCAGCATCTTTGGGAGGATTTTTGCCGATCGTTCAATCAGGCCGACATCGTTGTCGTCACGGAAATCTACGCCGCCGGCGAACCGCCGATCGAAGGAATCACCGGCGAGCGCCTGGCCGAAGGCATCAGCGCCGCAGGCCATAAAAACATCGTTTACACCACCACTCTGCAAGCCGGGATGGAGTACCTGCTGCGCGAAGCGCGGCCCGGCGACGCCGTTCTCACGATTGGCGCCGGCAGCGTGGGGCGAGTGCTCGAGCAGCTCGCAATGCTGCTCGGATCGAAAGTGACAACTCCGCATGCGGATTAGCGACAAGCCGGTGGCCGCGCGCCTGAAAGGCTTCGGGGTCGAGCTGCGCCCCGACGCGGACCTTTCAGAGGAGACTTCGCTCGGCATCGGCGGTGTGACCGACCAGTTGCGCCTCCATCGCTACGACACGATTCCGCAAGTGATGCGCCTGCTGGCAGAAGAAAAAATTCCCCACCGGTTTCTCGGCGGAGGCACAAACGTGCTGATTGCCGATGGCGAATTGCCTTGGGTCGTGCTGCATCTCCCGTCGGTGCATCCCGGCGTTCACATCGACGGCAATTTCGTTCACGCAGACGCCTCGGCCGATCTCGGCGGCATGGTCACGTCTTGCGCCAAGAGCGATCTCGGCGGCCTCGAAGGCCTGATTGGCGTCCCCGGAAGCGTCGGCGGAGCGCTGCGGATGAACGCGGGTGCATACGGAACGCAGATCGGCTCCTACGTCCGTGAAGTCGAGCTTTACCGCGCCGCCTCCGGCGAGATCGAAACGTTGCGGGGAAACGACATCCGCTTCGACTACCGGCACACTTCCTTTGCCCCCGACGACATCATGCTCCGCGTAAAGCTGGAATTGCCGTCGAGGCCTTACAAAGACATTCTCGAAGGCATCCGCGTGTGCAATGAGAAGCGGCGCGCGAGCCAGCCGCTCAGTCAAAAAAGCGCCGGCTGCATTTTCAAGAACCCGCCGGGAGCTTCGGCCGGGCGGATGATCGACGAGCTGAAATTGAAAGGCTATCGCGTGGGCGACGCGGCCGTAAGCGAACGCCACGCCAATTTTTTCGTCAACTTGAAGCACGTCGCCTGCTCGGACATGCTCCGGCTGATTGACGACGTGCGCGACCGCGTGCGAACCGCTTACGGCATCGAGCTCGAAAACGAGGTGATTGTCTGGAAAAACTGAGGGCCATGGACGCGGACGCGTTCCCGCGGGAAGTGCTCGCGGATGACGAGCCGAAATATCTTCGCCGGCAGAAGCCGGTCGAGATCAAGCGGCGAAAGTTCGGCCGGAAAGCCTGGTCGGCGTACCTGCGCGTGGCGGTGTGGAGCGTGGCGGGAGCCGGCGGCGCGTGGCTGGCGTACGAATTCGCGCATTTCCTGCTTTTCTCGCCGCTGTTGGCGCTGCGGCATCCGGAACAGGTGGAGATCAAAAACAACCGCAACGTGACCCGCGCGAGCGTGCTCGAAATTTTCAAGGCCGATCGCGGCCGCAGCCTGCTTCGAATACCCCTGGACGAGCGGCGCCGCCAGCTCGAAACGATTCCGTGGGTCGAGAGCGCCACGGTGCGCCGCGCCCTGCCCGACAAGATCGAAATCGAAATCGTCGAGCGGACGCCGATTGCTTTTCTGCGCCAGGGAAACGACATGAGCCTGGCCGATCTCCACGGCGTGATCCTCGAGCGCCCGCTCAAAGCGAGTTTTCATTTTCCGGTGGTGAGCGGGCTTGCGCCCGAGATGCCGCTCGAAGAGCGCGAGCGCCGGATGCAGTTTTTCTCGAGCTTCAGCCAGCAAGTCGAGTCGGTGCGCCCGGGAGCGATGGAGAAAGTGAGCGAAGTGGATCTCTCCGACGCCAATGACCTGCGCGCCAGCATCGCCGGACTGCCGGGCAGCCGTGTCACCAACACGCCCGGCGCCCAGCCTGACGCGCCGATTCTGGTCCATTTCGGTGCGAGCGATTTTGGCGGCAAATACCAGACGCTGCTCGGAAACATAGCTCAGTACCGGGCGACGGTGGGCTGCGTGGATTCTGTGGACTTGCGGTTCAACCGAATCGCCGTGGTGAATCCCGATGCGACAGGCTGCGCTCAGCCGGTTGCACAACTTCAACGCACGCCTGTGGTTGCTACACCCTCCGCCAAAAAGAAGGCGAGGAAAAGTTCCCGGTAGGCAACCGGAGCACATCCAAGTTGAGAAGGAGCGAGGAGCGGCGGAATTGAACAAGAAAGACCGGCACATAGTGGCGCTCGATATCGGCAGCACGAAAACGTGCGCGCTGATCGGCGAGCTCGATGGTGACAACGGCTCTGTCTCCGTGAAGTTTGCCGCGCTTGGCGCCGCCGAATCCAAAGGCTGGCGGAAGGGGCAGATCGTGAATCTCGATCTCGCCGTCAGCTCGATTCGCGCTGCCGTGGAGGAAGCCGAGACCATCGTCGGAGTTCCCGTCGAATCGGCGCTCATCGGAGTCGCCGGCGGGCACGTGCGCGGCGTCAACAGCCGCGGCGGCATCACCGTGGGCGCGCGGCCGCGCGATATCCAGCGCGACGACGTGAGGCGCGCCATCGAAGCGGCCCGCGGCGTGACGCTGCCGGAAGACCGGGAAATCCTGCACGTCCTGCCGCAGGAATTCTTCCTCGATGGCCAGGACAATATTCGCGACGCCATGGGAATGGTGGGAGTGCGGCTGGAAGCCAATGTCCACATCGTGACCGCTTCCGGCGCGGCCACGCAGAACATTGTCACTGCGGTGAATCGCGCTGGCGTGCGCGTGGACGATACAGTGCTCGAGCCGCTTGCTTCTTCCGAAGCCTGTCTCACGCAAGACGAGCGCGAACTGGGCGCCTGCCTGCTGGATATCGGCGGCGGCACCACCGAATTCATCGCCTATACGGGCGGCATGGTGCGCCACACGGCTGCGATTCCCGTCGGTGGGGATCATTTCACCAACGATCTTGCCGTAGGACTCCGCACGCCGATTCCCGAAGCGGAAAAGATCAAGCGCGAGCACGCGCGCGCCTGGCGCGAGTTGCTCACGCAGGATTACGCCATCGAGATAGCCAGCGTGGGCGACCGTCCGCCGCGAACCATCTTCGCGCGCATGCTCTCGGATATTGTCGAGCCGCGCGCCCAGGAACTTCTGCTTCTGGTTCGCGACGAATTGCGCCGCGCCGGATTGGAATCGCAGATTCCGGCCGGCATCGTGCTCACCGGCGGCGGAGCCCATTTGCTCGGAATGGTGGAACTGTCCGAGCGGATTTTCAATCTCCCGGTGCGCGTGGCTTCGCCGCGTGGGCTGGCGGAGATGAGCGAAGCGGTTTCCCAGCCCGAGTACTCGGCCGCGGTGGGCCTGGTGCTCTACGGGGCGCGGACGCGTCGCCTGGCCGGAGCGCGCCCCGCCGGCTGGACGGGCAAATTGAAAGCGCTTTTTGCAGGACAATAAAAAATCTGGAGGCAGGTGTCCATTTCTGGGGGAGGAAGAATGACGGCAAAAGAATCAAGCATTCGAGTTTCGTTTACCGAAGAGCCGCAAAACGGCGCGAAGATCAAAGTCATCGGCGTGGGGGGCGGCGGATCGAACGCCGTCAACCGCATGATCCGCGCCAAAGTGGAGGGCGTCGAATTCATCGCCGCCAACACCGATTTGCAGGCGCTGAAGCTTTCGCAAGCGCCGGTGAAATTGCAGCTCGGCGCTAAGTTGACGAAGGGCCTCGGAGCCGGAGCCAATCCCGAGGTCGGCCGGAAAGCCGCGCTCGAAGACACCGAAAAAATACTCGAGGCGCTCGATGGCGCGGACATGGTGTTCGTCACCGCCGGGCTGGGCGGCGGCACCGGCAGCGGCGCCACGCCGGTGGTGGCGAACCTCGCCAGCGAGCTGGGCTCTCTCACTGTCGCGGTCGTCACCAAGCCCTTCGCCTTCGAAGGTAAGCGGCGCATGCAGCAGGCCGAGCAATCGCTGGCCGAGCTGATCGGGTGCGTCGACACCGTAATTGTGATTCCCAACGAGCGCTTGATGGAATGTGTCGAACACGGAACCAGCTTCTTCGAGGCGTTTCGCATCGCGGACGATATTCTGCGCCAGGCCGTTCAGGGCATCAGCGACATCATCACGATTCCCGGAATCATCAATCGCGATTTCGCCGATGTGAAGACGATCATGGCCGGCCAGGGCTACGCCGTGATGGGCACAGCCATCGCGTCGGGTTCGAATCGCTCCATTGACGCCGCCAATCGCGCCATCAATAGCCCGCTGCTCGAAGACAACTGCATCCAGGGAGCGCAGGGAATTCTGATCAACGTGACCGGCTCATCGAGCCTCACGCTCCAGGAAGTTCACGAGGCTTCTTCCATCATCCAAAAAGCGGCGCACGAAAATGCCAACATCATCTTCGGCGCGGTGCAGGAAGATTCGATGAAGGAGTCGGTGAAAATCACGGTGATCGCGGCAGGCTTCCGCGAAGTGGCCGCGCGAAAGACGCACACGAAGCCGTCGTTCCTGCCGAAAACGTGGAAGACCGCGCGCGAGCAAACCAACGTGGTGCAGCAGGTGGCGCGCAACGTGAGCGACGTCGTGCCGGAAATCCCGGCCGACGATCTCGACGTCCCCACGTTCCTCCGCCGCCAGGCCCAAAAGGCTTAACAACCGGGAGCTGACGGTCCGCGGGACTCGATCGTTGTTCTCGAAGGTGCCCCGATGTCTCCTCGCGACTTGATCACCGTCGGATTAGCGCTGGACGGTGGCTTCGGCGGAATGGTATGCGCGCTCACTTGGTTGAGCATGGTGGATGAACTGAATCGCTCTAGACCGGCGGACGACCAGATTCCCACACTTTTCCCCGGCTGGCCCTTCCGCAAATCCGGTATATGGTCGTATTCGCGCGTAAGGCGGGAGTTTCACAAGCAATTTCCGCAGAGCCCTCTCTCCTTTTGGAATACAGCTTCGTTCATTTGGATGTACTCTTTCATCGGCATCGCACTCCTAAATCTGCTGCTTACGAACCGATGACTTGCTAAGAGCCCAGCCGCTATGAAAAAGCTATTCTGTAGGGAAGCGTGCAAACCGTGCCGCATCGGCCTGCATGAGAAGTGCGTGAACAAGAGGCGGTGCGAATGTACCCATCCGCGGAAACCCCCTAAAGGTTGGCGTGCGCGGCTACGCGAGAAGTTTCCTTTGCCTTCCTAGATTCTTTTGCCCGCTTCGTCTGTGCTTTGAATCCAGCCTTGTAATTGGCAGCGTGTTCACAAAAGAGGTCTTCGAATTCTTTGGCTGTGTACACACCTTTTTCAATCAGCAGAGTGTTCATGGCGTAGACCGTGGCGCGAAAGGATTCGCTGTCATCCAGTATTTCCAGGGCATCCTCAAAAGTCATTCTTCACCTCCAACCAAGCCGCCTCACAGCACGTTAGCATACCCCTTCGGGATTTCAACACGCTTTGCACTCGAGCCTTCGGGTCCCAACGGACCGCGTGCCTCCTTAGCGTAGCGAGGTGTAGACTCCTTAGGTGTCGGCAATTTCAATTTCTCGCGAAGCTTTCGCTTTCATGCTCGAACGCGCTCGAGACGATAGGCAGCAAGAATGCTGCGGGTTGCTGGGTGGCCGCGACGGCATGATCTCACGCACATTTCCCGCTCAGAATGTGGCACGGGACCCCGCAAAGAGCTACGAGATCTCCCCGAAGCAATTGTTTCCATTCATGCGCGAGATTCGCGCTGCCGGACTGCAACTGCTCGGCATTTACCACTCTCATCCAGCCGGACCGAATGAGCCTTCGCCGCGGGATATCGAGCAGGCCTTTTACCCGGACGCCGCCTATTTCATCCTTTCGCCGGACCCGAAGGCGGCAAAACCGGTCCGCGCCTTTTCGATCCGCGACGGGATCGTTCGCGAATTGCAGGTGGAGGTGGTTTAGATCTCGCGGCGGGCGTTACTTGGTTGCAAGCTCCGGCTGCGCTTCCACGTGCACGGGGACTTTCAGGACCACGGCGGTAATGTCGTCGCGCTGCTCGGTGTGCATCGAGAAGGCATCAAGCCCTTCAAACAGCAATTCGAGCGATTGCTCTGCGGATTTTTCGGCGCATGGAGCCCAAAGCTCTCCCAGGCGCTCCCAGCCGAAATCCTCGTCCCAATGATTCCGAATTTCGGTGAGGCCGTCGGTGGCAAACAGGACGACATCTCCCGGAGCCAGCCGCACGGTGTGAATCTCATAGGAAGATTCCGGAAACAGCCCGGAGGGCAGCCCGCCTTCGCCGAGTTCGCGGCATCCGGAAGCGCATGCAAGCAGCGGCCGGGGCAGGCCTGCATTGGAGAAGGTCAACTCGCGCGTCGAGGGATCGAACAACGCGTACAAAGTCGCGCAGTAACGCCCTGCGATCGGCCGCACCAGCAGCCGGCGGTTCAATAGCGCGAGAACCGCAGCGGTGGTTTCGCCGGTCTTATTGATTCCTCGCAGCGTGCCCATCACCAGCGCCGCATACATCGCCGCGGCCAATCCTTTGCCCACAACGTCGCCAACGTACAGCCCGATCAGTCCGCTGGGAAGATTGAAGAAATCCATGAAGTCGCCGCTCACGTCGGAGAAGGGCGTAAAGCGGGACGCCACTTCGAACCGCGTGCTTTTCATGTTCGCCGTGGGGATGAGCGACCGTTGCAGCTCCTGGGCAGCGGTGCGATCGGCAGTGTGGTCGTGTTGGCAGCACGGGCAGATTTCTGCCGGGCTTTGCGTGCTCATCTCCGACTCGCTCCGTGCCGTGGGGCTTGGCAACGACACCCCCATAGTTCGCTGGCAACCTGCGTGCCAAAAGTTTCGAGCAAGCAGGCCGGTCCGCGGTTAAACAAAGAGTTTATCCGGCCTTCGTGGGTTGTTGTGCGAGCGTTCTTCGGAAGGATGTTTCGGAAGGTAACAGTTGCGTCGATCCGAACCAGCGGGGAAGACGATGCTAGCGCGTCACGGCCACGTTCGCCCCTTCCAGCCGCCGCGAATAAAGAGGGAATTTGGCAGCGAGCGCAGCCACTTCGGCGCGGACGCGCTGTTCGGTAGCGGCATCGCCGAGATGGTCGAGCACCTCGGCAATCCACGCGGCGATTTTCTCCATCTCGGCTTCGCGCATCCCCCGGGTCGTCACCGCTGGCGTACCCACGCGGATTCCTCCGGCCTTCATCGGAGGCAGGGGATCGAAAGGAATGGAATTCTTGTTGATGGTGATGCCGGCGCGGTCAAAAGCGGGCTGGGCCGCGCTTCCGGTGAGCCCGCGCGAGTAGAGGTCGACCAGGAAAAGGTGATTGTCCGTTCCTCCGCTCACGATGCGATAGCCGCGCTTGGCGATTCCGGCGGCCAGCGCCTTCGCGTTTTTCACCACTTGTTCCTGGTACTCGCGGAACCCTGGCTCGGTCGCTTCTTTCAGGCATACCGCTTTGGCGGCGATAATGTGCATCAGCGGTCCGCCTTGAACTCCCGGAAAGGTCGTCCGGTCGAGTTCTTTGGCATACTTTTCGCGGCAAAGAATCAATCCGCCGCGCGGACCGCGGAGCGTCTTGTGCGTCGTGGTGGTGACGTAATCCGCGTGCGGGATAGGGCTGGGGTGCACTCCGGCGGCCACCAGCCCGGCGATGTGCGCCATATCCACAAATAGAAGCGCGCCGATCGATTGCGCGATTTGCGCCATCCGCGCGAAATCGATGATCCGCGAATACGCGCTCGCGCCCACGACCACCATTTTCGGTTTGTGCTCCAGCGCCAGGCGGTCGAGCTCGTCGTAATCGATCGTCTCGGTATCTTTCGTGACGCCGTAGGCGATGAATTTGTAGGTCTTGCCGGAAAAATTCAGCGGATGGCCGTGCGTAAGATGGCCGCCGTGTGCGAGGTTCATTCCCAGCACGGTGTCGCCGGGTTGCAGCGCCGTCATGTAAACGGCGATGTTCGCCTGTGTACCGGAGTGCGGCTGCACGTTGGCATGCTCGGCGCCAAAGAGAGCCTTGGCGCGGTCAATGGCAAGTTGCTCGGCGATATCCACAAACTCGCAGCCGCCGTAATACCGCTTTCCCGGATATCCTTCCGCATACTTGTTCGTGAGGACCGAGCCCATCGCCTCAAGAACGGCTTCGGAAACGAAATTTTCCGAGGGAATCAGCTCGATGCCCGTGGATTGCCGGCGCACCTCGTCGCGCAACACATCGGCAATTTCCGGGTCCACCGCCTCGAGCGGGCGGTTCATTCTTTGCAACTCGGCGGAGTCGTTTGCCATCAAAGTGTCCTGGCAAATTCTATCGGAGGGTTCATTCGATTGCAAACACCGCCCGCGGGAAGCGGTTGAGCGAACCGCGGCCCTACGTTTGCGATTCCGCACACGAACGGCGGCGCACCACAGAAATAATGGAACTTGGGATACGATGCATCGTCAACTAAGGATGGAAGCAACGCGTCAACACTGAAAGGAACCAATTGAAGGTTCGTTCCCTCGCAACCGTTCAAACAGTTTTATTCATTCTTGTCACTGCCCATTCTGGTCACGCCGCGCCGCAGCAATCTCCAGCTCCAGCAGCGAGCCAGCAATCCCCGGGTTCGCAGACAACGCAACCCGCGGACCCGAAAACGCAGCCGCCTGCCTCAACAGAAAAAGGAGAGGACTCAAACGCCCCATCGAACGATCAAAAAACCGAAGAGCAGCAAACCGGCGTCTCCAAGGACCGCCTTTTCTGGACTCTGCCGAATTTCTTGACGGTCGAAAACGCCAGCCAGATCCCGCCGCTTTCCGCCGGCCAGAAGTTCAAGGTAGTTGCGCGCTCCACATTCGATCCGGTGGAGTACCCCTACCTGGCCCTCGTCGCCGCCATTGCTCAGGCCGAGAACAGCGAGCCTGCCTACGGCCAGGGATGGGCCGCCTACGGAAAGCGCTACGGCATCGCCTTTGGTGACAACACGGTCGAGAACTTTATGGTGGGCGCCGTCTTTCCGTCCATCCTTCACCAGGACCCGCGCTACTACCAGCTCGGCAAAGGGAGCTTCCTGCATCGCACGATTTATGCGGCGGGCAGAATGTTCATCACAAGAAGCGATTCAGGGCAAAGGCAGTTCAACTATTCCGAAATATTCGGGGCCGCGTTTGCCGCGGGCATCTCCACCTATTCCTACCACCCGCACAACGATCAGAATGTGGACAACGCTTTGAGCGTTTGGGGCACCCAAGTAGGATGGGACATGGTGTCCACGGTGCTCAAGGAGTTTTGGCCCGACATCCGGCGCAAATTTCGCAAAGAGAAGGAGCGGCCTTAGCCCCGCAGATTCAACTCTCAAAACCAGGCGGGGCACAGTATACTGTTTCGGCGGGGGTGCGAGGGGTTGCCCTTCCAGGCGTTGGCATCGGTTTGACGGGGAAAGTTGTACGCCAATGCGCCGCGTGGATCCGGAAGAGCAGCCGGCGCGGTCCTGAACACAGGAATCCATTAGCGGTGCTCGCGCTCCAACATCCGAGCAAATTGTAATTCGCAGGCGGAAGCCATCCGTTGCGCCGGCCAGCCGTCGATTCCGGCGCCCGGGAAGGGGAATTTTGCTTTCCAACAACAGAGTTTCGGCTGGTGTCAGGTGACCTCACCCTGCACCCTCGGTTTCAGGTCCGATCGCCCAAGCAGCCCTTCGCTCAAGGTCGCCCGGTGGATCGCTGGCATGATTGTCTTGATTCTGGCGTGGGGCTGGACGGCGCAGGCGGTGGTCCCCAGCGCGGAACTCCCCGTGGCCCCGCAAAACCAGGCCGGTCAGCCCGCTGCGGATTCGAAGGACGCCAACTCGCAGCAACCCGCTCCTGCCGCCGCGCCCGGCCCGCAACAAACTCCCGCGCCTGAGAAGAAAAAAGAAACAGGAGACGAAAAAGCACAGGCCCACGAAGGCGGCGTTTCGAATGACCGCCTGTTCTGGACCATGCCAAACTTTCTAAGCATTCAAAGTGCCGGGCAGCTTCCGCCTCTTACGGTCGGCCAAAAATTCAAAGTCGTCGCGCGCGGCACATTCGACCCGACCGAATGGGTCTATTTAGGAGTTGTCACTTTTATCGACCAGGCCAATAACACCGAGCCCGCCTACGGCCAGGGAGCGGTCGGCTACGGCAAGCGCTATGCGACCAACTTCGCAGATTCCACGGTCGAAAACTTCATGGTGGGCGCTGTCTTTCCATCCATCCTCCGGCAGGATCCCCGCTACTATCAGATGGGCAAGGGATCATTCCTGCACCGCACCAAGTACGCCCTCAGCCGGATCTTCATCACCCACTCGGATTCCGGCCATACGCAGTTCAATTACTCGGAGATATTCGGTAGCGCCTTGGCTGCCGGCATCTCGACCTATGCTTACCATCCGCGCGAGGACAAGAATTGGGGCAATGCCGGCAGCGTCTGGGCCACGCAAATTGCGCTTGATTCGGTGGGCTTCATGCTGAAGGAATTCTGGCCCGACATCCACCACAAGTTCGAACGGCACAAGCACGAGAATCAATAGATCCGCGTCAGCCTAGGGATTCGACTCCGGCGCCGCGCGGCGGCTGGTCAAATGCATTTTTGTAAGCATCTCGTGCGGGCCGCCGTAGAGGAATTCGATGGCGACGTTTCCTGCCATATAGCCGAGCAGGTTGTAATTCCCCATTCGGAAGCCGTCCATCGGCTTGTACCGGCCCGGGTACCAGCCAAGCGCCGCCGTCATGGTCCCAACATACGGAGACACAAGGGAGGGAATTGAAAAAACGCGGTGGCCGTCATCGCCGCGGCGAGCCGTGAACGTGGAAATCACCGCATGCTTCAGCCGTGGGAAGGCGCCCTTGCATTCGCAGCGGTAGTAGAGAGTATCTTCCCGCAAGATTTCCGCCAGAGTGTATCTCGACGTCGTAGACGCGAGCGCGATCCCGAAAATGGACCCGACCCGTTTCCCGTATCCCTGGGCTCCTCCACCCCACTCGCGCGGCGTGCCGTAGGCCTGCTCAATGCCTCCGGCAATGGCAGCCGCAGCAATCGGATAAGGCCCGAAGGCGTCGAACAAATAATTTTGAAGCTTCGTCTTTTCGGTCGGGCGGTGGTACGTGATTCCCGGCTCGATGTGGAGGGTGTCCGATGGCGGGGCCGGCGATGCCGAGGGCGGCGCCGCCGCGGAATTTCCGCCTACGCCCGCCGGTCCTTGCGCGGCGCAGTGGGGCGGTGCGATCGCGTGCGCCACGACCACTAGAAGCAGACCGAATCCTGGCTTTCTCATCCGCATAAATCGCTCACACTCCCGTTAGGATGAATTCGCCGGGCGTTTGGATGTTACCTGTTTTCCGGATCGGTGCGGGATGGAAAAACTTTGGCGCGCGGTGGACTGAAAAAGCCCCAGCGCGGCGGACCACCGCGCACGAACCGCAGAGGTCCGCAAGCGATCTCACCACTCCAATCACATTCTGCGGCCGCCAAGCAGCCAATTACTGGAAGTTGTTAACCAGCACCTGCGCCACTTTCTTGGCGAAATCGAGCGTGGCTCTCAAGTTGCCGCCGATGAAGCGCACCTGGCCCTGGACGTCCTGCGAGACGACCGCTTTGCCGTTCTTGTCCGTCACCTGGACGTGCACCTTGATCTCCGTCTTGCCCGCGACTGTGGTCACCTGCCGCTTTTCTTCGCTGCCCTTTTTGAATCCGTAGACGTTGCTGTGCAGCACTACCAGGTCCGGAGCGCTGGCCGCGTCTTTATCGCCGTCGCGGTACACGTGCTGGAATTTGCTGGTTTTTTGAATCTGCTCGACCAGGTTTTCATATAGCGCGAGCTGAAATTCGATGGGCAGTTTCACTTCGTCGGATTGGACCATCGCAATCTGAATCGAGGACGCTTTTGCCTTCGCCGCCGGCTGGTCCTGCGCCGATGCGGCGCTTCCCCACAGCAAGCAAGCAGCCGCGAGAGCCATGAGCATGCGCGAATATCCAGTCGAGTTCATTGCTTTTTCCCCTTTGGCTGCGTTTGCTCTTCGATTTCCTTTTCCAGAGGAACGGTCGTCTTGGCTCCCTGGGCCAGCAGCGCCCCCTTGGCGCTCCACGATGTCCCTTGTCCCATCGTAAACACCGCGCCGTGGGTACCGCCCGATTTATCGACCCACTCGACCGAGAGCGTATCGACCTTGTTCCGGAACAAGCTCAGAAATCTTCCGCTCCCGTAGGGAGCGAACATCGTCATTGTGCCCACGGTTCCGCCAATGGCGCGCTCCGAGTCCTTCCCCGTCAGCACGTCCGTGATGGAGGCTGCCGGAATCTCAATGTTTTTCTTTCCCTTTTTGAATATGAGCTCGCCATTTTCGGCGGAGAGTGTCCCTTTGGCGTGGGGCTTGAACCCTTCCAGTCCGATCACCACTTTGGTTTCCGGGAACGACCGGGGATTAGTGCTGGCATCTTGCGCGAAGCTGGGTTGCGCCAGCGCCCCGAACCCAACAATGAGCACCGCGGCAACAAACAAATCCGCTACTACCCGGCGCGTCTTCATCTTAATTATCTCCTTGAATAAACAGCGCGCGGCAGGAAGCTGGGCGCGGTGCATAGCCTACACCTGTTCCTCCGATTGTCCAGAAAAAATATCTGCGCGCTGCCCGCTCCCGCCCGGTTGACTTCCCCGGATGACTTCCATACGCTAGCTCGTTTTCAGCGCCGGCTCTCAGGGCTGTTGTGAGTTCCATCGAAAGAGCGGCGCGAAGCGAGGACCTGGCTCCGCATGGCCGATCTGAAGCTGCCCGCGCGTTCGGAAGATTACTCCGAATGGTACAACCAGGTGGTGCTCCGCGCCGAACTCGCGGACTACGCGCCCGTGCGCGGGTGCATGATCGTCCGGCCGTACGGCTGGGCGCTGTGGGAAAACATCACTGCCGCCCTCGACAGCCGCTTCAAAGCCACGGGCCATGTGAATGCCGCCTTCCCGCTGCTGATTCCGCGAAGCTTCATCGAAAAGGAAAAATCGCACGTGGCCGGCTTTTCTCCCGAGCTGGCCGTAGTGACGCACGGGGGCGGCGAGGAGCTCGAAGAACCGCTGGTGATCCGTCCGACTTCGGAAACGATTATTGGCCATTCTTACGCGAAGTGGATTCAGTCCTACCGCGACCTTCCCATCCTAATCAATTTGTGGAACAGCGTGGTTCGCTGGGAGCTTCGCACCCGGCTCTTCCTTCGCACGCTGGAATTTTTCTGGCAGGAGGGCCACACCGCCCATGCCACCGCGGAAGAAGCTGAAGCGGAAGCGCGCCAGATGGCGGACGTGTATGCCGATTTCGCGGTGAAGGAAGCGGCTGTTCCGGTCATTGTCGGCCGCAAATCGGAGTCGGAGAAATTTGCTGGCGCCGACGTCACCTATGCCCTCGAGGCCATGATGGGGGACGGCAAAGCGCTGCAATTCTGCACTTCCCACAACCTCGGACAGAATTTCGCGAAGGCGTTCGAGATCCGCTACCTCGATAAGAACGGCGTCCTTCAGTATTGCTGGACCACTTCTTGGGGCCTTTCGACTCGCACGGTCGGCGCCATCATCATGGTCCATGGCGACGACCAGGGGCTAATTCTTCCGCCGCGGCTCGCGCCCTTCCAGGTGGTCATTGTCCCTATCTACAAAACGGACGACGAGAAGGCCGCCGTCCTCGGGAACGCTCAAAAACTCCGCAAGGAGCTGGTGGATGCGGGCGTCCGCGTCAAGATGGACGAGCGGGAAGGCTTGAGCCCGGGCTTCAAATTCAATGATTGGGAGATGCGCGGCGTCCCCTTGCGGATCGAGCTCGGCCCGAAAGACGTGGCCAAAGCCTCCGTGGTGCTTGCCCGGCGCGACCGGCCGGGCAAGGAAGGGAAATCGTTTGTCCCTCAGCTGGGGATTGGCCCCGCTGCCGCGTCCGCACTGGCGGAGGTTCAGCAATCTCTGTTTGACCGCGCGCTGGCCTTCCGCAAAGCCAACACGATGGAACCCGCCGGCTACGCGGAATTCAAGCAAGCTGTCGAAAAGGGCTTTGCTCTGGCCTGGTGGTGCGGCGGAGCGGATTGCGAAGCCAAAATCAAAGAAGAAACCAAGGCGACCATGCGCTGCATCCCCTTCGATCAGCCCGGCGGCTCGGGAAAATGCCTCTACTGCGGCCGCCCAGCCAGCGAAAAAGCCATCTTCGCCCGCGCCTACTAGCACCCATCAGGCTCTTTTGAGACCCCCCGGATTTGGCTCGGCACCGATGTTGGCGGGCGTCGTACCGGATTTGAAAACAAAGCGGAAGCAAGCTTCCGCCCTTCTATGAAAAAGCCGTGCCGGTCAAGGGCGACGGTTTTTCTGGAGTGCGGCGGCTTGACGCCGCTTTGGGCCCGTGCTCGCTGGCTAAAAGCCACCCACTCGACCGAGGCTTGACTCGGTCGGCGCGATTGGCGCGTTCCGTATGTTGGGATTTCAACAGCGCCGGCCCATTTCATAAATCCGCTTTGTAGGTCGCGGTTTCAACCGCGACATTAGAATTGCCGAATTTGCGGGCTTTAGTCCTTGAAGTTCCCACCGGCGCTGGATTTCGGCAACCATGGGATGATTTCAAGCGGAGGTTTTCCTCCTTCTCGTCCCGGGTTACTCATCGCGAACACCTGCCTGCCCGGCGCCTCCCGGGCCGCAAGCTGGGTGCTAGCATCAAATCAGCCATGTATCTTCCATAGGCCCTGGAGGTCGTGCCATTTTTCGAGTCAATCGAAGCGAAAATTTCGAGCGGGGTGGAGGGAAGCTGAACCTTCTGCTGACGGTAGTAATCGTCGCGGCGCTGATCTTCGCAGCCATCAAGATCGTTCCTGCCTACATAAATAACTACCAGTTGCAGGACTCCATGGAAACCGAGGCGCGTTTTGCCGGCGCCAACCGCAAGGCGGAGGCCGATATCCGCGAAGACGTTTGGAGGAAGATCCAGGAGCTCGGCATTCCCGCGAAGCACGACGATATCCGGGTTTCCGCGGTTGATGGGGGCATCCAGATTTCGCTGAATTATTCGATTCCAGTCGACCTGCAAGTTTATCGCTTTACCCTGGATTTCCACCCCCACGCGGACAACCGTTCGATTTAGAATTGCATTCCATCTTAGTAGGGGCTGGAGAGGTTCATGCCCCGCTCATGCCGCGCCGGCCCAGCCGCGGCCTTTGATAGGCAGCAAAGCCAACGACAGGGTGTAGCGGAGAACACGATTGCAGATCCGGATCGGCACAGGTTTTTGGTCCTCTCGCTTCGGCTTGGGAGTGCTGGGAGTTGCGCTCGCAGCGTTGCTCGCCGCCACTGCGGCTCTTGTCTTTTACTACATCCAGTTCGGCCGCCTCATCAATGAACGGCTCACCGGCCAGATCTTCCAGAATACTTCCCGCGTGTACTCCGCTCCTGGCGGCATCTACGTCGGCGAAACCATGCGCCCCGGAGAATTGGCGAGTTATCTGCTTCGGGCCGGCTACCAGGAAGGCTCCGTTCCCGGCTCGGCCGGGGAGTATCGTGTCACCTCCAACGCGGTCGAGATTCGGCCTTCCGCCGATTCTTACTTCCGTGGCTCCAACGCCCTTCGCGTGGAGTTCACCGGCCCGGCGATTTCCCGCATCGCGCAGATCCCCGGCGGCTTGAACCGGGATTCCGCTCAAATCGAGCCCGAGTTGCTCACCAACCTCTTCGATAGCTCGCGCGAAAAGCGCCGCGTGGTTCGTTTCGAAGATCTTCCTCCGATTCTTGTCAACGCCGTCCTTTCCGCCGAAGACAAACGCTTCTTCGAGCATGGCGGCCTCGATTTCGTCCGCGTCGTCGGAGCGGCGCTCGCCGATCTGCGCACCGGCCAGAAAGCGCAGGGCGCCAGCACCATCGATATGCAGGTGGCGCGCAGCTTCTTTTTCACCACCAAGCGCGAATGGCGCCGCAAAGCGAAAGAGATTCTGATGGCCTTCGAGCTCGACGAGCGCTTCTTGAAGCGGCAGATTTTTGAGCTCTACGCCAACGAAGTCTATCTCGGCAATCGCGGCAGCTTTGCGATTCGTGGGTTCGGCGAAGCGGCCGAAGCTTACTTCGGCAAGGATGTTCGCGAGCTGAATCTTGGCGAAGCCGCGTTTCTTGCAGGGATCATTCGCGCGCCTAACCGCTATTCCGGCGCCGAGCGCCATCCCGAACGCGCCGTGGAAGCGCGCGACCGCGTCCTGGGGCAAATGCTGGAAAACAGCTACGCCACCGCCGATCAGGTCGCTGCCGCGAAAAAAGCCAAGCTCCACTTCGTGGCCGGCAGCGCCGGAAGCGGCTCCGCTCCATACTTCGTCGACATGGTCAAGGACCACCTGCTCGAACATTTCTCGGAGACCGATCTCGAGACGCAGAGCTATCGCATCTACACGACGCTCGATCCCACGCTCGAACGCGCTGCCGGTGAGGCCCTCCAGGCGGGCATGGTGCAGGTTGATAAGCTGCTCGCGAAACGCTACGCCGCGTGGCAGAAGAAGGGCGAACCCGTGCCCCAGGCGCAGATTGCCCTGGTTGCCATGGACCCCCGCACCGGCGAAATCCGCGCGCTTGTCGGCGGCCGCGATTACGGCGAAAGCCAGTTGAACCACGCGCTGGCCCACCGCCAGCCCGGCTCCGCTTTCAAGCCGTTCGTCTATGCCGCGGCATTCGACAATGCGGTCCAGGGCTTCCAGCCCGTCGTCACACCTGTTACAACCGTGGACGATATCCCCACCACTTTCGAATTTAGCGGGAAGGAATACACGCCGGATAATTTCGGCGAGGTGTTCTACGGGACCGTCACTGTCCGCGACGCCCTCATTCACTCGCTCAACGTCGCCACCGTAAAAGTCGCGGAGCTGATCGGCTACCAGCGCGTCGTGGACGTCGCCCGCCAGATGGGCCTCGGCAACAACATTCAAGCTACGCCCTCGGTGGCGCTCGGCGCCTACGACATGACGCCCATCGACGTTGCAGCCGGCTACACCGCCTTCGCCACTAACGGCACGCGCGCCGAGCCCCTGTTCATCCGCAGCGTTCTCGCCGCCGATGGCGCCGTCGAGGAATCCGCGAATCCCAGGACGCGCCCGGTGCTCGATCCGCGCGTGGCCTTCCTCGTCACTTCGCTCATGGAAGATGTGATCAATCGCGGCACGGGCGCCAGCGTGCGCGCGCTTGGCTTCAACGCGCCCGCCGCGGGGAAGACCGGCACCTCGCGCGACGGCTGGTTTGCCGGCTTTACTTCCAATCTATTGTGCGTCGTCTGGATCGGGTTCGACGACTATCGCGACCTCGGCCTTTCCGGCAGCCAGACGGCCGCGCCCGTCTGGGCCGAATTCATGAAGCGTGCTATCACGCTCCCGGGCTACCGCGATCCGCAATTTTTCGAGCCGCCGGCGGGCGTCATCGAAATGCAGATCGATCCGCAGACGGGCGGGCTCGCGACTTCTTCCTGCCCGCAGTCTGAACTCGAGTACTTCGTCGCCGGCACCGAGCCGACTCAATTTTGCGAACTTCACGGCGGAGGCCACCTGGCGCAGACAACTCCCGGCTCCTGGCTCGCGCACCTTTTTGGCAAGCCCTCGAACCCGCAGAACGCTCCGGGTGCTCCCAATTCGCCGCCAGGCGCGTCGAACCCTTCAGACCCTTCGAGCCAGGGCAGGATGCGGCCGAGATCCGCCACCAATGCCGGGCCCGGAGAGTCTGCTCAACCCCCGGAAGAAGAAAAGAAAAAAGGGTTGCTCGACAAGATATTTGGTATCTTTGGAGGCAATAAGAAGCCGGCGGACACCACCGGCTCTCATCCGTAGGCTTGGGCGCGGGAAAAGGAGCGGGCAATGAGAAGTGCGATCCTCTTTGCCATTCCACTGGCCCTGTTCTGCGCAGGTTCGTCGGCCGCTCAGCAACCCGGCGAAAATCCCGAGCCATCAACCCCGTCGCAATCCGCGCCCTCCGCCGAAGCTCCGATAACGCCCCGCGCAACCGCGGAATTGCGCGCCGACGTGCTGATGGCGCGCAAAGAATATGCCGATGCAGCCAATGCGTATGTCCAGATCCTCAATTCCGAACCCAAGAACGCCGAAATCGCGAACAAGATCGGCATTGCCTATCAGCAACTCGGCGAGCTGAACAAGTCCGAGCGCTACTACAAAAAATCCATCAAGGCCGACAAATCCTTCGCCAGCCCGCTCAATAATCTCGGCACCGTCGAGTACGAAAAAAAGCACTTCGGCAAATCGATCTCCCTCTACCAGAAGGCGCTCGGGCTGCGCACCGATATGGCCACCGTTTACAGCAATCTCGGCTACGCCTACTTCGGCAACAAGGAATATCCGCAGGCCATGGACGCGTTCGGCAAAGCGCTCGCGCTCGATCCCGCGATTTTCGACCGAAAAGGTTCAGGCGGCACGATCGTGCAGCAGCGCACCACCACCGACCCGGGCTTGTTCTATTTCTTCGTGGCCAAATCCTTCGCTCTTGCCGGCGACGTGGAGCACGCCGCGCATTATTTGAAGCTCGCCCGCGACGACGGTTACAAAGATTTCCTCAACGCCGAAACCGACCCGGCCTTCGCCAAAGTCATCAAGGACCCTCGCGTCCGCGAAGTCCTGCAAAAGCCTCCCGCCTATTCCGACGAAGCCCGCAAATCCAACCCCAACTAATCCGCAGCCACTCGCTTTTTCTCGTAGGGGCATCCGCCGGAATTCCGGCGGACCGTGCCCGCGCCGCCTGCAAGCTCCGCGCCGCCTGCGAGACCTTTGGAGGGCGGTAGCTTGCTCCCGCTTTGTTTTCGATATCGAGATGACGCGAGCCGTCTGCTCGACTGAAATTTGGATCTGCGGGCTGGCACTATGCGCCGCGGGAAAAATCAATTGCTCCTCTTAAGTCGCTCCGGAAGTTTCAGAATTCACCCAAGAACTGTTGCTATAATACCCGCTCAAATGGCATCGCGACCCATCCGCTGGCTGCTCCTGGGCGTGCTTGGCGCCGCCGCAGCGTCGGGCGCCGGTATTTTCGCCGCCGGCTCGCCGGATGCGGCCTCATCCTCGAAAGTCATCGAGCTTCGCATCAGCAGCGAAATCGAGCCCATCCTCGCCGATTACATCGTTCATGGGATCGATGCGGCTAATGACGAACACGCCGACCTCATCCTCATCACCATGAACACGCCCGGCGGCCTCGACACATCTATGCGCTCGATCATTCACGCCATTCTTACGTCGCGTGTTCCCGTCGTCACCTACGTCGAGCCCACCGGCTCGCGCGCCGCCTCCGCCGGCTTTTTCATCTTGCTCTCGGCCGATATCGCCGCCATGTCGCCGGGAACCGAAACCGGCGCGGCCTCGCCCGTTTTTTTCTTCGGCCCGCAACCCGTCCAGGTGGACGACACGATGCACAAGAAAGTGGTGAACGATGCGGCGGCTTACTTGCGCAGTTACACCAGCAAGCGCAACCGCAACCCGGAGCTGGCCGCCACCGCCGTCACCGACGCGAAAGCCTTCAGCGATAAGGAAGCGCTCGATGGCAAGTTGATCGATCTCGTCGCCGCTTCGCGTGAAGACCTGCTCGCCAAAATCGACGGCCGCACCGTCACGCGCCTCGAAGGCGGCACGATGAAGCTTTCGCTCGCCCATCCGGTGGTGACCCCGCGCGAAATGTCCGCTCGCGAAAAATTCCTGGCGCGCATCGTCCAGCCCGACGTCTTTTTCATTCTCTTGATCCTTGGCGTGCTCGGCCTGTACACCGAATTCACGCATCCCGGATTGTTCGCACCCGGCGTCATCGGCGGCATTGCGCTGCTGCTCGCTCTGTATGCCATGCACCTTTTGCCGGTAAACTTGACCGGTCTTTTGCTGATCGCTCTCTCACTTGTTCTTTTCGTGCTCGAAGCCAAATTCCCGACGCACGGTGTTCTCGGCGTCGGCGGAGTTGTCGCGATGGTGGTCGGCGCAATTTTCCTGATTCACACGCCGTGGACAGGCATGGGCGTGAGCCTCAGCACGGCGCTGGGAGTGGCGATTCCTTTCGCCATCATCATGATCATTTTGATGCGGCTGGTCTTGCGCTCTTTCCGCTGGAAGCAATCGACCGGGAAGGAGGAATTGATCGGCGAAGTAGGCGAAGTCACCGAACCGGTCGGCTCGAGCGGCGGCTTTGGCATGGTGTTCGTGCACGGCGAGCTTTGGCGCGCCGCCGCGCCCGCGGGTCAAACGATCCCGAAAGGCTCGCGCGTCCGCGTCAAAAGGATCACCGGCTTGACGCTCGAAGTCGAGCCCATCCAGGCGCCGCAGTCCGCGTCTTCATGACGTCATTGGCAGCGAGGCCGATCCGTTTTTCTCGTAGGGGCACGACATGCCGTGCCCGGCGTCATTCTCGGCGAAGGTGTCCCAACGGCCTCGGGGTAGGGGCCCACGAGCTTTTTCTGAGGAGGCACCAATGGAATCTTCCTTCATGACCATCGTCCTGGGCATCGGGGTCGTCATCTTTCTCATCTGGCTCTTCAATTCCGTTTACATCATCAAGGAATGGGAGCGCGGCGTCGTCCTCCGCCTTGGCCGAATGTTGCCGGAGGCGAAACCCGCGGGAATCCGCCTGGTCTTTTTTCCCATCGAGACGCTCACGCGAATGTCGCTGCGGATTGAAACGCTCGATGTCCCGCCGCAAGACGTCATCACGCGCGACAACGTCTCGGTAAAGGTCAACGCCGTCTGCTATTTCCGCGTCGTGGACGCCAATCTCGCGCTCTCCCAGGTTCAGAATTATCTTTACGCCACCTCGCAGCTCGCCCAGACCAACCTCCGCAGCGTGGTCGGCCAGTTCGAGCTCGACGAGATTTTGTCCGAGCGCGAAAAAGTAAACGCGAAGCTGCAACTAATCCTTGACCAGGATACCGAGCCTTGGGGTATCAAAGTAACGAAGGTGGAGGTCAAACAAGTCGATATTCCGGAGTCGATGCAGCGCGCCATCGCCAAGCAGGCGGAGGCCGAGCGCGAACGCCGCGCCAAGGTCATCCACGCCGCGGGCGAGCTCGAGGCTTCGTCGAAGCTGGCGGAAGCCGCTGCCGCATTGCAGAAGGAGCCGGCTTCGATCCAGCTCCGTTATTTGCAGACTTTGACCGAAATCGGCGTGGAAAAAAACACCACCATCGTCTTCCCGCTGCCGATTGACATCATTATGCAGTGGGCCAAGACCATCCCAGGAACGAAATAGCGAATGGCTGGAAGTGGAAAGCGTGGAGGCCCGGATCGCGTGCTGGAAAGCCGGCATCTGGTGGGCATTTTTCTCGGCGTCGTGCTCCTCTGCTCGGTTTTCTTTACGCTCGGCTACGTGATGGGACGCCAGCAATACGGCGGCTCGGTCCATGCTGCCGAAGCCGTGGGCAAGCTGATTTCCTCGTCTCCCTCGCCGGCTCCCGTGAAACCGAAAGCCGCGGAGCCGTCCGTTGCGCCGGCGAACAGCGAGTGGGATTTTTACAGCAAGAAGGACGCACCCGCCGCGGAGCCCAATGCAAAAACCGCCGCTCCAACTCCCGCGGTCGCTACCAGGAAGCCGGGCGCGCCTGCCCCGGCAACGACAACTCCGGTAGCTGCTTCCACCAAGCCGTCCGCGCATTTGCAATCGCCGAAAATGGGCAAAGGCGCAATCGTCGTGCAGGTGGCCGCCCTCACGCGCGAAAACGACGCGCTGGCTATGGCCGACACCATCCAGCAGAAAAAATTCCCTGCTTTTGTCGTCACGCCGGCGGGCGACAATTATTATCGCGTCCAGGTCGGCCCCTACTCCGACGAAAAATCCGCCGACGCCGCCAAGCACGCTCTCGAACAATTGGGTTTCAAGCCTATAATCAAGCGCTGAATGAGCGCATTCAGATTTTACTCAGCCTCCGCCTTCCCTCTCGCCGCGGCTGCCGGCCGTTCTCTTGTGGGGGCACGGCATGCCGTGCCCGGTTTCCTACGGGCAACTACAAAACCATCCGAGCCCCCCGTGAATCGAACCCGTGCACTTCAAGACGCCGCTCTGGCCAACTTCTTTGAAATTCGTTCTATGTGGCTCCGCGTCCTGCTCGCCCTCGCCAGCGCCATCTGCCTCGCCTTGTCTTTCCCCGATTACAATCTCTGGATCCTCGCCTGGCCCTCGATCGGGTTTCTCATTCTCGCCTCCGTCGGCGTCCGCCCCCTCGAAGCTCCGCTCTACGGATTCCTCCACGGCCTGGTTTTCTATCCGATTTGCGTGCCGTGGATCGCTGTCGTGATTCGCCAGTATGGGGATGTCGATCCGTGGACTTCGGCCGGCATCGTCGGTCTGATGGGAATTGCGGGCGGGGTGATTTGGTCCACGTTTTCTCTTTTCGTGGCGCTCGTCGCGCGACGTAGCCTCGCGCTGGCTTGCGCGCTCGCCCCGTTCTATTGGGTGACGCTCGAATTCGCCCGCACGCACTTGCCCTACATCGGCTTCCCCTGGAATCTCGCGGGCTACGCCGCCACGGTCAGCCTCTCGCTGCTTCAATTGACCCCTCTCACCGGCATCTACGGGCTCTCGTTGCTCATTGCCGCCTATGGCGCCGTTTTTGTCTACGCCGCGTTGGCGCGGACGCCGCGCAGCCGCCGGGCCATTGTCGCGCTCACCGTGGTGCTGCTGGTGATTGCTCTTGGCGGAAAATATCTTGTCCCCACGGAACACCCTCGCTTCATAGCCCACCTTGTCCAAACCAATTTCCCGCAGTCCGAGCACTACCCGCCCGACTGGCTCAAGCAACACGCGGGGGAACTCGACCAACTCGAACGCATCAGCGTCGATGCAGCGAAGCAGACGCCCGGGCTTATCGTCTGGCCCGAAGTTCCCGCGCCGTTCAGCCTGCAGGACGGATTGTTCGCCGCGCGCGCCGTGCGCATCGCCCGTGAATCCGGCGTGGATTTTCTTCTGGGTGTGGTTGATTGGAAACGGAATCCGCGCGGTGAGTGGGATGCCTCGAATAGCGCTGTGCTTCTCGATCCGGCCGGCCGCCGGCTTTTCACCTATGACAAAATTCACCTCGTGCCCTTCGGCGAGTACGTTCCGCTGCGCCAGTACATCAAATTTGCCGGCCGCCTCACTGCTGACGTCTCCGATTTCACGCCCGGCACCGAATATCGAGTCGGCAATCTCCCGATGGTTGACACCTACGTTGCCTCCGCGGGCCCGAAATTCGGCGTCTTCATCTGTTACGAAGCGATTTTTCCCGATGAAGTGCGACGCTTCGCGCGCAACGGGGCCGAATTGCTCATCAATCTTTCGAACGACGGATGGTTCGGCCGTTCGGCCGCGCCGGTGCAGCACCTGATGATGGCGCGCGTGCGTGCGGTCGAAAACCGGCGCTGGCTCCTGCGCGACACCAACAACGGCTTCACCCAATCTATCGATCCCTATGGCCGAACCGTCGCCAGTCTCGCCACCGACATCCGCGGCCAGCTCGACGCCCCCTACGATTTTCGTCGCGGCCTGACCCCCTACGCCCGCTTCGGCGACTGGTTCGCGTGGCTCTGCGTCGCTGCTTCCGCCGTGCTCATCGCCCTCGCGCTCTCGCGGAAACTGGAAAAGGGAAAATAGAAATTGGGAGGAAGGTGTCTGGCTGTTGCGATTGCAGGGGTCGGAGCTTCAGCTCCAACATTGAGCGCTATTCGGGCAACGGGCTTCAGCTTCTGAGGAACTGGCGATCTCCGCTCACCACACTAGGCGACCTTCCCTTTTCTATTTTCCCTTTTCGATTTTCTCTGTAGAATTTGACTATGCCGACGCACATCGAAGACATCCAGCAAACCTACGCCGAGCTCAAGAAGCGCATCGAGCTCGTGCGGAGCTATCTTTGACGTAGAAGCCGCCCGCAAGCAGATCGCGGCTCTCGAAGAAAAAACCAACGACCCGAATTTCTGGCAGGATCAGCAGAAAGCGCAGGGGATTCTTCAACAGCGCAAGCAGTTCGAAGACCGCGTAACCGCCGCCGATGCGCTCGACCGCAAAACCAGCGATCTCGACACCTATTTCCATCTCGCTGAAGAGGAAACCGACGACTCTCAGCGCCAGGCCATCCTCGCCGATCTACAGAAGGAGCTGGCCGCTGCGGACGCTTACGTCTCTGATCTTGAAACCAAAACGCTCCTTGCAGGCGAAAGCGATCGGCTTAACGCGATCCTCACGATCAAGCCCGGCGCCGGCGGCACCGAATCGCAGGACTGGGCCGAAATGCTCCTGCGCATGTATTTGCGCTGGGCCGAGCAAAAAGGCTTCCGCGCCACCGTGCTCGACTCGACGCCCGGCGAAGAAGCCGGCATCAAAGCCGCCACGGTGCAAGTCGAAGGCGAGAACGCCTACGGTTTGCTCAGTGGCGAAAGCGGCGTCCATCGCCTGGTCCGCATTTCGCCTTTCGACCAGGCTGCTCGCCGCCACACATCGTTTGCATCCGTCTTCGTGATTCCCGAAATCGACGACCAGATCGAAGTCGTGGTCAAGCCCGAAGACATCCGTCTCGACACCTTCCGCGCCGGCGGCCACGGCGGCCAGAACGTGAACAAAGTCGAGACCGCCGTGCGCATCACGCACATCCCCACCGGCATCGTAGTGCAGTGCCAAAACGAGCGCAGCCAGCACAAAAACCGCGAGATCGCCATGAAGCTCCTCAAGTCTCAGCTCTATGAAGTCGAGCTCGAAAAGCGCCGCGAAGAGCAGCGCAAGCTCGACGCTTCGAAGCCCGAAATCAGCTTCGGCAGCCAGATCCGTTCCTACGTCCTCCAGCCCTATCAGCTTGTGAAGGACCTGCGCACGAAAGTCGAGCGCGGCGACGTCCAAAAAGTCCTCGATGGCGACCTCGACCCCTTCATGCGCGCCTTTCTCCTCTACCGCCGCGACGGCGCCAATGGCTCGCGAAAATAGCCTCGAATGGAAAATTTTTGCTCCCAGGAAGGCTGCCAGCCCGGACTCCGTTACATTTCCACCACCAAATTCCTGCCATTCAAACTCGATTTAACGCCTTTCAATGCGCTCGATTGACAGGGTTTAGGCCCCATGCTACCGTCCTAAATTCGATGCCGGCGGCGCCTTTGCGCTGCGGCCCCTGAATTGCCCATCAATCCTCTGGAGGATACTGTTTTGGCCCATGCTGATGAGAAGTACCTGTTTACCTCGGAGTCGGTCACCGAAGGCCACCCCGATAAAATCGCCGATCAGATTTCCGATGCCGTCCTCGATGCCGTCCTGAAGGACGACCCCATGGGCCGCGTGGCCTGCGAGACTCTGGTCACCACCGGCTTGGTTGTCATCGCCGGCGAAATCACCACGCGCGCCTACGTCGATTTTCCTGAGCTTGCCCGCGACGTGATCCGCGACGTCGGCTACACGCGCGCAAAGTACGGCTTCGACGCGGACACCTGCGGCGTCATCTCCGCCATCAAAAAGCAATCCGACGATATCGCCATGGGCGTCGATACGGGCGGCGCGGGCGACCAGGGCCTGATGTTCGGCTTTGCCTGCGACGAAACGCCCGAGCTCATGCCCATGCCGATCCAGCTCGCTCACCAGCTCACCCGCCGCCTCGCCGAAGTCAGAAAAAAGGGAATCGTCGATTTCCTCCGCCCCGATGGCAAATCCCAGGTCACGGTCCAATACATCGAAGGCCGCCCCGCGCGCGTCGATTGCGCCGTCGTTTCCACGCAGCACAGCGAAAAAATCTCGCAACGCGACCTCACCGATGCCGTTATGACCCACGTGATCAAGCCCGTCATCCCCGAGTCCATGCTCGATAGCAAGACGAAATTCCACATCAATCCCACCGGCCGCTTCGTCATCGGCGGCCCGATGGGCGACGCCGGATTAACGGGCCGCAAGATTATTGTCGATACCTACGGGGGCTACAGCCGCCATGGCGGCGGCGCGCTTTCCGGAAAAGACCCGACCAAGGTGGACCGCTCGGCGTGCTACATGGCGCGCTACGTCGCGAAAAATATCGTCGCGGCGGGCCTCGCCAGCAAAGTGGAAATTCAGCTCGCTTACGCCATCGGCGTCGCCGAACCCGTTTCCGTCATGGCCGACACTTTCGGCACCGGCGTGATCCCGAATTCGCAAATCACCGAATTGATTCGCGCATTCTTCAAGCTCACGCCGAAGGGCATCATCGAAACGCTCGATCTTCGCCGGCCCATTTATCGTCCCACGGCCGCGTACGGCCATTTCGGCCGCAGCGGCCCCGGCTTCACCTGGGAGCGCACCGACAAAGCCGAAGCGATCCGCAAGGAAGCCGCCCGCGGCGCCACCGCCGTTTCGCGCTCGTAGCCTTTTTTTCTCGTAGGGGGCATCCGCTAGAATTCTGGCGGACCGTGCCCGGTTCTAATTTACCTATAATTTGTGAACGGGAGCTTCTTGTGGAATCCACAGCCAGAGCTGCAGGTGACGTAAAAGACCTTCTCCTCGCCGACGAAGGAAAGCGCAAAATTCAGTGGGCCAATCAGCACATGCCCGTGCTGCAATTGATCCGCAAGCAATTCATCAAAGAACAGCCGCTCAAAGGCGTCCGCATGTCGGCGTGCCTGCACGTCACCAGCGAAACGGCCAACCTGGCCATCACGCTGCGCGATGGCGGCGCCGAAGTGGTTGTGTGCGCCTCGAACCCGCTTTCCACGCAGGATGATGTCGCCGCCTGCCTGGTGCGCGATTACAACATCCCCACATTCGCCATCAAGGGCGAAGACAACGCCACCTATTACGCGCACATCAACGCCGCTCTCGATCACAAGCCTCAAATCACCATGGACGACGGCGCCGACCTCGTCACCACGCTTCTCACCAAGCGCCCCGACCTCCTCAAGAACATCATCGGCGGCACCGAAGAGACCACTACCGGCGTGATCCGCCTGCGCGCCATGGCCAAAGACGGCACCCTCAAATATCCCGTCATCGCCGTCAACGACGCGATGACCAAACACATGTTCGATAATCGCTACGGCACCGGCCAGTCTTCGCTCGACGGCATTCTGCGCGCCACCAATCTTTTGATCGCTGGCCTGCGCGTCGTCATCGCCGGCTACGGCTGGTGCGGCAAAGGCGTCGCTATGCGCGCCAAGGGGCTCGGCGCCGATGTGATCGTCACCGAAGTCAGCCCCGTGCGCGCACTCGAAGCCGTCATGGACGGCTTCCGCGTGATGCCCATGGCCGAAGCCGCCAAAGCCGGCGACGTCTTCGTCACCGTCACCGGCAACAAATCCATCCTCTCCCACGAGCACTTCGAAAAAATGAAAGACGGCGCCGTAATCTCCAACTCCGGCCACTTCAACGTCGAAATCGATATCCCCGCCCTCGTAAAGCTCGCCAGCTCCAAAAAGCCCGTGCGTGCCTTCGTCGAGGAATACACGATGAAAGACGGCCGCAAACTCTATCTTCTCGGCGAAGGCCGCCTCATCAATCTGGCCGCCGCCGAGGGCCATCCCGCCGCCGTCATGGACATGAGCTTCGCCAATCAGTCGCTCGCCTCCGAATACCTGGTCAAGCATCACAGCGAACTGAAGAATCAGGTCTATTCCGTCCCCGAGCCCATCGACCGCCAGATCGCCAAGCTCAAACTCGAATCCATGGGCATCCAAGTCGACAAGCTCACCCCCGACCAAGAACAGTACCTCGCCTCCTGGTCCGAAGGCACCTGATCTCGCAATCTCGTGGGGAAGCCTCCTTCTTCTTGTAGGGGCACGGCATGCCGTGCCCGCGCTGCCGATGTCCTGCGTGCTGCCCAAGTTCTCTTGGGTGCCATCGAGACCTTTGGAGTGCGGGAGCTTGCTCCCGCTTTGTTTTCAATTAGAACGCAGACCAAGCCCTCGCCGGAGCCGTGTCTCACCCTGCGCGACAAAAAGTCCACAGACCTTGGCGCTTGCACTCTGCCCGGTAATGTGGACAATTGGGGCGCAATCAGTTGCACCGGAGAAGTGTGCATGGCTGGGAGGTCGAATGGGAATAGGAAAAGGCCAAGTACCAGAACCGAATTTCTGATGATTTCATGGCCGATGCCCACCGTAAGCCCTTCATTTGCAACACAAAAAAGCCTGGGCCATCGCGGTCTACCCGTCAGTCGTTGCCAAGTAGAATTCCCTCTAACTCCATGAAAACAAAGGGTCGGCTCACTTCCTACCCGTCACCTTTAGGGGGGGACTCCCCCCCGGGAGCCCGCGAATGATGCAGGATTGGGCTGCCTGGGCGCTTGACACCGCCTCAACTCGCGGCGCTTCCTACGCCGACGCTCGCGTTATGGACATCCGCCACCGCGACATCTCCACCAAAAACGACCAGGTCGGTACGCTGGCCGAAAGCGACTCGCTCGGCATCGGCATCCGCGTCATCGCCCATGGCGCCTGGGGATTCGCCTCCACCGACCGGCTCACCCGTGAAGGCGTCCAGGCTTGCGCTGCCGAAGCCGTCGCGATTGCCAAAGCTTCCGCCCTCGCCAAGCGCGAGGACGTTGCTCTCGCCCCCGAAAAGCCCTACGTGGACACTTGGCAGAATCCCTTCCGCAAGGACCCCTTCCACATCCCGGTCGAGCGCCAGATTGGCCTCCTTCTCGCCGCGGACAAAGAAATGCGCAGCGTAAAGGGCGTCACCCTGGCGGAAGGCGGCATGTCGTTCCGCCGCATCGAGCAGCTTTTCGTCTCGACCCTCGGCTCCTCGATCCACCAGGTGAAGATGCAGTCGGGCGGCGGCATCGTGGCCACCTCTTTTGCCGGAAGCGAAATCCAAAAGCGCTCTTATCCGAATAGCTTCGGCGGCCAGCACACTTTGCAGGGGTACGAGCTGATTGAATCTTTCGATCTCGTCGGCAGCGCCCGGCGAATCGGCGAAGAAGCCGTCGCTCTTCATTCCGCCGCCCAGTGCCCGGAAGGAACGCGCACGATCATTCTCGGAGGCTCCCAGCTCGGCCTGCAGATTCACGAGTCCATCGGCCATCCAATCGAGCTCGATCGTGTTCTCGGAATGGAAGCCAATTTCGCCGGAATGAGTTTTCTGACGGTGGATAAGCTGCGCAAGCTGAAGTACGGCTCCGACATCGTCAACGTTGTTGCCGACGCCCGCCTCGAGCACGGCCCCGGCCTCGGCACGTTCGCTTACGATGACGAAGGCGTGCCCGCGCAGTGCACCCCGATCATTACCAACGGCCTTTTCACCGGCTACTTGAGCAACCGTGAGACCGCCGCCGCCATCGGCGAGCCCTGCTCCAACGGCACCATGCGCACCGAAAGCTGGCACCGCCTTCCCATCATTCGCATGACCAACATCAGCCTCAATCCCGGCACGTGGAATCTCGACGGCCTGCTCGCCGATTCCGACGACGCCATCCTGATGGAGACCAATCGCTCCTGGTCGATCGACGATCGCCGCTACAATTTTCAGTTTTCCACCGAAATCGGCTGGGAGATCAAAGGCGGCAAAAAGGCGCGCATGATCAAGAACCCCAGCTACAGCGGCATCACCACGGAATTCTGGAACAGCTGCGACGCCATCTGCTCCCGCGAGCATTGGAATCTCTGGGGCACACCCAATTGCGGCAAAGGCCAGCCCATGCAAACCATGGGCACCGGCCACGGCGCCGCCCCCTCGCGTTTCCGCAACGTCAAAGTCGGAGTCGCCTTCTCCAAATGACCATGAACTCCTGCGCGTCTTTCCGTGGCACAGCCACTCCTGGCTGTGCGCTTTTGCTTTCTTTCAAATCTCAAATTTCAAATTTGGAATGGGCCGGGCGCACTCGGCGCCGCCAGCGAGACCTTCGGAGTGCGGGAGCTTGCTCCCGCTTTGTTTTCGATACCAGTAAGAGGTACGCCATCTCCTCGGTCGAGCCGCAATGCGCCGCCCGATTTCAAATCCTCTCTTACAATGAAAAGATCTAAACAAAAATCCTCCTCTCACCGCGCCTCCGCGCCCAAGCATCCCGCTCACTCCGATCTGGAATCTCTCGCCGAGCGCATTCTCGCCCTCAGCGAAGCCGACGAAACCGAAGTCGAAATCGACTCGACCGCCGACGCGCTCACTCGCTTTGCCAACAACACGATTCACCAGAACGTCGCCGAAGAAGTCCTCAACATTTCCGTCCGCGCCGTGATCGACGGCCGCACCGCCCGCTCCTCCACCAACAAAACCGACGAAACCTCTCTGCGCCAGGTGGTGCATGCCGCCGCGCGCCTCGCCAGGCACCAGCCCCGGAATCCCGATCTGCTTCCCATGCTCGGCCCGCAGAAATATCACAAGCTCGCGCGCTTCTTTCCTTCCACCGCCGCAGCCACTCCGCAGGATCGCGCCCGCGTCGTCACGCGTGTGTGCCGCCTGGCCGAAAAAAGAAACCAAACCGCCGCGGGAATTTTTTCCTCGGGCTCGATGCGTACGATTCTTGCGAATTCCCGCGGCCTGGTAGCCCGCCACGAACAAACGCGCTCGGAATTTTCCGTCACCATGCTCGAGCCGAATTCTTCCGGCTGGGCCAAAGCGAATTCGCCCGATATCCGCCAGCTCGATCCGGATGCGCTGGCCGAAACCGCCGGCCGCAAGTGCGCGGAATCGCGGTCGCCGCGCGAGCTGGCGCCGGGGCATTACGTCACGATTCTCGAGCCCTCCGCCGTGCTCGATCTCGTCGGCTCCCTCTTCTACGATTTCGCTGCCACGGCCGTGCTCGATCAGCGCTCCTGCTTCAACGACCGCATCGGCAAAAAAATTCTCGGCGACAACATCACGCTTCAGGACGACGTCTATCATCCTTTCCAGCTCGGCGCTCCTTACGATGGCGAGGGAGTTCCGAGAAAAAAAGTTCTGCTCGTGGATCGCGGCATGCCCAAAAATCTCGTGTATTCGCGCGCCGCCGCCAAAAAAATGAAAGCGAAGCCCACCGGCCACGGACTCGCTCTGCCCAACGAATTCGGCGAAGCGCCGATGAATCTCGTGTTTTCCGGCGGCGACAAATCGATCGACGAGATGGTACGCTCCACCGAGCGCGGCATTCTGGTGACGCGCCTGTGGTATATCCGCGAAGTCGATCCATACGAAAAAATTCTCACCGGGATGACTCGCGATGGCACGTTTCTTGTGGAGAAGGGAAAAATTTGCGGCGGCATCCGCAATCTGCGTTTCAATCAGAGCATGCTCGCGATGCTCGCCAACGTGGAAATGCTCGGCCCGGCGGTCCGCGCCGCCGGCGAAGAATCTTTCGAAATGGTCGTCCCGGCGATGAAGGTCCGCGACTTCCATTTCACCGAAGTCACGAAGTTTTAGATATTGGCTCGCGCTCGAGTGGCACAGGCACTCCTGCCTGTGCTCTGACGAGCGAAACTTTCGTCCATGCGATCCGCACGCTCGCTCTAAAAACCAAAATTCGCGCCGCTATTTTTTCTTTTCCGGCCTGACAAAATATTTCCACTTGTCCCAATCCGCTCGCACCGCCACATCGAAAAATCCCACCATCATTTCTTCATCCGTTTGATCGCCCCAGCGCACCGACGCATCCGGATCCGGATTGTGCGGATTGTTCCGCGAATTGTCGTACCACGCGGCCGCTTGCAATTCCGTCCCGGCCTTCAGCTCGCGCGGCTCGGCCAGCCGATAGCTGAGCTGCCAGAAGAAATCCCAATTCACTCGCAGCAGCGTCTCGATCGTTCCGTCGGCGTGAACGAGGTTGTACTCGAAGCGCTTCCCGCGCAGATGCATGTGCGGCATGAAACTCAGCAGCGTTGCGTCGTTCGGAAGCGTTCCGTGCGCTTCCACCCGAAAATCATCTGCGCCCGGCGGGATCACGAAATGGTCGTTGGTCAATTGCAGCGTGAGCACGCGCTGCTTCGGCGTCTGCTTCGCGAACCGCATGCCGATGCTCGTGCGGTCGCTGGTTGCATGTCCATGAGCCATGTAATGCATCTGGAAAACGAGATCCGATCCCGGCGGAATGAATTTCGCCATGCTTTCCGGCCACTGGTCCGGCGCGCTGCCTGGAGCATAAACAAGCAAGATGTCGCTGTCGGTCCAATGCGCTTCCCGCTGCGACTGCTCGTCCTGCAGATCGTCCGCCGTGAATGGAGTTCCGATCGGAGCGCGTCGGAGCCATTTCGAATCGGGCGGACGAATATAAACAACGGCGTGATGGACGCTCTCGCGGCTCGACGGGCGAATCTCGGACATCTCGACCCATTTGCCTTCCGCAAATCCGGTGGGAACAATTTCGTAGGTGTAGTCGATCTCGCCACTCTCGGGCAGCTCCACGGGTTTCGTCATCCGCACAACAAGATCCGGCTGCGGAATTTGCCAGCCCGAAATCCATTCGCGCGGAGGCGGCGCATCGCGCGGATCGCCTTCGGGAGCGTTCGCATCGGCCCAGGCCGAAATCGTCGCAATCTCTTCCGGCGTGAGAGATGGATCGTTCGAGAACTTCCCGAAGCGCGGATCGGCAAACCAAGGCGGCATCTTCTTCGCCGCAACTGTCTGCGCGATCGCCCGTGCCTTCACTCGCGCATCTCGATATCTCATCAGAGGTGTCGGGCCGATTTCGCCCGCGCGGTGGCAGCTCTGGCAATGCCGCTCGAGAATCGGGAGCACGTCGCGATAGAAGGTCGGCGTCTCGTCCGCGCTTGGCGTTTCAGGCGAGGGATTCTGAGCCAGAATCCAGCCGCCGAGGCTCGTGACAATGATTGCTGCCGACAATCGTGGAATCGCGCTCATCATTACTGGATTAGTTGCGCACTTCGGAGTCGGGTTTGCAAGCCCGGAATGAGACTTCGTGAATGGAGGTCAGCGCGTGAACTGGAGGCTCGAAATCGTGCGGCTGATTACATTCTCCTGGATCTGCACAAGGTCGCTGTCCGCCGAGGTCATCCCGAAGACCGTGTAAAGGTGAGTGCCGAACGGCACGAACACGACAATGCCGGACCAATCGTGCTTGTCCACGCTGCCGCGGAACGTGTGCTCGATCGCGGTCACGCCCGAAACCGTGATCCGCTTCTCGCCGAGCGGCCGGTAATTCTCCAGGATTTCGCGCAACCGCCGTTCGGCTGCGTCAATATCGCTCGCAAGAGATTTCCCCGGCGCCTGCTGGCCGATGAGCAAGTAAGTGGTTTCGTCGGATGTTCCCATGGCAGTGATCGCGCCGGGCATGATGCTGCGCGCCCCTTCGATCACTCGCCACGCCGGCGGTTTGTACATGCGGAATCCGTAAGTCTCGTTCACGTAGGAATTGCCGTTCACTTGCTCGACCATCGGCGGCTCAGCGGCCTTTGTAGGCGCAGCAGCCGGCGCAGGCGCAGATGCAAGCACATTCTTCGCCGTGACCGGTGATGGCGCGGGACTCGCGGGTTGCGATGGCGTTGCAGCCGGAGCGGGCGAAGCCTTCGCGCTGGCCATCGCCGGACTCGGCGCAGGCGCTGCTGGCGCAGGCGAAGGCTTGCTCGCAGATGCTTCCGCGGAAGCAGGTGGCGTTGTCGATGCGGGTGTCGCGGCAGGCTTGCTCGTGACCGGCGCAGCAGGTTCCGGCGCAGCGTTCGCGCTCGCCGTGGCGGGTTTGGCGCTCGATTCAGCGGGGCTCTTGCTTGTCGCGGACGATGCAGCGGCTGGCGCTGAAGGCGCTGGAGCAACTGTCGCCGCAACCGGCGCAGGCGTGGCCGCAGCTACAGTCTTTGTCTCGCTGCTCTTGGGCGCTGGAGCGAGCTTCTCTGCGGCTGGTTCAGGCTTCTTCATCGAATCGAGGCTCTTCGCTACCTCGGAAATTGAGATCGATACCACTTGATCTCGCTGGACCAAGGCGAAACCGTAGCTCGTCTTTACCTTGAAGGAGTTGTCTTCGAACCCGACGATGACGCCGGAGATTTTGGTGCCGTCCTTCAGCTTGAGTTCGTCAGCGTGCGTCGCACGCGGCACGAGCGCCGTGCTCGCCGCAATCGCCGCCAGGATCAGGATTCCCCGCTTCATGGTATTGAGTATCGCGCTTCACTTGCCCGCCAGCAAGGCTTCGGGTCTCGCTGTTGTTCGCTTAGTCAGCTACAAGTTGGCTGCGTCGAGATTGTGTCAACGCTGGTGAAACACAGAGGTCACTGAGGAAAGAGTGAGGTCACAGAGGAACCGCGGGTTCGGCCGCCGATGCGCGGATTTCGACATCAGGAGCGATCGCCAGGAACGGAGCGAACGCTTCGCGCAGCAGGGCGAGGTATTTTCGGCGGTCGTAGCCGTGAAAGCCTTCCCAGAGCGCAAACGCGCGGGCGCGATCGTTGGGCACGGGCGAGTCCGCGTCGGTGATGACGTACTCGATCGTCTGTCCGGGGCGCAGCCGCACACCGCGGCCGAAGAGCTGCTGCGCCGCAATCGCCGTGTGGCTTGCCTTCTGGTACTCGCGCGGCGCGCGCGTCAGCCGCTTGCTGATGATCAGGTCCTCGACGGGAATTTCACCGTTCGCAAGCCGGCTTTCGTAGCGCTCCACGAGCTGCGCGGCTTCCGCGAGCCGCCGGCAATAGCCATCGTAATCGCGCGCCTCGGCCAGAAGTGCGAGCACTTCTTTCTGCATGCGGGCAATCAGCGGCGGCGTATCGTGGCGGCGGGATTCGAGGCCGCGGACTTTCAGCTCGCCCTCTTCGCTGACGGCGAAGAAGCGGTTCGGAACCGGCACATCGCCGAATTGCTTGGACGGCAGAAAGACGGTGTAGCGATAGACGGCTTCGATGGCAAGCGGCAGCTTCGTGCGTTCCGCGATCTCCCGCGCAAGCTCTTCATAATCCTCGCGCGTGGCGCCGCGCTTCTGCACGTAGAGCGAATCCACGAGCGCGTGGACCAATTCGAAGCCGCGGTTTTCGGCCAGCTCTTTGGCGGTGAGCAGCGTCTCGCGAGCGTAAGCGTTGATGGCTTCGTGCGCCTCGATCTTGCCGAAGCGCGCGTTCTTGTAGCCGGTGTAGCCGAAGCAGCAGACCAGCAGCCATTTCAAGGCGTCGCGCTCGAGTTTGTAGCGCCGCGTGCACGCGCCGGAAAGCTTCGGCCCTTCGCGCAGGCGCCGCTTCCATTCCGCGCGCTTGGCAATCAACCGCTCGACCACGCGGCTCGTGATTCCGCGCCGCCGCTGGCAAACGCGATAGCCGAGTTCCGGAACGCGCGGCGCATCAGGGCAGCACGCGCAATTCACCGTTTCGGGCGAGACGTTGAACCGCGCCATGATGCTCGGATATTCGCTGACGAAATCGAGTTCGGCCACATTGGGGAAAAATCCCAGCTTGGGAACGAACACCAGCCCGCCGCGATCGGCCTCCATCAATTCTTCCGGCGACTTCGGATCTTCCGGCTCGGCTTTCTGCTCGGGGATGAGAATGCCGTCGCGATGCGCGAGCTCCATCTGCATGTAGGAAATTCCCGTGCCGGTGGTGGTGCGCGCGGCGTATTGCACCGGCAGCTTGGTGACGCGCACCAGTTCCCACAATCCCGGCAGCTCGCATTTGTCCGCGATAAAGGAATTCTGCGTGTCCACGTGCAGGCGGCCGCAGAGCGTGGTGGAGCTGTTCTTGAACAGGATGCGGCCGTAGCTCATGTAGCTGCGCCCGCGGCTTTGCTGTACGCGCGCGCCGGCGTCGCGATTGAGCGGCAGCGCGAGGCCGAGCTGCGCGGCCTGACGGCGGATGCGCGGCAAGATCACGGAGTCGCCCCAATCGGTGAGAATCAGGTCGGGATCGTGCTGCTCGATCAGATGTTTCAGCGCGCGCGCCGCCGGCTCGCCCGATTCGTCGAGTTCGAACGAACGCCCGTCCACTTCCACTTCGAGCGCCGTGCGGCGGCCATGCAAAGGATCGATGCAGGAAAGTCCGCCCAAGCGCACGTGCAGGATCTCGAAGGGCGGAACATCGTAATCGGGCGCCCATTCATCGTCGCAGCAGGCGATGGCTTTCACACGGTCCTCTTCATCGGATTCCACTTCCACAAGCGCGAGCGGAAATACGCGCCGCTCCCAGCAATACATCGAAGCGAGCATCAAGTCGCTGTCGTAGAGCCGCAGCCGGGAATCAAAGCGATGCACCCAGCGCGACCATGCGGAATAGTCGCTCGGTCGCGCGACACAAATCTCGAGCACTTCGATCGGATCGCACTCCCAGATGTCGATGCGCTCGGTGAGCCGGTAGGAAATGCCGCGGCCACGCGTTTCGAGCGCCGCCTGAAGCCGGCGCAGAGATTCGCGCGAACCCGCCGCATAAAACGACGGCGCGAAAGCGTCAATCAGAAGATGATGCTTCCGGCTCGGCTCGATCAGCCACAGCTTCATCCCCTGCGGCGAGGGGTAAAGATCGAAAATCCAGCCCTGGAGTTTCATGGAGCTCCTCTTTCTTCAGGTGCAGGGCGCGCTCGACGGCGTCGAGGCGCTTTTCGTGGTCGAGCGCAATCGAGAGCAGGATGGCTTCCATCGGATTGTCGTGGCACTGATAGGTGGCGGCCTGCGTGTAGCAGCGGGCGCGATGAAAGAGGCGGTCGAAAAAGTCTTGGTCTTCGCGGCGCAGCGCGCGGCGGAATTTTACCCAGTGCGCGGCGGCCTGCTGGATGATTTGAACGAATGTCGGAACTGTGCGGCCCATGGGATTCTTCCTTTCTTATGCCGGCAAATTTCGCGTTCGTCATTCTGAGGAGGGCCATCGGCCCGACGAAGAATCTCTCTTCCTGCGCCGCTTTCGAGATGCGTTACGCCGGGGAGAGATCCTTCGGTCGTCCGCCTAAGCGGACGACCTCAGGATGACGCCGGAAGCGGCAGAGCTCGCGGGAAGACCTTTCAGCGGCGCTTTCTCTTGAGCGAGCGCGAGCTGATCACCTTCGCCGACGAGGAACCGCGAAACGTGGTCGGCCTGCGCCAGGAGCTGCGCGAAGAACCTTTTGCGCGGCGTCTGGATAGATGTCGCGTCGGAGAAAACGGCGGTCGTGAGCGGAAGGCGCTTGAGCACCCGCAGCGCTTCGAGAGCGCGCTCGAAAGAAGCGGTGGCCTCGCGATCGCGCACGTCCTCATCGAAATACAGATCGGGCAGCGCCGTTACGACGATCACGCGCGCCGGAAATTTCTCCAGCCAGCGCGGCGCGCGCGCGAGCAGCTCGGTCAACTGGAAGCAGGTGAACGCGCGGGCCACGCGCAGGCGTTCGTTGAAGATTGCCGCTGCATCGTCGCGTTGCCCCGGGCCATCGTGCGGCCATCGAGACGCGCGCGAGCGCGCAAACCGCGCAATCAGCAGCGGGTCGAAGCGGTTCGCGCCATCCAGACACAACACCGGCTTCGCCTGCATCACGAGCCGCGGAAGAAAATAATGGAACAGCCGCGGCACGTCCGGATGGCCGTGAAACACCGCGAGCCCAGTGTCAGGAAACGTCCAGGAGATGCGTTTCTCGCTGTCGCGAACGGCAAGCGGCGAAAGAGATGCGGTGGCCGGCGCCATGGCGCGGCCGGAACCATGTTGGCACATGTTGACCTCGAGGCAGGCAGCGGGAAGGGCAGGGGCGCATCGGGCGGCGCAGCACGCCGGGCTGCGCCGGGAAATTCGGGCGGGGGAGGAGCGGTCCGTGAGAGCCGGGTGGATCCCGCAGGAGGCACCCTGAATGGCAATGGGGCCGCGGCCTCGCCCGCCTTCCCGTTACCTCTACCGAGGAGAAGTATAGGCGAAGAAAAAGCGAAAGTCAAATCGACGAAAAAACAGTTGCGACTCAGGTGGGACGGATGGCGTGGGCGCTTATAAAAGTTTTGATTTCGTCTTCGGAAAGTCCCGCTTGTCGCAAAGAGTGGGTGACAAATTCATCTTCCAGCAAATCTGCTTTTGGAACAGAGATATAGTTTGTTGTGCCCTTTTGTCGCCAAAGATATGTTCGTTTCTGTTCCGTCTTGTAAGTGTAGTTCAGTTCCCGGATCTTGATGAAGGTGTCTCTGCGGACCATGTGGCTCCGTTATGGCCGTCAAAAACGGCAGGTCAAATCGCACGTCTTCGGGCCGGCTTGGCATAGGTCCGGATATCGTCCATCCATGATCCTTCAGGAACTGAGGCAATTCTTGAGAGGCCAGTAAATCCTTCAACAGGGCGTCCAGTGTCTGTCCGATGTCTTCCATCAGATCAGCCCAGGAATCTGATTGTACGGTCAGTTTTAGGGGATCACACACGGCCACCCAGTTGCCACCTTTGGCGCGGAAACAGGTCCAAGGAACTTGACCATCAATGCGGACGAGAGTGAGGACTGCCATTCATTACCGCCCTCCCCAGCGGGAATAAGCCATTTTACGCGCTAGAACACGCCGTTTCAAGCTGAACCACTTGCGGGAATCGGGTCGAAGACTATTTTTTCGAAATCAGCAAGGATTTCGTGATCTCAACGGAAGCGATTCGGTTTCGAGCGTCCTCAGGTCGAGGAGTTCCGAGGCGTGCTGGATATCGATGCCGACGATCCGGCCTTGGGCATCGAGGTCGATCACCAGACCGTCCTGAATCTCGCGGGAATCCACACTGGGGCGAGCGTTCAGATCGATATAGAGCGAGTCCGTTTCTTGGTCATAAACCAGCTTCATGCTCATCCCTTTTTGCGGCGGCGGCGGGGGCGGGCGGGGTGGCTGCGCGGGTGCGACGGGAGCTTGGCGGCGCGCTTCGATTCGGATTGGACGGCGAGGAGGTCGCGCGTGAGGTGATGCAACGCATCTTCGAGCGCGCGAAATTCCGCGTCCGCGCCCTGCAAATTTCCGGCGCGGCCCATGGCTTCGAGATTGCGCGCGGCAGCGACCGCTTTTTGCGCGCCGAAAATCGCCATCGCGCCTTTCAGAGTGTGGGCGGCGCCCGCAAGTTTCTCCGCGTTCTTTTGCGAGATCGCACGGCGAACACCGGAGAATTTTTTCGGCGCATCCGTGAGGAATGATTTCACAAGCGACTGAATCAGCTTTTCGTTTCCGGCGGTCGTGCGCCATAAATGTTCCGCCACGCTTTCCGCGGGTTGAGGCGGCGCCGCCGGCGCAGGAGCGGACGGCGATGCGGCGGCGCGATTGATTCCGCACGGCGGAGATTCCACGACTTCGAACAGCGCGTACATGTCGAAAGGTTTTGCGAGGAATCCGTCCATGCCGGCGGCGATGCGCCTCTCGTTATCTTCGTCGGTCACGTTGCCGGTGAGGCCGATGATGATCTGATGCTTTCCGGTGGCCGCCTCCTGCGCGCGAATCGCGCGCGTCGCTTCGAGGCCGTCCATTTCGGGCATCTGTTCATCCATCAAGACCACGTCGAAGCGATCTTTCGTCACCGCCGCAAGCGCCTCGCGGCCGTTTTCGACCGCCTCGACCGAGTGGCCGCGCTTGCGCAAAAGTTCGATCACCAGCTCGCGATTGACGTCCGTATCTTCCGCGAGAAGGACGCGTAAACGCCGCGCGGTTTTTCCGGCGCGGAGGCGAGCGACGGCTGCGGGATTTTTTTCTTGAGCTTTCACGCGCGGCTCCTCGGCGGCAGTTGGCAGAGCGGGCTTTCGCTCCTGCGAAGTTTTCGCGGCACGCGGAAGACGAAACCAGAATCGCGATCCGCCGGTCTTTCTCGTCTCGGCTCCGATTGTTCCGCCCCAGCGCTCGACTGTGATCTTGCAAAAATAAAGTCCGAGGCCGGCTTTGCCGGGACGATCTTTGCCTTTGGAGAAAAGCGCGAAGAGACGTTCCGGTATCGCGCCTGGCGGCAGGCCGGGGCCTTCGTCGTCCACAAACGCGAGCAGAAACGGACCGTGTTCCTCGAGGCCAACGGTGACGGTGGAATCTTTCGGGCTATAGCGCAGCGCATTTTCGAGCAAGTTGCCGAAAATTCGTTCGATCCGGGATGCATCGCCGACAACATTCGAATCGCGGGAAAGATCGAGCGCCGGATCGAGACTCAGCCGGATTCCCTTGTCTTGGAACGCAGGAAAAAATTCCTGCACGACGCGTTGGGCCGAAGCGCCAAGAGAGGAGCCGCCAATTTCTTCCGGAGCTTTCGATTGCTGCCCGGCCAGGTCGCTCGAAAAAGCTTCGAGGATTCCACGGATCATCTGTTCCTGGCGGTGCGATTCGCGTTGCCCGGTTTCGACCATGCGCTTGACGTCGGCAGAAAGATTTTCGAGCGAAAGGATATTGAAGCAGCCGCGCATCGCCGTGAGAGGCTGCGAAAGATCGTGGACGATGCAATGCAGCAGGATTTCTTTTTTCTGCGTTTCTTTGATCAGCCGTTCATGTTCGAGCAGCGAATCACGCGCGGTCTGGAACACGCGCTGGCGATCGGCATACGCGCCCGCGAGATTGCGGATCACAAGGACAGGCTTGCCTTCGAGCCGCAGCGCAGTGGCTTCGAGCGGAGTTTCGCTGCCGCCGGAGCCCCGCTCGATCCAAACGCCCGAATCAGCAGTGCCGGGACGGTTCGAATTCCAAAAGCTCTCCGCATCTACAAGAAAATTTTCGAGGAAAGAAGAAGCTTCGGCAAGGCGGATCGATTTTCCATGCCTGCCGCCAGTGCCCCACAATTTCTCGCACCACTCGGAAGAATTCCCGATACCGTGAAACGTGCCGTCGCCCAGGTACTCAAAGAGGGCATAGCCCTGGCCGGCGAGAAACGAATCGGGGATGGAGTTTTTCTGCATCTATTTTTTCAGCATGGCGCGCGCCAGCTCGGAAAAAACTTCCTCCACATGCTCTCCGGTCTTGGCGCTGGAGCGAAATATACTCCATCCGCTTTCGGCGAGTTTCGCTTCTCTTTCGGGTTCGATTTCCCACTGGTCTTTGAGATCGCTTTTGTTCAGCACGAGCACGGCAGGAATTTTGCCCATCGTTTCATTCACGCGATTGCTCAAAGCCAGCGCGTCTTCGAGTGTCGGCCGCCGCGTGCCGTCGACGACGAGAAGATATCCCGACATGCCGCGGAGATAGGAAATCTGAAGCTTCTGAAAAATATCCTCGCCATAAATATCCCACAGGACCAGCGTGACGTCTTGCCCGTCCACGCGGACGACCTTCTTATCCACTTTCACGCCGATGGTGGTCTGGTAGGCCTCGGAGAAAATACTTTCGACAAAGCGGCGAACGAGGCTCGTCTTGCCCACGGAAAACGTGCCAAGCATGCAGACTTTTTTCTGAAGCATGGAGGTGGCCGCTTAGTTTGCCACGGGAGCGGCGGTATAAGCGACTCTGAAGGTGACGCTGCGATTGAGCCGGCGGCCCTCTTCGGTTTCTTCGCTGCGCAGGGGTTCGGAGGTGGCCACGCCGCGCGCGTGAAGGTTTGCGGACGGAACGCCCGAGCGGCGCAGGGTGTAAAAGATTTGGTCCGCGCGCTGGCGGCTGAGGGAGATGTTCGTGGCATCACCGCCCGTGACGTCGGTGTGGCCGACGACGTCAACCACGGCCTTCCCGCCCATGCGCTGTGCCTGAGCAAAAAGCAGGCTGAGAGTTTTTTCGGATTGGGCTAGCGGAGCCTCCTGGCCGGGTTCGAGTTCGGCGCGACCCAGTGGAAACACGAGCACAACTGCCTGGAGGTTGGATTTCAGCTTTTCGAACTCGAGCAGGTCCGCATCCTGAAGCTTCGATGTGTCCACGCCGTTCACGCCGGCAATCCAGGGAGCGCGTTCGTTGAATTTGGCAATCCACTTCGCGGAAGCAGCGCCCTCGGCGCGGAGTTCGCCATGCTTCACGGAAAGCCTTACGCCCTCGGGAGGATGCAAAAGCTCCTTGGTCCGCCGGAGCACAATCGAATCATCTACGGAATAAAAAGGCAGAAGCTCCAGATCGGCGCTCTTCGGATCAAAACCTGCCTCCGCGAGCAGCTTTTCGGGCTCGGGCGCGAGTGGATCGCGGAAGCCCTGCACGTGATACCGGCCGCCTGATTTGGTGTAGGAGATCACTACGATGCCCGGCTGCTGGCGGAGCGAGTTCAGAAAGCCGGACCATTCCCAGAGCAAGTACGTCGAATACCCAATCCATCCGAGAATGATCGCAGCCACCACAGAGACGGCGGCGATGAAGGCGCGCGGCCTTTTCTTTCCCGCGTCTTTGTCCCTGAATTGTGATTCGAGCAGATGGTTCAGGCGATCACCCGCCGCGCGAAACGGGCCCGCGTCACCCTGGAATTGATCGAGGGGCGCGCTGTAATCTTTCTCAATCCCCTCGAGCGCTTCTTTCATCGCGACGCGGTACGACGACGGTGCGTGGCCGCGGATCACGGCGGCAATCACGGCGTCCGGGCCCTCTTCGATCCAGACGCGCAGCTCGCCCACTTCCATGCTGTCGAGGGTTTCCGCGCGCGAAGAATTGAAGGAGTCGCGGACGAACTGCTGAATGGCGGAAAGCATGCCGGCAATCATGTCCGGATCCTGCGTGGCCACCGCCGGAGCGACCACATGGCTCAGCACGAGCCCGGTTTCGCGATGAATCAAGAAAATCTGTTCGACGCGGAAGAGCAGGCTGTGCATGAGCACGATTTCCGCGAACGGCTTTCCCGTACGCAGCGCTTCGATGCGCCACTGAATGCCGCGCACGGAAAGGCTGTGCTCGAGCGCTTCATTGAATGATTCGACCATCGAGCGCAACGCTTCGGCGATGGATTTGCGAATCGCCGGGCCCATCACGGGGAAGAGCGCATCGGCCAGAGTTTGTGGATCGCGGCGGACAGAATCGCGCAGCGTTTCCTGGATTGTGGGAGCAAGGGCTTCGGCCAAGGCGCGATCGTCGCCTTGCTCGCGACGCATCTGAATGGCTTCCGCCACCACGGAGCTGACGTCTTCGGCGCGGCGCTCGATGCTATCGAGCCGCTCGCGGATTTCTTGCAGGCCTTCCTGCTCCGGCGCGACGATCAACTGGCGCAATTCTTCCAGTGCGTGATTATTTTCCGGCTGCTCTTCGAGGGGCTGCCCCACGGGGGCGCGGCGTTGGGCTTGCTCTGCCATATGCAAACGTTGAGTGTTTGTCCGGCCGGGCCCGGGATGCGCCCGGCAGCGTCCGATCCATCCTGATTCGCCGGCGGCTTATTTTTCCGGCAATTCGAGCCCGTTCTTGAGGCGCAAGGAGAACTCCGCGAAAAGATCGGCGAGCGCGGCGCGATCGGTCTTTTCATCGCGCAACGATTCCACTTCACGGTCGAGCGCAGCGGCCGATTCGCGGCGCAGCTTTTCAATCTCGTTCATCACCGCCTTGGAATGTTCGAGAATCTTCGAGCGCAGCTCGGTCTGGCCGTCGGCAAACTGTTCCTCGAGCTGACCGATTTTTTTCTCGAGCATTTTCGAGGCTTCCTTCAGCTCGCGAGTGAGTTCCTTGAGGCTGTCGCTGCGCTCGGATTTCTCGGTCTTCAAGCGCTGGCTGAGAGATTCGGTTTCCTGCTGGACAAAGCCACTCAGGGCGTCGAAACGCTTGGCCATGTCTTCGCGAAGAGTCTCGACGGCTTTCGAAACATTTTCTTCCAGGCGCGCGAAGCGCTTTTCATAGTCGCGCATCTGCGAGCCGAACAATATGTCGCGAATCTTATCGACATTCGCGCCTTCCTGATTTTCCTTGCCGGACGGGTTGGGAGATTTTGCTTCTGCGGGGGCTGCCATTTTTCGTACTCTCCTTTTCGGACTCTTTATGCCCTGCCGGGGGGACCTGCGCGAGGCGCTTCGGGGCATTGAGGGACACTACTACGAAAAAATGGGTTTCGCAATGAGGGTTGCGGCTAGTACCCGGGTACGAAAAGTCTGAGAGTTCCGGAAGTCCTAGTACGGGGGTTCGCTTTCCGATACGCTTCAGTTTTCGGAATCCGTGCCAACCTTTGGAGGCTCTCGCCACAAGGCCAGTCCACATCGCAGCGCTAAAGCGCGACTCAAGCTTGATGCGCTTTACCGGCCGCTAAAGCGGCCCTCCCCCACATAAATGTGGGGGCTCCCACCAATGCGGTGCTTAACGGTCGAGGAATTCGCGCAGGCGGGCATAACCGGCCCGGCTCACGGGGAGCTGAACGCCTGCGGTAAGCACCGCGACGTGAGTGTCTTTGCCGTAGGGTTCGACGCGAGCCACGCGTTCGAGATTGACGATATAGGAGCGATGGATGCGAAGGAACCGCGAGGGGTCGAGGGCCGCTTCGAGGCTCGAGATAGTTTGCTGCTTCAGATGTTTCTTGCCCTCGGAGCAAAGCGCGACGTAATCATCCTGTGCCTCGGCGTAGTCGAGTTTCGCCACGGGGATGATGAACACGCGCGTGCCCTCGCGGACGGGGATGCGGTCGAGATATTGAGCCGGCGGCCGCGCCGCGGCAGATAGTTCCGCGGCGGGCGGCATCTTGCTGCCCAGGCGATCCCTGGCGCGAGCCAGCGCGGCATCGAAGCGCTCGGAGCTGAAAGGCTTCAAGAGGTAATCGACGGCATGGACCTCGAAAGCGCGAATCGCGTAGCTATCGTAGGCGGTGACGAAAACGACCCCGGCGTCTGAACCGATAAGCTCCAGCACTTCAAACCCGTCGAGTTTCGGCATTTGCACATCGAGGAAAATCAGATCGGGTTTCAATTCGGCGGCGGCTTTGACCGCTTCGAAGCCGTTCGCACATTCCGCGGCAATCTCGATCTCCGGATGAGCGGAAAGGAACTCGCGCAGCACCTGGCGAGCCAGCTCCTCGTCGTCCACAATCATGGCGCGAATTTTTTTCGCGGCTTGCGGGCTCACGCGGGTCGCGCCTCTCTTTCGGCGGGGAATTCGAGCGCCACACGAAATACATCGCCGGACCTGTCCACACGGAAGGAAGCCAGGCGCCCATAGCGCGCCTCGAGCCGCTCGCGGACATTGGCAAGGCCGACGCCGCTTTTGCGCTTGGGCGGCGCTTCCGGGTCGAAGCGGTTTTCGACGGCGATGGAAAGAGCGCCGTTTTCGCATCGCGCTTCCAGGCGGATCGAACCGCCCTCCACCAAATTGGCGATTCCGTGGGCGACAGCGTTTTCCACGAGCGGCTGCAACAGCAGCGGAGGCACGGAAACATCCAGCGCGTTTTTGTCGACTTCCTCTTCCATGCGGAGGCGCGCGCCAAACCGGATTTTCTCGACGGCCAGAAACGAGCGGATCAGGGAGAGCTCTTCATCGAGCGGAATCGAGACTTTTTCTCCGAGGCCGAGAGTGCGGCGAAGGAAGTCCGCAAGGAGAATGCACATTTCACGGGCTTTGGGCGCATCCGAACTCGTGAGCGCGCTGATGGAATTCAGGCTGTTGAAGAGAAAGTGCGGGTTCACCTGGGCTTTCAGAGCGCGGAGTTCGGCTTCGCGCGCGAGCACGCTCGCTTTCATCTCCCGCTCGCGCGCCTGCTGCGAAGCCTCGATGCTGAAGCGAACGTAGTAAGACGCCACCCGGAGCAAGTAGAGGAGGATGCCAAGGCCGAAGATCAGCGGGTAGCTTTTCGGCAGACGCGCGTCGAGTCCGCGAAAGCGGGAAAAGCTCGAGAGAACCTCGCCGAGAATTTTGGCCACCAGAATCCAGATTGCGCCGGCGACGAGTGCAGCGGTGAGGTGCGTGAAGGTAAGCCGAATCCAGCCGGCCTGCTCGATGGGCGTGGCACGGCAGGAATAGAAGGCCGAGAGGCAAACAAAGTGATAAACGAGGCAGAGAGGAACCGAGACAGCGAGGGCTTCCGTCCAGGTGAGTCCGCCCGGACCGGCAAGCAGGTAGGCGAGCAGGCCCGCAAATAGCACCCAGAACGCGAGCAGGCCGCCCGATCCTGCAAAGGTGGGACGCATCAGATCACCTTAGTTTTTGATTTCCATTCCGCCAAAGATGGCCACGCCCTTGATGATGAGACGCTTCGGGGGAGTCGAACCGGCCGGCTGCGGATGGTGCGTCTTATCTTCGTAGCCGCCAAAAATACCCACGCCCTCGATACTCACGTCCCAGCTTTCCGGGACGCGGATTTCCCCTCCGCCGAAAATGGCGGTGACTTCAATGACGGCTTCCTCGCCTTCGATCTCGGCCTGCGTGAGATCGATGTCAAATCCGCCGAAGATGGCGGTGGCATCACCGCCCTGGAAATTCTTGGATTTAATTCTGGCTTCGCCGCCTCCAAAAATCCCCACTTGGCTCATGCGCGAGTCGGTCAGCACGCTGCCTCCTTGTTGGTTCACAAATTTATCGCGAATTTCGTCCGACAGATGGAAACGGCGCCGGCGGGGACTCGAAGACCTCATCATCAGCATGATCCCGCCGAGAATGACAAACACGGGCCAAACAGTCTCGAATCGCACGCGCTGGTAGCCGAGATTTTCGAGTTGAAAAACAGCTCCGAGCAAGAGCAAGAAAATTCCGACCATGCGGCCTGCCCAGCGAGAGCACTGAACAATCTGGCGCAACCCGAGAACGATCAGCAGCAGCGGCCAGAATCGGAACACTTTCCACTGGTCCACGACACCCATCTGCCCCAGCAGCAGCACAACGCCGACCGCCACGATCAGAAGGCCGATGAAGAGGCTCGAGCGTGGACTTCGCTGCGGGCTAAACATGAGATTCTCCTTTCTCGCCATTCATCCCATCGGCCGGCCGGTTTCCACGGCGGGCTGCGAACCCGATACCCACGCCGATGGCGACAAGGATCAGCGGCCAGAATTGCCGGACTTCCTGCCAATACGGAGCGTTCAATATACCCGCGAGAGTATTCCAAGTGTTCGGCGCAATCACGGAAATCATCCAGAGATTCGCGGGGCGGATGCTCCCGTACCCCAGTGCACCGAGTTGCAGAGCGCTGCCGAGGCAAATCAGCAGCGCCGCGAGCAGCAGAACCATCCGCGAGCCGCCGAGGGAGTTATTCAATGCCGCGGGATGATTTTGAGTTGCCATCGGATTGCCTCCTGCGCCTGGCTGCGTTCTGTTCATAATGCGACGATAGAGCAGGGTAGGTGCGGCGTCACATACTTTTCGGTGAATGGCTGCTGGTTACCGGCGAATGACCGATTCGATGGGGCGCGGCGGGGTGATTTCTAGGCTGAGAAAGCGATGCGATTCGAAAACGGAGGATGGAGTGGCGGATTTAGCTCGACAGCGTCATGCCCAGCCAGAAAGCGGCGGTGAGAATTCCTGTGAGCACCAGCATCAGGCGAGTGCGCTTGGTGCGGACGCCTGCGACGACAATCGCCATGGCGCAAAGAAGGAATCCCAGCTCGGGCCAGAAGAATCGGGAAGCGAGCCCGCCGGCCCATTGTCCTGTGGAATCCTGAATCCAGGAGGAAGCGAACGATGTCACACCGGTGAGAGAAGCAGCTACAACGCCAGCGAGCGCCAGGCCCTTCGCCCATTCGGGCAGCACCCAGTCTCGCTTGGCGTCGCGCCAATCAAGCCACGTCTGCGCGATCACGAGCCCCACAACCACCACAACGAACAGCGCCACGTCCCCCTCCCAAGCTAGGGCCGCTGCCGCCGAGTTACGCCCTCAGGCCTCGGCCGCCCTGGATTTCGGCGGCCGCGCCGCACCGACAGATCCCTGGGACTTCTGCCTCTTGTATTGCTCTTCTTCCTCTGCCAAACGCTTCAGCATCTCGCGAATTACGCTGCTGCCTCGTACAGGATTCATTTCCTTCTTCATTCGGTCGCGGCTGGTTTTATACAGGAATCGATTTGCCCGCGACAATCATTTTTTCGCCACGTAGATCGGCCGGCCGGGCCTCGCCGGACGCTTCCGGAGCCGGGGCCTGAGGGCACACGGTTTGCCCCTGAGTGGCGTACCCTCAGCAGAGCCGGCTGAGAGTGAGATTTCACGAGCGGGTGGATTCTCTGCCGCGGTATCGCTTGCGGTCACAGGAAACAGCCACGGATTCACATGGAAACCTTGCATAGCCCAAGTCGCGCCTCTGAGCGCTGCACGGAGAACGGCAATCTGGCGACCAAATGGCCTATTCCGGGGCAGTCAGGGGGAGTGCCCTAAGGGATTGTAAGTAATAGGCTTAGCACGGTCCGGAGCGCGGGCCGGCCCGAAGAATCTGCCCCGGGACGGTTGCTGACCCAATAAATGGGCTGTCCCGGCAAACGCTTTCCTAATTGTGAAGCTGTTTGCACGTGTAAACTGCCCCCTGCGCCCCCCCGGCTGACCGTAATCGCACCCAATCTGCATTGCATTCCACGCAACGTCCCCCGGATGCAGCCGGTGGACGAGGCGAATGAGTCTGCTACGATAGCGGCGGCCATGCGTAAACCTTGGGTGATTGCCCATCGCGGGGCTTCGGGTCATGCACCGGAGAACACGCTTTCGGCGTTCGAGCGGGCGGTGCAACTGGGGGCTGGATTCATCGAAACCGATCTGCACCTGACGCGCGATGCACGGTTCGTGGCCATTCATGACCTGACCCTCGAGCGCACTACAAACGGGCATGGCGCCGTGCGGGACTTCACTTTGGCGGAGCTTCGCGGGCTTGATGCCGGAATGTGGTACGACCGGAAATACATGGGCGAACATATTCCGACGCTCGAGGAGGTGCTTGAATTTTCGCGGAAGCACGACGTGGTTTTCTATCTGGAAGTGAAGTACGACGCCGCCTGGGGAATGCATCACGCGCTGGTGGGGGCCCTGCGAAAGGCGCAAGACGCGGCGCGCACCATCGTGATTTCCTTCGACCCCGGAACGCTCGATAGCGTGCGGAAGCTGGATTCCTCCATCATGACGGGCTTGCTGATCGAAGAGGCGAACTCCGAAATCATAAGATCCTCGCTCGACGTGGGCGCGCGGCAGTTGTGCCCGCGCTCGACGCTGGTTACGCCGGACCTTGTGGCGGAAGCGCATCGCGCCGACCTGCACGTCGCCACCTGGACAGTGAATCAGGCGGAGGAAATGCGAAGCGTGATCGCCGCGGGCGTGGACGGAGTTATGACCGACTTTCCCGATCGGCTCCAGGCGGTTCTCGAACCTTGACCTGAATTCGTCTTCAAAATCCCACCTGGAAAAGTGGCAGGGAACTTCAGGGGCTGAAGCCCGATTTATCTGCGCGCTTGGATGTCGCGGTTGAAACCGCGACCTACAAAGCTTTCTTTGGGGCTGAAGCCCGTAGGGTTCGCGATTGATTGTCGCAGCTGCCCTTCGACTTTCCCCAAGGTTCGGCTGACACGTTGAAGATTTTGAGGTGTCGGTGGAGCCAGA
>DASPSD010000033.1:0-7051 GCA_035624115.1 Candidatus Sulfotelmatobacter sp. | reverse complement strand
TACTGGTAGGAAGGTCGGCAGGCCGGAGCATGCAGCTACAACTCCTTCAAAAATCGAGACTTGCGGCCGGTTCTGCCGGCGCTTGGCGGAAAGTCGCTAAAATGGTTGGAAGTGTCAGCACGCCTTCGAGTTTGCCAAGGTCGGCGCGATTTACGACGGGCAACAGGGGCCAATCCTGCGCCCACTTCAGGGCCTCCTCCAACGGTTGATCTGGGAACAGGTAGGGCAGAGGCCCTATGGCCTTGGCACGAACGGCTTTGGACGAGTCGGCCGAATCTGACGCCAGCCGTTGAACGTCTTCGCGGTCAAGCAGCCACCAATCCCCCGGACTGACGCGCAGGAGCAGCACAGAGGAGGGATTTGCCTCGGCTTTCCTGGCGACTTCCGCTACGGGTTCGCCAGGCGCAATTACAAGCGCGCTGCCCTTCTCCATAGCGTCCTCGACAGCCGGGGGAGTCTCTTCCCTTTGCTCCTCGATTGAAGGCAGCAAAAGTCCTTCCTGACGCGCCAGAAGGTCAAATAGCGGGGCTTTCTGGTAGCGCCGCGAAATCATGTACGCTACGAGGCCTGAAATCATCACCGGAACGATTGCCGAGGAATCGCCGGAGACCTCGATCACCATAAAGACAGAGGTGATGGGAACGCGCAGAAAGCCGGCGAAGAATGTGCCCATGCCGACCAGAGCGAATGCGCTGGTCGTCCCCGTCATGCTGGGAATGTAGTGTTGTTCGACGCCTTTCACCGCCCCACCGAGCATCGCCCCGATGAATAGAGCCGGAGCGAACATCCCGCCCGGGGTTCCGCTGAGAAACGAGAACCCCGTGGCGAGAATTTTCATGCCCGCCAACAGCAGAAGAAACTTCCAGGCAAACTCGCCATGCAGCGCCTGGCCGATGATCGGATACCCAGCGCCCATCACCTGCGGGAGCCAAATCCCGATGAACCCGACCAGCAATCCGGCAATCGCCGGCTGAATATTCGCGGTCCACGCAGGAAGGGACTGAAGGGCGGGGCGCGAGCGCTCAATCCATTTCAAGAAGAGCACGGAAGCCGCGCCGCCCACGATTCCCAGAACCACATAGCCAAGCAAATCCGCTGCGCCCGAAATCCGGAAGGGAGGCACGTGGAAGAGCGATTCGGAACCAAGAAATGCGCGCATGGTGACCACACTCGATACGGCCGCGAGCACAATCGCGCCGAGAACGCCGGCGCTCCAGGTGCCGATGACTTCTTCGATTACGAACAGCACGGATGAAATCGGCGCGTTGAATGCGGCGGCGAGCCCTGCGGCGGCGCCGACGGGCGCGATTAGGCGCACTTTCGCCTGGGAGAGCCGCATGCCGCGACCGAGCGCCGAAGCGATCCCCGCACCCATCTGTAAAGAGGGGTCTTCCGGGCCGAGCGAGAGTCCGCTGCCGATGGCGAGCGAGCACATCAGGAATTTGCCGATCACCGTGCGGAACGGGACGTAGCCGTCCGAGACATAGACCGCCGACTTTGTCTGGTTCACGCCGCTGCCGCGCGCCAACGGAAAAACATGCACGGCCAGAAGCGCAACCGCCAGTCCGCCGACGGTGGGAATCAACAGGACGCGAAGAGTCGACGGGTGCGGCGAGCCACCGAGGAGCAGCAAGTGGACCGAATCAATGGACTTGCGGAAAGCTACCACAGCGAGACCCGAGAAAATCCCGATGAGAACAGCCAGAAGGAGAAAAAGCTGATCCTCGCGGGAAAGGATTCGTGCCAGCCAGGAGCGAAAGGTCGAGCGCAAAGGAGCCGAGGGGCGAGTGGGCTCGCCGGGTTGCGCCGGATTGGGTTCGCTGGGCGGAGCCATCGCGTCAGCCATTGGTGAATTTGAAAAAAATTATCGGGATGGGCATGGTCCGGTCGTTTGTTTTCATGGAGTTACGGAAAATCAGTCTGCAATCGATTATCGGGATGAATTGGGAGATTGCCGTTTCGCCGTGTTGCAAGGGAAGGAGTTACGCGCGCATGTTCGGCGGAAATTTCGGCTCGTTCGGCGTCGGTACTCGCGCCTTCCCGGAGCATTTGCAGCAAAAGATCGGGGGCTGGTCTCATGGGCATTTTTCCGTCTCTAATTCAACACAGGGAAGAAAAGAGCGCAAGGATGAATCCCTGTGGAGTTTTATTCACGCACAGCAGTAGCAGTTAGATTGGGGAATTGCCGATTTATTCCCGGGCGCGGCATGCCGTGCCCCTACAAGAAAAAGCAACACGGCGGAGCGAGCTTGGGGAAGGAAATTGGCGATCGTTGCCTTCGTCGGAGCACAGGCAGGAGTGCCTGTGCCACTCAGGGGAGGATCTTCCACTTGTGGAGCTGGATGGGGCCTTCGAGGAGCTTGGGGGCTGCGTTTTTGAAGGCGATGGAGTGGTCCATGTGCCGATGGGCTTCGAACGTGTCTTCGTCTTCCCAGAGCTGATAGACGAAGAAAAGGTCCGAGTCCTCGCTGGAGCGATGAACGTCGTAGGCCAGGCATCCCACCTCCGCCCTGGTCGGTTCAGCCACACGCTGAAGCAGCCTATACAGCTTCGAGGCGCAGTCCGGACTCGCCCTCATGGTAGCGAGCAGGACGATGTGATGTTCGGTGAGCGGCCGGCCGGCGCGAGCCGCGGTCGAGCGTAAGAATTTCGGAACTCCAATATTGAACGGCAAGGATGCCCTTTCACACGCGAAAGCATCTGAATGACTAATCGGCAGGATTTCCAGGGGCTTGATGAAAAGTGCAGCCTAGGAAATCCGGCTTGCGACGCGAGTGCGAGAGGCGGCGTTGGCTCGCGTTTCAATCGGAAGAGCACAGCCCCTTCGGCTACGCTGAGGGTAAACAAGATTGGCTGTGCCACTGGAAATCACAAATTTGAAATTGCAGCCGGAACTAAGCCTGGTCGATCAGGCGGTGGTGGATGGCGTAGAGGGCGAGCTCGAGGCGGTCGGAGACGCCTAGCTTGTCGAAAATGTTGTGGAGGTGATTTTTCACGGTTTGTTCGCTGATGAAGAGCTTTTCGCCGATTTCGCGGTTGCGAAAGCCCTGCGCGACCAACTGCACAATCTCCTTCTCGCGGTCGCTCAGCAGCGGCTTTTCACGGCGTTGCCCGGATTCGGCGGATTTTTTGAAGGCGTCGATCACTTCGGCGGTCATGCGGTTATCGAGCCAGATTTCGCCGTCCTGGACTTTTCGGATGCTTTTAACGAGCAGGTCGCTGGCGGATTGCTTGAGCACGACGCCGCGGGCGCCCAGGCGCATGGCGCGAACCACGTCGCGATCGTCTTCGGCGGCGGTGAGGACGATCACGCGCGTGGTGGTGGTATCGAAATTGATCTCTTCGAGCACGCCGAGGCCGTCTTTTTCCGGCATGCGCAGGTCCAGCAGCAGGATATCCGGCTTCAATTTGGCGAGCATTTTGACGCACTCGACGCCGTTGGAAGCCTCGCCCACGATCTGAATTTCGTCGGCCGATTCCAGCAGCTTGCGCAGACCGTCGCGGAAGATGGCGTGGTCGTCCGCCACCAGGATCCGGATCGCCTGTTTCGCCTTCGTCATTTCAATTCGTTGGGATTTCGATGGTCAGACGCGCCCCGTGCCCGGGATTCGATTCCACCGTAAGCGTTCCCCCTACGCCCCTTGTTCTTTCTTTGATCGAAATTGGCCCGAGACGCAGCCGGTCCAGCTCTTCACTGGTATATCGCCCAGAAAAGCTGAAACCAAGGCCGTTATCATCAATTACGAGCGAGACTTTGGCCTCGTCTTGACTAAGTTTTACCACGACGTGGCTGGCATGCGCATGCTTTTTTATGTTGTTGAGTGACTCACGGTAAATCTGGAAAAGTTCGCGGCAAAGGCGGTCGGGAAGGCGCAAATTGCGGTCTTCGATGAACAAATCCACGGCCAGGCCGGACTCAACTCGGAAGCGCTCGGCGAAACCGAACATCAGCTCGCGCATGTCCGCGCTTTCCACTCGCAGCGGACGCAGGTCGGTGACCATGCGGCGGAGTTCCCCGCTTTCCTGCTGCACGGTCTTTTGAAGGCCGGCGAGCTCTTCGGCGGCTTGTTCCGGCTTCTGGGCGGCCTTGCGCCGCAGCACGTCGAGCTGGATATTGAGGCTCAGCAGAGTTTGCAGGATCCCGTCGTGAAGGTCGCGGGAAATCCGGCTGCGCTCGGCTTCCACGGCCCGGGCGCGCAAATGGCGCATCAGGAACACATTCTCGAGCGGCGGCCCGATGTGGCGGACGATTTGTTCCAGCCAGCGCAATTCGCTCTCGGTGAATCGGGAGTGCGCATGAGCCAGGCCGCCCGCGCCGTTGGCGCTTTCCGGCGCGTTGGAATGGAACAGGAGGACGCGGCCGGCAGGGCGTCCTCCGGATTCGATGGTCACCGCCAGCATCGACCGGGCGCCGAATTCCTCGCGGGTGGTGCCGGGAGGCCCGGGAATCTCACGCAATTTTTGGCCGGTGCGGCGGTCCCAGGCGAACCCCTCGCCTTTTCTGTTGTTGAATTCCCAGCAAAGCGATGATTCCAGGCTATCGGCCAGGAAGGTCTCCGAGCGCGCCAGGCTATGGGCCTCCGGCAGACGAGGCTCACGTTCGCTGGGACGCACTTTCCAGACAAAGAGCCGCTCGAGTTCCTCGTCGCGAAAGGCGAGGCAGGCCTGGTCGCATTCGAAGGCCAGGCAAATTTCGCCGAGCGCCTGGCGGATCGACTCGGCGAGGCCGCGATCGAATTGCAGCAGTCCGGAAACTTTCTCCAGGAATTCGCTGCGAACCAGGTGCTCTCGCTGCCTCGCGCCGAGAAATCCCATGCCCAATCCGGAGATGAGCGTTCCCGACCCGATGGCGAACCAGTGGACCATGCTCTGCCATCCGAATGGTCCCGACGCGGCGAGCCGGGCAATAATTCCTGCCGTCGCCACTCCCACAAAAAACAGGATCATGCGGCCGCTTCCGCGGGTGGCCAGCGCGAAAACGGCAAACAGGAACAGAAACCAGAAAGCGATCGCGGAAGGCGTAAGCAGAAGAAACGCGGCCAGCACCAGAAAATCCAGAGCCAACGGGATTTGCAGTTTCGCGCCGGTCCAGATGCGTTCGCCGATTGCCGCGATACATGCCGCCGCAAGGTAAGCGACCAGAATCAGCGAAGCCGGGTCGCGCGGTTTCGCCACACCGCTTTCAAACAACGCCACCAGAGCCAGCGCGGCAAAGATGGCGCGCGCCAGCGTCACCTGGCGTTCGAGATAGAGGCGTTCGGCGCTCTCAAGCGGCATCGTGGCGGGCGATTCCATTTAAAGTCTAGCAAGCTGGCGGGGCGGCGCAACCGCGTGTGGTCTTATGGTAATGGAGAGGCGGGCGGAGTGCGGGAGGCTGGGCGGGTGGGGGCAATGGCGTGAGCTTCCTCACCATTGAAAACAAAGCGGGAGCCCCTCGGCTGCGCTCGGGATAAACAAGCTCCCGCACTTCTCCAAAATTCTCGAAGGCGGCGGGGAAGACCTGAAGTCAGTTGGCTCTATTGACATCCTAGCTCTGCGAACGCTGCCGGAGGCACCGCTTTTTTGGAGTGCGGCCTGTCCTGAGCAAAGCCGAAGGGCGGCTTGACGCCGCTTTGTGACCGTGAACAGGCGCTAGAAGCCAAACAATCGACCGAGGCTTGACTCGGTCGGCACAACTGGTGCGTCCTGGGGGTGGGATCTCAACAAAGTCAAATGAGGTGGTGGCAGCATTGAGGGACTTGGCGGCCCGGGCACGGCATGCCGTGCTCCTACGAAGAAACGCCAAAGCTGGCGACATTTCCAAATGGGGAAGCGCGCACGGCGGCTGAAAAATCTTTACGACAACTACCTACTTGCGCGGGGTTGCGTCTCGTGCATAATCGTTCGCACAGGGCACAACTGCACGGGGGATGTGCGCTTGGGGCAGCGATACACGCGGCGAGAAGTCGGGCGGATTCTGGGACTGGAGCCGCGGCGTCTGCGTTATTGGGAGAGGCTGAGGCTGGTCCAGCCGCGGGCGCGCTGGGGAGAACGCTTCTACAGCTTCGGAGATTTAGTCGCGGCGCGCACCGTCAAGCGGCTCACCGACCACCGCATCCCCGCGCGGCGCGTGCGGCGGGCGGTGACGCTGATCGAGCAGCAATTCGGCGCGGCGCCGGTGGCGCTTCAGGAACTTCGCCTGCTCGAGCAAGGGCGCGATGTGCTGGTGATCCCTCCCGGGGCCGAGCGGCCATTCAATCCGATTCGACGGCAGTGGGTGTTTCCCTTCGAGGCTGGAGCGCGCCCGGCGAAGCTGCACGCCATGGTTGGGCGCACGCCCGAGCAGCTCTTCGATGTCGCGCTCGATTACGAACTGCAGCCGGAAATGATCGGTGAGGCGATTGAAACTTATCGCCGCGTGATCGAGCTGGCGCCCGAGTGGATCGAGCCGCACATCAATCTGGGCGTGGCGTATTACCAGACCGGGCAGCTTTCCGAAGCGCTGGCGGCCTTTCGCGCGGCGGTGGCGCTCGATCCGCTGAACGGCATTTCGCGCTACAACCTGGGCTGCACGCTCGAGGAGATGGGCGAAATCGAAGAGGCCATCGAGAATCTGCGGCGCGCGGCTCGCGCCATGCCGGCGCACGCGGACGTTCATTTCAATCTCGCGCTGGCTTACGAAAAGCGCGGCGAACGGCGGATGGCGCGCGAGCAATGGCTGCTTTATTTGCGCTACGCGCCGAACGGCCCGTGGGCCGACCAGGCGCGCTCGCGGCTCGAACAATACTCGGCGCGCCGCAAGCAAGCCGCGCCCATTCCCTTCCCCCGCAAGGCGTAATCAGCCGCAAGAGACGCGAGCATCCGCTCTGCTGCCGGAGCAAATCGTCGCGCTCTACCATGTGCCGCAAGCGGCGTGCTATGATTTTTCCAGGTGGTGAGCGTAGCTCAGCCGGTAGAGCATCGGTCTGTGGAACCGAGGGTCGTGGGTTCAAATCCCATCGCTCACCCCAACCTTCCGCCAAATTCATTTTGATCCGGGAAAAATAGGTCGTTCCAGCGAGGATTCGTGTCG
>DASPSD010000027.1:0-11741 GCA_035624115.1 Candidatus Sulfotelmatobacter sp. | reverse complement strand
ACCGGACCGACAAGCTGGTCCTCGAAATGTTTCCGCACGACGAAATTCTCAGCCGTTGGATTCGGCTGGCCGAAAAGCGCGTGCGGTTCCAGGGACTTCCCGCGCGCATTTGCTGGCTCGGCTACGGCGAGCGCGACAAATTCGGCGTGGCGCTGAATGATTTGGTGGCGCGGGGCGAGTTGAAAGCGCCCATCGTCATCGGCCGCGATCATCTGGATTGCGGTTCGGTGGCTTCCCCATTTCGCGAGACGGAAAAAATGCGCGACGGCTCGGACGCTGTGGCCGATTGGGCGCTGCTCAATGCCATGCTCAATACAGCGAGCGGCGCGAGCTGGGTCTCGATTCACGATGGCGGAGGAGTGGGAATCGGCTATGCGAAGCACGCCGGGCAGGTCACGGTCGCGGATGGAACTAAAGAAATGGCCACGCGCATCGAGCGCGTCCTGACGAATGATCCGGGGATCGGGGTCGCCCGGCATGCCGACGCGGGATATCCCGAGGCGATTTCGTTTGCGCGGAAATCGGGAATCAAAATCCCGATGGTGGGGAAGGAAGGCGACCTGTGAACCGCTTCCGTCAGGGCACGGCTTTAGCCGTGCCGAAAGGTTCGGCTACTCAAGGGGTTTTAACCCCTGAGGTAGAAGAAATGGGTACTTGTGCAGATGAGCAAATGATCGCGCGAGACGGCGAAAGTTTCAGAATCCACAGGAGGATTGAATGATCGTCATCACCGGCGCCACAGGCAATACAGGCAAGCCTGCCGTGGAAGGGTTGTTGGCCAAAGGAGAGAAAGTTCGCGCCGTCGGACGGGATGCGAAAAAACTCGAGCCGCTTGTGGCAAAAGGGGCAGAAGCGTTTGTCGGAAAAGTGGACGACGCCGCTTCGATGAGCATGGCATTCGAAGGAGCGACGGCGGTGTATCTGCTCATTCCTCCGGATCTTCAATCTCAGGAGGACTTCCGCGGATTTCAGGAGCGTGTCACGGATGGATACGCCGCGGCGGTGGCCAGCGCGCGAGTGCCCTACGTGGTCACTCTGAGCAGTATCGGCGCGCAAAACGCGGAGAAAACGGGACCGATCGTCGGCCTTCACAATATGGAGCAGAAGCTGAATCGTGTCGCGGGGCTGAACGTGGTTCATCTGCGACCGGGATATTTCATGGACAACTTGTTCATGAGCATTCCGCCGCTTCGCTCGATGGGCGTGCTGCCCGGGTCTTCGCCCGCCGATGTTCCGCTGCCGTGGATCGCGACGAAAGATATCGGCGCCTACGCGGCCGAGCGGCTCGCTGCGCGCGATTTCACGGGCAGCTCGATCCAAGAGCTTTTCGGCCCGCGCGACATCAGCATGAAGGAGGTTGCGTCCATCGTCGGAAAGGCAATCGGGAAGCCGCATCTCGGTTATATGCAGGTGCCATTCATGATGCTCGAGCCGGCGCTGGTGCAAATGGGAATGCCGAAAAATTCCGCAGCGCTGGTGATCGAGATGTGGAAGGCGGCGAATGCAGGCCTGCTGAATCCGGAGCAGCCGCGCTCGGCGGCCAACAGCATGTCGACAACGTTGGAGTCGTTCGCGACGGAAGTTTTCGCGCCGGCATTTCTGGGCCAGACGGCGAGCGCCTAGAGCACACCCGTGAGCGACTGGTTGATCACTGGCTGCTCGGAACTGATCACTCTGCGTGGAACGGTTCCGCGCCGGGGGCGCGCGCTGCGGGACCTGGGCATCATCCGCGACGGCGCGCTGCTGGTTCGTGGCGACCGAATCGCGGCCGTTGGCCCGCGGCGGCGCATCGAACGTCTCCGGCCGGCGCGCCGCGCGGCGAAACTCGATCTCGGCGGGCAAGTGGTGGCGCCGGGATTCGTGGATTCGCACACGCACCTGATTTTTCCGTGCAGCCGCGCGGCGGAGTATGAGCAGCGCATCATCGGCGCGTCGTACGAGGAAATTGCGCGCTCAGGCGGCGGGATCCGATCGACGGTCGAGCGGCTGAGGCGCAGCCCGGCAAAAAATCTGAAAGCGCGCGCGCTGGCTCATCTTCGCGAATTCGCCGCTCACGGCACTACGACGCTCGAGGCCAAGAGCGGCTACGGCCTTGATTGGAAGAGCGAACACAAAATCCTGCAAACGCTCTACGATCTACATCAGGCTCAGCCGCTCGATATTCACTCAACATTTCTCGGAGCGCACGTCGTGCCCAAGGAATTCCGCCGGCGCGCGGACAGCTACGTCGATCTGCTCGTCCGGCGATGGATTCCCACGGTGGCGACGGCAGGTCTCGCCGAGTACTGCGATGTGTATTGCGACGCCGGCGCGTTCACCGTTGCGCAATCGCGCCGAATTCTGACGGCCGGCCGGGCGTGTGGCCTGGTTCCGCGCATCCACGCCGAACAGCTCGCGCATACGGGCGCGGCGCGCCTGGCGATCGAGCTCCACGCCGCGAGCGCGGATCACCTGGAAAAAATCGATCGCGCCGACATTCGCGCGCTGGCTTTCTCGAATGTCGTCTGCACGCTGCTGCCCGGTTGCTGCTTTCATCTCGGACTCAGCCAGTTCGCTCCCGCGCGCGCGCTGATTGAGGCCGGCGCGATCGTAGGCTTAGCGACAGATTTCAATCCGGGGACAAGCCCGACGCTGAGCATGCCGATGATTCTCTCGGTCGCCTGCACGCAGATGCGCATGACTCCGGCCGAGGCTATTTCCGCAGCCACGATTAACGCCGCCTAATCGCTGCGGCTGCACGATCGCATCGGCTCGCTCGAAGTTGGCAAATATGCGGACATCGCGGCGTTTGAGGTGGCCGACCACCGCGAAATCCCCTATTATTTTGGTGTGAATCTCTGCAGCATGACGATGAAGCGCGGAGAAGTGATTTTCTCGAAGAGAAAATAATAGCGATGAAACGGCTCGTCGAGTGCGTTCCGAATTTTTCCGAAGGGCGCGACACTGCGAAAGTGGACGCCATCATCGCGGCGATGCGCGAAGTCCCCGGAGTGTATTTGCTCGACCGCGAAAGCGACGCGGATCACAACCGCAGCGTGATCACGCTCGCCGGCGAGCCGGAAGCTGTCGCAGAAGCGGCTCTGCGCGGGGTGGGCAAAGCCGCGGAATTGATCGATCTCACGAAGCATACGGGCGCGCATCCGCGCCTCGGCGCCACCGATGTGCTCCCGTTCATCCCCATCGAAGGCGTGACCATCGAAGACTGCGTCGTGCTGGCGAAGAAAGTCGGCCGCGAAATCTGGGAACGATATCGCATTCCCGTGTATTTCTACGAAGCGGCGGCGCAGCGGCCCGAGCGCTCCAACCTCGAGAACATCCGCAAAGGGCAATTCGAGGGCTTGCGCGAAGAAGTGCTTCGCAATCCCGATCGCGCTCCCGATATCGGCGAGCCCCGATTGCATCCGACGGCCGGAGCCATCGTGGTCGGCGCGCGGAAGTTTCTGATCGCTTACAACATCAATTTGAATACGCCCGACGTGGAAATCGCCAAAAAAATCGGAAAGAGCATCCGCTTTTCCAATGGCGGTCTGCGTTACGTCAAGGCGATGGGCGTGGATTTGAAAGCGCGCCATCTCGCGCAGGTTTCCATCAATCTCACGGACTTCGAACAGACGCCCGTCTTCCGCGTGTTCGAAATGGTGAAGCGCGAAGCGGAGCGCTACGGCGTGTCGATTGTAGGCAGCGAGATTGTGGGGCTGATTCCCAAGCGCGCGATCGAGCTCACGGCGGACTTTTATCTCCAGCTCGAAAACTTTTCGGCCGCGCAGGTGTTTGAGAACAGGCTGGAGGCTTCGCTCGGTGGAATCGCTTCCGCGGGACCGGGAAAATTGGCGGGGCTCGCGCAGCCTTTTCTCGACGCCGTCGCAGAGCCGACAGCTACTCCAGGCGGCGGATCGGTGGCCGCGCTTGCGGGAGCGCTTGCGGCAAGCCTGGGGCAAATGGTGGCCGGCCTGTCGCGCAAGAAGAAATCGCAAGCCGCGTACGCCGAGCCGCTGAGCCAGGCGCTTGCTGAATTTCATGCCGCTTCCCGCGAGCTCGCAGAAGCCATTGATCGCGACGCAGCATCGTTCGAATCGGTGATGGCTGCCTACAAGCTGCCACAGGATTCGCCGGAGGATCAGCGCCGGCGCGCCGAGACGATCGAACAAGCGCTGCAAGGCGCCGCGAAGGTCCCGCTCGAAGTGGCGGAAAAAGCCGCCGGAATATTTGACCGGCTCAGGCAACTGGAATCCATCTCCAGCCCGTCTATGCTTTCAGATGTGCGAGTGGGCCGATGGATGGCGGCGGCAGCCGTGCGCGGGGCGCTCGAAAACGTCTCCATCAATTTGGAATCGATCACGGATCGTGCATTTGCCGGCCGGGCGCGCGCGCAAGCGGAATCGCTGCTGGCGCGCGTGACGGAAACGGGAGTCACGGCCGGCCGATAATTTATTTGAGGTGAGCAAAGTGAGACAGCCAGGGTACCAAGTCATCGCCGCGATTCTTGTCGCGGCTGCTGTAATCTCTGCGGTCTTTATTCTGAGCCCGGCCCGCAGTTCGGCGGGCTCTTTGAGCACCGGCATCATTGGAATGTTTCCCAAGCAGACCGGTGAATTCGCGTATGCGGATCTGAAATCGGCGCGCAAGTTCTCGTGGTTTCCCGCTCTTCGCGACCAGCTCTTGCCTGGGCGCTTCCGCCAATTCGAGCAATTCCTGACGTCCGCCGGCGTCGATCCCAACGCGCAGGTGGACGAGCTCGCCTGGGGCGGCATGCCCGTATCGAGCGGCGGCAGCGAAGAAGTGATGGGGATTGCGCTCGGAACGTTCAATCCTTCGGCCACCGAAGACAAGTTCAAGCAGCAAAAAATCCCCACGGTGGAATTTGAGGGGTATCACCTCTACGCGTACGGCAGCGGCGGCGCTTCGAGCGACATCCTCTTTGTGTTTCTCGACTCCAACACGGCGGCGTTTGGCACGCGTCCAGCTCTGCAAAAGCTCATTGACGTTCGCATGGGCGGATCGGAGAGCCTGCTCTCGAACGATCGAATTTTTCCCTTAATCACGGAAGAAAACGGAAGCGGCTTGGTCTGGGCGGTTCTCGATCAGAACTACACGCACGTTGCCATGCAGCAGCTCATTCCGCAAGCGAGCCAATTCCCGCAGGCCGCGGCAATCATCAGTCGCCTGCACGCCATGACCATCAATTTCGACGCCGATAGCGGACTCAGCGCGAGATTCCAGGCGGTGTGCGACTCCGTCGACGATGCCAATCTTCTCTCTGCCGGGCTCCAGGCGGGCCTGATGTATCGCCGCTATCAGGAAGCGCAAAGCAATCCCGACTTTGCCAGATTGCTCGATAGCGTGCAGGTTCAGCCCAGCGGGGATCGCCTGAAGGTGCTCGCCTCGGTGAGCGCGGATCAACTGAATTCGCTGATTCGCACGCGAGTGTTCGCCGTGCCGATGTAGAAGATCCCGGAAATTGCGGGTGCAAAGCTTGGCGGTCAGTCGGCGGCCCGCTCGTCTTTTCTGTACTTGATCAACTTCATTCGCGAGCGGCCGTCCTGCGATTCGTACTGCACGCGGTCAACTTCTCTTCCCTGGAGCGATCGGCTGATTGCTTCCGAAGCTTCTTTCGTCCCGCCGCCGCAAAACGCGTCGAGGCCGGCGGTCGGCAGCGGCTCACCGGCGTGCTCGATCGTTACTTCCACCCGATCGTGGAAATCTTCCACTTCGACCTTCAGCGCCGAGGGGTGCGCACCGTTGTCGCCCACCAGCGGAAAAGTCTCGCGGCAAGCATCCACGGCCGCCGCGGCGAATTTTTCTCCCGCTTCGCCAGACAGCCCCGCCCGCCCCGCGTAATGGGAGACAACGGCTCTCAGCGCGCACATCAGCCGCGAATCTTCGTGAAGGATCAGCTCCACTCGCGCTGGCTCAGTGCTCATCGGATTCGACGACGCGGACGTCGCAGGCCTCGCGGCAATCCGGGCAATAGTAGAGGCCGTCCACGCACAGCCGGACGTTGTACTGCGACTGGCAGAAACAGCAGAATTTTTCGCATTCGCACTGCACTTCCGGTTTGTCACACTGCGAGCAGACGACGTTCACTTCCGCTATATCTCCCGGCCGCTTTGAGGATCGCTAGCGCCCATACTAAGTCAGGACTGCTTGCCTCACAAGCGTCTTCCCTTCCCGTATGACGCAGCAGGCAAGCCCACGGTTGTAAATGCTCCTCCGGCGCCGCACCGCGCATGGGCGGATTTGCCTCCTTCCCCCGGTTTCTTGACACCTCTCCAACGCGCATGCTAGCTTCGGATTTGCGCCTCAGCAGCGAGAAATTCTAAGTGACCACACCCGCCACGGCTGAACTCCGTAGAACCGCGCTGAATTCGACCCATCGCCGAATGGGCGCCAAAATGGTCAATTTCGGCGGCTGGGACATGCCGCTCGAATACTCCGGCATCCTCTCGGAGCACGACGCCGTTCGCACTCGCGCCGGGCTTTTCGACGTGAGCCACATGGGGGAGATCGAAATTCGCGGCTCGAGCGCGCTCGATTTGGTGCAATGGGTCACTTGCAACGACGCCTCGAAACTCTCCATTGGCCAGGCTCAATATACCGGCCTCATGACCGACCGGGGCACGTTCGTGGACGACCTTTTGGTCCACAAGATCTCCGACACCCACTATCTGTTGTGTGTAAATGCCAGCAACCAGGACCGCGATTTCGGCCACATCGTTTCGAATAACCGGTCCAGCGCGAAACCTGAAAATGCCGGCCCGCGCTATTCGCAGCTTGCGATCCAGGGCCCGCGCGCAAAGGATATTCTTCAGCGAATTACACCCGTTCCGCTCGAACCGATTCACTACTACCACTTTACCTTCGGCAAAGTGGATGGCGTGGAGTGCCTGATTGCGCGCACCGGTTACACGGGAGAGGATGGATTCGAAATTTATTTCGATCCCGATTTCTCAGAGAAGCTGTGGAATCGTTTGTTGGAGTCCGGCGCGCCCGAAGGGATCATTCCCTGCGGCTTGGGCGCGCGAAACACGCTGCGTCTGGAAGCGGGAATGTGCCTTTACGGGCATGAAATCGACGAAACCACCACGCCCTGGGAAGCCGGGCTCGGCTGGATCTGCAAGCTCGGCAAAGGAAATTTTCTCGGGAGCGATTCGCTCGCCCGGCAGAAGCAAACGGGCATCGAACGCAAGCTCGCCGGGTTCGAGATGCTCGACCGGCGGATCGGCCGCGACGGATATCCGGTTCTCATTGGCGGGCGCGAGGCCGGCTGCGTCACCAGCGGCGGCCCCGCTCCATTTCTGAGGAAGAATATCGGCATGGCGTATGTCCCGGTGGCCGCGAGCGCCGTGGGCGCGGAAATCGAAATCAGCATCAGGGGCCAATCGGCGCCGGCGCGCCTGGTCGCGTTGCCATTTTACAAGCGGCCACATTAACTCCAAAATCGTCTACAGGGGGCGGCGATGTATCCACAGGACTACCGCTATACGAAGGATCATGAGTGGATCAAGGCCGACGGAGGAATCGGCACGGTGGGGATTACCGACTACGCCCAGCACGAGCTCGGAGACGTCGTGTTCGTCGAGATGCCCAAGGTGGGCGCGCAGATTAAAGCCGGGCAGTCGTTCGGAACGGTCGAGTCCGTGAAAGCCGTCAGCGAAATCTTCAGCCCGATCACCGGCGAAGTGCTGGAAACAAACTCTGCGCTGGTCAATGCTCCGGAAAAAATCAATCAGGACCCCCATGGCTCTGCCTGGGTTGTGAAAATCCGCATCGCCGATCCGAAGGAATTGGCGGGTTTAATGGATGCTGCCGCCTACGAGGCCTACATCGCCGAGCAAGCGAAGGAACATTCGGCCTGATGCGCTACCTCCCCAAAAGCCCGTCGGAACGCCGGGAAATGCTTGCGGCCATCGGAGCGCGGTCGGTCGAAAAACTTTTCGAGTCCATTCCGGAAAAATTCCGCCTCCACGAGCCGTTGCCGCTTCCGGGGCCGCTTTCCGAAATGGAAATCATCGCGTATTTTCAGGCGCGCGCGGCGGAGAATGCGCGCGGTTACACTTCGTTTCTCGGCGCGGGCGTCTATCCGCATCTGCGGTCTGTCGTCACCGATGCGCTGGTCCAGCGCGGCGAATTTCTCACTTCCTATACGCCCTACCAGGCGGAAATCTCGCAAGGAACGCTCACCGCCATTTTCGAATTCCAGACGCTGATGTGCCAGCTCACCGGGCAGGAAGTCGCCAATGCCTCCATGTACGACGGCTCCACAGCGCTCACCGAAGCCGTCCTGATGGCCGAGCGGCTCGCCGGCCGGCATCGCGTCCTTATCGCGCGCTCCGTTCATCCGGAATACCGGCAGGTGCTCGCCACCTACGCCCGGAATCTCGGCCTGGAAATCGAAGAGATCGGATTCACCGAGTCCGGCCAATTGGACCGCGCCGCACTTGCGCCGGAAAGGCTCGCTGCCGCATGCGCCGTGGTGGTGCAGTCGCCAAACTTCTTCGGCATTCTCGAGAACATTCCGGCGCTCGCTGACGCTGCCCATTCCGGGGACGCGTTGCTGATCACGAGCATTGCCGAACCTATCTCGCTGGGAATCGTGCGCCCGCCGGCGGAGGCGGATATCGTGGCCATGGAGGGGCAGGCCTTCGGCGTCCCGCCTAGTTATGGCGGGCCTTACGTTGGTGTGGTCGCAACTCGCGACAAATTTGTGCGCCAGATGCCGGGCCGCCTCGCAGGACAGACCACCGATGCGGCCGGCCGCCGCGGTTTCGTGCTCACCCTGGCCACGCGGGAGCAGCACATCCGCCGCGAAAAGGCCACGTCCAACATCTGCACCAACGAGGCGCTTTACGCGCTGACCGCCACGATTCATTTGTGCCTCCTCGGAAAGGAAGGCATCCGCGAATTGGCCGCGCAAAATCTGTCGAAAGCCCGCTTTGCGCAGGCCGAACTCGAAAAAATACCCGGCGTGCGCCGCGTTTTCTCCGGCCCCACATTCAACGAATTCACGCTCGAATTTCCGCGCTCGGTGAAGCTGATCAATGCCGCGCTTCTGCGCGAAAAGATTATCGGCCCGTTCGCGCTGGGCACTCACTATCCCGAATTGACCAAGCGCGCAGTTGTGTGCGTCACCGAGACGATGCCCCGGCCTGAAATTGAACGCATGGCTGCGGCGGTTCGCCGCATTCTCGAAACGCCGATTTAAGGAGCCGGCTTGAACTCTAAGACCACAGAAACCGAGGCGCCCGTAGCCGCCATTCGCAAAGCCGGGCGGCACGTCAGCCAGAATGAAGGACTGATCTTCGAGAAATCCGCCCCCGGCAAGCGCGGCATGCAGCTTCCTCCGCTGGACGTCCCGGCCGTGGATCCCGCGAAGGCGCTGGGGCCGGAATTTGCGCGGGATTCGGTGGAAGGCTTTCCCGAAGTGAGTGAAATCGAAGTGATCCGGCACTTCACGCGGCTTTCCACGTGGAATTACGCGATCGATCTCGGGATGTATCCGCTCGGGTCGTGCACGATGAAATACAATCCTCGGGTGAATGAATTTGTCGCGCGGCTCGACGGCCTTGCCAGCGAACACCCGCAGCAACCCGCCGGCGTCTCGCAGGGCTGCTTGCGGATTCTTCACGATTTGCAGAAATGCCTGCTCACGATCACGGGAATGGATGCTGCCACGTTGCAGCCGGCCGCTGGCGCGCAGGGCGAGCTGACCGGCTTGCTTATCATTCGGGCGTACCTTTCGAGCAAGGGAAATCCCCGAAAGATAGTTCTGATCCCCGATTCGGCCCACGGCACGAACCCGGCGTCGGTGGTGATTGCCGGCTACGATGTGCAGAACATCAAGTCCAACGAGCGCGGCCAGATTGATGTGGACCGTCTGCGCGAATTCGTGACCCCGGATACGGCCGCGCTGATGCTCACCAACCCCAGCACCCTCGGAGTGTTTGAACAGCACATCGCCGAAATCGCGGACATCCTCCACGAGCGCGGCGCGCTGGTGTACATGGACGGCGCCAACATGAATGCGCTCGCCGGCGTCACGCGCCCGGGCGATTTCGGCGTCGACGTCATGCACCTGAATCTTCACAAAACTTTTTCCACTCCGCACGGAGGAGGCGGGCCGGGCGCCGGGCCGGTGCTGGTGAAAAAATTCCTCGAGCCGTTCCTGCCGGTGCCGGTTGTGGTGCAGCGAGAGAACGGGCAGTTCGCGCTCGAAAACCATCGCCCGCAATCCATCGGCCGTGTGCGCGCCTATTGCGGAAATTTCGGCGTGCTTCTGCGCGCGCTCGCGTACACCCTCGCTTACGGCGCCGGCATCCGCCAGGCGACCGAAGACGCCGTGCTGAACGCCAACTACATCCGCAAGCATCTGGAAGAGTCGTTCGATTTGCCGTACAGTCTTCCATCGATGCATGAAGTGGTGTTCAGCGACGCGCGGCAGAAAAAATTCGGCGTCAACACGATGGATATCGCCAAGCGGCTCATCGACTACGGCTTTCACCCTTACACCACTGCGTTTCCCTTGATTGTTCCGGGCGCGATGATGATCGAGCCGACCGAATCGGAATCCAGGGAGGAATGCGACCTCTTCATCGACGCGATGCGCTCGATTGCGGCCGAAGCCGAGACGAACCCGGAGCTTGTCAAGACCGCGCCGCACTGCACCCGCGTGGGACGCCTCGATGAAGTGGCCGCCGCGCGCAAGCCCGTTTTGCGCTGGAAGCCGTGAGAGAGATTGGATGACTGAACCCGAAAATCGCTCATGACACCCGAACAGGCATTGTTTCTCTTGAACTTCCATTTGCCCGCCATTCGCAAAGAGGCGAAGACAACGTTGCGCGTTCTCAGAGCTGTCCCTGACGATAAGGGCAGCTACCGCCCGGATCCGCATGCGCGCACCGCGCTCGAGCTTGCCTGGCACATCGCTTCGGCCGACATCTGGTTTCTCGACGGGTTCATGGCGGGGAAATTCGATATGGAAGACGACACGATGCCCGCAGACATAGCGACCGCGGCGGATATTGCCGCGTGGTACGAAGACTCCCTCGAGTCCAAACTCGAGAAGGTCGCAAAACTTCCCGGAGAATTCTGGGCCACACCGCTGCCTTTTTTCGGCATCTATAATTTTCCCGCGGTCACCTACATCCAGTTCATGCTATTCCACACGATTCACCATCGCGGCCAGCTTTGCGCTTACCTGCGTCCGATGGGCTCGAAGGTGCCGAACATTTATGGCGGCAGTTTCGATGAGCCCATGGACCTCTCGTCGAAACCCTGACGCCGCGTGCTTTATTTAATTCCGGTGGAATTGGGCGAGCCGATTCGTCGCGTTTTCCGGCGGGTATTTGAATTTCCGAGCTGACGCGGAGGTTTCGATCCGCGCCAAGCCTGTCACGCAACGGCGCCCGCGGATCGAAGCGCTACTTCTTTTCGTTCTTCGCTTTCTCTGCGGGGACGCCGCGCACGGCCGAAGGCGTCACTTTTTTCTCTGATGCGGCTTCCGAAGTCGCGTTCACGGCCGGGAAAAACGTCGGCCGGCCATCGGAACGCGCCGCGGCGGCTTCGGTGAGGGTTTCGGGGGCGGGCGCGGCCACCGGCAGCAGCGCCCCTTCCGCTTCCTTCGAAAATTTCAGCCCCGCTTCGTTGCCGTCCCAGTCGATCGAGATCACATCTCCCAGGCTCACCTGTTCGGTGGCCAGCAAACTCGCCAGCGGATACACCACGTGCCGCTCGATCGCCCGCTT
>DASPSD010000025.1:0-8508 GCA_035624115.1 Candidatus Sulfotelmatobacter sp. | reverse complement strand
GCGCGCCGGCTGTGCGACCCGTGCGCATTGTCGCGCTCGGCGGAGGCACGGGGCTTTCGACGGTGCTGCGCGGACTGAAAGAACACGTCGCGAAGCGCGGGAAAGGCGGCGTGCAGCTGCCGATTTCGGATTTAGCCGCGGTCGTAACCGTCACAGACGACGGCGGCAGCTCCGGCCGCTTGCGGCGCGAGTATCGCGTGCTGCCGCCCGGCGACATTCGCAACTGCATGGTGGCGCTGTCGAAAGACGAACAGCTGCTCGGTCAATTATTTCAATACCGTTTTCCCGCCGGCCGCGGACTCGCCGGGCACAGCTTCGGAAATCTGTTTCTGACGGCGCTCACGAATGTGACCGGAGATTTCCCCGAAGCAGTGCGAGTTTCGGGGCAGGTGCTGGCGATTCGCGGGCGGATTTTTCCGGCGACGGCGCAGAACGTCACGCTCGAGGCGGAGCTCGAAGACGGCAGTGTGATCGCCGGCGAAACAAATATTTCGCGCTCGCGCGTGCGCATTCGACGCGTGCGGCTGGTGCCGCGGCGCGTTCACCCCGTGCCCGAAGTGATCGAAGCGATTCGCGGCGCGGATCTTGTCCTCGTGGGACCCGGCTCGCTGTACACCAGCCTGATTCCGAATCTGCTGGTGGAAGGCGTGGTGAAAGCGATTCTCGCGTCGCGCGCCACGTGCGTGTACATCGCCAATCTGATGACGCAGCCGGGCGAAACGGAGCATTACTCGGTGGCCGACCACGTGCGCGCGATTTACGAGCACACGCGCAAGAGGCTTTTCGATTTTGCGGTGATCAACCGGACGCCCGCGTCGCCGCGGCTGCTGCGAAGATATCGCGCGCAGGATGCCGAGCCGGTGCAGCCCTCGTTCAAAGAGCTCGAGCGCATGGGACTGCGCTATGTGGCGGCCGATTTGCTGCATCAAGACGGAGTGATCCGGCACGATTACACGCGGCTTGCCAATCTTCTGCTGCGCGAATTCATCGAGCGCCATCCGCGGCGCTGACCGGGCGCGAACTCCGCGCGCGACTCCCTGAAGCCAACGCTTTTGTTGCGCCGCTCAACGTGTGTTCGTATACTGGCCGCGCAATCGGGAAGGCAAATTGGTGCCGCCTGGACTCGTGCCGATTACGACGCTGCGCTTCCGGCCAATCGAACCAAATTCCTTTCGACATCTCAGGAGGTCGCCATGTCTGCGGCAGCCCAGGATGAACTGAACGTCTATCAATCGGCGGAAGCGCGCTTCGAAATTGCGGCGCAGAAGCTGGGGCTCGAAGAGGGGCTGTATCGGTATTTGCAGCATCCGAGCAAGGAAATCACGGTTTACATTCCTGTGGGAATGGACAACGGGCACCTGGAAGTGTTTACCGGCTACCGCGTGCTGCATTCGACGATTCGCGGGCCGGGCAAAGGCGGCATCCGGTTCGCGCCGGATGTTTCGATCGACGAAGTGCGCGCGCTGGCCGCGTGGATGACGTGGAAATGCGCGGTGGTGAATATCCCCTTCGGCGGGGCGAAGGGCGGAGTGATTTGCGACCCGAACAAAATGTCGCGCGGCGAACTCGAGCGCGTCACGCGGCGCTACACCGCCGAGCTGAGCGAGTGGTTCGGCCCGGAGCGAGACGTTCCCGCGCCGGACATCGGCACGAACGATCAGATCATGGCCTGGGTCATGGACACCTACGCGATGCACGTGCGGCAAGCCACCACCGCCGTCGTCACCGGCAAGCCGCTCGATTTGGGCGGGTCTCGCGGGCGCCGGGAAGCCACCGGCCGCGGGCTCATGATTTGCTGCGACAAAGCTCTTGCGAAATTGCGCATGAAGCGCGAAGGCTGCCGCGTCATCATTCAGGGATTCGGCAACGTGGGCTCGCAGGCCGCCGACCTGATGCACAAAGCCGGATACAAAATCATCGGCGTCGCCGACATTCACGGCGGGCTCTACAACACGAACGGCTTCGACATCCCCAAGCTGATCGATTGGGTGTACGGCCAGAAAAAGCCGCTGCCGGAATTTCCGGGAGGCGGCGAAAAAATGTCGGCGCAGGAAGTGCTGTTCCATCCGTGCGAGATTCTGGTGCCGGCGGCCACGGAAAATCAGATTACGACGCAAAACGTGCACCGCGTCGAATGCCGCATTCTGTGCGAGGGAGCGAATGGCCCGACCACGTCGCATGCCGACGGCGTGATCGAACAAAAGGGCGTGTTCATCGTCCCGGACATTCTCGGCAACGCGGGCGGCGTCACCGTCAGCTATTTCGAGTGGGTGCAGGACCGCCAGGGATTTTTCTGGCGCGAAAGCGAAGTGAACGAGCGGCTCCAGGACGTGATGGAGCAGAGCTTCGACCAGGTGGTGCAGTCCGCGGAAACGCATCGCGTGAACAACCGCATCGCCGCCTACATCGTGGCGATCGACCGCGTCGCGCGGGCCTTGAAACTCCGCGGCATTTACGCGTAGTTTGCGGGGATGTAAATTGTCGTGCGGGGGGCAGTCTGTACTCTGATTCGATATCGCCGGGGGCGCTGAAAACCGAGGACGAGCACCGCCGCGACATCTGCACGGCCGGCGGCTGGATTCACAAGCTCGGGTACGTGGCCTCGACCGACGGCAATATTTCGCTGCGGCTCGACCCGCGGCGCATTCTCACTTCACCCACCAGCATCAGCAAGGGGATGATGACGCCCGACGATCTCGTCATCACCGATCTGCAGGGCAATAAACTCGCGGGCCGGCGCAATCCCTCTTCGGAACTTCCCATGCACCTGCTGATTTATCAACGGCGCCCGGACGTGAACGCGATTTGCCACGCGCACCCGCCGGTCGCTACAGGCTATGCAGCGGCGGGTGTCCCGCTGAACAAGGCGATTCTTTCGGAGCTTGTGCTCTCGCTCGGGTGCGTGCCCGTGGCGCGGTATGGCACGCCCGGCACGGCCGAATTGACCGAGGTGATGGAACCGCTGGTGCAGAGTTACGACGCGATCCTGATGGCCAATCACGGCGTCGTCACCTATGGAACCGATTTGCTGACCGCGTATTTCCGGATGGAAACCACCGAACATTTTGCGCGCGTCACGCTGGTGACTGAACTCATCGGCAAACAGGTCTTGCTTTCCGGTGGGGATGTGGAAAAATTGCTCGCGGCGCGGGCGCGTTACGGTCTGCAAACCGCCGCTTCCACCGGGCCGGAGTGCCCGATCACGTCGGACACGGCGGAGACGGAGCGAATCACGCTCACGCGGCGCGAGCTGGAAGCGCTGGTGGAAGAGGCGGTGCAGAAAGATCGTTCGCGGAGATAGTGGAGAAAGTGCGGGGAAAATTTTCGGCAGGTGATTGAGGCGTTTCGCGGGAGGGTAAAGAATGGGCGAAGCACTGGGAATGATCGAGACTCGCGGGATGGTGGCGATGATCGAAGCCTCCGACGCGATGGTGAAGGCGGCCAAAGTCACGCTGGTGGGCTGGGAGAAGATCGGGTCGGGCTACGTGACCGCGATGGTGCGCGGAGACGTGGCCGCCGTGAAAGCCGCCACCGACGCGGGAGCGGCAGCCGCGCGGCGCGTGGGCGAGCTGATCGCGGTCCACGTGATTCCGCGGCCGCACCAGTCGCTCGAAGACGTGCTGCCCATCGGCAAGACCCCGATGGCCGCGGCCAGGTAATTGCCGCGGGCGAAGCCGGCGCACCGCCACCGCGGGCCCGGGCGCCCGGCGAAGTTTCGCTATTCGTTTCCCCGCGGCCTCGATTTGGATTTGCTGTCGGTTGTGAGCAGCGAATTGTGAACTCTCTTCCATGATTCTCGCCCGCATCGTAGGAACGATCGTTGCCACGCGCAAAGACCCGCGCCTGGAAGGAAAAAAACTCCTCATCGTAAAGCCGGTGAGTCCTGAAGGGACGGACGAATCCGGCTACCTGATCGCGGTGGACACCGTGGACGCCGGCTTTCGCGAGACCGTGCTGATCGTTTCCGGCAGCTCCGCGCGCATGGCCGCGGAATGCAAGGACCGCCCTGTGGATGCCGCCATCGTCGGCATCGTCGATTCGGTGAAGCTCGACGCCTTGCATGAGGCCGAGCTGGCCGCCGCGCGAAAGAAGTAAGCCGTGAAATACAATCGATTTGAGGAATTGCCGGTTTGGAATGCAGCCATCGGGCTGGCTGTGGATATTTATAAAATCACGTCGGAGCCGTGTTTTTCTGGACGAGGAAATCTCCGCGATCAGAATGAAAGAGCTGCCGTATCCATCTCAAATAACATCGCAGAAAGGTTCGAGCGCGGCACCAAGCACGAGTTGCGCAATTTTCTTTACATCGCCCGTGGCTCGGCTGGAGAAGTCAGATCGATGCTGTGTTTGCTTGAGCGTTTGCCTGGATTTTCCAATTTGAAATTTGAAATTTCAAATTTGAAATCAAATGCAGAGGAAATTTCCCGCCAACTTCGTGGATGGGCCGATTTTCTGCAAGAGAGCCCTATTAAAGGGCAGAAGTACTTGACCGAGAAAGCCCGCACAGCTTCGCGAGCAAAAGCGGACCGCGAGGAATTCTTGAAAGAGCTGCGGCGCATTCAAACGGGGACAGGGGATTGAAATGCTGCTGGGGCGCGTGATCGGAAATGTGGTTGCCACGATGAAGGACCCCGCGCTCACGAGCCAGCGGCTGTTGCTCGTGCAGCCGCTCGACCGGAATGGCCGCGACAAGGGCAAGCCGCTCGTGGCGCTCGATTCGGTGGGAGCAGGGGCCGGCGAAACGATTTATTGGTGCCGCGGGCGAGAGGCCAGCTTTCCGTTTCTTCCGGTCGAAGTGCCGACCGAAGCCACGATTGTGGGCATCGTGGACACGGTGAACATTCCGGCTGCGCGAGCGAAAAAATAAATGCTTATCGGGCGCGTGATCGGCGACGTGGTGGCGACGCAGAAAGCGCCGTCGCACGAGGGCCGCAAGATCCTCGTCATTCAGCCGCTGAACCTGGATGGATCGGACCGCGGCGAGCCGGTGCTCGCGCTGGACGCTGTCGATGCAGGCGTCGGCGAGCGCGTGCTGCTCGCGTCCGAGGGCTACTCGGCGATGACCGCCGTCGGGAGGCCGAACTCTCCGATCGACATGGCCGTGATCGGCATCATCGATGCGGTGGAATTGATCGACGGCGTCAAGTAATCCCGCCACAAGCCGCGATCATCCAGGCGAAATTAAAACGGGCAGCACCCGCTTGCCGAGGCGCTGCCCGCTTGTCCGATCGGAGCAAACGCTACTGCGCGACCTCGATGTAGCGCGTCTTGCCGCTGAAATGAATTTCCCGGATCTGGTTGTTGTCGGTCACGAAGGCGGAGTAGCGCGCCTTGCCGGCTTCGTCCTTCCATTGCACCGGAGCTTCGGCCACGATTTTGCCGTTCAAAGAGATGGTCACTTTGGATTCGTCCGCCGAAACCGTGTAGCTGGCGGGCTGAAGAGCTTTGCCCGAAAGCGTGGCCGGACTCAGCAGGTCCATGCGGGTGGAAACTTGTTTCGCATCGTTCGCCGCGTCGTGGCGTGCCATTGCCGGAACCGCCAGCGCCAGCACTACGAGGACAGCCAATCCGATCGTCGTTGCACGGTGAGACATTTTACTTCCTCCTTATACTTATTCGCCCCTTGCACTCGCTTAGACGCATTCAGGTTCGCGGCGAGAGCATGCTGAACATCCATTCACGCGAAATGTTTCTTTGCGTCTAAATTCTTGCGGCACGCGCCGCTGGCGGACACTGCGCTCCCAATTCCGCACAAGAGTTCTGCTCCGTGATTTCGGAGACACAGAGCGCCATCCGAAAATTCGAATTGCCGCCTGCTCAAAATCGGACGAGTTGCTCCCGAATTGTGCCAGCGCTGTCCTCTCACGGACAGTTGTTTCTCTACCGGACAATTTGTTCCCGGGCGAATTCCCAGTTTCGCGCACGCGCGGCGGCTGATTTGGCTCCCCGCTCTCAATTGCCCCATTTCTGTGCACCCTTCATTTACGTACGGCTCCGCGCGTTTGTTCCAGCGATTGCGCTCATTTCGCAAAATCTTTTTCACTTATCGTTCCGTGCAATCGAGTGCCCATACCGCAAGCCGGCCGCGGCGCCCGCGTTGACACACCCGGCACGCTCAGGAATAATCGCTCGGGATGATTGGCTCGCTCCGCGGCAAGCTCACCGAAAAAAGGCCGAACCAGGTAATCGTCGATGTCGGCGGCGTGGGCTATCAGGTGCAGGTTCCGCTTTCGACCTTCGCCGCGCTCGGCCCGCTGCACGGCGAGACCACGCTTCTGATTCACACCCACGTTCGCGAAGATTCGCTCTCGTTGTACGGCTTTTTGACCGCGCGCGAGAAGCAATGCTTCGAGCTGCTGATTTCCGCCTCGGGCGTTGGCCCGGCTCTTGCGCTGAAAATTCTCTCAGGGCTCAGCCTCGAAGAGCTTGTCCCGGCGATCCGCAAGGGAGATTTGGCGCAGCTCGTGCGGATTCCGGGCGTGGGACGCAAGACAGCCGAGCGAATCGTGGTCGAGCTGCGCGACAAGCTCGTGGTGGTCGATGTGGCCGAAGCGGGCAAGCCGGCCACGCGCTCGCAGCTTGAGTCGGATGTGGCCTCCGCGCTCGTCAACCTAGGGTATGAGGCTCGAGCCGTGGAGCACGCGATCGAAAAAGCGCGCGGCGCCGCGGGCGCGGATTTCGAAAAATTGTTGCGGGAATCGCTTCAGATTCTCGGCGCGGCCGCGATGCACAAGTCGGCTCGTGCGGCCGGACGGGATTAGCTTTTTCGGTTTTGTAGAGGTTGGGCGGAATGCAAGAAGGACAGGCACCGGGAAGAATGAAGGACCGCATCGTTTCCGGGCGGGCGTTCGATGAAGACGCGCGCATCGAGGCGAGCGTCCGCCCGCGGCAAATTGCGGACTTCATTGGGCAAACGCGCGTGAAGGAAAATCTGAAGATCGCCGTGGACGCGGCGCGCGTGCGCGGCGAAGCGCTCGATCACGTGCTCCTTTACGGCCCGCCGGGCCTGGGCAAGACCACGCTCGCGCAAATTCTTGCCAACGAAATGGGCTCGGCGATCAAGATCAGCTCCGGCCCGCTGCTGGAGAAAAAGGGGGACCTCACCGCCGTCCTCAGTTCGCTCGATGGACGCGATTTCTTTTTCCTCGACGAGATTCATCGCCTCTTGCCCGCGCTCGAAGAAATTCTCTACCCGGCGATGGAAGATTTCCGCATCGACCTGATCATCGGCCAGGGGCCGGGCGCGCGCGTTCATCCGTATCAACTGAACCGGTTCACGCTGATTGGAGCCACCACGCGGGCGGGGCTGATCATGGCGCCGCTGCGCTCGCGCTTCGGAATCGTTCACCGGCTGGATTTTTATTCGCCGGAGGATTTGCAGCGGATCGTCGAGCGCTCGGCAAAAATTCTGGGCATTCGCATGGACGAACCCGGCGGCGCAGAAATCGCGCGGCGCAGCCGAGGGACGCCGCGCGTGGCGAACCGGCTGCTGCGGCGCGTGCGGGATTTCGCCGAAGTGCGCGCGCAAGGGCACATTACTCTCGAAGTCGCGCGCGATGCGCTGGCCATGCTCGGCGTCGACGAGCACGGCCTCGATGAAATCGACCGCAATCTTATGCTCACGATCATCCAAAAATATTCCGGCGGCCCCGTGGGGCTCAATACGATTGCCGCCTCGCTCAGCGAGGAAGAAGACGCGATCGAAGAGATTTACGAGCCGTACCTCATGCAGCTCGGCCTGCTCGACCGCACGCCGCGCGGCCGTGTCGCCACCGCGCTTGCGTACAAGCATTTCGGCTTGGCCGCCGACGACGCGCAGAGCAAAGACGCGCCCCGCCGCCAGGCTGGCCTTTTCTAGTTTGCGTCCGATTCGAGGTAGAATCAGGATATGAGCCCGGATGCATCCGATCTCTTGAAAAAAGCGCTCACGCTTCCCGTGACGGAACGCGCTGAGCTGGCCGCTTCGCTGATCGGAAGCCTCGAAAGCGCGCAGGACAAGTCCGTGCAAGCCGCCTGGGACGAAGAAGTCGCCCGGCGCATGGCTGACCTCGATTCCGCCAAGATCAAGCCGATTTCTCTCGAACAAGCCCGCCGCAGACTTTCTTCAGCGATCGAATGACGGCCGGGCAGCTCTCTTTCCACCCCGAAGCCATTGATGAGGCAGAAGCGGCAGCGCAGTGGTATCGGGAGCGCAGCCCGCAAGCGGCGGCGCAGTTTGTTGCGGAACTTTTTGACGTATTCGAAAAAATCCACGCCGCGCCTCAACGGTGGCCAAGAGGAGCGCGCGGCACTCGCAAAGCCAAACTCCCCTGTTTCCCATTCGTCGTAATTTATCGGGAATTAACTGATGGGGTCCAAATATTGGCTGTCGCGCCTGGGCGCCGCCGCCCGGGCTACTGGAAAAAAAGGCGATAGTGTCGGGCAGGATGTAGGCGGCTCGAAAGCTGTTCAACGGGATAGATAGCATCGGTTAGCTCTTCTCGGTTGGCGATGAAAACCATCTACCTG
>DASPSD010000085.1:0-313701 GCA_035624115.1 Candidatus Sulfotelmatobacter sp. | reverse complement strand
ACGGTCATCGTGTTGTATTTGCGCCCTTCGGTGATCACCTGCGCGTAGGTGGCAAAGGCGGTCACGAGCGGGCAATGAATCACGGCGATCACTGGGACGGCCGTTCCGGTCTTTTTCAAATCATCGGCGAGCCAGCGAAGTTGCGGCGCATCCACGCGAGCTTCCCACATACGGTCCGCGGTCGGCTGAATCGAATCGAGCACGACGAAATGGTAGCCTTTGTGATCGAACGAGTAGAACGTGCGACCCATGCAGTCTTCGTACATTTTCTTGCCGAACGCCGGATCGTCCGGGCGCACCCCGCTTTTTTTCAACACGCCGAATACATCGTGGTTTCCGATCGTGTGATGGACAGGCATCTCGAGGAATTGTTCCGTTTTGCGATACAGGTCGTAAACCATTCCGGCACGCGCCGGATTCACGCCCAGCGCGTCGAACACGTGGTCGCCGCCCATGATGGCGAACTCCGGCTTGAGCGCGGCAATCTTAGTGAAGCACAGATTGCAGCCATGAGCTGCATCCAGCTCCGGCTCAATGTGGGTATCAGTGAAGAAAACAAAATCAAAGGAACCAGGAGGTTCGCTGGGAGCCGCCAGAGCGTCGCCCCGACCAAGTGCCGAAACCGCTGGAAAAGCTGCGGCGGCGCCCGTCGCAGCAATCGCTTTGAGAAATTCTCTGCGGTTGAAAACCAACGGCAGCTCCACCGGAACGAAAAGCCCTGAATCTAAGGAGAAATCTTACCAGATGCCGCCTATTTCGCGGGCGCGCCGCTTGCGATGGTTCCCTATTCAGGGGCTACGGAGGCAAATTTACGGAGTGAGAAAGGAGGAATTTCCAATCGGTTCAAAGTGAGGAGATGCCTGGGCTGACCCCTTCTGCCGGCCGGGTCAGCCAGGAGCGGTTATTGCGCGGATTCAGAGCGGGGAGCGCGGAAGGATTTTCTGGTGATCTCTTCCAAGCTCGTGTAGCCGCGGCGCGCCGAATCGGCCAGGACGCGGATTCCCGATTCGGTCCAGCCCAGGCCGCGCTCGCCAACTGTGCCAATCAAATAGGCAAGCCCGCCCAGCACGAGCAGGAAGGCGAACACCAAGCCGAACATGAGCTCTGCCGCAGCCAGTTCGCGAACGAAATAAAGCTGGAAGATGAAAATAGCGGCGACCAACGACAGCATCCCTCTGCGGACCTTCGCTTTTTCGGCGACTCCAGTTGCGTATAATTTCATTTTTGCCAACACGTTCTTCATCTCCTCCATCCACCCTCACCTGTATAGATGCACGGAGTGGCCCAAAGGAGACATGTGTAAGTTATTGAAAATTCAGGGCTCTCGAAACTTCCGAATGGCGCGGAATTCAAAAAAGAGAAAAAAGTTTCCCTGGAGAGGGTAAGTCTTTAGTTCAGAACATGTTTTGCGAGCGGACGCTTTTTGACGCCGGATTTCGGCTTGCGTTGCGCGTTGTTTCTTTTTCTTTCGCCCACGGCAAATTTCTCCGCCAGCAGTTTGCGGACGATGCCGCTGCGAACGAGCCACGCGAGCGATTCGATGAAGAAATTGCGCGAGAAGTGTTCGTACTTCTCCATAGGCGATTCGCGCATGGATTGATGGCGCGTCATCGCGGCGAGTTCGGCGTCCTGGAAAGCAAACCGCGGCGGCCGGTGGGTCAAAAGGCGAATGTAGTCGAACGTCTTGCGGATCAGGCTGCCATTTTCCTGCACGAGCCGAATGTGCAGAGGCCCTCCGGGCGGGGAGAGAAAGACGAACGCGAGGCACTTCGGGGGTTGCGTCGCAAGAAATTCGAATCGCGCCGGAGAAATCAGGTAGCCCACAAAAAATCCAGCGGCGGCTGCGTCCTCAGCTGAACCGTTCGTATGCGATGGAGGCCCTGCCGAATCGGGGTGCAAAAACCAAAACCCGCGCAGACTGCCACGTTTTCAGCGACCGCCGGATAGCCGCGCAGATAGGGAGTGGCAAGGGGCCGGATCCAGCCCCATGCCGGGGAAGGGCTCTTCAATTCTGCCGCCGCCTAGCGACCTTCAAACGGATAGCGATCCTGGGTCAGGACGGCGTCGGCCACGCGGCGGCGAATCGCAATCGTGTCGACGGGAGCGTGCTTGGCAAAGCGGCGCAGCACGGCCAATTGCGTGACGAGCGTATCGCCATCGGAAGTGGCTGCCAGAGCCGTGCGGGCTTCCTTCTCCACGCGATCCATGGCGTCGTAGATGAACGCCCGGGCTGCCTCGCCCATCACGCCCGCGGCTGCGCCACGCGAGGCGGCCGCTTTCTGCGCGCGCCGAAGCGACGACTCCATCGCGTACACATCCATGGCGATATTGGAAAGGGCCGCGACGATTTCCTGATGGTCCGCCAGCTTCTCGCGGAACTTCTGCACGGCCGTTCCCGCACCCAGCAGAAAGATTTTCTTGGCTTGCGCGAGGGAGCGATCTTCTTCGGCAAACGCACCCGAAGCAGATTCTTCCATCGAAGGGCCCGCGAGCACTTCTTCCTGAAGCTTCATGGCGGCAGGAATCAGAGGCAGCACGCCGGCCATCGCGCGCTTCATCAGCATCTGGATGATGAGCATGCGGTTGATTTCGTTGGTGCCTTCGAAAATGCGGTTGATGCGGCTATCGCGGTACTGGCGCGCGACGGGATAATCCTCGTGGAAGCCGTAGCCGCCGAAAATTTGCACGCCTTCGTCCACGCAGAAGTCCACCGTTTCACTGCCCATGATTTTGCTGATGGAGCTCTCGATGGCGTACTCCTCGAGCACCTGCATCGATTGCTGCGTCTTATCGGCGGCGGTGACCGCGTTCTCCGTGGCGGCCGTGACCATGCCTGCCGAGCGATAAATCATCGATTCGACCGCGAAGATGCGGATGGCCATCTCGCCCAGCTTCGCCTTGATCAGGCCGAATTCGCAGAGCGATTTTCCGAAGGCGGTGCGCTCCTTCGAGTATTTGGATGAAACCGACAAAACGTCTTTTGCGCCGCCGAGGCAATAAGCGCCGAGCGTGAAGCGGCCGACGTTCAGAGTGTTGAACGCGACGATGTGGCCGCGCCCGATTTCGTGGAGCAGATTTTCTTTGGGGATGTGGGCATTTTCGAAAAAGATCGGCACCGTCGAGCTGCCCTTGATGCCCATCTTTTTTTCTTCGGCGCCGGCCGAAAAACCCGGGGTTCCGCGTTCCACGATAAAGCAGGAAAATTTCTCGCCGTCGACTTTGGCAAAGACGACGTACACATCGGCAAATCCGCCGTTGGTGATCCACATCTTCTGCCCGTTCAGAATCCAGCTCTTTCCATCGGGCGAAAGGACGGCGCGGGTGCGCGCGGCGAGCGAGTCCGAGCCGGCTTGCGGCTCCGAGAGGCAATAACAGGAGAGGAGTTCGCCGGTGGCGATTTTCGGCAGGAACTTTTTCTTTTGCTGTTCCGTGCCGAAATAAACGATGGGGATGGTGCCGATGCCAGAGTGGCCGCCGTGCGAAACGGCGAACGAGGCGTAACCGGCAAGCTTTTCCGCGAGCACCGTGGCGGAGACTTTATCGAGCCCCGCGCCGCCATATTCTTCCGGGATGGCGCCGCCGAGCAGGCCGATCTCGCCGGCTTTTTTCAATTGCTGCGCCATCAGGCCTTCCTTGTGCGCCTCGAGTTCGGGAACCAGCGGCACGACTTCCTTTTGCACGAATTCCTCGGCGGTCTGGCCGATCAAGCGCTGATCGTCGGAGAGATCGGCGGGCGTGAAAACATCATCCGGCGTGCACGGTGCAATCAGAAACGCGCCGCCGCGGCTCAAGACTTGCGAAACGGGTGTAGTCGCCATGGGGTGTCCTTGTTTGGGATAATTTCGTAAGTCGGTAAAATCTGATTGTCTCTCTCATTTGCGATTCGCGCAAGGGGTGACTGGAGCGAATTTTGGCGGAAATTCGAACGCGGGATGCCGCGCTCCTGCTCCCGTGCAACCGGCATGCAAGGGATCCTTCCTAGCCCGCTGCGGCGGAGGCTTTCAAGCTCTCGACATAGTCGGGCGGCAGGGCGTGTTCGGCGGCGCCCTCGAGAATCGTTTTCAGATAGTGCGCCGCAGGCCGCAGGCCCTTTTCGACTTTGTTGGCAATGAAGGCTTGGGCCGGGACACGCTGGCCGTTGGCATCGACGACGTTCACCTCAATGCGGCGGTAATGCTCGGGCGCGCCTTCGAAGCGGTCGAGGCTGCGCAAGGCCGACTCGTTGATTTTATACAGCACGCCTTCGACCACCTTTCCGGGGACGGGCCGGATATTGGCGGTGGCGGTTCCGCCGCGGACTTTTTTGTTGAAGACCACCTCGTAATTTTCCAAACGCCCGCGGCGCTCCTCCAATACTTCGCCGGCGCGCGACTTCATCTGCGCGCGGTTCATGTTGCTTGCGTAAGCAAAATGCCAGGCCGTAGGGGCCATTTTTTCATCCGAATCCGGGCGAGTCGCAGGATGGTGCGGAACACTTATCTTAGCGGGAAGCGCGGGCCGGGGCAAATGCAACTTCCGGGGGGATCCCGGGGGAATCCCAGGGAGGCACGGCCCGCGCGGAAGGTGGACCGCCATATAGAAAAAAATATTTGTCTTGACAGAAATTTACGTCCGTGGTGGAATCCGCCTGTGAGCCCGCCAATTCACGGCCCCACCAGCCCTCCCGCCTGGGACTATGTCTCCGAAGTGCCCCGCGCCGCGGCGCTGCTGCATCCCCTGCGGCTGCGGATACTCGAAAGCTTGCGCGAGCCCGATTCGGCTGCGGGTCTGGCGCGGCGGCTGCGGCTTCCCCGCCAGAAAGTGAACTACCACGTGCGCGAGCTGGCCCGCTCGCATTTCCTCGAGCGCGCGGGGCAGCGGCGCCGACGAAACATGATCGAGCGCCGTTACAGGACTGCGGCGCAGGGCTACATACTTGCTCCGGACCTGCTCGGACGATTGGGCCTGCCGCGCGAAAAAGCGGAGGATGCATTCAGCGCCGCCTATCTGCTCGGGTTGATGTCGCTCGGGCAATCGGAACTCGGCCGAGCAACCCGCGAGGCAAAGGCGCAAGGCAAGAGGCTTTCGACGCTTTCGCTCAGCTCCGAATTGCGATTTGAGACTCCCGAGCAGCGCGCGCGGTTTGCTGAAGAGCTCCGCCGCACGATCGTAGACACCGTCGCCCGGCACTCCTCGCCTTACACGCAAGCGGACGGCACGCCCGGCCGAGGGCGACCCTACCGGCTGATTCTGGGCTGCTATCCGATTCCACCGAAGCTTGAAGAAAAAAATCACGCAGGAGGCTAAAACCGATGCCGGAAGACCGGAAGTTCGAGCACAAAGGGGCCGTGATTCAAGCGGAGATGGAAACGACCGCAACTCCGCAGCAGGCCTGGGAAGCTTGGGCTCACGCGGAAAAAATCGCGCAGTGGTTTGTGGATCGCGCCGCGGGGGAAGCAAAGCCCGGCGGGACGATGACCTGGTTTTTCGATGATTTTGGCCTGGAGCTGCCGTATGAGGTTGTTGACGCAGTTCCCGGAAAATTGTTCGTTCTGAAGTGGAATCCACCTCAGGGAGACAAAGGAATCCTCGAAGTACGGATCGAGCGCCGGGGCGGAGCCACGCTCGTGCGGCTTATCAACTCGGGATTCCGCGATGACGCCGAGTGGAAGGATGAGTACGAAGGGGTTGTGTCCGGCTGGAAGATGTCGCTCGCGATTCTGAAGCACTATCTCGAAAATCATTTCGCGCGCCAGAAAACGGGAGCTCTCGTCATGCGCCCGGCATCGTTCCAATACGAACAGCTCCTGCCCTATTTTCTCGAAGCGCCGAAACTGGCGGAATGGTTTGCACGATCGGGAGGGATCGGAAAGCCGGGGGAAGGAGTTCATCTCGATCTGCGGGATGCGGGGAAGCTGACCGGCCGCGTCCTCGCGATCACGAACCGCGAAGTCACAGTCTCCTGGGAGGAAATCGAGGGCACACTTGAATTGAAGGCGTTCAAAGCGGGACCGTAGCGCATGGTGGGCCTGCGAACGATGAGCTGGAAGCTGGACGCGAACCAGATGAAGGCACTCGAGTCTCAATTGACTAAGGCGGTTGAGCGGCTTGCAGCTCTGTTCCCTGCTTCGGCCGCCGCAGGCAACTGAGCAGGGGCGAATTAGTTTTCCGGAGAGGGGCCATGACCGAAGCGAAGCCGGAACGACAGATTCTGAAAATCGAGAAGCAGATCGAGCTATCCGTGCCGCCGGAAACCGTGTGGAAGATGTTGACGGATCCAAATGAATTGACGCGATGGTTTCCGCTCGAAGCGCGCATTACGCCGGGCCAGGGCGGCGAGATCTCGCTTTCCTGGGGTCCCACTTACGAAGGCGGCGCGAGCATCGAAATCTGGGAGCCGAACCGGAAAATTGCGTGGGCTGAAACGAGCGCGGGCCTGCCGCTGCGCGTGGAATGGACGATCGAATCGCGCGGCGGCAAAACACTCCTGCGCCTGGTTCAATCGAGTTTTGCTTCGGGCGCCGATTGGGAGAGCGAGTTCTACGATTCCACGAATTATGGCTGGGACTTCATGCTCCTGAATCTGCGCCATTACCTCGAGCGCCATCCGGGAGAGCCGCGCCTGGTGGCCTGGCCGCGGCAGAAAAAGGAATTGCCGCGCCGGCAGATCTACGACAAACTCCTGGCACCGGAGGGGATCTTCCAAAGCGGAACGGCACGGAATTTTTCAGCGGGCCAACGCTATTCGCTGCGTACTGCGACCGGCGAGGAGTGGTCCGGCCGTGTCGAATTCGTGGTTCCCGCGCGCGGATTCTGCGTCACCGTGGAATCGCTCAACGATGGTCTCGCGTGGCTGACGATTGAGGGCGCGGGACCGGAGCACGATGCGCAGCTCTGGTTTTCTTTATACGGGCTGCCGGCAGCGCGGGTAAAAGGAATCGAAGACCGCTGGGCCGATGCACTGAAAAAAATCTTCGCGTGAACGGGAGGAAACGTGGCACATCCAGTCGTTCATTTTGAAATCGGCTGCCGCGACAGCGTGGCGACGCAGAACTTCTACATGAGCCTTTTCGGATGGCAAATCCAGCAGATGGGGCCGGCCGGGATGATCAGCACGGGAGAAGGAATCACCGGGCACATCACAGAGCTGGGGCACGAGCCGTTTCAATACACGATTTTTTACGTTCAGGTGGAGGATGTGCAGGTGTACCTCGATAAAGCCAAGTCCCTCGGAGGGAAAACGCTCGTTCCACCGGTGGAAATCCCGACGGGCACATTTGCGTGGATGAGCGACCCGGAGGGGAACACGATCGGGTTGTGGAAACCGAAAGGCTAGGAGGCGAAATCATGCGGCGCGCGCTCCACGCACTGCGTTTCTCGATTCTGGCGGCTCTTCTTGCGATCACCGCCGTGGCTCAAGAACCCTCGAAAGACAAAAAGGCCGAAGCGCCAGGAACTCAGGCGCCGCAGCCCGGCCCGGAAATGGAACGGATGAAATTTCTGCTCGGTTCGTGGGAATTCAAAGGCGGCTACGAGAAAACGCCGATGGCTCCGGAAGGCGGAGCTGAGACCGGCTGGTACAAAGGACGTCTCGGGCCCGGCGGATTTTCAGTGATCACGGATTTCGAGCTGGATGGCCCTTTTGGAAAGGAAATCGGCCACCAGATTTTTGTGTGGGTGGCGAAGCAAAACGCTTACACCGTGGTTACGGTCGGTAATTTTCCCGGAGCGGTGATCGGAAAATCCCAGTGGGAAGGTCCCAATCTCGTAACTCACTCCGACTTCGGGATGGGAGAAAACGTCGTTCATCTTCGGGCGACGTACTCCAAGATTCAGGAAAAATCCGTCCACATGGAGGAGTTCTCGCAAAAGGGCAGCAACCCGGAGCAGTTGATCTGGAAAGGCGACGCCACCAAGTGAGGAAAAACAGGGCGCGCGATCAAGCAGCGCGCTCGAAAATCCCCGCAGCGCCCATCCCGCCACCCACGCACATGGTCACGAGACCGTAGCGTGCGTTGCGTCGTTCCATCTCGCGCAAAATCGCGGCCGTGAGTTTCGCTCCCGTGCAGCCGAGCGGGTGGCCAAGAGCGACGGCCCCGCCATTCACATTGATTCGCGCTGGATCGAGGCCTGCCAGTTTGATCACGCTCAGCGCCTGTGCGGCGAACGCCTCATTGAGCTCGATCAAATCGATTTGATCGAGTTTGAGCCCGGCAATCTTTAGCGCTTTGGGGATGGCGAATGCGGGGCCGACTCCCATTTCCTCCGGAGGGCATCCCGCGGTAGCGAACGCCAAAAACCGGGCCATTGGTTTCAATCCCAGTGAGCGTGCGCGCTCGGCGCTCATCACCACGGAAGCAGCCGCGCCGTCGCTGGTTTGCGAGCTGTTGCCTGCGGTCACCACGCCATGCGCGTGGAAAGCCGGTTTGAGTTTCGCAAGCGCTTCGAGCGAAGTATCGGCGCGCGGGCCTTCGTCCGTATCGAAAGTCATCTTGACGGTTTTGGGTTTCGTGCCATTCGACGAGCCATTCGGGCCGTTTTCCAGAACGGTGTAACTCACCTCCACCGGAACGATTTCATCCTTGAATTTCCCGGCAGCAATGGCCGCCAGGGCTTTTTGATGGCTGGCGTAGGAAAATGCATCGGCTTCCTCGCGCGTAATGGCATATTTCTTCGCCAAATTCTCCGCCGTCAATCCCATCCCAAGGTAGGCGTCCGGGTAATGCTCCATGAGCCACGGATTTGGCGCGATTTTATTGCCGCCCATTGGCACCATGCTCATCGATTCCGTTCCGCCCGCCACAGCCACCTCGCCCTGGCCGGACATGATGCGCTCGGCGGCGAGCGCAATCGCTTGCAGGCCGGAAGAGCAAAAGCGATTGATGGTCAATGCCGAGGTTTCCACCGGCAGCCCCGCGCGCAAGGAGGCGATGCGAGCGACGTTCATGCCCTGCTCTGCCTCGGGAATCGCGCAGCCCAGGATTACATCTTCGATTTCTTTGGGGTCGAGGCCCTTGGCGCGCTCAATGGCTCCCTTGATCGCAACCGCTGCCAGGTCGTCCGGCCGCGTCGCGCGCAGACTCCCGCGGGGCGCCTTGCCGACTGCTGTCCGCACAGAACTTACAATGACGGCTTCTTTCATCGCTCACTCCTGCACAAAATTCGGGGATTCCCCTAAGCGCTTCGTCCATTGGATGCCAGGACAGGCAAAAAAGCAACATCCCCGAAGTGCGGCATGCAACGAAGGGACATGCAGGAATCCGAAGGCTTGGAGGAATTTACCGGCGGAACTTGATGGTGACCAGCATTTGGACTTCTACCGGCTCACTGTCCAACGTGGAAGGCTCGTACTTCCACCGCTTGAGCGCATCGAGCGCGGCCTGACGCAGCACAGCGGGCCCGGAAACAACCTTCATCTGTGTCACGTCGCCGTCTTTATCAATCGTCGTGTTGATTACGACGTCGCCCTGCACGTTCGATTGGCGGGCCGAAAGCGGGTACACGGGAAGGACAGACGATTTCAGCTTTGGCTCCGTCACCACTCCGCCGGACTTCAGAGGCGGTGCGGGGCCGGAGGGAGAAAGAAGTGATGGCCCGGAGGAAGCGATAATGATGGGAGCGTTCTCATCCGGATTAGAACCTGCGCCGGGAGTGAGGACGGGCGCGGCATCGGCATCCGGCGAATTATCGCGCTGCGGAGCGGAGGGATGCGCGTTCAGCGCCTCGGAAACCATGGCGTTCGTCACACTCGGGGCAGCAGTGGTAGCGCTCGCCGGGGGCCGAACTGATTCGGGTTCGGCTGCGGCTGCGTTGGCCGCAGAAACCGAACTTGCGGTTGGTGCAGAAGCAGCCGGGAATGATCTACTCGAAGGCGTCGCGCCCGTAGATGCGGCAGAAGCTGCTGAGGGCGGCGCAGCAAAACTCGACGGCCGCGCGACAGCCGCCACCGGTGGTTGGGCGCTCACTGTTTCGGGTCGCGGCACACTCGTGGGCGCAGGGGCCGGTTCGGAGGATTCGGCATGCGCCGGGGTTGTCTTCGCCGCTGGCGTAGTCGAAGAATGATGACGGAAATAAAAGATCCCTCCCACGAGGCCCAGCGCAAGGATTGCGACAGCGGCGGCCACGAGCATCCAATTGTGATTCGATGCTACGCCGGATGCCTCCCTCGAGCTGCCCAAGGAGCCGCGGAGAGAGCCGACTGCCTCGGTCGGGGCTTGATGCCCTTCCGTCATCGCAGCGGCGCTTGAGAATCTCCCGAAGATGGGCTGAGAACTATCGGCAGACAGCGCAGCCGGTGTCGCCTCTGCGCGGCGACGCTCTTCCACTTCTGAAAATTCGATGGACGCGAGCGGGGCCACCGGCACAGACTCCCGCGGTTCCGGAGACGATATTGGAGCGGGATGAGCCGTATGCGGCACCGAAGGAGCGTTGACCTCTGTGCTGCGTCTGGGCTTGATCGTGGCAGTCGCGGACGCGAATGGCTGAACTTCCTCTTGTGAGCCGATGGAAATGAACGAAGGCTCCTCCTTTGGAGGTGGCGCGGCTTTCGCCGGCGGAGCACTTGGTTTTGCTTCAGGCGGCGGAGGGACCGCGCTGTGCTGAGGCTGTGGCGAAGCCACAGGAGGAGGGGTCGCAGGCTTCCAAGAGATATCCCCGAGAGGCTTTTCGACCGGCTTAATTTCAGGCGCGGCAGGCACAGGGCCTGGTACGGGCGCTGGCTGATGAGCGGCTGACGCCGGCTCGGAAGGAAAGTTGGCGCCCCAATAGCCGGGCTGCGGATGCGTGAACTCCACTTCGATGTAGCCCGGAAGATTAGGATTCGCGCGGACTTTCACCACGCGACAAATCGCATCCTGCCGGGTCTTCAAGTTGGTGAGCACCAGCATCTGGCCGGCGTTGACGGCGGTGTTGAGCCGCAAGACCCCGCCCTGGGGGAACACGATCATCGTGCTGGTCTCTTCCTCGAATGGCTCGGTATGCGGCGCCGGGCCCGCGGGGCCTTGAGTGACGCGTGAGCCGTGAACTTTCACAGCGACTTCGAGAGAGAGAGCGTCGGAGCGAAGATGGCCTGAGGAAGTAGGGGCTGGCTTGGGGTGCGTTTCCGCCGGCGGAACAATCGGCTCAGCGATTGTGGCCAGCTCTACCGTGTCTTTCGAAATGGGCGCCATCATCCTGTCCGGCCGGACGCCATCTCCCAAGCGGCCGGCAAATTCCTCTAACATTTCGATTTTCGTAGGCGGTTACAAAGGGGGGCAATAGTACCTTCGTACTGCGGGTTAACATTCGCGCAAAACGTGAAATCGTCCCTAAAATCCGGAGCCGGAAGCAGATTCGGCTGTCGGCAGTACTCGCTCGAATTGGCCTGCTGATAGAACTTTCGAACTAGAATTGAAAACGCGCCGCAAATTGCAACACGCGCGGCCCGCCGCCGCCAAGCCCGGGATTGCCCTGAGCGACGTCAGGCGTCGCAGTTGAGGCGCAGCCTCCACACATTGCCTGTGTTTCTGGCAGCGAAAGGACGCCGCCCGGAAGCGCGAATTGCGGATGATTGAAAGTATTGAAGAATTCAGCGCGGAGTTGGAGCACCAACCGCTCAGTTAAATGGGTGTCCTTTGTTGTGGAGAAGTCGATATTCCAGAATCCAGGTCCATAGACGGCGTCCCGCCCGAGGTCGCCATCCTCTCCCGCCGGAGTAGCGAACGCGGCTATATTGATGTAAGCGACGGACGGATTCCCGTGGATCACTTGCGGGACTCCGGGCACAACATCGGGGCGCTGCCGTCCGTTAAACCCTCCGCCTGTAATGATTCCGATCGGTTGGCCTGACATCGCGGTAACAACGGTATTAAGCTGCCATCCGCGGGCCAGCTTGTCGGGCAGCGCATGCCAAACCGGGACGGCGAAATTCAAGCCCGTTGTAAACCGGTGACGCGCGTCGAAGGTCGAGGGACCCTTCTCGGCCTTCAAATTGTCGGAATCCTGCGGGAATGCCGCCGTGGAACCGTTGAAATCGATTCCATCCGAAGCGCCATCGAGAGACTTCGAAAAGACATAGGCAGCAAAGCCGGAGATGCGGTGGAAATTCGAAAATCGAGCCTGGACCTGGAGCGCATTGTAGGTCGAGTCGGAAATCGTACTGAACACGGCCACCTGGGAGAAGTTCGGATTTAGGCCGTCCTGGTTGGCGTCGTACAAACGAGTGAGCCGAGTCCCTTTGCTGCCGACATACCCGATCTCAATCGCCGCCCCATTTGTGATTTGCTGCTGGATATTCAGATTCCACTCGCCGACGTAAGGAGTATCGAGGGTGCGAGGCGTAACAAAAATGCTGTTCAAGGGCGCGGCGGGGCCGAAGACCGGGCCGGGGGCAGTGCCATTGAAAGCCGCCTGATTGTAATCCAGCGAGATCACGGAAAAAGGCCCGAAAGCAGCGAAAGGATTGGTGGCCAGACCTGCGGAATTCGTGAAATTGGCAATCATCAAGTCCTGAGGGATGTAATCGTAGTAGATGCCGTATCCCGCGCGGACGACTGTGTTCTGAAACGGGCTCCATGCGAGGCCCAGGCGTGGGCCGAAGTCTTTCAGGTCGCGAGTGTAGGCACCGTCGAGGCCTCCATGGCCAACTGCTACCAGGGCGGCCGTTGGGAACGCAGCGGGAGATAACGCGCCGGCCGGGAAATTCGAGAGCAAGTCGTCTTTTTCGCTGATCGGCCCGAAATATTCCCAGCGCAAACCATAAGTGAGCGTAAGGGTTTGGCGAATCCGGTACTCATCCTGTGCGAAGAAGGAGAACCCGTTGTTGTACGTTGTGCGCTGCGTATTTCCGGTGCTGGCGGAAACAGATCCATTCCCCAGAAAAAATTGCGTAAGTATGTTGACCTGGTTGCTGGTGCCCACAGGCACGGCGCAGCCCGCCGGAAAGGTGGCCGGATCGCACGTCGAAAGGCTGAAGATGCCACGCTCGAAGTTGTCGTTAAACGCGCTCACCCACGCGCGCCGGAACTCTCCTCCGAACTTCCAGGTGTGAGCGCCATGAATCAGCGTGTAGTTGTCGAGGATCTGGTAATTCTGGCTGACGCGAGCGCGTGGAATGCTGAAAACGGTGGCGCCCAAATTCTCGAAAATCCCGGCAAAATCAAATTCGGGCAACCCGGTATGTCCGGTGCCGAAATCCGGTATGTTTGGATTGGGGTTCAGCGCGTCGAGCGACGTGAATGAATTGCGGAAACGCGTGTAGCCAAAGCGAAGCTCGTTTGTGTGCGTGCCGCTCAGCGCTGAAAGAAGGCTTGCGGAAACGACCTGGACGCGCGTGGGGGAAACCTGCGCGAACGGCGCAAGGCGCGAGCCGGAACCGAATCCGCCGAGCGACCCAAAAGGAAATTGCTGGCTGTTTTGGCCGAAAGCGTACCGTACGGCAAACGAGTTCACGGAATTGAAGCGGTGATCCAACTTCAGAATGAAATTGTCGAGATTGTTGTAGTCATTTACGACGCCGGCCACGGTATTCGACCCCGGCGGAGCGACGGGAAAGTAGGAAAGGATTGCCAGCAGGGGCGCAAAATTGGGAGTGGCTGGGAGGAGCGCGGTACGGGCAAAGCCTTCGGCCTGCGTAATGTCGTTCGCGTTTGGAACCAACAGGTTAAAATTCGAACCGGCGCGCTCGCGCTGGCCTTCGTAGGCGGCGAAGAAAAACGTTTTGTCGTGAGCGATGGGGCCGCCGATCGAGCCGCCGAACTGATTGTTGATGAAGAGCGACTGCTCCTGGCTGGTGGGATTGAAATAATTGCGCGCATCGAAGAACGAGTTCCGAAAATATTCGAATGCCGAGCCGTGGAAATTATTCGTTCCTGATTTGGTGATGATGTTCACCGCTCCGCCGCTATTGCGGCCGTATTCCGCCGGGAATTGCGACTGAAGATTGAACTCCTGAATGGCGTCGATTGGCAGCAGCGTGGCCGGCGCGCCGGTGATGCCTACCTGGTTGAGCGCGGAATTGTTGAACCAGGGATCGTTGTTGTCCGTGCCGTCGAGCATGTAGTTGTTCGAGCGGTCGCGATTGCCGTTGATATTGAATTGGCCGAATCCTTTTTCAGTGCCGGCCACACCGGAACCCTCCACGATGACTCCGGGAACGAGCGCGACGAGCTTGCCGAAATCGCGGCCATTCAGCGGCAGTTCGGCGACCAGTTGCTGGTCAACGACGCCGCCGAGCACGTCCTGCGTCGTTTCCACAACGGGGGTCACAGCGGGCACCGTCACGGTCTCACCCCGAGCTCCAACTGAAAGAGTGATATCGAGCGAAGTTTCGAGGCCGACAGCGACGGTGACCGAGCGGTTCGTAAATTTCCCGAACCCTTTCATCTCCGCTTCGACCTGGTACACGCCCGCGGGAAGTTCGGCGATGACGTAACCGCCGTCCTCGAGCGAAGACGTGGACCGCTCGGCGCCGTTGTCTGCATTCTTTGCCGTCACCGTGGCGCCGACGATGGACGCGCCGGAGGAATCGCGCACGACGCCGCGAATCGTGCCGCGATAGGTCTGAGCATTCAAAGAGGACGGAAGGTACAGGGCGATGGCACCAGCAACGACCGCAGCGATGAGCGTGCGCCGGATTCCGGCAATGAACTCGCCCACATAAGAAAATTGCCCGTGGCTTCCTCTGCTTTTCATGAAACCTCCTCTACTCACCTTTCCGCGGAATGAAAATCACTGCCGGCGGCGATACATTGTTCGTCTTCGAGAAGTCACGCTCATTCAGCGCCACTCCCACGCGTCCGCGCGAATCGATGTAGAGAAGCGGCTGGCCGACCGGGACATCCATGAACGTTTTCACAAAAGGCATCACGTACGGCTTGCCGCCGATTTTGAGACTCACTTTTTCGCCCAGGGCGTATCCGAGCTTTTTGAAATCGTCGGCCTGGATATCGGTGATCAAGCTGCCGAACGGATCATCGAGTCCGATTACCTCTCCGGTGATTCCCTTAGCCTCGACCGTGGCCACTCGTGGTTGGAGGCGAACGAGGTCCTTCACTTCCGGCCCGGCCATGGTCCAATCCCAGCCGGCGGCAAGGTGGGCTGCCGCGGGAGAAAAAATATCGCGGCCATGAAAAGTCGAAGAGACTTTGTCGCCGATCATCCACGCGGAGTTTGTAATTTCGCGCGCGCCCTCGATGCCGTCGCGGTCGGCCACAGGCGTAATCAGCCCATTATCCGGGAGCACGAACAGCTGCCCCTTCTTGGATCGCACCACGATCGCCTTGCGCGATGTGCCCACACCTGGGTCCACGACGACCAGAAAAACCGTTCCGGCGGGATAGTACGGCGTCACTCCGGCCAGGAAGCGGGCTCCTTCTTCGATCGAGAACGGCGTCACCTGATGCGTGATGTCCATGATGCGGACATCGGGGATGATGCCGATGATCACGGCCTTGCAGATGGCAACTGCGTCGTTGGCAGTCCCGAAGTCCGTCATAAAGACGATTGTTGGAGGCGACTGTGGTTGGTTCCGCGAGCGTTCGGGGACGCGTCCCTGGCATCCACAGACGAACAGAAAACCGAAGAGGATCGATAGAGAAAGACTGCGGCGTCTGTGTGAAAAATTCATCCGACCCCCTCCGAGTCGCCCCAGACTCGGCTCCATTGCGGCATGAGATGCAGTGACTCTGAAAACCGATTCTTTTCGATTACAAGTAAACGCAAGAAAATTGGCACGAATTATATCGCGGCACACGCGACTCCGAAACTCGCGGGCAAAACGAATTCAACAGGGAGGCAATCAACGGCGGGATTTAAGGCCCGCTCATTGTTGTGGGGCGGCGGGGCGCTTCCGATATTCCCCGTAGAGATCCAGGTGCCGATTGTCCGTGGAGGTCTGCTGGCCGTTGATGAAGAGCAGGCGCACTTGCGTGCGAATTTCCAATGGATCGCCATCGGTGAGGAGGAGATTCGCGACCTTGCCGGCTTCAATGGTGCCGAATTGATCGCCGAGGCCCAGCATTTTTGCGGCATTTACCGTGATTGCTTTTAGAGCTTCGTCGTGTGGCAAGCCAAAGGCCACGGCCGTTCCGGCATATTGCGAAAGGCGGCGTGAGAAGGAAGTGCCAAAGCTCGAAAAGGCGATTGGTATTCCTGCGGCGTTCAATTCGGCCGGCAGGGTCATCGGCTTGTCGTAGGGGTCATCGTCTTCGTCGGGAAGTTGTTCGCTCGGGCCGAGAATGACAGGAATCGCTTTTTCTTTCAGCAGCTCCTCCACTTTCCAGGCTTCCGCGCCGTCTGCAAGAATCATTTTGAGGCCCTGCTTCGTGCAGAATTCAACCGCGTTGCGGATATCGCGCGCTTTAGCCGCCACAACGAGAACGGGCAGCTTCCCCTCGACGACGGGAACGAGAGCTTCGAGCTTCAGATCGCGTTCATAGGAAGCCGGAGAGCCTTTTTCTTTGGCCTGCGCGTAGTGCCGCGCGCGGTCGAGGAGATCGCCCAACTCGTTGACCGACTGTTCGTATTCTTTCTTCGCGTCGGCGTAAGGCTTTTCCTTGAAGTCAAAGATCGAAAAGTCGAATGTGCGTGTCTGAATCGAAGGCCAGTTGAGCGTCAGCGCAATCGAGCGCCGGATTTGCATCTCGTCCATGGTCCAACCCAGGAGGTGGAACGCCGACGCCTGCCCGGGAATGATGCCGCCGCTCTGTGAATCGAAGCTCGCAATTCCGGGAACACTGACCACATGAGTGATTCCGCTGGCGCGCGTGACGCCGATGTGGGCACTTGCCGGATTCACGGCTGTTGCCGCAACAATTTCCGGATTGAATTTTCCGAGCTCGTTGGTGTCGTTGGTCGCACTCACGGCTCCAATTTCGGTTAGCCCGATCTGGGTCACCGGATCGAACAGCCCCGGATAAAGCTCCATTCCTGCGGCCTGGACGATGCGCGCACCCTCGGGAATCTCGACATTCGTGCCCACCGCAGCGATTTTTCCATCCCGGATGATGACGATACCCTTCTCGATGGGCGGGCCAGCCAGAGTGTAAATCTTCGCGTTCGTGATGGCGTACACTCCTGGCGTCGTCTGGGCTCGCAGGGGCGGCACGCGCAACCCTGAGAAAACACTCAGCGCGACTACGGCCCAAATCGTGTTCCGCGCTCCGGAGCGGGGTGCGAGTGTCACTGTGCACCTGCCGCATCGCGACTGCCGTCGCCTTCACCCATGGTCTTGGGCGGTTTCTTCTTCGGCTCCGGCTTCTTGGCCGGCTTCTCCTCGGGCTTCTTTTCGGCTTCCGCAGCTTTCTTTTCTTTTTCGAGGAGCGCTTGCTTTTCTTTTTCAAGCTCCGAGCGCCGGGCGAGATCGCGCTGGCGGTCGAAATAAACCTGGCCATCGATCAGCGTCTTTTGCACAACGGCGTAAACGCTGAGCGGATCATGATTGTAAATCACCAGGTCCGCGTCCTTCCCTACGTCGATGGACCCGGCGCGATTTTCGATACCCAGTTGGATGGCCGGATTGAGGGTGATTAATTTCAGCGCGTCATTCGGGGAGAGCCCGCCGAATTTTATGCTCTTGGCAGCTTCCTGGTTCAGGTGGCGCGCTTCCTCCGCGCTATCGGAGTTGACGGACACGATCACGCCGCGCTCGGCCATGAGCGCCGCGTTGTACGGAATGGCGTCGTAGGCCTCCATTTTGTAAGCCCACCAGTCGGAGAATGTGGAAGCGCCGGCGCCGGAAGCTGCGATTTCGCCGGCAATTTTGTAGCCTTCGAGCACATGCTGGAACGTGCGAACCTTGAATCCGAATTCTTTTGCCACGCCCAAAAGCATGAGGATTTCGTCGGCGCGGTAGCAATGGGCGTGGACGTATCGCTTGCCCTCAAGCACTTCGACGAGGGGCTCGAGCTTTTCATCGCGCCTAGGAGGCATGAGCGGCTGTTCGCCGGCAGCTTTGCGCTGGTTGTAATCGTCCCAATGCTTTTTGTACTCGCGCGCCTCCGTGAATGCCTGGCGGATCACTTCCTCGACGCCCATGCGGGTCGCTGGATAGCGCGGCGCCACGCCCGGCGGCGGACCAAAGTTGGAATGCTTGGGATTTTCACCCAGCGCAAATTTGATACCGGGAGGCGCGCCCTCAAAAGGAAGCTCATTCGCAGGCTTTCCCCAGCGGAGCTTAATCACAATGGTTTGTCCGCCGATGGGATTTGCGCTGCCATGCAGGATATTCGCTGCGGTCACGCCGCCGGCAAGGTCGCGATAAATATTCACGTCCTCCGGATTCAGCACGTCGCCGATGTTTACCATCGACGACACGGCAGGAGCGCCTTCGTTGACGCTGCCGTCCACAGCGATATGCGAATGGCAATCGATAATTCCCGGCATCACGAATTGGCCCGAGGCATCAATCACGGTAGCGCCCTCGGGAACCTTCAAATCCGCACCAACCGCTGCGATCTTTCCATTCTGAATCAGGATCGAGCCGTGCTCGATTGTGCCGTGAGTGATCGTCAGGACGGTGGCATTCTGGATGATAGTCGCGGAAGAATTCTGCGCCGACGCGGGCCCTGCACACATCGTTGCCAAGAGCATGAGGCTGAAGATCGAACGCTTCATAGACCGCCACCTCCGATCCCGGAACCGGATCCAGCGGTACGTTCGGGTTTCTTTTCTTCGGGCTTCTCTTCAGGAGGCGGCTCGTGGACCTCGAACCACCGGCCATCAACGAACACGTGCCTCACTTTTGTTTTTTCATTCCAAAGATCGCCATCGGCAATCACCAGATTGGCAATCTTTCCCGGTTGAATCGATCCGAGGCGGCCGGAGACGCCCAGGATATCGGCGGCGTCGAGGGTGAATGCCCGCAAGGCCGCATCCGGCGCGAGGCCTGCATCGATGGCTTTCCGCATGCTCTTGAAGATTTCCTTGGGCTCCTCGAGGCCGCCGGAATAAAACCCGAATTTCACTCCAGCTTTTGCGAGAGCAGCGGGCGTGGAGGGAGCGCGATCGCGGAATCGCAATTCCCGCAGCGGCTGCTCCTGCTCCGGGTCGCTGTCTTTCGCGCGCTCCGGCCACTTCAAATTCACAAGTACGGGAGTCTTTTTTGCAGCAATCGCTTCCGCGAGGGCATAACCTTCCTGGCCGCCGAGGAGAGCGGCACGGATTTTCCACTCGTCCGCCAGGCGAAGCGCGCGCAGAATTTGAATCGAAGTGTTCGCGGGGAGAAGAACCAGCTCATCGCGTTCCCTGGTGTGATGGATCGTTTCCTGCGTGCGATCGTAGGCGGGCCGCTCGAATTTGCTGGGGTTCGCGTCATAAACGGGTTGCGCCTCCGAGTACCAGGAGGCGTCGTCGAACACTTGGCGCACATAGGCAATCGAACCCATCAATGATCCCGGGAAGAGGAAGAAGCTCGCCCTGGGTTTGAAGGAAATCGGCAGAGTAGCAGCGGGCTTCACAACCATTTCGCCGGAACGATCTCCTGCAAGATCGATCACGGAACCTTGGCCGGGGAAAAAACCCGTATCGGGTGAGGTGAGAGTCGTGGTGAATCCAGCGTTGCGCCACGACTCGATGCGTTTGTCGTCGATTTTTATTTCGTCGGCGGCCACGCGCCACGGAGTCGTTGCCGGACGGTCTTCTCGGCCTATGGAAATTTCCGCGGGAGGCGGAGGCGCCGCGGGCTGCCGGCCGCGAGCTCGTGCCGCGGCTTCGTCAGTCCCTTCCGGTTTCGCGAGGCCGAGATCGGTCCCTGCATCGATGAATCCGGGATAAACCGTGAGGCCTTTGCCGTCGATCACCCACGCTTCAGGAGGGATGGCCACGTTCGAGCCGACTGCCTGGATCAAGCCCTTTGCAATGACGACTGTCCCGCTCTCGATTGGCGGGCCGGAAACTGGAACAATGCGCGCATTGGTGATGGCAAAATACCGCGGCTCGCCACCCTGTGCGTAAATCCTGCAAGCCCAGCCGAGCAGAAGAAAAGCGCATACAGCGATCAAGGCCAGGCAGATATGAAGACGCGTCCATCGAATCGTCATCGGACACCCCAGAACAAATCCCCGCTGGAAACCAAGAATGAAAAGCGAGCGATGCTAGCGGGAGGGGTGAAGAAAATCAAGCCAATCGCCCGAGTACAGTGGAAAATGGCAAATGAGCTCTTGAATTCCAAGATGCGATCCGATCGGCGGCTGCAAGCGTCTCGACCCCGTGACGTAACAAATGCAAAATTAGACGCAGGGGAAAGGCTTATGTGAGCAACGCCGAAATTTCGGTTTCCGCATGGAGAGCAGTGCTGCTGGAGATTTTCCCGATCTTTGGCCAGCCATTTCAGAACTGATTTGCCATCATGCCAACCGTGGCTCTTGCACCGTCCACTTCCAAAACCAACACGGTGGAGCTATCCACGGCGTAGTAAACCAAAAGCAATGTCGCGGGGGAAGGAGATGCTGTTTCGAGAGTGATTGTCCCTCGGCCATTCACGTCAGTGGTGGTGAAAGTGCTCCCGCTGAGAAGCAGGTTGGGATTGAGCGTGCCGCTGTCGTTGAGATCGAGGTACCCGCCAAGCGTGGTAGTGCCGGTGGTGGCGATTGCGCCGTTGATGTCCTGCTCTCCCTTCCCCGCAAACCCGGTCAAGTTGAGCGCGAAGTTCCCTTGCGGCGCGTTCTGCGAGGACTGCTGGAATGCAAGACCACTATGAGCGGTGGTTGCGGCCAATGAAATCATCGGCGCGATGCCGTTTGCCGCAGGGTATACGCCATACTCGATCGAGGAGTTGGCCACATTGAGCGTGAGCGACAGCCGGTGCGAATTCGTCGGGTTCACGCTATAAGACGAAGACTGGATGGGCTGCTGTAAGCTGATAGATTGAGCCGACTGATTCACGTCTTCGACACCACCCGTGATGCTTCCGGTCCCATTTGAGATTAAGACGCCGCCGGCAGCGAAGGGGCCGAGAGTCATTGTTCCGCCGAGAGTGAAGGCAAATCTCCCGTTCAAAGAAAGCGCGCTGATCGACGAGGGGGCCTTGAATCCATCGCCCGCCAGAATGGGCGCAGCATCCGTCTCGACGAGCTTGAAGTGAGTGCCATCCACCATGTAAAAAGCGAAATTGAGCGTTCCTGCCGGAGTGCTCGTCAAGGAGAGCGTGCCGCGGCCGGTCAGCGGGTCGACGCTCTCAACAATGTTCCCGAATAGCGTTGTGTCCGCCTGAGTGACTGTGCCTCCGTCGTTGACGTCCTGAATCGCGGAATTGAGCGGGAAAGTGCCGGCCGCGTCGGAGAAGAAGTTTCCGGCGATGGCTTCCGTGACTCCGTTTTTGTCCACCCCCGAAACGCTGAAGGAATAGAAACCGGAGATGGCGCTATTGGAAAATTCCGCGGGATTGGCCAGCTCGGCGGTGCCGCTGCCCGAAGCCATGGCATCGAACCGGATAATCAGCGCTTGCGTGTTGGAAACCAGGGCCATTTCGAAAGTCACGTTGCCGGATTTCGTCACGAACTGCGCCTGAGTACGGCCGTCGGGGCCGACTGAATAAGTGCCGCCCGTAATTTGAATTGTCGAAACAGCCATGGGGGAATTGACGTCCTCCAGGCCCGTCAGAATATTTCCCGCACCGTCCGCAGTGAAAGTGCCGGCCACGGCCTGAAAGCCGCCGGACTCCTGCCCCGAGTAAGCGAACGTGTACTGGTGATTGAGCGAGGCGTTGGAGAACACAATCGTGACGGTGGCGATCCCTTGGCCCGCAAACGTTGCAACGATGCTCACTGAGCCATGCGGCGGAGGAGACGGCGGAGCGGTGTACATCCCAGTCGCCGAAATCAAGCCCAGGTCTGCCCCGGCTGCACCCGCGAGCGCCCACGTGGCTGCGACGACGTTCCCGTTCACGGTGGCAGTGAATTGTTGGCTTTCACCCGCCGGGAGGGCGATTGCGGTGGGAGTGATGGTGATCGCTTGGGCCGCAGCGACGTTGATGGTGACACTAGCGGATTTGGACGAATCCGCCTGCGAAGTAGCAGTGATGGTCACATTGCCGGGCGAGGTAGGCGCCGTGAAAGCATTCCCCACAAAACTTCCCCCACCCATGGCCGCCCAAGTCACGGCCTGGTTCACTGAGTTGTAAACCACGGCCGTGAAAACAATCGTGCTGGGAGTGTTCGCGGTGCTCACGGGAACTGTGGCGCTTCCTGGATATACGGCGACAGAAACTGTTGTGGCCCCACCGCCACCGCCCCCATTTTTTGCAGTCCCTCCGCCTCCGCATGCGACGAGAAATAGGCCGGCGGTCGCCACGAAAATCGCGCACACAAGGAGGCGAGCCGGCTTTCCCATCATTGGCCTCCTTTGGGTTGCTTCTCTGAAGGGCTGCTTCCGCGCGGGATCAAGGATCGTACCGGGAGGCCATGCTCGTTTCGGAGGATGAAAATTCTGCCGGGCGTCCTCAGGATGCGCGCGAGTAAAATAGGATTGCCGCCCACCTTGGCCATGACGCCGATGACAGATACTGCCTGGCCTAGCTCGAGGCCAAGCGCGTCTTTGGAAATCGCCGGCCCCAGGCCCAGGTGCACGTCAACAGGTCCGCTGGGAGCTTGCAATTGAATGTGCACGCCGATCACGCCGCCCGCATCGACGGCTTCAATCCCCGAGACTGCTCCTTGAACTCGAATCTCCTCCGAGATGTCATAAGCCGGCGCCGGGACGCTCGGGTCCATGCTGATCGAAATTGCGCACCCACTCGATTGAGCGTTCAGAGGACGGGCCATTAAGAGAGCCAGTCCGAAAAAGAACAAGAAAAGACCCGGGACGAATTTCCAAGACATGCGCATGTTCCTCATACCACCGAACGGATTGCGAAACTCGGGACCCTTCGTTCCGTCATCGCCGCAAATAATCTCTCTCACCCCAACCCCGGCAAGGCCGACTCGGGGACTTAGATGCAAAAAATCGCGTTGAGAGGTACGCAGTTCATGCGAAAAAGTGTTCCACGCCTTTGCGAGCGGTAGTCCCGCCCATCGAATATCTGAACTGTTGTGAATCGTCATATTGACGAGGTTAGCCTAGCAGGCGACGGAAAAATTGCAACCGAGAAAGCCCATCGAGATATGGGCCGCGGGAATGAGCAACACTCGCGAGCGCGCGGAGGGCGGCCGTGGCGGAGGGAATTCGGGGATCGATTTGGGCTTTTAGACAGGGCTTATATCATTCACGGAGACGACCGGCCGAATTCCAGCATGGTTTCATGCAGCTTTCTCCACGCTCCTAATTCCGCAGAGGCTTGCCTGTCTTGAGCGTGTGAGCGATGCGTTCCTGCGTCTTGCGCTCCCCGCAAAGCGAGACAAATGCTTCGCGCTCGAGATCGAGGACGTATTGCTCCGAAACGGTTTGCGGAGCGGTGATCGAGCCGCCGGCGAGAATTCCGGCGAGTTTCCGCCCGACCACGCCGTCATACTCGCTGGCAAATTGGCCGCGCACGAGCGAATGAATCGCAAGTTTTGCTGCCGCGAGAAACTCCTCGCCAAGGACGCGGATTTCCGGCGGCGCCGGCGGATGGTAGCCGGCGCGCACCAGCGCGAGCGCCGCCTCTTTTGCGTCGGCCACCAATCGATCGCGATTCATGGAAATCCGGTCCGCCGCGCGGAAGAACCCGAGCGAGCGTGCCTCCTCGCCACTGGTGGAGACTTTAGCCATGGCAATATTTTGAAAAACGGGCTTCAATGCATGGAAAAGATCAAGGTCTTCGTCGCCGGCCGCATGCTCGTTTGCGCGAATCAGCATTTCTTTCGTGCCGCCGCCGCCCGGGATGAGGCCCACGCCGGTTTCAACCAACCCGATGTACGCTTCAGCAGCGGCCTGGATGCGAGCCGCATGCAAGCTTATTTCGCATCCACCCCCGAGCGCCATTCCCTGAGGCGCCGCAACCACCGGGCAAGGCGCGTACTTGATGGCCATGTTGCAGCGTTGGAATTGGCGCACGGCCATATGAATGTCGTCCCACTCGCCTTCCTGGGCGGCAATGAGAACGAGCATCAAGTTTGCGCCGACGGAAAAATTGAACGCCTGGTTGGCGATCACCATGGCGTCAAATTCCGAACCCATCCGGTTGATTCCGACCTGAATCATCGCCACCAGATCGCCGCCGATCGCGTTCATCTTGGAATGGAACTCGCAACAGACAACGCCATCGCCGATATCAATCAGACTGGCCCCGGCGTTTTTCTGCACGACGCCCGTACGGTCCTTCAGGGATTTGAGGATGATGATCCCCGCCGGCTCTTCTACAGGCTTGAGTGATGAACTGGCCAGGTCGAAATATCGGGAGCTTCCCTTCTCGTATTCATAAAATGATTTCTTCGGCGAGGAGAGAACCTGACGGACGAGGGCTGGAGGCTGCTTGCCGTCGCGCCCGAGGGCGTGAGCCAGTTTCTCCGCGCCGATCGCGTCCCACACTTCGAATGGACCGAGTTCCCAAGCGAACCCCCAGCGGAGCGCTTTGTCCACGTCGACGATGCGGTCCGCGATCTCCGGCACACGGCGCGCGGCATAAAGCGAGGATTCGCTCAGACACGCCCAGAGGAACCGGTTTGCCTTGTCGCCGCCTTTCCCTTCGAGCGCGGGGCCGACGAGCGATCGCAAGCGTTCCCGCGTGTCTTCAATCCCTTTGCCGGCTTCAATCGATCCGAATTTTGCTTTTTGACGCGGCCGATACTCAAGAGTCTTCCAGTCGAGACTGAGAATCTCAGAGTCGCCGCCCTTTCGGATGCGTTTGTAGAATCCGTGGCCGGTCTTATCGCCGAGCCAGCCGCGCTTCAGCATTTCTTCGACAAAGGATGGGAGGCGGTACATCTCGCGGGATTCATCATCGGTGGCGTTCTCGTAGATGTTGCGCACCACATGGGCAAGGACGTCGAGGCCCACCAAATCAGCGGTGCGGAATGTTGCGGACTTCGGCTGGCCGATGGCGGGCCCGGTGCAGGCGTCTACTTCTTCAATGGTCATGTCGAGCGCCTGCATCTGCCGCAGGACGTTGAGCATGGAAAAAGTGCCGATGCGGTTGGCAATGAAATTGGGAGTGTCCTTCGCGATCACCACGCCTTTCCCCAGGCGCAGATCGCAGATTTCGGAGAGCGTGTCGAGCACGTCCGGGCGTGTCTTTGGGCCGGGAATGAGTTCGACGAGCTTCATGTACCGAGGCGGATTGAAGAAATGCGTGCCCGCCCAGTGCTGCTGGAAATCATCGGAGCGGCCTTCCGCGATCAGGCGAATCGGCAGGCCGGAGGTGTTGGACGTAACGATCGAGCCGGGCTTGCGGACTGCCTCCACGCGCTCGAAGAGACGGCGCTTGATTTCGAGACTCTCCGCTACGGCTTCGATGATCCAGTCGGCCTGGCTGCACCACGGCAAATTGTCCTCGAGGTTCCCCGCAGTGATGAGCCGCGCGGTCTCCGGCGTGAAAAAGGCGGCTGGCTTGGCTTTCTTTGCCGCTTCCAGACCCGCCAGGACAATTCGATTCCGGACCAGCGGATTCTCGAGAGTCAGGCCCTTGCGTTTTTCTTCCGCGTTCAATTCGGGCGGTACGATATCGAGCAGAAAGCACGGCATGCCGGCATTGGCGAAATGCGCGGCAATGCGCGCGCCCATCGTCCCAGCCCCGAGCACAGCAACTTTTTGAATGAGAGTCTTCATTTTCTCCGCCGAAATGGACCCACGAGGTTACAAAAGCAGTACCGGAGGGTCAACCGGAAAGAGCGCATGCCCTCGAACCGCGCTAAAATGGCTAAAATAGGCGAGGCAGGAAATGGGAAGCGTGCTCAAGTGGATCGGTACCGCTGTCCGCGGGCTCCGTACGTTTGCTTACGGCGCCGATGGAGACCGTCCGAAAGTGGGCGTGGCTTTGGGAGGCGGCTTTGCGCGCGGCATCGCGCACATTGGCGTCTTGCGTGTATTGGAAGAGAACGAGATACCGATCGATTTCATCGCCGGCACGAGCGTGGGCGCCCTGATTGCCGCGGCCTACGCGAGCGGAACCTCCCTCGATTCCATGGCCCAGCAGGCCAGCCAGACGCGCTTCCGCGATTTTGGCCGTTGGAGGCTTTCTCGGATGGGAATGGCCTCGAATGAGCGGATCGCAGATTTTCTTAGCCGCCTCGCAACCGCAAAATACTTCAGCCAACTCAGGATTCCGCTCGCCATTGTAGCTACGGACCTTCTGAGTGGAGAGTCCGTCCATTTCATGGACGGCGAAATCGGCCCCGCACTACGCGCGTCTTGCGCATACCCGGGGCTTTTTCTTCCGGTCGAACACCGCGACCATTTTCTGGTGGACGGCTTCCTTACCGAGCAAGTCCCGGCGGTAGCCGTGCGCAAGCTGGGCGCGGACATGGTGATCGCGGTGCATCTTGAGCCGGGTCTGCTGGACACCAAGCCCCGCAACACGATCGAAGTAATCAGCCGTTCTTTCTCGATCATCCAGACGGTGGCTAACCAGCCCTGGCGAGGAATGACGGACGTGCTGATCGAGCCGGACGTCCACCACGTCCTTTGGGACGAATTCGTGAAATCTCCCCAATTGATCGCTGCAGGCGAGGAGTCCTGCCGCCAGGCGATGCCCCGCATCAATGCGCTCCTTCAGGAGGGCTCGCAGCAAATCCGATTGAACCGGGCACGCGAGCGCGCCCACGAAGAAGCCTGAAGATTCCGTCTCCTTCCTCCTGCGACGGGCTGCTCACCTCATCGGGAGTCGTGCGTCGAATCGAAAGTGAGGAGCCGAACTCGCACTGCGATGACCGCTGCAACGCCCCAGTCATACGCAGGGTGAGTTCGGCTCTTCTTTTTTCTCAGAAAACTTCCCAAAAATAGGAACTCTTCCATCCGAATTGCTGGACTTGAACTGATGGTCGGAGGCTACCTGGCTTCGCGCAGCTCGACAACTACGGGCTGACCGTCCCCCTTGCCGCGTTTCGTGAACCACTCACTCATTGCCTCTGCCAACCGTGCGGGATCAATCCGAAGGCCTGCCTCGAGGTGGCCTTCCGCGATCGGGAGAGTGTCGTCAAACTCAGCCGAACCCGTGAAATTCCTCATGCAGAAGCTGTCGAGCCAGTCGAGAGGCGCCGGTCGCCGCTCTCCCTCGATCAGAATCTGCGCCTGCAGTTTGCGGGCAAACATTTCGGCCAGAGTACCACATCCGCATGGAAACGCCCTGCTTGCGAGCTTCCATGCCTTGCTTTTGCCCCGTGGGTGGCCTAGAATTTTCTAGAATCGAAGGCTTCATTGCACTTATCGCGACGCGCCGCGGCCTTGGCAGCCGGATTGTCCCCCTGGCGCGAAAATTTCTGGAGGATCGGTGTCCACACCACTCGATCATTGGATAGAAGAATCCGCACGGCTCACCAAGCCGGCGAAAATCGTCTGGTGCGACGGCTCCAAGGAAGAAAATGAACGGCTCGTCAGTGAAATGCTGCGGGACGGCACTTTTATCGAGCTGAACCAGAAGTCGTACCCCCGCTGTTACCTTCACAGAAGCAATCCCAACGATGTAGCCCGCACCGAGGGTGTGACGTTTATCTGCACGCGCCAGCGGGATGACGCGGGCCCTACCAACAATTGGATGTCGCCCGAGCAAGCCCGAGAAACCGTCCGGCCCCTGCTCGAAGGAGCGATGAAGGGCCGCACGATGTATGTGGTGCCTTACATCCTCGGGCCGGTGAATTCTCCTTACAGCAAAATCGGAGTGGAAGTCACGGATTCGTCCTACGTCGCCGCCAGCATGTTCATCATGAATCATATGGGAAAGGCGGCGCTGGACCGCCTTGGAAATTCCGAGGATTTTGTGCCGGGCCTCCATTCACTCGGCGACTTGGATCCCAAACGGCGGTTCATCCTCCACTTCCCCGAAGAGAAGCTGATTTGGAGCGTCGGTTCAGGCTACGGCGGCAACGCGCTTCTAGGGAAAAAGTGTTTCGCGCTTCGCCTTGCGAGTTGGATGGCGCGTGACCGGGGCTGGATGGCCGAGCACATGCTGATTCTGGGCCTCGAGGACCCGTCGGGCAAAGTGACTTACATGGCCGCTGCGTTTCCTAGCGCCTGCGGGAAGACCAATCTCGCGATGATGGTTTCCTCCCTGCAGGACCAGGGGTATCAGGTTTGGACTGTCGGTGACGATATCGCGTGGATGCATGTCGCCGCCGACGGAACTCTGCGCGCAATCAATCCGGAGACGGGATTCTTCGGCGTCGCCCCCGGCACGAATGAGAAGACCAATCCGAACGTGATGCAGGCGATGAGGCATGATTCCATCTTTACAAACGTAGGATTCACGGCCAACTCCCACGAGCCCTGGTGGGAAGGCATCAACGGGTCAGCTCCGGCGGATCTCATCAACTGGAAAGGCGAGCGCTGGACTAAGTCTTCGGGTCCCGCTGCGCAGCCGAATTCGCGCTACACCGTTCCGGCAAAGCAAACTCCTTCCATCTCCCCTCACTGGCAAGACCCCGAAGGAGTTCCCATCTCCGCTTTCATCTTCGGAGGAAGACGCGCGCGGGTTGCGCCGCTTGTGTATGAATCGCGCGACTGGCAACACGGTGTGTTCGTCGGCGCGACGATGGCCTCCGAAACGACTATCGCCATCACCGACAGCCTGGGCGTAACTCGCCGCGACCCGATGGCCATGCTTCCCTTCTGCGGCTACAACATGGCCGACTATTTCGGCCACTGGCTCGCGATGGGACCAAAACTCAAGCGGCCGCCAAAAATTTTCAATGTGAATTGGTTTCGAAAAGGCGCCGACGGCAAATACCTTTGGCCGGGCTATGGTGAGAATGTCCGCGTTCTGAAGTGGATGCTCGACCGCATCGAGGGCCACGCCGCGGCTGCCGAGACTCCGATTGGATTTGTGCCCACGCCTCGCTCCTTGACGCTCGACGGGCTGTCCATCAGCCGAGAAGGCTTGGATGAAGCGCTCCGGGTCGAGCCGAGCGATTGGGTCGCGGAAGAAGAGGCCACTGCCAAATTCTTCGAACAATTCGGCAAGCGCCTGCCCCAGGAAATCCGGCAGGAGCATGCCGCCCTGGCTGAACGCCTTCAGCGGTCATCCGTTGCCTTGAAGTAGCGGCCTCTGCGGCACAAAGGCCGCGAATCTCGAAGCCTCTATATTTCCCTCAGAGGATGGATTTGATTTCCGCGTCGATGGAGACGTGCGTCTGCGGGAAGCCGTTGATACGAAAGCTCGCGCCGGTCGCATAGCGGAAGTGGAAGAAGCGGCTGATGTGATAGTCCTCGTCGAGCGCGTCAAATACGCGCTCGGTCTCTGCTCGCGAAATTCCCAATGAATCGAGCGGAACAGATTTGCCGAAGCCGCCGGCAGCGGCGAGATATTTTTCGACCAGTTCACGCAGCAACATCGTCAAATCCAGACGTACGCGCCGGCCCCGCCGTAGGGCAGATTCATGTAGAACAAGTTGGCCTCGGCGATTTTCTTGAACGCGACGCACAACATTCGCGCACCGTGGGCAGCGCAAAACCACTCACCTGGCGCCTCGCCGATACGCCCGGCTTCGTCGAGGCTTGCCACCTGCTCGCGCGAAAGCCATAGCCACGACGCCATTTTCCTGCATTCCAAGCACGCCGGCGCGGGTTGCGACAGGCGCTTCTCGATCGCCGTCCGGACTTCGGGAGTGAGTCCGGCGGCCTCAAAATCCGGTGTGGCAACGAAGAAATATTGAGTGAATTTTTCGGGATCCGGTTCGAACGCCACAACGCGTCCTTCATATCTTTCGAGTTCGCCGACCACCGTATCCAGCAGGCAATCGCGGCACAGGCACACTTCCGGGCGGACCGGATCGCGCCGAGGGGCGCGCTTGCCGCGAAGATAGAGCGTGTCCGGGAGGAGCGTGGCGACAAAACCAAAATCGTTATCGAGATGAATGCACTCGGGCGGCGTGCCTTTCAGCCGCGCCCACCAGTTGCGGCTCCTGGGCAAAAACTCCAGTCCGGGATACGCCGCTTCGTAGGAAATGCGTCCCAAGTTTTTCGAAGCCCTGCGTGCTTCCGAGGCCGTATGGTAGCAGATTCGAAGCGCGAGCGGCGCGCCCGAACTCCTTTGTGTGCCCATACACGTTCAGCTATTATGGACGCCGCGGACGGCTGCAAGAATTTCGTCCACCCGCAATCTCTAAAATTCATCGCGCGAGCGATTTGGAGGAATCGGAATGGCAATTTCAGTGGGGGCTCCGGCGCCGGACTTTACATTGAAGGATCAGGATCAAAAAGAAGTGAAGCTGTCCGATTTCAAAGGAAAGAAAAGAGTCGTCATCGTGTTTTATCCGCTCGACTGGAGCCCCACCTGCACGAAAGAGCACGCCTGTTTTGTGAACGACATGAAGCGATTCGAGCAGCTCGACGCCCAGGTGCTCGGCGTGAGCGTGGACAGCGCCTGGTCGCACAAGGCTTATGCCGAGAAGATGGGCATCCACTATCCGCTGCTCGCGGATTTTCAGCCGCGCGGGGCCGTCGGCGACAAATTCGGAGTGTTCCTCGCAGATAAGGGAATCACCGGCCGCGCCATCGCCATTGTTGATCGCGCCGGCAAAGTGGCGTGGTTCAAGAATTACGACATCCCGGTCGTTCCCGACTTGAAGGAAGTGGCTGACGCGCTCGCGAGTGTGAATTGAGCGCGCGTGCCTGGAGAGATCGTCCCGGTGGGCGCTACGGACGAGCGGACGCGCCTGAATTCCCCGAAGTTTTCGCGAACGTTCGGATGTAATCGATCACCTGCCAGCGCTCTTCGGCGGTGAGCTTTTCCTTGAAGGGCGGCATTGGACGATGGCCTTCGCTGATTTGCCAGAAAAATTCGCCGTCGGTTGAGAGGCTCATTTTGTGCGCGTCGCGGAAATCCGCGGGGGCGATCAAAAGCTGGCCCGCCTTCTCTCCTCTGCCGTCACCGTCTTCCCCATGACAGCTCTGGCAGTGCTGCATGTAGATCATCATGCCGGCGCCGATCGCTTCGCCCGTCGGCGGAACAGGATTCTGCATCTTTTTTGCCTTCGCGGGAGCGCGCCAGTCGCTCAATGAGTACACGGCGATACTTCCCACCACAGCCACCAAAATAAAAACGACAAAAACGCCGAGAAATTTCGGCGGCTTTTCCTTTTTTCCTGCGTCGACGGGCATACGGGCTTTCTCAGGGACTCGCGTACAGCGCTTGAATAACGGAAAACAGGACGATCACGAACATCACGACAACATAGACGCGAAGCCCCCACAGTGCGATTCTCAGCCCCGGCGAGAAATTACGCTGGCCAAAATGAGTCATCCGCTTGGCAGCGACCACTTGGTCCGCTTCGAGCAACGACAACACCACTCGCGGATCTTTCAGATCGGGCTTGGCGATGTTCGCCGTGGACGATTCGAAGGCGCGCTCGCTCTGATCCGTCGCGCTGTATTCCGAATTTGTTTCCCGGCTCATTCGTCTTTCTTGCTCACGAGAATGCAGACCAATTCATGAATCTGTCATCCGCCCAGGAGTTTTGGAAATACGGTCGCCAGGCCGAACCCAATCCCCGCGCAAACCAAAAGCACTGTTACCCCCACCCCGGCCACGTTGTCCCACGTGCCGTTCACAAACTCCCCCATCACTTCCGAATCGTTCACCAGCAGAAGCAGGAAGGCCAGCGCCGGCGGCATCGCGAGAACGGCGATCACGTTCACCGTGAGTGCGACAAACTCCAGCGGAAAACGCGGAATCAATACCAGCGCGGCGGCGGCGGATGCCGAACCCAGCAGGATCAAATAAAATGGCCAGGCCTCCCGAAGCGGCCGGTTCAAGCTGTGCCCCGTTTGCAGCACTTCGCCAAAGGCATAGGCGGACGATGTGGAAATGGCAATCGCCGCGACAATGCCGGCTTCAAAAATTCCGAGCGCGAACAGAGCCGAGCCCGCTTGCCCGATCCACGGCCGAAGAGCTTCTGCGAATTGGGCTCCTTGAAACTGCGCGGCGTTGATCCCGTGGTGAAACAGCGGCGCGGTTGCCAGAATTGTTGCGATCGCGCAAACGGATGCAAGCACCACCCCCAGGACGGTATCAAATCGGCCGGCATTGATGTCGCGAGGCTGTATTCCCTTGTCCACCACAGCGCTCTGCTGGAAGAAGATCATCCAGGGCGTGACCGTCGCCCCGATGTCAGCGAGCAGGAGTACGAGAATCTCGTACCTGTCTCCCCCGGGAAAGGGTGCCCACGACAAAAGCGAATGGCCAACGGCATGCCAGTCCGGCCGGGCCAGCAACGCCGCCGGGATGAACAGCGTGTTGAAAATCGCCAGGCCCAACGTAATCCGTTCCCAGGTCCAATAGCGGCCAGTCGTCATTGCGCCGGCCACGATCAACAACGCCCCACCCACCGCCACGGACGGCCGGATGCCAAAGTATCCGAGTCCCGCGCGGACACCGATGAATTCGGTCACGAGCGTGAGAAAATTTCCGATCAGCAGGTCTCCCATCGCGAACAATCCCCAGAACCGGCCGAAGCGGTCGAAGATCAGCTCCGCGTGTCCTCGGTGCGTGACTGCACCCAGACGCACAGTCATTTCTTGCACAATATAGCCCATCAGGAATGTCAGCACTACGAATGGAAGAAAAAAGCCCACGCCGAAGCGCGCCCCTGTGGCCGCATAGGAGAGCATGCTGGGAGCGTCATTCTCGCCAAGGAACACCAGGATGCCCGGACCGACGAGCAGCCACAGCAAACGCAGTTCGCCGCGTCCCTTCGATTGGCGTTCCAGCCTGCGAGCTTGCGCCACCTGCCACCGGTCGAGGGCTCGATCCACGTCTTCGTGCGTCAAAAGCCGGCCAAGCGCAGGCGCCTCCGGAGAGGCGGCGGCAGATTGCGTAGTGGGGTGCGCGCCGTGAGGCACAAGCATCCGCGGGTCTTGTTGTCGAGCATCCATGAGTTAACCGCGCTAAACCTAATTCATAAACTACACTTAACATGATTCGGCGTCAATCGCGGCGTGGCCGGGCGAAACGAAAAATCAACCGGAGGCTGGCGCCTGCTCTGCTATAGTGGGCAAGCGATTCTTGCAGGAGTTGAACGATGACCGAACCCGCGAAACAGCAACAAGTGCAAATCAAAGCGGATGAGAAGGAACTGCTGGGCCAGTACTCCAATCTCGTGGTGGTCCATCACAATGCCGAGGAATTTACCCTGAATTTTGTCTACATCTTCCCGACCATGCCGCAGGGCAAGCTCGTCGCAAGCCTTATCATCACACCCACGCACGCAAAGAGGCTGGTGCGGGCATTGCAGGAGAATGTGGGCCGCTACGAAGCGCAATTCGGAACGCTGCCTGAGGGTCCGGGACCTGGCCCCGAGCCGAGCGTCGGTTTCATCCAGTAGCCGGGGCTTTTGCGGCGGCTCCCCGGCAGAATCAGTTCGAGGGCGAATCGCTTATGACCCAGCGCCCGCTGGGATCGAGAAATTCCAATCCCACCGCGAAGCCCGACTCCGGAATCATCTGGCAGTAAGCCACCCGCGCCAGCGAACGGAAAGAACCGGTGAGCGTCGAAATTGTGAGCCGGTCATTCTGCCGCCACCGGCGAGTGCTCAGGACGCGAGCCCCGCGAGAGCTCACGTTTTCGGTGAATGTAGTTTCTAACCCGGGCTGAATCGGATGCCCGGAGATGTGCACTCCGACTTCCAAGGGAATGCGCGCTTCACGGCGAGGCGGAACGACACCTTTTGGGACCCCCATCCCAAATCGCATGCCTCTGACCTCCCTCAGATGCTACAGACAGGCTGCCACGTTCCCCAGGCGGAATCTTTTGTCCTCCCGGCCCTTCATGCGGTAAAGGGCCCGGTCGGCGGAGCCAAGAAGCTTTTCAATACTCGTGCCGCTGGCGGGATAAACAGCGACCCCCACACTGACAGTCACGGGAGGCTCCTGGCCATCATTGGCCAGCCGCTCGCAAATGCGCGTGGCTGCCTGCACAGCTTCCGGCTCGCCCGCCTCCGGGAGAATCAGCGCGAACTCGTCTCCGCCGTAGCGCGCCGCTGTATCGATGGAACGGCTGCTGCTGCGCAGTGCATTCCCGAGCCGCTTGATCGCGCGGCTGCCGGTGAGATGGCCGTAGCTGTCGTTGATCTTCTTGAGCCCATCGAGATCAAACAGCAAAAGCGCAAAACTGCGGCCGGTGCGGCGGGAACGCTGGATTTCATTCTCCAGCATCTCGAGCAGGCGGCGATGGTTTGCGAGCCCCGTGAGAGAATCCGAAGCCGCGAGGCGGCTCACTTGGTCAAAAAGCTGTGCATTGTCGAGCAGCGTGCCGCCCAGCACGATCACATAACTCAAGACCATCTCGACATGCGCCAGCGTGAATGGAGCATCCAGCGTACGCTGCGATTGGCTGATGGTGACATGGCACACCACATTCAAAACGGCAGCAATAAAAAGCGCGCGGTCTAGTGACGCATTTACGCGGCGCAAGCGCCAGCCGTATCCCACCGCCGCCGCGGTATAAATCGCGGCCGGAAGCAAATCTGTGGGCCGCGGGATGAGCGCCCCGGGAATTATTCTTGGTGCGTCGGGGAGCATGAAGTAGAAGACGCTGGTCAAATAGGCCACTGCGCCGACAATGAGTGTCGCTCCCGCCATCTCTTTCGCGGGCTCGCGCGAAATCGGAATCCGGTTCTCCACCACCAGCGCAGCCAGCAACAGAACGCCCAGCAGGGTCCGGCCAGCAAGCCAGCCGAGCGAAATCTGAGACCCGTCCTGGCGCGCAATCAGCATCCAGCGATAAAACGACATGCTCGTCCCGGCTTCGATCAGCCCGGCGAGCACGAACCCGAATGCCAGGATGAGCGCAATGCGATCGTGTGTTCCACGGAAGCGGACAAGCGCATTGGCAGCGAAGGTGAAGGCGATGAGGCTCCCGCTCATCTCCAGGTATGTATCGAGTAGCGGATCGGCTTGGTAAGCCGAATTGCGGAGAATCCAAACTAAAAGCAGATAGGCCCCGCCTGCGATCGTCCAAAGGAGGACGAGACGGAAGCGATGGAGGAAGCCCCAAAATTCGTGCGCCTTGCCCACACTGCCCCCAAGAAGGCGTACTCCTGCCCCCGCTTTAAGCAGCAAGGCGTGTGCCGTTTGGAAACACGGTTATAGTACTATATAAAGCTTCTTTTTACTTTAAGTTACGGAAATCTGAGTTCTGGTTCAAGCGCATGCCCACCCTGACCATGCTGGGCGGAGGTGTGGAAATGTTACAGTCAGGGAGCGGGGTTACCTATCGTTGTTCTGGGGGTTTCGGCTGGGCCGGAGGCAAATCGTGGGCTTGCACCTGGCTTTGGAATCCCACTTTCTTATGGCTGCCGTCACAGAATGGTTTGCGCTCAGAATGGCCGCATCGGCAGAGTGAGATGATCGTCCTGCCACCCAGGCCAAAGGGCTTGCCTTCCTGGTCGACGACTTCGAGCTCGCCTTCCAGGCGCAAAGGACCGTGGTTTGCCACGGTGATTTTCACTGCTGCCATTCCGTCCTCCCCTCGTGCTCAATCCTCCTGCGGCCTTCCGATAAATCGAGTCCCGGTCTCGCCGGACGCATCAATACTTGGGTGTGGAGGGATCCACTTCGTCGGACCAGGCCAGAATACCACCCTTCAGGTTCAGCACCTTGCGGAAACCGGCGCTGCGCAAGAATTCGACGGCTTCGGCGGACCGCTTGCCGCTGCGGCAGTGGGCCACAATTTCGCGCGAGCTATCGAGCTCGTTCACACGCTTCGAAAGATCGCCGAGCGGAATGAGATTTCCGCCGAGGTTGCAAATCTGGTATTCATGCGGCTCGCGGACATCGAGGATGAAAATATCGTCGCCGCGATCCAGCCGTGCTTTCAGCTCCTTGGGGGTGATTTCCGGAACCGTCGTCTGCGGCACCGGGGCTTCTTCACCCCGAATCCCGCAGAATTCCGCGTAATCGATGAGCCTTGATATCGTCGGATGCTCTCCACACGCCGGGCACTCGGGATTCTTGCGCAGCTTGAGCTCCCGGAACCGCATAGCCAAGGCGTCGAAGAGCAGGAGGCGCCCGATCAGTGATTCGCCCTTGCCGAGGATAAGTTTCAGCGCTTCCGCCGCCTGGATCGCCCCGACGATTCCCGGCAGCACACCGAGCACTCCGCCCTCGGCACAGGACGGCACAAGTCCCGGCGGAGGCGGCTCAGGATACAAGCACCGGTAGCACGGCCCGCCGGGATGCCCGAAGATAGTCACTTGCCCTTCGAATCGAAAGATCGATCCATACACGTTGGGCTTGCCCAGCAAGACGCAGGCGTCGTTGACAAGATAGCGTGTCGGGAAATTGTCGGTCCCATCTACGACGACGTCGTAGTCCTTTAGAATGTCCAGCGCGTTTTCGCTTGTCAGTCGAGCTTCGATCGGATCAATTTGAATGTCGGGATTCAAGCCGTGCAGACGTTCGCTGGCTGCTTCGATTTTCGGCCTCCCCACGTCCTGCGTGCTGAATAGAATCTGCCGCTGCAGATTCGTCGAATCGACAGCATCAAAATCCACCAGCCCGATTCGGCCCACACCGGCAGCGGCCAGATACAAACCAAGCGGCGCCCCGAGCCCGCCGGTCCCGATGCAGAGGACCTTCGCTTGCTTCAGCTTGAGCTGCCCTTCCATGCCCACTTCCGGCATGATCAGGTGGCGGCTATAGCGCAGGATTTCTTCTTTCGAAAGCGCGACCGCCGGCTGTTCTGTTTGCCGCGTCGGTTGAATTTCGGTTTTCGCTGCCATCAATCAATCTCCAATGTTTTCGCCGCGGAGACCCCCTGCGATGGAAGGCACGATGCTGATGATATCGCCCTCGCAGACGCGCGTTTGGTCCTTCTGCAGATAGCGGATGTCTTCGTCATTGACGTAAACATTGACGAAGCTGCGCAGCCGGCCGTCGTCCGCAAACAAGTGCTTCTTCAGCTCGCTGAATCGCGAGGTGAGCGACGCGAGCGCCTCCGCCACCGTGGCTGCCTGCACCTCCACGCTTTCCTGCTTGCCCGCATAGGCGCGCAGTGGCGTCGGAATCACCACTTTGACTGCCATGTTCTCTCCCTTCCTTAAGATGTGGCTGAGAGCGCCGGAGATTCGATCGCTTCCCGGTCGTAGCCGGAGCGATCTTCGCGCAGCCGCCACGAAGTGGTGTCCTGCGGCCGGCGCTGCTCGACGCTCACGATGATGTAGCTATACCATGGCCACGCATGCTCTCGGTCGTATTCGCTCGGTCGCGCCGGATGATCCGGATGTGAGTGATACCACCCGACGAGGTCCAGCCGCTTTTCGCGCGCCTTTTTTTCCGCCAGCAGGACATCCTCTGCCGTAACCTCAAATCGATTTCGCGGCGAATCATCCCGCCGGTTAGCCAGAGGCAAGAGATCCAGCACTTCCCGGAAGTCCTCTCCGTCCCGCCCGAGCAAAGCGCCGCAGCATTCATGCGGATAAGTTTCCGCGCCGTGGCCGTGAATGCGGCTCACAAGCTCCGCCGAAATTTTCAGCACCGGGCCGCTCACTCTTCGCTCCAGAAGCGCTCGCTCAGGTATTTTTCGCCGGAGTCCGGGAACACCGTCACGATCATTGCCGCTGCCCCGCGCGGCAATCGCCGGGCTACATCGAAGCAAGCGCAAAGCGCCGCGCCGGAGCTGACGCCGGAAAGGATTCCTTCCTCTTTTGCAAGCCGCTTCACCATCCGTTGAGCATCTTCGGTGGTGACTGCCAGGTCCTCATCCGCGATTGTCGGATCGTAGATCGCCGGCACGATCGCCGTGGCCATGTGCTTCAGGCCTTCCAGTCCGTGAAACCCCGAATCCGGCTGCATGCTGATGCAGCGAATCTTCGGATTCAATTCCTTCAGCCGGCGGGACGTTCCCACGAAAGTCCCGCTCGTCCCGAGCCCCCCGACAAAGTGCGTGATTTGCCCTCTAGTTTGCTCCCAAATCTCCGGCGCAGTTGTGGAGTAATGCGCTCCGGGGTTTGCGGGGTTGCTGTACTGGTCCGGGTAGAAATATTTCTGGGGATCCGCTGCAAAGATCTCCCGCACTCGCCGGATAGCTCCATCGGTGCCTTCATCGCCTGGGGTAATTACGAGTTCCACGCCGTAAGCCGAGAGAGTCTGCTTGCGTTCAATTGACGCGCTCGAAGGCAGGCACAGTTTCACGCGATAGCCGAGCGCGGCGCCGACCATCGCGTAGGCGATGCCCGTGTTGCCGCTCGTGGCGTCGAGGATGATTTTGCCCGGCCGCAAATCGCCGCGTCTCTCGCCGTCGCGGATCATGGCGTAAGCGGCGCGATCTTTCACCGACCCCCCGGGGTTGAACCATTCCGCCTTCGCCAGGAAAGTGATGTGCGGATACTCGGCTGAAATTCTGTCCAGGCGCAGCAGGGGCGTGTTCCCGATTCGCTCCAGGAGATGTTCTCCGGCCTTACCGGCGGCTGCCGGATGGCTTGGAGAAATCATCGGTTTATTTACCGCGCTCATTTTGAGTCCGCTACTCCGATCGGCCTAACCCGCCATTGCAGCGGAATGTGCCGTGCCTGGGCACGGGAAGCTGGGGGAGGCCTACGCGTACTTCTCTCAATCAAAGCAGTCTAGCAAAATGCTTCCGGCGTTGACAGCCGGGGCCGAAACCCCTAAGTCCCACAGCATGCGGACGAAATGCTGATCTTCCCGATCCATTCCATTTCGATGCGTTGGGCCGGTGGATGGCACCACACAAATAACTTTACAGCCCGCCCGTGAAATTCTTATCCTGAGGGGCATGTGGTACGTCAACAACCTGTTCGATCAAGCCCAAATCGAGTCACTTTCCTCGAAGGGTTTTCTGGTGCGAAGCTCCGGCGGAGTGGTGCGCATCGAGAAGTATGATTGCGGCGCAGAGCTGCGCAAAACGCCGAAAGGCGCGTGGCAAATGACGGTGATCCCTTGCATCATGTCGCACGGGCAGTTCACCCGGCTCTGGGACGCCGGCTACCAAAAATTCCTGATCACTCATGAAACGAAAAAGATTCCCGCGCACGTGAACCAGCTCGCGGCCCTGCGGAAATTCAACGAAGAGTTGCGCACGGCGCTCGGCGTGCCTACCTATTACAACGAGGCACTCGGTTCCACCTGCCATTTCAGCGTCTATGACCGCGTCAAGGGGCGTCCCGGAGACGTTCCCGACGAAACGGTCGAAGTGCTCGAGGAAGAAAAGCCATAGCCTCGCACGCGCTGGTTGCGGATCATACCGGCGCTGAAAGAGACGCCGCGCTCGACTTCGCGCAGCCTCGACACAATCCAAACAATTCGGAGAGGATCCATATTCGAAACGGGAGGATCAGCCGCTCGTGCCTTTCTCTCGGGCGGCTTCCAAGAGACTTCGGAGCCTGCCGGCGTCCAATCGGTGTTGCGCCGCCATCTGAGAGCCGACAAAAATTACCGGCACATCATTCGTATAGCGGTCGTGGAGCCCTGGATCGTCGTCGATATCCACTTCGCGCATTGTGGCGCCCAATTTCCCGAGCAGCGGCACGATCTGCGCCCGCGCTTCTTCGCACAGGTGGCAGCCTTCTCTGGTGTAAAGCGTGACGACTCGCGGACCGATCACGGCCAAGCGGCCGTCTTCGGTGCGCTCGTAGAAATCGCTCCGCTCGGTCTCGCGCAGAAATCCCTGATCCACCAGGCGGGTCACCGCGTCAAGCACTGCCTCGCGCTCCCCGGGTGGATTGCCGCCCGCGAATTCGAAAAGTGCGTGGAGGTCGAGCGATTCGCGCTCGAGCTGGTCATAGGTCTCAAGGATGCGGCAGGAGATTGAGTCCATGGCTCTCGTTGCGCCGGGTGCCGCTACGGCTTGATCGTGTAGTACTTCTGGAAGCCCCCGATCAGCGGAAAAAAAGCGCGCGACCGGTAAAGCTCCGCAATTTGCCGGATGTGCCCGATATCATGGAACGCCCATTCGTTCATCTGCTGCCCGATCGTGATGGGGCCGACGTCCTCGAGGTATCCGCTCCGCTCGACCATCACGGCAGGAACATACCGCAGCCAGGAAAGCGTCCGGTCGCGCTCGTGGCAAAATTTTTTCAGATGCTCGCGGGCCTTCCCGGCTGAATATTTTCCCGCCGAGTATGCTGCATTTTGATCGTAGGCCACCATCTTCGGGATGTCTTTATCAAGCATCATTTGGATCCGCTCGCGGAACCCGGGCACTTCGACATCGGCGAGATGCGCGAGCACCTCGCTGATCGACCATCGCTCCATCGACGGCTTCCAGTGCAACTGGTCGTCGGTCGCCGACCAGATGATTTTCTCGATGATGATGGGCGTCTGCTCGAGAACAGCGAGCCCCGGCAGCGCGTGCGGACTCGGAATCGCGGCCATGAAAAATCCTCCCAGGAGGCGGTCGAAGGGACCTTTTATACATCAGCGCGGGAAACTTGTCGAAGCCGGCTTTATTGCCGCGCGCTTGTGTGCCGGCGGCTCGCGTGGTACACCCGAAAGCGGGAGGGACGCGCGATGGCGCAAGTGGTGGCGCTGATCGATGATCTTTTTTTCCAGGCCAAAATGATCGAGACGGCCAAGCAGTTAGGCGTCGAGTTGCGCGTGTGCGGCACGCCCGATGCGGTCGTCGCCGAAGTGACCAGGGCCGCTCCCAAGCTTGTGGTCGTGGATCTGAACGCGCGGAACGCGCCGCTGGAAGCCGTCGAGCGCGTGCAATCGATCGCGCACGGCATTCCTCTCGTGGCGTTTCTCTCGCACGTGCAAGTCGATCTCGCCGAACGCGCGCGCGCCGCAGGATGCCAGGAAGTGATGCCGCGCTCGCAATTCACCCGCGACCTGGCAACCATCCTTGGCCGCGCCAAATCCGAATCCTCATGAACGAGACGCACACGAAAGCTTCTGCAACCGGAGCCCTCTTTGCAGCCGCCTGTGCCACGATCCTTTTCGCCGCAGTATCCCTTGCACAAGACTCCGCGGAATCCGACCCCACAACCGCGCTCGTTTCCGCATTGAGCGCTGCCTGCCGGGCGAATGAAAATCAATTTGCCCGCTATTTGACCGCCGACAATGCCGCCGCGTTCCGAAACCTGCCGCAGGAGCAGCGCACGGCGCTCCTCATGCGTTTTTCGCTCACCGAAGATCCCGGCCGGCCCTTGCTTTCGAGCGACCCGCAGAACCACGCGGTGCTTCGCTGCGAAGCACCCAAAGTCACCGTCGAATATCATTTCGGCACTCCGCGAGTCCGCGAGAATCTTGCTTTCATTCCAGTCACGGTTGTGAATTCCGAGCCCACGGAATTCGGCCTGGTTCGTGAAAATGGCGGATGGCGGCTGTTGTCGCTCGGGCTCGTGCTTTTCGATGTGCCGCAGCTCTCCCGGCAGTGGGCCGAACAGGATCTCAAGAAGCGCGAAAGAGACGCGGTCGAGGCGCTCCGCCAGTTAGGGGATGCCGTCCAAACGTACCGCCGCGCCTGGGGAAAACTTCCCGAATCCCTCGCGCAGCTTGGACCAGCGCCCCAAGACCAAATCTCGCCCGACCAAGCGGACCTGGTAAATGAAGATATCGCCGCAGGCAGTATGGGCGGCTATTCCTACCGCTATCGGATTCTTCCCTCTCCGGACGGCACGGACTCGAGCTTCGAGCTCGCTGCCACGCCCCTGGAGTATGGAACGTCGGGCCGGCGCTCTTTCTTCCGTGATGCCGCCGGAAAAATTCACAGCGCGGATAAGCACGGGGCTGTCGCCGCCCCCCAGGATCCACTCCTCGAGACCGAAAAGTCGGAGTAACGTCCTTCCCCCTCAGGTATAATGCCGCCGGATAGTTTTAGCCGGGCCGCTCACATCCACCAGACAGGGAGTTGCATGGCTCAAGCGAAAGTGCTGGCCGACAGGATCTTCGCCGCTGAGGGCATCCTCGCCGATGCGGTGCGAGTTGCAGCCGCCAACATTCTCTTGATTCTGTGCGCCCGTATTGCTTTCCCTCTGCCGTTCACACCTGTTCCGGTGACCGGACAGACCTTCGGAGTGATGCTGGTCGCCGTGCTCCTGGGCTCGCATCGCGGATTATTGACGCTCACTCTTTACCTGCTGGAAGGCATCGCCGGCCTGCCTGTCTTTGCCCCAACCGGGGCTGCGACCGGGCCCGCGCACTTCCTTGGTCCCACAGCGGGTTACTTGCTGGCCTATCCTCCAGCGACATTCGTTGCGGGCTGGCTTGTCGAGCAAAGCGCGGCTATCCGATTTCTTCCCCTGGCGGGGGCGCGCCTAACGGGGGCGCTGATTTCGGGAGAAGTCATCATCTTTCTCGGCGGCTGCATTGGGCTTGCGGCGGTTCCGGGTATCGGCTGGGGGCACACGCTTCAGGCGGGTTTGTGGCCGTTTCTACCCGGCGAGATCATAAAAATGGCGGCTTTGGTCGCCGCCGTGCGCGGCGTCGAGCTGGCTCGGCGAGAAACCTGAACCCACTGGCACCGGAGGCGGTCTCCAGCCGCATCCCCTCCGGCGAAAAATCGCGGCCTGCGTGCTCTGAGCGCTCAAGTATTGATCTGCCGGATTCGATTTCATGCCCACGCAAACCGCCACTCAAAAACAGACCCCCGAAGAAGCCGTTCGCGCCGCCAATCAGCGGTTTTACGCCGCATTTGAGTCACTCGACATCGGCGAAATGGAAGCCGCGTGGGCGCACGACGACGCCGTGCAATGCGTCCAGCCGGGATGGGAACTTTTGCTCGGCTGGGACGAAGTGCGCGGAAGCTGGGCGCGGATCTTTGCCAATTCCAAGCGCGTGCGCATCGCGCTCAGTTCCGTTTGGGTGCGGATCGAAGGAGAAGTGGCCTGGGTGGCTTGCACCGAGCATGTCACCACCGCTTTTGCCGACGGCTTCGATGAGGCCACTGTCCAGGCGACCAATATTTTCGTGCTCCGCCAGGGCGCCTGGCTGCTTGTCGCGCACCACGCCTCTCCTCTTCCGGCGCCATCCCGCGCCACCGTCCAGTAGCAACCGCTATGGAGGGCCGCACCGGAACCCATTCATCCCTTTGAGTTTATCCCCGGATGAAGTCCTCTCGCGGTAAACGCGCGCCGCCTGTGAAAATCTCGCGTGAAAATCTTCTCGAACTTCCTAGGCGGACTCGGTTCGATGTGGTAAGGTATGATTCTTATTACGGCGCGGAAATTAGAAGCGCTCATTCCATCGAACGCACAACCGCAGCGGGCACGACGGCTCACTTTCTTGCGTCTACCCAGCCCCGGCGCGGTGGGCAGGCGTCGTATCTGAGCGCCAGGACGGACCGAGGAATGTCCACACCGGCAGCGGCACCACGAGCGTCCGAGCTTCGTCTCGCGCATTCCCCCGATAGCGATGATGCTTTCATGTTTTACGCGCTGGCAACCGGGAAAGTCCGGCTGCCCGGAGTGAAATTCGTTCATGTCCTCCGCGATATCGAGTCGCTGAATCAGGCCGCGCGGCTGGAAACCTACGACGTCACTGCGCTCAGCTTCTACGGTTACTCCTTCGTCGCCGACAAATATCTCCTGCTCGATTGCGGGGCCAGTTTCGGGGAGGGTTACGGCCCGATCGTCGTTGCGTCCCACCCTCTCAAGAAAAATGAGCTCGCCGGGCGGAAAATCGCCATCCCCGGCACGCTCACCACGTCGTATCTCGCGCTGAAACTATTCGAGCCCAACGTCGAAACGGTCACCATGCCTTTCGACAAGATCCTCGACGCGGTCCGCGCCAAGGAGGTCGAAGCCGGTCTTCTGATTCATGAAGGCCAGTTGCTCTTCTCCCAGATTGGACTCCACCGCGTGGTGGATTTAGGCGCGTGGTGGCAGGAACTGACTGGGCTTCCTCTTCCGCTGGGCGCCAACGCCATCCGGCGCAAACTCGGCTCGGAAATGGGCCACCAGGTGGAGCGCATTATCCGCGAGAGCGTGGCGTACGCCCTGGAACACCGCGAGACCGCACTCGATTATGCCCTGCAGTTTGCCCGGGATATGGACCCGGTGCTCGCCGACAAATTTGTCGGGATGTACGTGAACCGCTGGACGCTCGATTACGGCGAAGACGGCCGGCGCGCCGTGCGCGAACTGCTCTCCCGCGGAGCGGCCGCAGGCTTGGTCCCCGCGTCCTTCAAAGTGGAGTTCCTCTCCGAAGCCGCCTAAAATCGCTCCGCCACCTGCTTCGTAGGGGCACGGCATGCCGTGCCCGGGCTGCCGCACGCGGCCTGGTTGCCCAACTCGGCCAGCAGAACAATCCTCCCGATACTCCATTGCAGCATTTCAATGCGCGGCCGTTACGCGCTCGCCCTGCTCATGGGAGAATCTTAGAGAGATGAGAAATCTAATCCATCAGGGCCTGGCCCTTACCGAGCTCCTCCGCGAGCGCATCCTGATCCTGGATGGCGCGATGGGCACCATGCTCCAGCAGCGCAACCTCACCCCCGCTGATTTCGGGGGGCCTCATCTCGAAGGCTGCAATGAACATCTCGTCGTAAGCCGCCCTGACGTTGTGCTCGCCATCCATCGGCAGTATCTCGAGGCCGGCTCGGACATCATCGAGACCGACACGTTCGGCAGCACTTCCGTGGTCCTCTCTGAATACGGCCTCGGAGATCGCTCGCTCGAAATCAGCCGCCGCGCCGCCGAGCTCGCTCGCCAGGCCGCCGACGAATTTTCCACCTCCGCGAAGCCCCGCTTCGTCGCCGGCTCGATGGGCCCCACGACCAAAGCGATCAGCGTCACCGGCGGGATCACCTTTGATCAGCTCCAGAGCAATTACTTCACGCAGGCGCGTGGCCTGGTCGAAGGCGGCGCGGATTTGCTGCTGCTCGAAACCTGCCAGGACACGCGCAATATCAAAGCAGGCATTCTCGCGATTCAAAAGCTCAGCCGCGAGATCGGCCAGCCGATTCCGCTGGTGGTCTCCGTCACCATTGAGCCGATGGGCACCATGCTGGCCGGGCAGAATATCGAAGCGCTCTGGTCCTCGCTCGATCATTTCGAGCTGTTGGCGCTCGGCCTGAATTGCGCCACCGGCCCTGAGTTCATGACGGACCATGTGCGCACGCTGCAATCGCTCACCAGCCGGTTTGTTTCCTGCTATCCCAATGGGGGCCTCCCCAATGAAGAGGGCCGCTACGGCGAAACGCCCACTTCGCTCGCCGAACAGCTCGAGCGCTTCATCGATCGCGGCTGGCTCAATCTGGTCGGAGGCTGCTGCGGCACCAACGAACACCACATCCGCGCCATTGCACAAATGGCCGAGGGCAAGTCTCCGCGGCGTCCCCCGGAACCAAAGCACCGCGCCGTTTACTCCGGAATCGAGATGATCGAGGCCGAAGAGAGCACGCGCCCTCTGATCGTCGGCGAACGCACCAATGTGATCGGCTCGCGCCAGTTCAAGAACCTCGTCGCCGCCGAGCAGTGGGACGACGCCACCGAAATTGCCCGCCGCCAGGTGAAAAGCGGCGCGCACATCGTGGACGTCTGCCTGCAAAGCACCGAGCGCGATGAGTTGAAAGACACTCCTCCTTTCTACGATCAGCTCATCCGTAAAATCAAAGTGCCGATGATGATTGATACCACCGACGCGCGCTCGGTGGAGCTGGCCCTCACCTATTGCCAGGGCAAAAGCATCATCAACTCGATCAATCTCGAGGATGGAGAAGAAAAATTCGAGCGCGTTTGTCCGCTCGCCCGTTCCTATGGCGCCGCCATCATCGTCGGCTGTATTGATGAGGATCCCGTCCAGGCCCAGGCGTTCACTCGGGAACGCAAACTCGAAATCGCCGAGCGCTCGCATCGCCTGCTGACAGGCCCCTACGGAATCCGCGCGGAAAATATTATCTTCGACCCGCTCGTTTTTCCTTGCGCCACCGGCGACGAAAATTACATCGGCGGCGCCGTCGAAACCATCGAAGGCATTCGCCTCATCAAGCAAAGCATCCCCTGCGTGCGGACCGTTCTCGGAATTTCCAACGTGTCGTTCGGCCTGCCGCCGGGCGCGCGTGAAGTGGTGAACTCGGTTTTTCTCTACTACTGCACGAAAGCCGGGCTCGATCTCGCCATCGTCAACGCCGAGCGCATCGAGCGCTTCCCTTCCATCCCCGAGCGCGAGCGGCAGCTTGCCGAAAACCTGCTTTTCAATCGCCCGCCCGCCGAAATCCCCGCGGGTCATCCGCAAGCCGGCCTGCTCCGCGGCCTCCCCGCCGATTGGCGTCAGCAAACGCGTGAGCAAAGAGCCGCCGTCAATCAATTCCACATCGCCGCGATCTCGGAACATTTCCGCGGCGCCGGAGCGCGGAAGAAGGCGGCTGCCGCGGATTTGCCTCTCGATCAGCGCCTCGCGAATTACATCCTCGAGGGCTCGAAAGACGGCCTCGTCGGCGACCTCGATAAAAAGCGCGCCGAAGGCGCCGCGCCGCTCGATATCATCAATGGCCCGCTGATGGCGGGAATGGCCGAAGTCGGCCGCCTCTTCAATAACAACGAGCTGATCGTCGCCGAGGTGCTGCAATCCGCCGAAGCCATGAAAGCGGCGGTCGGCCATCTCGAGCAATTCATGGAGAAGGCGGATGTGGAAAAACGCGCCAAGGTGATTCTCGCCACCGTCAAGGGCGACGTCCACGATATCGGCAAGAATCTCGTCGAGATCATCCTCAAAAACAACGGCTATGAGGTGATCAATCTCGGCATCAAAGTCCCGCCCGAAGAATTGATCCGCGCCCACCATCAGCACCGGCCCGACGCCATCGGCCTCTCGGGGCTGCTCGTGAAAAGCGCCCAGCAGATGGTCACCACGGCCGCGGACCTCCGCGAGGCCGGCATCGATGTTCCCTTGCTGGTCGGCGGCGCGGCGCTCTCGGAAAAATTCACGCGGCTGAAAATTGCCCCTCAGTACAGCACCGCGGTCTGCTACGCCAAAGACGCAATGACCGGCCTGCGCCTGATGAACGAATTGAGCGACCCGTCGCAGCGCGATGCGGTCCTGGAAGAACACACGCACGCACCCGCTGCCGTCGTCGAAGAGCCGGAGCCGCGCCCACAGCTCGCCCCCGGCGAGGAGCGCTCTGCGAGTGTGCGCACCGATTTGCCGGTCCCCCATGTCGCGTACCTCGACCGCAAGGCTCGCATTCTTCCCGACCTGAATGAAATTTGGACCTACGTGAATCCTTACATGATCTTCGGGCGCCATCTGGGTTTCCGCGGAAATTTTGAGAAGGCGCTCGCCGAACGCGACCCGCGCGCCCTCGAGCTGTACAACAACTTCGAGGAGGTGAAGCGCGAAGCCGCGCGCTTCATGAAGATTTCAGCGGTGTGGCAATTCTTCGAGGCCGAACGCCGCGGAAATTCGATCGCTCTTTTCGCCCCCGGCGCCGATTCCCACGTTCATACTTTCCACTTCCAACGCCAACCCTTCAAAGAGAAACTCTGCCTCAGCGATTACATTCTCCCGCGCTCTGCCGATATTCGTCAGGGCACGGCTTCAGCCGTGCCGACCAGGAGCCAGTCGTCAGGGGTTTTAACCCCTGAAGGCCGCGTCACCCGCGATCATCTCGCGCTCTTTGTCGTCACCGCCGGCGCCGGCATCCGTGAACGCGCGGCAGAAGCCAAATCCGGCGGCCGGTATTTTTTCTCTCACGCGCTGCAGGCTCTCGCCATCGAAACGGCCGAAGCCTGCGCCGAATGGCTCCATCGCCGGATCCGCGAAGATTGGGGCTTCCCCGATCCTCCCGCGATGACCATGGCCGACCGCTTCACTTCGCGCTACCGCGGCAAGCGCTATAGCTTCGGCTACCCCGCCTGCCCGAATCTCGAAGACCAGGCCGGCATCTGGCTCCTTCTGCACCCCGAAGAAATCGGAGTCAACCTCACCGAGGGCATGATGATGGACCCCGAGGCCAGTGTCAGCGCCCTCGTCTTCCACCATCCCGATTGCACCTACTTCACCGTCGGTGATCAGCCTGATTCGCAATAGCTGGGTGCGTTTTGGAGCCTGTCTCCTTCGATGGTTTCTCTGAGATCTCCACCGCAACACATGCTTGCTTTCTCGCTCGCCTTTACTAAGATGGATGCTGTGTGCGTCTCGGCCAAATTCGGGGGGGATTTCAGGCACCTTGAACGGGAATCACAGATGTCCCGTCCCGGGGGACTCGTGAAGGAGAATCCCCAGATTCTAATCGCGGATCCGCGATTAGAAATGGCTGTAAGTGATTGCAAACAAATGGAGATGATTTTTTCTAATCGGCTCAAAATGGGGGGGGACGCCACTACCTTCCCTCTCTCAAATCCGTACCCGGGCTGGCCGTCATGAGCACGGCCTCTCCCGGATTGTACCTCTCCAGCACGGGCAGCTATCCGCGCGTAGGCGATACGCATGAATTACAGCTCCTCCGCCGCACGATGGCGGCGCTCGACCGTGGCGAGCGCACCACGGCGGATGTGCTCGACGCCGAGAATGAAATGACCCGCCGCGCCATCGCCGACCAGGTAAAGGCGGGGCTCGACGTCATCACCGACGGGCAGATTCGCTGGTACGACCCCATCTCGCATTTTGCCTCGAAGCTCGAGAACCTCCGGATCAAAGGCCTCTTGCGCTTTTTTGACACGAATTTCTACTTCCGGCAGCCGGTCGTCACGGGAACGCCAGTTCGCCGGGGCCCATTGGTCGTCACCGAATACAGCTTCGCCCGAAATGCGCTCGGCCACCTCCCCACGCCGCAGGATAAAGCCGGAAAACTTTCAATCAAGCCTGTGATCACCGGGCCGTATACTCTCGCGAAATGTTCTCTTTCCGAGTCCAGCGGCAATGGCTCCGGGGAATCCGCCGCCGCGCTCGAAGCTCGAGCGCTTGCTTACTCGCAAGCGCTTGCCGCTGAAATCGCCGCCCTCGCGCAAACCGGCGCCGAGCTGATTCAAGTGGACGAGCCCGCCGCCATCAAGTATCCCGAGGATTGGGACATCTTCGAGCGAGCCCTGGCTCCTCTGGCCGCCGCGCGGGACAAAATCATTGGCGCCGGACGCCGGCTCGAACTCGCGCTCTATTTTTATTTCCGCGATTGTGCGCCGCTCCACGAAAAAATTCTCGAACTGCCCGTGGATATCATCGGCCTCGATTTCACCTACAATCCGCAGCTGGCCGACCGAATCGCCGCCGAGGGCTCGCCGAAGCCGCTCGGCCTCGGCCTGGTGGACGCGCGCAATACGCGCCTCGAAGATCCGGAAGTCCTCGCCTGGCAGCTCGAACGTCTGCTCCCCAAAATCAAAGACGAGCGCGCTTTTCTCGGTCCCTCAGCCGGCCTCGAGTATCTTCCTCGCGATCGCGCCTTCGCCAAGCTCGCCCTTCTCAGCAAAGTGCGCGAAGCAATCAAAGGCGCGAAAGGAGCGGCCTCATGAGCCGCGAGAAGCTCGAACAGCTCGGCCTCGATCTCCCGCTCTTTCCCACGACTTCCGTGGGCAGCTTTCCGAAACCGGATTATCTTGTGAGGGCGCGGGCCGATTTCAACAAGCAGAAAATCACCCAGGCGCAGCTTCAGGAACTCGAGCGCCAGGCCACGGCTTTCTGGATTGAGACGCAAGAGAAACTCGGAATCGACGTGCTCGTGGACGGCGAGCAGTACCGCGGCGATATGGTCGCCTACTTTGCCGAGCGCATGCCGGGCTTCACCGAGGGCGGCCTCGTCCGCAGCTACGGCAATCGCTACTATCACAAGCCGATCATTACAGCCGAAGTGCAGTGGCCCGGGCCCGTCACCGTCGATTGGTGGAAATTCGCGCAAGGCCTCACAAAAAAACCTGTGAAGGGCATGCTCACCGGCGCCTACACAATCATGGACTGGAGCTTCAACGAGCATTACTCCGATCGCCGCGCGACGGCCCTCGCGCTCGCACAGGTGATCCGGAAAGAAGTCGACGTGCTGATCGCGGCGGGCTGCAAGATCATTCAGATCGACGAGCCCGCTCTCTCCGTCCGGCCCGAAGAACTTCCCATCGCCATCGAAGCGATGGAAGCGACCACCGCCGGCCTCGATGCCTATTTCATTACGCACGCTTGCTACGGCGCGTTCGAATACATTTATCCCGGCATGCTCGATCTGGCGGTCGATAATTTCGATCTCGAAATGTCCAATAGCGATCTGCACATGCTCGAGCTTTTCCGCAGCCATCCGTTCACTAAGGACATCAGCTTCGGCGTCGTTGACGTCCACACGCATGTCCTCGAAGATCAAGGCGCCGTCCGCCGCCGCGTCGAGCAGGCGCTCAGCATCCTGCCCAAAGACCAGATCTGGGTCGATCCGGACTGCGGCCTGAAAACGCGCACGGTCGATGAAGCGATCGATAAACTGCGTCTCTGCGTGGCCGCCGCCAAAGCATTCCGCAACTGACAAAAATGCCGATATCTTATTGGGCTCGCGCGGATGCTTCCATCCATCGCGGAAAAAATTCGGATGCTATGATGCCGCGCCATGGCTACCGACCCTCAAAGCTCCGCAGCCGCGATCGAAGCGCGGCTCTACGCGCGCAATTCCCTCGCGGACCACATGCGGGTGCTTCGCCGGCGCAGCCAGGGTGGTTCCCGCTGGCTCGCGCTCGCCGCGTTTTTTGGAGCCGCAATAGCCGGCGGCTTTGTGATTTTCTTTGCTCGTTGACCCCGCTTGCCGCCGCAGTTCCGCAGGTGCTAGCATCGCTGGGATGCCGCACGATTTCACGGAATTTCCCCCCGAGCCGGAACCGCAACCTGCTTCTGGCCGCAGCAATCGGCCTCCAGGCAAATGGACGGCCACTGACCTTCTCGACCCGCCCGAGGCTGCTCCCCCGGCGGGCCTTGCTCGCAAGCGGTTCCACATTTCGTTCTGGCTTGGGATTGCACTGCTTCTCGGAGCCCTCGTCGCGCTCGTCCTGGCAGCCCTCGTTGTCGAGTAATACCTCCTCCTTTTTTCAGTCTCAATTGGCGCTATTTCCTCGCGTGCGCTTGGCCTCGCAACCTTCAGGTTTGAGGGAAACTTGAGAGCGAACCTGATCCGCGCTGCCACTGTGTGTCTCGCGCTGTTCACCGGACTGGCTTGGGCGCACGGACGCGGCCAGGAGCAGCGGCCGCTCGAGTATCAAGCTTCACGCGAAAAGCCCGACCTGCGCTGGCCTGCCAAGCCGGTGCGCCTTACGAACGCGATGGTCGTCAGCGACGAAAAGCTCGCTTCGGATGCAGGAGTAGAGATCCTCAAAAAAGGCGGAAACGCCATGGACGCAGCCGTTGCGGTGGCTTTCGCGCTCGCAGTGGTCGAGCCGGAAGCGGGCAATATCGGCGGCGGCGGCTTCATGCTGGTGCGCATTAACGACGGCCGCGCGCAATTCATCGACTATCGCGAAACCGCCCCGGCGAACGCGTCGCGCAACATGTACCGCAAGCCCGACGGCTCCGACGACGCATCGGCGTCTCTGGTCGGCTACCGCGCTGCCGGCGTTCCCGGCACCGTTGCCGGCCTCGCACTTGCGCTTAAGACATACGGCACGAGGAAGCTCGCCGAGGTCATGGCCCCGGCGATTCGCCTCGCCGAAAACGGATTTCCGGTTGGCGACCGGCTCGTGGCGCTCCTTCGGAATGAAAGCGAGAGACTGGAAAAGTTTCCAGCGAGCCGCCGCATTTTTCTGAACAACGGAAAGTATTTCGAAGCCGGTCAAATTCTCCGCCAGCCCGAGCTCGCCGCCACGCTTCGGCGAATTGCGGAAGATGGCCCGGACGATTTCTATCGCGGGAAGATTGCGCACGATTTTGCCGAGGAAATGCAGCGCAATGGCGGACTGATCTCGTTGGACGACTTAGCGAGCTACGAGCCGAAAATCCGCGAGCCGATCATCGCCGACTATCATTCAGGCGGTCACGACTGGCGCGTCATCTCGAGCCCGCTGCCGAGCTCGGGCGGGATTGCCGCGATTGAGATGCTCAACATTCTCGCGCCGATCGAATTGAAATCGTGGGACGATTCGCAATCCGTTCACTGGGTCATTGAAGCGATGCGCCGCGCCTTCGCCGATCGCGCCGCTTTCCTGGGCGACTCCGATTTCGCGCAAGTCCCCGTGCATGGGCTCGTTTCCCTTTGCTACGCGGATGTGCTGCGCGCCGCGATTGATCCGCGCGTTGCAGCTTCGAGCCAAAAGGTGATCGCGGGAAACCCGGCTCCCTATGACCGTGCCGCGCAACCGGGCGGCGGATGCCCTCCTGCGGCTGGAGCCGAAAAGCAAATCGACTCGAGCTTCGCCGCCGCTCGCGCGCTTGCCGAAGCGGCTCACGAAAATCACACCACGCACTTCTCCGTCGTGGATGCCGCAGGGAATGCCGTCTCGAACACCTACACGATCAACGATGAATTCGGCTCCGGCGTGACGATGGCGGATGGTTTTCTGCTCAACAACGAAATGGACGATTTCACCGCTCACCCCGGCGTGCCCAATATGTTTGGCCTGATCCAATCCGAGGCCAACACGATTGCGCCCGGGAAGCGCCCGCTCAGCTCGATGATGCCTACGATTTTGCTGCGCGACGGCCGGCTCAGCTTTGTCACTGGCTCGCCAGGCGGCCCGCGCATCATCTCCGCCACGGTTCTCTCGCTGCTCAACTGGATGCGGCTCGGCGAAGATGCGCAGGCCGCCGTCAACGCGCCGCGCTTTCACCAGCAGTGGCTGCCGGACGTGGTCACGCTCGAGCCGTCGTTTCCCGATTCCGTCACCGAAGAGCTTGAGAGGCGCGGGTACCGCATCGCGCCCCAGCGCATCTGGATCGGCGAAGTGGAAGCGATCGGAATCGATCCCCAGACGGGCGAGCGCCTGGGCGCGCCCGACCCGCGCCGAAACGGTGCCGCTTCCGGCTATTGACGCAATCGGATTTTCCATTGACCATAGATATTCTTCACTCGGAGCTTCCCTGGGGGACCGAATGCAACGTGTGTTGTCCACGTACCGCTATATAAGGCAGCCGCTCGCTCCGCCGGTGCTGGCGGAGATTGCCCGGGGCGGCATTTCCAGCATCGAAATTTTTTGTGCGCCTTCTCATTTCAGCTATCGCGCCCCGGAAAAAATCCGCGAACTGGCGGATGCGCTCTCCGAGTATGGCCTCACGTTGCATTCGCTTCATTCCCCCACCGAGCGCGACCTTGCGCCGGGGCGCGAAAGCGGCGTGCCGCTTTCGATTTCAGACACCGAGCGGATTCGCCGCCTCGATGCGGTTGACGAGGTGAAACGCGCTCTCGAAGTCGCCGAGCGAATTCCCTTTCGCTACTTGGTCCAGCACATGGGCCATGGCCGCGAGAGCGCGGATCCGAAGAGGACCGACGCCGCTTTCAGCTCCCTTGAAAATCTCGCCGTGTTCGCGAAAGCCCGCGGCGTGACGATTGCGCTCGAGAACACGCCCGACGAACTCGGCGCACCGGCCTCGCTCCGCCAGTTCATTGCCGAGACGCACCTCCACGATCTGCGCCTCTGCTTCGACATCGGCCACGCGCACCTGGAATCGGGCGTTGAGGCGGGCATGGAAGCCATGCGCGAACGTGTGGTGACCACGCACATCCACGACAATCATGGCGAAAAAGACGAGCACCTGCTGCCGTTTGAAGGCAGCGTCAACTGGGAGATCGCACTCGCGGCTCTCGCTGCCGCGTCCGAACCGCTTCCGATCGTGCTCGAGTTGAAAGAACAGCCCGCCGGGATGCCCTCGCTCGATCAGATCCGCGCCGTATTCGATAAGCTCGAAAAAACTCTCGAGGCCAGGCGCCCCCGCGCGGCCAGATCTTGACTCTGCGGCGAACATTCCGATGACCCAAGACGCGCCAGTCTCCGCACCTGTCGTCACAATCGATCGCGCCGGCCAGCACGTGGGCCATAGCATCACAATCCGCGGCTGGCTCTACAATCTGCGCGAGTCGGGCAAACTCGTGTTTCCGATTTTCCGCGACGGTACTGGAGAAATTCAGGGCGTCGTCTCGCAGAAGGAGCATCCCGCGGCGTTTGAAGCCCTGAAAGGACTGACACAGGAATCGAGCGTGACCATCACCGGCACGATTCACGCCGAGCCGCGCGCTCCCGGCGGCTACGAAATCCACGTGAGCGCCGCCAAGGTGATTCAGCGCGTCCCGGAATCCGAACCGTACCCAATCCAACTGAAAGAGCACGGCGTAGACTTTCTTCTTGACCGCCGCCACCTCTGGATTCGCACGCCGCGCCAGGCCGCCATCTTGCGCATCCGCGCCGAATCCGAACGCGGCGCGCGCAATTTCATGGATAGCCAGGGGTACACGCTTACCGACGCGCCGATTTTCACGCCTGCCGCATGCGAAGGCACGACGACGCTTTTCGAAGTGAATTACATCGACGAGCAAAAGGCCTACCTGACGCAATCCGGCCAGCTCTACGCCGAGGCAGCCGCGGCAGCGCTCGGCAAGGTGTACACGTTCGGCCCTACATTCCGCGCCGAAAAATCGAAGACGCGCCGACACCTCACCGAATTCTGGATGCTCGAGCCGGAAGCGGCCTACGCGCATCTGGAAGACGCCATTCAATTAGGCGAAGGGCTCGTCAGCGCCATCGTTCAATCGGTGCTCGCCAACCGCCCACGCGAACTCGCCACAATCGGTCGCGACATCTCGAAGCTCGAAAAAATCAAGCCGCCCTTTCCGAGAATCACCTACGACGAGGCAATCCAGGTCCTGCAAAAAGCCGGGAACCCCGCCAAGTGGGGCGACGATTTCGGGGGTGATGAAGAGACGATTATCTCAAAAGAATTCGAGAAGCCCGTGGTGATCCATCGCTACCCCGCGTCGATGAAAGCTTTTTACATGGCCACAGATCCCGACCGCCCCGAACTCGCGCTCAGCTTCGACATGATTGCCCCGGAAGGTTACGGCGAAATCATCGGGGGCGGCGAACGCCTGGCCAGCTACGACATGCTCGTCCGCCGCTTGCGCGAACACAAACTTCCCGAGGACGCTTTCCAGTGGTATCTCGATCTCCGGCGCTACGGCAGCGTTCCGCACTCGGGCTTCGGGCTGGGCCTCGAGCGTACGATTGCGTGGATTTGCGGCACAGAACACATTCGCGAGGTCATCCCCTTTCCTCGGATGCTGTATCGCGTCTATCCTTAGTGGGCCTGCCCTGGATTCGGGGTCGCGAAAAGGCACACTCACTTGGCTGAAAAAATCCGCATCATCGGTGTGCCGATGGACCTGGGCGCGAGCCGCCGCGGCGTCGATATGGGTCCTTCGGCGCTGCGCGTTGCCGGCCTCCAATCGCGGCTGAAGCAGCTGGGCCGCCACGTGGAGGACATCGGCAACGTCCCGGTGCGCCAGCCCGAAGAGCAGCACTATGGGGAGAAAAACGCGAAATATCTCGAGGAAATCGCGGAGACCTGCAAAGGTCTCGCCGATATGGTGAAGAAAACTCTCGACGAAGAGCTCGTGCCTCTGGTTCTCGGCGGCGATCACTCCATCGCCGTGGGAACGGCCGCAGGTGTGGCAGCGCACTACAACAAGAAATCGAAGCGCATCGGCCTGATCTGGCTCGACGCGCACGGCGATATGAATACTCCCGAATCTTCGCCTTCGGGCAATGTCCACGGCATGCCGCTCGCTTCGATCATGGGCCACGGGCCTTCGGAATTGACGGAGCTCGCCGGGCACAAACCGATGATCGATCCGCGCAGCGTGGTGCTGGTGGGAATTCGCGAGCTCGACTCGAAAGAGAAGCGCCTCGTGAAGGAATCGGGCGTGCACATTTTCACCATGCGCGATATCGACGAGCGCGGCATGCGGGATGTGATGTCCGAGGCCTTGCGCTTTGCCATCGACGACACCGCCGGCGTCGCGGTCAGTCTCGACATGGATTTCGTCGATCCTTCGGACGCGCCGGGCGTCGGCACGCCGGTTCGGGGCGGCGTCACATATCGCGAAGCGCATCTCGCGCTCGAAATGATTGCGGACAGCAAGAATCTGGTCTCCTTTGAGCTGGTGGAAATCAACCCCGTGGTCGATCTGCACAACCAGACGGCAACGCTGGGCGTCGAGCTCGTGCTCTCTGGGCTGGGAAAGAAAATCCTGTGAGAACTGCCATGCATGGGCGCGCGGTCGCGGAAGTGCACCGATGAGCGGAAAGAGATTGCGCATCGGAATCCTTTTCGGCGGACGTTCCGGCGAGCACGAAGTCTCGCTGGCCTCCGCCGCTTCGGTGATTCGCGCGCTCGATCCCGAAAAATATGAAGCCGTGCCCATCGGCATCACCAAAGACGGCCGCTGGCTCGTCGGCACCGGCGCGCAAAAATTGCTGCCGGAAGTTCTGAAATCGGGTGAGCGTGTTGTCCTGCCGCCCGATCCAAGCGCGGCCGCGCTGGTTCCGATGGGGCCCGGCGGCGGTCATCCAAGCACGATGGTGGACGTCGTCTTCCCCGTTCTGCACGGAACCTTCGGTGAAGATGGGACGGTGCAGGGCTTGCTCGAACTTGCCGGCTTGCCCTACGTTGGCGCGGGCGTGCTGGCATCGGCTGTGGGCATGGATAAAGACGTGCAGAAGCGGCTTTTCGCGCAGGCGAGACTGCCGATCGTGCCCTATATCGCGGTCCGGCGCTCGGACTGGGAGCACGACCGTACCGCTGTGCTCCGCGAGGTCAAAAAGAAATTCCGCTTTCCTGTGTTTGTGAAGCCGGCAACGCTGGGCTCGTCCATCGGCATGACGCGGGTGAAATCGCCGCACGAGCTGCCCGCTGCCCTCGACGCTGCGGCCGAATTCGCCCTCAAGATCATGGTCGAGCGCGCCGTGGACGCGCGCGAAATCGAAGTCTCCGTGCTGGGCAACGATGATTTGCGCGCTTCCGTCCCGGGCGAGATCGTTCCGCATCGCGAGTTTTACGACTACGCCGCAAAATATCTCGAGGAGGGCACGCGCCTCGTGATTCCCGCTCCGCTTACGAAATCGCAAGTGGCAAAATTTCAGGATTACGCCATCCGCGCGTTCCGCGCGATTGACGGCAGCGGAATGGCGCGCTGCGATTTCTTCCTCGAGCGAAAAAGCCGGAAAATCTTCGTCAACGAGCTCAACACGATTCCCGGCTTCACCGCCATCAGCATGTATCCGAAAATGTGGGAAGCCTCCGGCCTGCCCTACCCCAAGCTGATCGACAAGCTGATCGAGCTCGCGCTCGAGCTGCACCGCGAAAAGTCCCGCACGAAATATTCGATCGAGTTGCCGCCGGGCGCGGCGGGCGCCCTCGAACCGCAGTAACTTTTCTCCGGGCGATCCGTATGAACCTGTAAGCGCGGGGGAGCTGTACCCCGGGCCTTCCCGGTTCCGGCGCCCCACCCGCCAGGGCCCTTGACGGCAGCCGCGCGAAGCATTAAACTAACTAGTTAGTTGAAGAATTCCGGGAGCAAGCGGAAGCCGATGAGGCGAGGACGCAGAAAAGCCGAAGACCCGGCCACCGCGCGGCGCATTCTCGCCGCCGCCGAGCGGCATTTTGCCGCCGAGGGCATGGCCGGCGCGCGCACCGATGAAATTGCCGCCGCGGCCCGCGCCAATAAGGCAATGCTCTACTATTATTTCGGCAATAAGCAGCGCCTTCACCGCGCGGTGCTGGAAAATCTTTTCCGCCAGCTGCACAAAGTGGTGTTTGCTCCCGCCGCCCGTGGCGCCACTCCGCGCGACCGCCTCCTCCGGTGGGTAAACGGCTACTTCGATTTCCTGGCCACGCACCCGAATTATCCGCGCCTGGTCCAACGCGAGTCCATGAACGCCACGCCCCAATTTCAATGGATCGTGCGCGAATATTTTCGGCCGTTCCATCAGCACATTGCGCGCCTGGTCGAGCAAGGCGCCGCCGCAGGCCAATTTCGCAAAGTTGACGCCGCGCAAACCGTTTTCACGCTTCTGGGCATGACGGTCTTTTACTTCACGGCAGCACCGGCGCTCACCAAGCTGGTCGGCCGCGATCTGCTCTCGCCGCAGGCGCTCGAAAGTCGGCGCCGCGCCCTGCTTGATTTTCTCGAGCACGGTTTGATGCGCAAGGCAGCGAGGCTTCCATGACGGGCAAAAAATTCTTCACCTTCATCGGCGCAGCCTTTCTCCTCGCGCTCGCGGCTTATTTCCTCACCACGCCCCGCGGCCAAGAGGTGGAATTGATCGGCGTCGTCGATGGCAACGAAGTGATCGTGAGCCCGCAGATTACAGGCCGCATGGTGAATTTGACCGTCGATGAAGGCTCGGAAGTGAAGAAGGGCCAGCTCATCGCCGAGCTCGATCGCCGGGAACTCACCGCCAGCCTGGCCGCGGCAAAAGCCAACGTGGCCACACTCGAGAATTCGGTGAGCGAGGCCGAACACAATTATTCGTGGACCAACGACCAGACGGGCGCCTCGATCGATCAGGCGGGGGCGGCCCTCAGCGCCACCCGCGCGCAGCTTGAGCAAGCCAAAGCGATGCTCTGGCGCGACCAGGGAGACGACGAGCGCATGCAGAAGTTATTTGCCAAAGGAGAAGTGTCGGCACAGGACCGCGATCACGCGGACGCTGCTTTTCGCGCCTCCCAAGCCAATGTCAAATCGCTCGAGGATTCCGTGAAGGCGCAAGAGGGCGCCCTGGCCGTCGCCCATGCCAATCGCAAGCAGGTGGCGATGCGCAAGAGCGCCGTTCAATCCACGATCGCGCAGCTCGAACAGGCGCGCGCCACCGAAGCGCAGATCGCAACGCAGTTGGGATACACGGAAGTGTACGCGCCCATCGATGGAATCGTTTCCGTGCGCGTGGCCAAGCAGGGAGAAATGGTTGCGCAGGGATCGCCCATTGTCGTGGTCGTGGACGTCGATCACCTCTGGGTTCGCGCCGATGTGCCGGAGTCGCTGATCGACTCGATCCAGTTCGGGCAAAAGCTCCGGGTGCGCCTGCCCTCCGGCGACGTTCTGGAAGGCCAGGTTTACTTCAAGGGCGTCGAGAGCGATTTTGCCACGCAGCGCGACGTGAGCCGTATGAAGCGCGACATCCGCACGTTCGCCATCAAAGTGTCCGTTCCGAATCCGGGGCGGCGGCTCTTCACGGGCATGACTGCGACGGTCTTGCTTCCTCCGCCGGCGAAAAAGAGCTGGTTCGCGCGGCTGTAGTTCGACGGGAAGGCCGAAAATGAACTCGATCGAATGCGACCGTCTCACCAAAAAATTCGACGAGCTCGTCGCCGTCGATGACGTCAGCTTCCAGGTCGCCCAGGGCGAAATCTTCGGCCTCCTCGGACCCAATGGCGCCGGCAAAACCACTCTGATCCGCATGATGACCACGCTCACGCCGCCCACTTCCGGCACCGCCCGCATCGCCGGGCACGACATCCGCACCGAACCGGATCAGGTGCGCCATGCGATCGGCGTGATCCCCCAGGCGTTTACCTCCGATCCCGAATTGACCGCGGATGAAAACATGCTCATCCACGCGAAGCTCTATGGCGTTCCGGCGGAGGGCCGCGAGCGGCTGATCCACGACTTGCTCGAATCGGTGGATTTGCTGAAATTTCGCGGCGCGCTTGTGCGCACGTTCTCCGGCGGCATGCGCCGGCGTCTCGAAATCGCGCGCGGACTGGTGCACTCACCCAAGATTCTGTTTCTCGACGAGCCGACCACGGGCCTCGATCCTGCCTCGCGCACAAACGTGTGGGAGATGATCCGCTCGCTGCGCGACAAAGCCGGGCTCACCATGCTCCTTACCACGCACTACATGGATGAGGCGGACAAACTCTGCGATCGCATCGCCATCGTCGACCACGGCAAGCTCGTCGCTCTCGACACTCCCACGCAACTAAAAGACAGCATCCCCGGCACCGACGCCGTCGAGGCCGAATTCGATCACGCGCCGAAAGATTGGCTCGAGCAGCTCCAAGGGCTCTCGGAAGGGCGCGGTGTGACGCAGCACGATGGAATGTACCGGATTCCCTCGCACGACGGGCCCGTCACCGTGGCGGCGCTGATGGATCTGGCGCGCGCGAACGGCGTCACAGTGCGAAAAGTCTCCGTACAGAACACGACGCTCGACGATGTTTTTCTCCACTACACCGGCCGCGAATTGCGCGACGCCACGCATGGAGCAGCGGGCTATGACATCAGCCACTTGTATCGCTAGCGCTGCTGAAGCCTCCGCCTTGCTTCGTAGGGGCACGGCATGCCGTGCCCGGGCCTGCGGGCTCCTATGCCGGGAGGCCGCCCACCGATGAAATTCTTCCGCATCTGGGCGCTGATCGAACGAGACATGCGCAAATTCCTGCGCAGCCCCGCACTCATGATGAGCTCCATGATTTTCCCACTCGTGCAGCTCATCGTGCTGGGCTATGCCTTCGGCGGAAAGATTGTCGGCGCGGCCGTGGGCGTCGTGGATGAAGACCATTCCGTGGAGTCGCGGCGCATCCGCGAGATGTTCAACGGAATTGCGGAAGGGCCGCGCACGTTCCACGTGATCCAATACGATTCGATTTCGCGCGCGCTCGATGACCTTCGCGCCGGCGGAGTCCATGCCGTCATTGATATCCCGCACGACTTCTCGCTGCGCTACTACCATCACGATCGCCCGCGGATTGCCTTCACCGAAGACAACACCGACCAGTTCATTTCCAGTTCGCTGCTCGAGCGCGTGCAGCAAATGGTGGACGACTTGAACGCGCCCGACGTCTCACCGCGCCTGGAATCGAAAGTCGCGCTGAACGTCGTCGAAATTTATCCCTACATCGAATACATCAAGTACCTGCTCGCGGGCTCGATCGCCATGGCTATTTTCATCGTGGCCATGATCGGCGGAGGCATTACGTTCATTGACGACAAAGCGCGCGGCCTGCACGAAGGCTATCTCGTCACGCCGATCCATAAGACGGAGCTCGTGCTCGGGCTGATCGGCGCGGGCGCACTGAAGGGCCTGATGGCAGGAATGGTCCTAACGATCATCGGCGGGCTGATTGCGGGCATCTCCGGGTTGTGGGCTCCGGTACGGCTTTTCTATCTGAGCATCGTGGTGCTGGTGGCCTCGGTGGCCATGATCAGCCTTATGTTTTTGGTGATGGTGCGCGTGGATGATCCTCTCGTGCCTCGCGCGATTTTCGGTGTGCTCAACACGTTGCTGTTTTTTCCTTCGGGCGCCGTTTATCCCGTCGAGGCGTTTCCCAGATGGCTTCGCTGGATTTCGTTCGTCGACCCGTTCACCTATACGGTCCATGCGCTCCGGAATCTCACCATCAAAAACACCGGCATTGATGGAATTTACATGGACGTGATAGTTTTGCTGGGATTCTCGATGGTCATGATTCTGGCCAGCATCGGCCTTTTCAAGCGCCAACTCTAGCGCGGAGAACCTGCGTGGACCTTTTCGATTTCACCGAAGAACATCCATCGGCAAAACTGCGGCGGTACATCATCACGGGCCTCGCGTTCGTGCTTCTGGTTGCGGGCGGCTGCTGGTATCTGCTCCGCTACCACACGGAGAAAAACACGATCCGCGTGTTCTTCGACACGCTCGCCACAGGAAACTCCGAGCAGGCTTACCAAATCTGGAAACCTTCGCCTTCCTACTCCTACAAGGATTTCCTCGAGGACTGGGGCCCCTCGAGCTACTACGGCCCGGTGAAGAGCTATCACATCGAATCGGCGCAGGTGATCAAGCGCGGCACCGAGCCGGCCTCCGGCGTCATCATCACCGCTGAAGTCAGCCCCTACTCACCCTTCCCCGCCAATGATGACGTTGCCAGGCAGTCCAAGACGAAAGAAGTTCGGCTGTGGGTGGAATTCAAAGACCAGTCGATCAGCTTTCCGCCGTAATTCGGCGCGCGAAGGAATTCAATCGGCCTGAAGCGGATTATTCCTGCTCGACGTGCGCTTCGTCCGCCAGCATCACGGGGATGTCGTCGCGGATCGGGTAGACGCGCCGGCAGGTCGAGCATTTCAAGCCGTGCTGATCGGATGTCAACTTCACGGGCGTTTTGCAGAGCGGGCAAACCAGAATGTCCAGCAATTGCTTCGAAACGGCCATGCGGCTCCTCCGAACAATTTCACTTTAGCAAAGCGCGGCGCTGAAGCGAAACTCGCGCCGCGGGTCACGCAGGCTTCGAAATCTTCCAGATCAGCGTTCCCTTCCATTCCCCGCCTTCCACCAATTCCACCGGCCAGACGGCGAGGATTTGTGAGCCCTGATAAATTCGTTCGAAGCCGTCCTCGGATTCCGAAACAGTTTCAATCGGCGCAACCCAGAAATCCCGCGCGCCCGGCGCGGCGATCGACACACTCACTTTCTGCCATTCATCCACCACGCGCAATTCCGATGCCGGCGCCGCCGCCGCCCATCGCAGCGGATAGCGCCTGCCTGCGGACTCGAAATAGCGGTCCGGCATGGTTGGCGCCAGGAAATTCACCACGGACTCGATCCCCAGCATGACCGACGCGGCCCCCGGAGCGGTTCGGCGCAACGCGATGTCGCATCGGATTTGAAATCCTGCGGCGCTCGATTCGAGCGTGAACTGCTTCGTCGTGGGCCAGTCCGGGCTCTCGGCGGAAGCAAGCGTGGCGCTCGTCGGGGTAGCATCGGCCACAGAATACTTTCCGCCTGCCACTGCGGCATCTTCGCCCAATCCCGCAGACAGGTAGTCCGCGTAGTTCTTCGCCGGGCTGAAGAGCAGCACGCGGAAAGTATGCCGCAGCCAACGGTCGTAGTTCAGCCAGCGCTCGAGCCCTTCTTCCTTGACGCGCGATTGATCGTGAATCGATTGCACGGCCTGCCCGTTTTTCGGCTTCCGGTTTTTCAAAGCGGCGTGGTAGGACTCGGGCCGCCGCATCAGCGAGTTGATGATCGTCGCGCCCGAGGACCGGCACTCGGCCGCGGACACCGTCGCGCCGTCCTCCGGCGTGACGAGCACCGCGTAGCGGTCCGACGTGAAATAGAGTTCATCGCGGCCGTCCGCGTCGAAATCGAATTGCTCCACCTCGGCATACTCTTTTCCTTTGTGAGCCTGCTCGTCCGCGATGGCTTCCGCCTGCACCAGCGGGGTCCACAGCGCCGTGCGCAGGTGCGGCGAATAAAGTCCGCCGAACACGCCGTGCCAGTAGGCGTCGTTGCACTGGCTTCGCAGCAAAAGGGTGGCCGCTTTGTCGCGCGCCGCGAGAAACCGCTTATCGTCGCGGCGGCTACGCCCGAGCCGGCGCACTTTTTCCGAAACATGCAGCATCTTTTTGTGCAGGAGATTGGACTCCGCGTACTTCGTGAAAAAATTCCGCCAGATTCCGCCGCGCAGAAACGGCAACGCTTCCGGCCGCGAAGCGAACTCTTCCGTCAGCGCGTGGTATCGCACCCGCGCGGCGGTCGGCAGCGCCCACTCCATCATTTCCGTGTACGACGCGGTCGGAAGGTCGGCGCGCCCGAGCGAGGGATGCGTGGCCACCGCTTCCCCGGGCGTGGCGGTTTCGAGCCAGTCCGCGCACTGTTCGATGGCCGTGAAAAATTTTTCGAGCCAGCCATTGGTGTAGCAATGCAGATAGGTTCCCGGCCAGACGCCGAATTTCTCGAGGTCGTCGCCCATGGCTGCAAACGCGCCGTTGTGTTCGCTCGCGGCGCGCCGCAGGAACTGAATCGTTTCACTCGCCTCGCGAAACGGAATCAAGTAGCGCAACTCTTTGAGCCCGGGAAGCACCTTCACCGTCGCGCAGTCGTCTTCCGCGAGGTAGTAGCCGTACAATTTTTCCAGGTCGAATCCCGCGCCCAGGAAATGATTGTCGTCCACGAGCGTGTATTCCACGCCGGCCGGGCCGAGCGTCGAGGGCAGTTGCGGCTCCCATACTCTTTCGGCCAGCCAGGCGCCACGCGGGCGCGCCCGGAAGTGCTTCTCGATAAAATCCGCCAGCCGCGTGATCTGCTCGCGCCGGTCTTCGGGCGGAATGGCGATGAGGATCGGCTCGTAGAATCCCCCGCCGACAATTTCCACCTGGCGCGCCTTCACCGCCGACCGCAGCTGCTCGAAATATTCCGGATGCGCGCGTTCCATCCATTCGAGCAGCGAGCCGGAAAAGTGCAGCCCTAACCGGATGGAAGGATGCCGCGAGAGCACTCCCAGAAAAGGAGAGTACGACTGCGTATAGGCGCGTTCGAGCACATCTTCGAAATTTCCGACCGGCTGATGGGCGTGGATGAGCAGTACAAGCTGGAATTTCGGCACCGGCTGGCTCCGCGGCAGCCACAACAGCATACTCCATTCCCGGGAAGTTCACAGGCGCAAGGCTGCGGATCGGTTACCGCTGGATTTCCGTGCGGTCCGCCTGGGCGCCCGCAAATTCCGCGAGCCTTTGCGATAGCTGCGCGAGAGCCTTTTCGACGCGCGCCTCCGGCGCGGCCTTCGGCGCATAGATCACCACCAAAACGTCGCGCGTCGCTTCGGTCACCATGCTGCGCGTCGAATCGCTGATGGGGCTGCCGAACGGCCCCTCCGGATCGGCGAGCACAGGCCGCCCCTCCAGATGCCACACCTTTTTCCCGATTCCTTCGTAGCGCTCACCCCGAGCGCCGTGCCGGAACGCAATCGGCGCGCGAATTCGCCCGCGGTCGTAGCATCCGTATGGCCAGCCCGTTTCCACTGACCCGAGATTCGCGGCGTCCACCACGTTGGACACGCGGTAGAGCCCCTTGCCCTGCACCACGCGGCGCAGGAGCGCTTCCGATGCGGGGCGGTATTTCGAAGGGTCCATGCCCCACTCACGAAACATCGCGCGCACCGCGCGAATTTCCGCATCCTCCGCCAGGGTCTCGACGGTAAATTCCCGCCGCTTTCGTTCGCACACTTCGTCCATTCGCGCCGCAAGCCCCGGTTCCACGAGGATCACGCGCACCGCGTCCGCCTCCAGCACGCCCAGCTTCACTCCCGGCAAAGCAATCTTGATTTCCATCCTCGCCCGCTCACCTCCCGGCTGCTATGATTTGCAGCACCTCGGGGCAATTTTATAAGCAATCCACAGCAGCCGCGATGAAACCCAGCCGGCATCACGAAAAGTTCATTCGGGGTCTCGAGAATTTCAATTCGCGCAAATTCTTCGAAGCCCATGAAGATTGGGAAGAAATCTGGCTCGTTGCCCCCGAGCCTGAAAAAACTTTCCTGCAAGGCCTCATCCAGGTCGCCGCTGCCTTCCACCATTATCAGCGCAGCAATCGGGCCGGTGCGGAATCCCTGCTGACGTCGGGAATCGTGAAGCTTGCGCGCTTTCCCAAAAATCATCGAGGGCTGGCGCTCGACGAACTTCGTGAAACCGCCAAGCAATGGGCCCGCGCACTCGGCGCCGGAAAAGATCCCGGCATTGGAAAGCTGCCCCGCATTCGATCCAGCAAGCGTGGCGATTGACATCGCCCTTTCTCGTGTGAAACTCTCGGTTTTTGCCAGGGAGAAGCCGCCGCCCGAACCGCGCATCTAACTGGTTAAGCACGATTCCGAAGGAGATCCGCCATGCCGCTCAGCCGGGAGCGCATTTATGAAGCACTGCGCCAGTGCTACGACCCCGAAATCCCGGTCAACATTGTTGATCTCGGACTCATCTATGAAGTCCAGCACGACGACGCCGGCAACGTCACCGTCAAAATGACGCTCACCTCCCAGGGCTGCCCTTCCGCTCTCGCCATCCCCGAGCAGGTGAAGGAACGCGTCGCCGCCATCGAGGAAGTCCGCGACATCGATGTGCAAATCGTGTGGGAGCCCGCCTGGAACCCCAGCATGATCTCCCCCGCCGGCCGCCAGCAACTCGGCCTCGATTTGTGAAGGGTTTTTCTCTTGTAGGGGCACGGCATGCCGTGCCCGGCACTCCAGCCAGTACAGCCTCTCCTCTGCTCGATGCGAGGCCGAAGTCTAGCTGCACTCCGAGGAAGAGAACCGTGCCGGTAGTCGCCACCCGGCAGGCACCGCAAACCCGCATTGACGAGTCTTCTGGCCAACCTCCCAAAAAACAAAAGCGCGGCGAATCACATGATCCGCCGCGCAATCCTGCTGGCAGGAATTCTTACGCGCGCTCACCGGCGCGTGCCGGAAAACTCCTAGGCCTTCTTGGTCTTGTACCAATCCGCGTTGATCGCCGTAAAATTCGACCACTTCTCCGGCAAATCCTCGAGCGCGAAAATGGCCGTCACCGGGCACACCGGAACGCAGGCTCCGCAGTCAATGCACTCATCCGGGCTGATATAAAGTTGCGTTTCGGATTCGAACGCCGGTTCATCCTTGCGCGGGTGGATGCAATCCACCGGGCAGACGTCCACGCAAGCGGTGTCCTTCGTCCCGATACAAGGCTCAGCAATCACGTACGCCATTTGGCCCCCCTCGAATGATGACCATCCCCAATTGCTCCGAAAAATAAACCACTTAACCTAGCCTGAACAATTTTATATACCATCATTCCCCGCGCCGTACAAGCGGCTCACCATCCCCGCAGCAGCCCTAATTCGGGTTTGCACGCCCCGTCCCCGCTTCCCTTGATCCTCTCCTCCCAGAAAGTTGAGTACTATACCTTGAAAAGACTGTTATCTTTATGATAAGATACTTGTGTATGATTGGCGAATACAACCCGACACTCGGACCCGTGGCACCCCCTCTTTCGCCTCAGGCGAAGAAAAAGCTAATCGCAACATTCAGGAATTCAATATTGGGACTAACTTCTTCACAAATCAGCACTTCGTGTTTTTCTAACCGCAACAAAATCGGCTTCTTCGCAATTTGGAGGGGTTCAAATTTCATTCCCCTTTTCTTCGCCGGCGAAAGTCGTGACGCTGTCACACCCTTCTTAGTTCCGCCATGGGGCCGACCCGGGCGCGGCTCGCGCCCCTCTGCTCCGGCTCCCTCGGGTTGCCGCGGCAGTCTCAGGCCGTTAGAATGGCTCGGGGCCAAGGAGATTCCTTTGTATAAGTCACGTGTTCACGCGCTTTTGGCCATTGCGGCAGCATTGCTGGCCTCCTTCGCAATAGCTCAGTCCACCCGGGCGCAGGCATCCCCCGGGAAATCGGCGGCTTCCGGGAAGAAGCCGGTTGCAGATCCCCCGGTGATCGACCTCGCCGGCTACAACCAGGTTCTCGCGAAATACAAAGGCAAGCCGCTGGTGGTCACTTTCTGGGCCACCTGGTGCGAACCCTGCCGCGACGAATTTCCGATGCTCGTCGAGCTCTCGAACCAATACGCTCCCGAGGGGCTGGCCGTTTTCGGCGTCAGTCTCGATGGCGACGCGGAGATGAATCTTGTCCGGCGCTTCCTGGCGCACCATCAGCCGAAATTCCCGAACTACCGCCAAAAAATGGGCATCGATGTGGACGCGTTCTATCGCGGCGTGAATCCGGCGTGGAGCGGCACGATGCCCGAAACAATTTTTTACTCCCGTGACGGCCGCATTGCCGGGCACTTCGTCGGCGAGCAGACGCGCGCCGCTTTCGAAGCGGCGATTCGCGAAATTCTCGCAAGCCCCGCGGCGCCGGCGGCTGCCGGAAAGTCCGCGCCTTAGATTTTTGAACGGAGTCGAGGAGCTTTTTATGCTTCAGACACGCGGAAACAAGCTGACATGGCTGGGCCACTCGGCGTTTCGAATCACGACGCCAGGCGGCAAAGTGGTCGTGATCGACCCGTGGATCCTGTCGAACCCGGTGACTCCCGAGCCGCTCAAGAAATTCGAGCGCATCGATTTCATGCTGATCAGCCACGGCCACTCGGACCACATCGCCGACGCGGTCGAGCTGGCGAAAAAACACAAGCCGCAAATCGCGGCCATCTACGAGACGTGCGCGTGGCTGCAATCGAAAGGCGTGCAGAACACGCATCCGATGAACAAAGGCGGAACGCAAAAACTCGGCGAGCTCGAAATCACCATGGTCAACGCCCTCCATTCGGGCGGAATCGATGACGGCGGCGCGGTGGTGTACGGCGGCGATCCCTGCGGTTACGTCGTCCGCTTGCCCGGAGGATTTACGGTCTATCACGCGGGCGATACGGCCGTTTTCGGCGACATGAAAATTATCGGCGAACTCTACGCTCCCGATGTGGCGCTGCTGCCGATTGGCGATCTTTTTACCATGGGCCCGCGGGAGGCCGCGCTCGCGGTGCGGCTTTTGAACGTGAGCCATGTGATTCCCATGCACTACGGCACGTTCCCGGTTCTCACCGGCCGCCCGGAAATGCTGCGCGAGCACACGCGCGACGTCCCGAGCCTCGAAATCCACGCGCTCAAGCCCGGCGAGTCAATCGGATGAAACTCATCTCACATGCACGCCCGCCGTTTCCTCGGCAAGCCGGAAGGAAAAGCCCATGTCCGGAATCCTGCAACCGAAAGTAGAGAAGTATTTCGAGGCGCTGCTTCCGAAACGAGACGCGGTGCTCACCGAGATGGAACGCTACGCCCGCCAGCGCGACATCCCCATCATCGGACCGGCTTGCGGGCGGCTGCTTTATCTGGTGACGCAGATTTCAGAAGCGAAACGCATTTTCGAGATGGGCTCCGCCATCGGTTATTCCACGATCTGGCTGGCGCGAGCGGCAGGACCCCGCGCCGAGATTTATTACACCGACGGCAACCCGCAAAATGCGCGGCGCGCGAGAGAAAATTTCCGGCGCGCGGGTGTCGAGGGGCGCGTTCAGTTGCTCGTCGGCGATGCGGTGGAGCTGATCGATCAGGTGCCGGGAAAGTTCGACATGATCTTCATCGACGTGGACAAAATTCAATATCCCGCGGCTCTGCGGAAAGCGCTCCCGCGGTTGAAAAGCGGCGCACTGCTTGTCGCAGACAACGTGCTGTGGTATGGGCGCGTGGCGCGGCGCCCCACGACACCGCACACGCGCGCCATCTTGCAGTTCAACCGGATGATTTATTCTTCGCGCGAACTTTTTCCCGTGATCGTCCCGCTTCGCGACGGCGTCGCCGTGTGCCGCAAAGCTTAGGGAGAGCCGGAGTCGCGGCTGCTCCGGGGCAGCATGGCGCGGAGAAAAAATGTGAGGTTCGCCGGGCGCTCGGCAAGCCGGCGCATAAAATAAGGAAACCAATCGGTGCCGAAGGGAATGTAAACGCGCACGCGGTATCCTTGCTTCACCAGCTTGCGCTGCAAGTCGGTGCGGATGCCGTACAGCATCTGAAACTCAAACTGGCCGCTGGCGATCTGTTTTTCGCGCGCAAAATTTTTCGTCGCGCGGACCATTCGCGGATCGTGCGTCGCGATCCCGTGATAGATTCCGCTCGCGAGCAACAATTTCATCAGCTTCACGTAATTCGCATCCACGTCGGCTTTTTCAGGGAATGCGACTTCCGCCGGCTCGTTGTAGGCGCCCTTGCACAAGCGAATGCGGCAGCCGGCGGCCAGCAGGTCCTGAATGTCTTTCTCGCTGCGGTAGAGGTACGACTGAATCACGGCGCCGACGCTTTCGTGCCTGGCGCGCGCGTGCTTGGCGATTTCGATCGTGCGTTGCGTGTAGGCCGAGCCCTCCATATCGATGCGCACGAAATTCCCAAGGCTCGACGCGTGCTCGACAATTTTCTCCACGAGTTCTTCACAGAGCGGCTGGCCCAAGTTGAGCCCGAGCTGCGTCAATTTCAGCGAGACATTCGCATCGAGCTTTTCCTGCTGGATGCGGTCGAACATCGCGACATACGCGGCGGCGGCGCGGCGCGCGCCAGCCTCGTCGGTGACATTCTCGCCCAGCATGTCGAGGCTGGCCGATTGCCCCGCGCGATTCACGGCTCGGGCGGCGGCGACGGCGTCGTCGAGCGTCTCGCCGGCCACGAATCGCCGCGCCACACGGCGGCTCAGGCGGCTGTGCATGATCCAGGGAGCCAGCCGCTTGCTTTCCGAAAGGTACAAAAGCAGAGCGCGCATCAGCGAGAACCGCAGTCGGCGGGCGGGAGAAGTTTCGTGTGCAGTTTCATATTCGAAAATTATGACGCGACTTCGGCCGCGTTACGAGTGGTTTTGCCCGGAAAGGAATCTCTCCGCATCGATGGCGGCCATGCACCCCGATCCGGCGGCGGTTACAGCCTGCCGATAGTGATGATCCTGGACGTCGCCCGCGGCAAACACGCCCTCGACGTTCGTCTTGCTGCCATGGTGAGTGAGGATGTATCCCGCCTCATCCATGTGGATTTGTCCCTTGAAGATTTTGGTGTTGGGCTCGTGGCCGATGGCGATGAACACGCCCTCGACCTCGACCGTTTTCACTTCGTTCGTTTGCGCGTTGCGGAGTTTCACGACCTCGACGGCTTTGTTTTCGACATTGTGGATTTCCTCAACCACATACGGCGTCAGAAAGCGGATTTTTTCGTTTGCGCGCGCGCGGTCGAGCATAATTTTCGAAGCGCGAAATTCATTGCGGCGATGAACGAGCGTGAGCTGCCTGGCGAACTTCGTCAAAAAGTTCGCTTCTTCCATGGCTGTGTCGCCGCCGCCGACCACCATGATGTCTTTCCCGCGAAAGAAGTAGCCGTCGCAAGTGGCGCACGTGGACACGCCGTGGCCCAGCAGGTGCTTCTCCGATTCAATCCCCAACATCCGCGCCGAGGCGCCGGCAGCGATGATCAGCGCTTCGCACTCGTACGATTCTTTGCCCGCCACAATCTGGAAGGGACGCTTGCTCAGGTCCACCGAAGTCACCGCCCCGGCGCGGAACTGCGCCCCGAACCGCTGGGCCTGCTTTCGCGTGTGCTCGATGAGCTCGGGCCCGAGGATGCCGTCTGGAAAGCCGGGAAAGTTCTCGACCATGGTGGTCAGGCCGAGCTGCCCGCCGGGTTCGTAGCCGTCCAGGATCACAGGTTGCAAGTCCGCGCGCGCGGCATAGATCGCTGCTGTCAGCCCGGCACAGCCGCTTCCGATGATGATCACCTTGTGCACTCAAATCTCCTCATCCATTGGATGAAGTCCCTACTTTCAGCGATGCAGGCGCGAAACGAGGCATTGTACCATTCTCCGGCCTGTGCCCGTCGGCCGTGCCGCGCGCCTCTTCTTTGCGCCGGGAGCGGACTGCGCGATAATGCCGCGCCGAGGAGGCGCTTCGATGCTGAATGCGGCAAGCTTGTTTCGCCTCCTCAACGAAGTCATCGTGCTTCTGCTCGGCGCGCTGCTGATTCTGCTGGCAATCACGCGTGGGGTTGCGCTGCCGGCCCGCCCGTCGTTTCTGATCGCGCTCGGAGTTTTCCTCGTTTACTGGGGCTTGCGGGCGTGGATGCGGCCCGAACCGAATGTCTCGCGGACGCAAGCGATGATTCGCGCTGGGTCGCTGGCGATTGTAGGCTTTCTCGTGATCGGCATCCCGCTGCTGCCGCTCCGGCATTCGGCGGTGCTTCTTGCGCTGGCAGGCGGCATCCTCGTGCTGCGTGGAATCCTCGAAGGAGCGCTGCTCTTTCGCTCGCGGTGAAGTACGCCGCTTCCCCCAGTTGGCACTTGCGCGCCTGCCGGAAGCCCGCTACCCTCCTGCGCGGCGCGGTCAGCTTAAAGCCACTGCCAATCCCCTTCACGCAGGAGGCCGGCGATGCTGAAAGAGTTCAAACAATTTGCGATGCGCGGAAATGTGCTCGACATGGCCATCGGCATCATTATCGGCGCAGCATTCGGAAAAATCATCACCTCGCTGGTAGGCGACATCCTCATGCCGCCGCTGGGGCTGATTCTCGGAAAGGTGGACTTTTCAAGCCTCTTCATAAACATTTCCGGAAAATCGTACGCCACGCTGGCAGAAGCGAAAGCTGCGGGCGCTCCGACGATCAACTACGGGCTCTTCCTCAACTCCGTGATCGATTTCATCATCGTGGCGTTTGCGATTTTTCTGCTGGTGCGCCAGATCAACCGGTGGAGCAAGCCGCCTGCGGCCGCGCCTGCGACGAAGGATTGCCCGTTCTGCTGCTCGGCCATTCCGATCAAGGCCACGCGGTGCCCGAATTGCACTTCGGAGCTGCGGGGCTGAGGCAGTCAATAAGAGCATCCATTCCGACCCATTTCAGCAAATCTTTGGGCGATGCGCGCGCGGAGGTCCGGCGACGCGAGCACGGCATGGATTCGGCTTCGCTCACCACAACTGCCGTGCCCCTACGGGAAAAACCGGCCTGGTTGGCGCGATGAGCGGATTTTATTTTGTGCGGAATTCTTTGCCGCAGGCTTCGCAGGGGCAGATTTCGCGCAGATGCTCGTAGGAATAGATTCCCGTAGAGTGCCCATCGGTGAATTGAATCTGAATGGCGTAATTGCCCACAGCGCTCGCGCTTTTCGCCTTCACCTTCGGCTTGAACATCGGCAGCACCGCCGCCGTGCTCCCTCCGGACGCTTTCAGGCGCGCGTTCTTCTCCCGCTCGTCGTTGCAGAGCGCGCAGGGGCAAAGATCCCGCAAATAATCGAACGGGTAGCGGCTCACGTGTCCGTCGGACCAAGCGATTTCCACGCCTTCGCCGGTCGAGACGCGCACTTTCACGTCGATAGGTTTTTTGCGGACATCGATAGGTATCGGCATCTCGATTTCCATTCTATCAGAGGGGACTGCGCGTCAACTTTTAGCAGGAGGACAGCAGCGGCCGGTCGGGATGGGATTCCCGTGCGGGCACGTCTTCGGATGGCCGAGAAATGTACAGATGCGCTGGTCGAGTTCGGGGCTGATGATGTGCTCGAATTTGCAGGCGGAAGTGTCCGCTTCCGAATCGGCTACTGAAAAGGTGTCGGTGAGCAAGCGCTCGGCCAGCCGCCGCCTGCGGATGATATCGCGAGCGCGGTTCTCGCCGCGCGCGGTGAGCGCCAGCTCGGTATCGTGCATTTCCAGAAGGCCGAGATCGGTGAGGCGCGCGATGATGCGCATCGGGTCCGGGCCCGAAGCCGTGCGCACGCGCTCAAGCAAAGGCGCCACGCCCTCTTCGCCGCAGACCCACACGCGCTCGAGCAAGTGATCGGACTGCTCTTCGTCTTGCGGGGAAGGAGTGGAGATTTGCGCGAGCTTTCCATGCGCCAGCTCGATTCGCCAGTCGGCCAGCCCGCCGATGGTGGGAGCGTGCGTGACCATCAAGATGGTGTGGCCCTCATCGTGAAGTTCCTGGAGCAGACGAATCACCATCGCTTCATTCGCTTCGTCGAGGTTGCCGGTGGGTTCATCCGCGAGGATCAGTTTCGGATGGTTGATGAGCGCCCGCGCAACGGCCACGCGCTGCTGCTCGCCGCCGGAAAGCTGTGCCGGGAGGTGGGTGACACGGTCTGTCAGGCCCACGCGCTCGAGCGCTTCGCGCGCTTCGGCCTCGTCGGTGGTGCTGTGAAAATACTGCGCCAGCATCAAGTTTTCGAGCGCCGTCAAATACGGGACGAGATGAAACTGCTGGAAGATGAAGCCGATTTTTTCGGCGCGGAACCGCGTGAGGCCCGCTTCGTTGAGCCGGGCCACATCTGTGCCGTCCACAATTGCCTGGCCCGCCGTTGGAGTGTCGAGGCCGCCCAGGATGTTGATCAGGGTCGTCTTGCCCGAACCCGAAGGTCCCATGATAGCGATCCATTCGCCTTCTTCGACATGGAACGAAACGCCATCGAGCGCGCGCACGTTACCATACTCTTTTCGAAGTCCCTCGACTTGAACAACTGCCGCCATCATTCTCCTCTCAGAATCGCCGCGGGCTTCACCCGTCCCAGCAGGCGCAGCGGGAGAGCTCCCGCCAGCGCTACGCCGACCATCGCCGCGATCGTGAGAACAAAAATTTCCCAGCGGGGCGTGATGGCCGTCCCAAATGCCTGCTGCCCCATCCAGCGCGAAAGTGCGACGCCTCCGATGCAGCCCAAAACTCCTCCGATCGCGCCGAGCAAGCCGATTTCAGCCAAAAAGATTCCCACGACGCGGGAAATCGAGCCCCCCAGCGCTTTCATCAGGCCAACATCGATGCGGCGCTCCATCGCCAGCGCCGCCATTGTGGCCAGGACGCACACCGCCGTAAGCACGAGGATCAGCACGACCATGGAAAGCACCAGCAACTGAATGCGGTTCAGCAGCCCGCCCTCGGCTTCCGTCACTTGCCGGATCGGGCGAACATCATATCCCCGCAGCAGCTTCGCCAATTGCTCCGCGTATGCCGCGATGCTTTTGGCCGTGCCGCTTACGCTCATTTGCACAAGCTCCACGCGGCCCTGCAATCCCGCGAGATTTTGCGCCACGGGGAGGTTCACGAATACTTGACTATCTTCCGCGCCTCCTGCGTCCACGATTCCCGCCACGGTGAGCTTCTTTTTGCGGCTCAGGTAGTCGAAATCGAGAGTCGCGCCCGGCGCGATTTGAAATTGCCGGGCCACATTGCGGCCGATCAAGCAGCGGGAATCATCTGCGCGTGACGCAACCCAGTCTCCTTTGAGCTTCCAGGTGGGATTCAGCCGGGGCAATTCGTCGAGCCACGTTCCGGCAACAACCACCGGCGTGCTTGCCGAGCGGGCAACCACGTACAGATAAGGCGCTTGCGCCACAAAGTTGCTGGAGGGCACGCGCTCCAATTGCGCGAATGCGGCGCTTTCGTCCATCAAAGAGGGCGTTTGCGCGCCCGCTTCAATCCGCCGAATATCGCTGCCGGGAGAAATCACCAGATTCGGGCCGAGGGCGCGGAACTCCTGCGTGAGCTTGCGCTCGATATCGAGATCGAGATTCAAAAGAGCGGAAATCACCGCAGCGCCGCTCGAGAGGGCAATCAGCGCAACGAGCAGGCGCCCGCCGTTGCTGCGCAAGAGTTTCCACAAAACGCGCCAGAACATCATTCGCCTCGCAAAATCGTCGCCGGGCGGTACAGGGCCACCCGCCGCAGAGGAATCATGCTGCCCAGGATTGCCACGAGCGCCGCCAGGCCCAGAATCACGGGGAACAAAATCATCCGCAGCGCCGCGGGAGTGCCGAAGACGCTCTCGCCAAGCACGCGTGCAAGGACCACGCCGACTGCAAATCCCAGCGCGCCCCCGGCGATCGCCAGCAGCACCTGCTCGGCGAGAAAACTTCCCGCAACCAGCAGGTCCGTGGCGCCCAAAGCTTTCATCACGCCGATTTCGGCGCGGCGCTCGAGCACCGTGGTGGCGGATGTTGCCGCCACAGCCAGCGCCGCGGCCACTAATGCGGCGATCGTCACAATCCAGAGCAGTGTCCCCACCCGCGAAAGGATTCGGCCTTCCGTATCCGCCACGCGGCGGATGGCCCTCACTTCTGTTCCCGGCAGCACCTGGCGAATCTGGAAGGCGATCGAGGAAATGTACGGGGAGCAAAACCACCGATCGTATTCCGTTGGGGTGAGCGTGGCAGGATTGCGTTCGGAGAGAGCGTCCGCCGGCTTCGTCAAAGCGCTTACGAGGAGCTGCCGGAGCTGCCCCGGATGACTCGAGAGATTCTGCGCGACAGAAAGCGGCACGAGCAGAGATTTATCTTCCGAGTCACCGGTGGAGACGATGCCGGTGATCAGCAGCGGGAGAGTCTCCGCCGGTCCGTCTTTCTGCATTTCCTGCACGCGGATGTAGATCGTCTGGCCGATCGCCAGACGCCCGGGAAAGGCCGCCGCAAGCGACGAACCAAGCACACATTCGTTGGCGTTGTCATGGAACCACCGGCCCTGAATATTCCACCAGGGGTGAGTGGTCTCGACTCCGGTCTCGAACGGAGTCTCGTCGGGCAGGCGCAGGTTGTGGTCATGCCAGGTGCCGATCAAAGTGGTGGCGGCAGAACCGCCCCGCGCGTCGCTCACCGAAACGGGAACATCGAGAAAAGGTGTGAAGCCGAGAATGTGGTGGCGCCAAAAAATTGTTTTCAATTTGCCGAGTTCGGCTTCGGGCAAGTAAGCGCCTTCATCCACCGGGCGGTAGTCGATGCCGCCAATCTCGACCGGCAGGGTGTCTGATTGCGGAGTGACCAGCAGATTTGCGCCGAGGCTGCGAAATTCGCGCGCGAGGCGGTCGCCCACATCGAGTGCGACAGTGAGCGTCGCCGTCGTCACAGCCATGCCGATCACGAGCGCTGCCGCCGTGATGATTTTCCGGCGCGGGTTGCGGACGAAGGATTCTCCCACCAGGCGGGCAAACATGGCCTACGGGTGGATCAGAGCGGCCGCTTCGGAAAGCGCCGCCAAATCCACAACCAGCTCTCCTCCCTCCACCCGCGATTTCACGCCGATCGGATTGCAGCCGCCCCTTTGGCCGATCGAGGGGATGTAAATGGCCGCGGCGCAATTGCGGCAGATGACGTTCTGACCATCGGCGCGGTAGCCGGCGGCGCCGCAAATCTGGCAGGCATCGAGCGCGGTGGCAAACTCTCCATCGCTTTTCCGGATCACGAGAAAACGGATCGCCGTGCGGTTCACCTCGGCGGAATAGAAATGGAGGCCCGAATCAACAAGTTGCGAGAGGGGAATGCGCACTTGATTGTCGCTGGCTGTCAAGACTGTGGCTTGTGCCGGAAGATTGAGCGCGTGAGCGTAAACAAAATCAGCCGCAAGAGAAAGCACAACCGCGATGCAGAGAATCGCCGCGGCAAAACTCCAGCGCTTCTGCCGGCGGAATTCCCACACGCGCATCCGGCGATCGGCCGAATTGGCGGACTCATCGGCGGCGGGCTGCTTCGCTCCAAACCACTCGCGAAGCGTGACGAGTGCCGCGGCACCCAGGATCACGAAGAAAAAGAAAATTTCGTTGCGAACAATCGGGCCGATCGTGGCCATTTCGGCCTTGCTCGAACGAATCCACATAGCTTCGCTCAACTCGTGGACGCCTGTGAGCGCCAATTGGAAAGCCACGACCATGAGAATCGTGCTCGTCGCGGCGAAAAAGCGGTGGAGCGGCACCCGCAGCGTGCCCTGGAAAAAGAAGACACCGACGGCGACAGCAATGGCGATGCCGAGTCCGGTGCCGATCCAGGTTTCGATGCCGTCGGTCGAAAGTTCCACGGCGCGAAGCACCAGAACGAGTTCGGCGCCTTCGCGCAGCACCATCAGAAAAACGAATGCGCCGATGCCCCAGCCTGCGGCTCGGGTGGCCTGCTGGGCGTAGCTCTCGATGCGATTTTCGATTTCTTTCCGCAGGCTGCGCGCAACGCGGTTCATCCAGACGATCATAGTGACGACGAGCACCGCCGCCAGCAGCAGCAGCAGCCCTTCAAAGCCGTCCTCGCTCACTTTCCAGCGGTCGAGTAGAATCGCGGCTGCGAAGCTAGCCAGGGAAGCCAGCAGTACGCCGCCCCAAACGTAGGAGACCAGGGAGCCGCGGCCCGTGCGCTTCAAATAGACGAGGACGATGCCGACGACGAGGGCGGCTTCGACACCTTCCCGGAGAGCGACCAGCAGTGCGGAAAGCATGGAATTCTCAGTTGCAACTGATTTACAACTAACACAGCCAGTCTAGCCTGCCTCCCCCACAAAATCAAGCCCCTTCAACCATCCCCCACCGGCTTTCCCTCATCCTTGTACAATAGCTTTTCTATGTGCGAGCGCCGCCACGCACGCGCCGTCCTTCTCGCCGCCGCGCTCGGCGCGGTTTGCCTCGCGCCCGCCTGGCCGCAAGAGCCGACGGCCGTTCCTGCCCCGCAGACCGCGACCGCTTCTAAGGGTGATGCCAAGAAAGCCAGGGATGCTTTCCGCCTGGGCCAACGCGCCGAACAAAAAGAAGACTGGCAACCTGCCTTCGATGCTTATTCGGACGCCGTGAAATGGGCGCCCGACAACCAGGAGTATTTGCTGCATCGCGAGCTTGCCCGCAGCCGGCTGGTGCAAATGAAGATGGATTTGGCGGAGCGCGAAGCAGTCTCCGGGAATATCGAAGACTCGATGCGCGAACTGATTTCCGCGCAGGCGCTGGACCCGTCGAGCCGCGTGCTGCGAGAACGGTTCGCACAACTGGCGGCGGTGCAAGCATCGAGGATAGCGACAGTTCTGCCGGAACCCGCAACGATGGCGGGAGTGCAATTGGAAAGGCTTCCAGGCACACGGAATTTCAACTATCGCGGCGACGTGGCGGGAGCCTACAAGGAAATCGCGCGGCAGTTCGGAGTCGAAGTCGCCTTCGATGTGGACGTGGAGCAGAAACGGCAGAACATCCGCTTCGAGATGCCCGATCTCGATTTTCCCACCGCCATGCGGGTCCTCGGGGAAATGACGGGAACTTTCTGGCGCCCGCTGACAAAGCGATTGTTTCTCGTGGCGATGGATACCCCGCAGAAGCGCAAAGATTACGCGCTCTCGGTGGTGCGCACCGTGGTTCTGCCGGCCGCGGTGACGCAGGAAGAAATGACGGAGCTCATGCGGCTGGTGCGGGAAATCACCGGAATCACTCGCGTGGAGCTCGATTCGCGCACGGGGACTCTCACGCTGCGAGCTTCTCCCCAGGCCATCACGGTGGCCACACAGCTGATCGAGGATTTGCAGAAACCGGTGGGGGAGCTGATTCTTGAAATTGAAATCCTGGAGGTGGACCGCACGTTCTCGCGGTTGCTGGGAGTCGCTCCTCCCCAGACTGCACAAATCTTCTCCATCAGCCAGCAGGAGGTGAACGAGGCGGAATCATCGGCGCAAGGGCTGGTGCAAGTGTTGCAGCAGATTTTCGGCACGCCCTCTTCCCTTTCCGGCTTGACGACATCTCAAATCACGTCGTTGCTCAGCTCGGGAAATGTGAATGTGGGTTCCCTGCTGCCTCCGCTGGTCGCGTTTGGAGGCGGAGCGAGCACATTCCTTGCCACGCTTCCCGGCGCTGCCATCGATTTTTCCGAGATGCTCTCGCTGGTAAGGCACGGGCGGCGCATCCTGCTGCGAGCGGAAGACGGCAAGCCGGCGACGTTTTTCGTCGGAGACCGGGTTCCTGTGACCCTGGCGCAATTTTCGCCGAGCCTAGAGGGGCCCGGGGCGAGCATCGAGGGAGTGGCCACCTCGAATTTCCCTATCACGACTCTGCCCACGGGCAGCTCGCCGGAGTACGTCACATCGGCGGACCTTCGGGGCATCGGCACTCAAGACTTGATTGTTGCAAACACGGCCGGTGGCACGCTCTCGGTTTTTCTGGGGAATGGCGACGGCACATTCGGAAACCCCACGACGATTCAGCTCCCCACCCCGACGACCACTTCACCCACCCCCGCCCCGGTTTGGATTGCAACGGGAACTTTCAATCTGCCGAGCGCAACGAACCCCGCGGGCGACTCGAACATTGATTTGGCCGTCGTGGACAGCGCGAACAACATCGTTGATCTTCTGCTTGGCGACGGCACCGGAGCGTTCCCCAAGCTGGCCACGGCGCTCCAGACCGGGGTGAATCCCGTTTCAGTGGTCGCCACAAGCTTGACGACGAGCGGCTTTACCGACCTGGTCGCTGTAAATCAAACGGACAACACGCTTTCTGTTTTCCTGGGGCAGGGCAATGGCAATTTCAAGGCGCTCACCCCTCCGGTCCCGACAGGCCATTTCCCCACATCCATCGCGTCGGCGGATTTTAATGGGGACGGCAACATGGATCTGGTAGTGACGAATGGAAACGACAACACAATCACCGTGCTCCTCGGAAATGGGCAAGGCAGCTTCACCGCCACTTCTCAGTCTCCAATTGCGGTCGGCGTATCGCCGGCCTATGTGGCAGTGAGCGATCTCAATGGGGACGGAATTCCCGATCTTGCCGTTGCGAACAATGGCGCCGCAACCACGACGGTTTCCGGGAACAGCGTCGCGATCTTGCTTGGCGTCGCAAATCCAAGCAACACGGCGATCGGAAACGGCACGTTTCAGACACCGGCATTTTTCCCGGCGGGCAACGGCCCCAAATCGATCGCCATCGCCGACTACAACATTGATGGCATTCCTGATCTCGCCGTGGCAGATCAGAATGACAACGCCGTTTCGCTGCTGCTCGGCCTGGGCGGCGGGCAGTTCGGCCCAAACCTCGAATTAGACGTCGGGACGGACCCGGTCTCGATCGTGACGGCTGATTTCGTAAATAGCGTGAACAGACCCGATGTGGCCTTGGCAAATGAAGGGTCGGACACCGTCTCTGTGATCCTGAATAACTCGGCCTTCGGGACGGCCAATCCACTTTCGCAAACGCCCTTCCCGGGGGTCCAATACCTCGATATCGGCGTCAAGGTGAAGGCCACGCCGCGCGTGCACCCGGAGGGAGAAGTAACGGTGCACCTGCAATTCGAGATTACCAGCGTCACGGCGCAGGCTTTCAACGGGATCCCCGTGATTTCGAATCAATCGATCGACCAGTTCGTGCGCGTGAAACAGGATGAAACCACGGCCATCGCGGGAATTCTTCAGCCGCAGCAAACGTACACGATCAGCGGCACTCCCGGAATCGCGGATTTGCCGGGCATCGGGTTTCTAGCGGGGACTCGCAACAATCAACTCCAAGATACGGAGCTGCTGATTCTGGTGACTCCGCGGACGGTTGCCCTGGCGCCGAGACAAGACCATGTGATTTACGCGGGCCGCGGAGCACTGGAGGGCGGAGCCGCCTTTGTCCCGCCCCGGCCAACGCGGGAGACCGAGCAACAATTCCCGCAGCCAAATGTGCCGCCCACCGTGACCGCGCCGCCGCAACAGCCGCCGCCCGCGCAAGAGCCTCCGGCGCAACCCCCCGCCCAACCGCCGGCGCAGCCGCCTGCGCAGCCCACACCTCCCGAATAGGGAAATCGCTCGCTCCACATCATCAAAAGAATCTTCAGCACAAGCGGTATCGTCAGCCCAAGCCGGGCCTTTAGGGAGTGGCCTCGAACACCACGATCGGCTGGTAAGTGCGCGGGACGACCGGTTCGGCGATGGCGATCAATTGGCCCTGTTGGTTGAAGACGCGAAGACGGGCGGGCTTCCAGTCGCCGGAATCGAGCTGCGCGGAGGAGTTTTGCGAGGCCGTCACACGGCCGGGAGTGATCTGCGCGAGCGGAAGATTGAACTTCGCTCCGTGGCGGACGCGCTTTTCGACGATTGGCAGCACCGTGGCGCGGGGGAGATCGGGAAGCAGATTCTCCAGACGGATCACGTAGTCGGCGATGCGTCCCGCTTTGGCAGCTTGCTCGAGCTCGCCAAGAGGCACGGCGTGATCCAGGGTGAATTCCCCCACAGCGGTGCGAACGATTTCAGCGAGATGCGCTCCAGACCCTTGAAGGTTGCCAAGATCGTGCGCGAGCGAGCGAATGTAAGTCCCGGCGCCACATTCCACTTCGAACCGCGCAAGCGGTCCTTCGACGCCGGTGAGGCGGAATTCATAAACTTCCACTTCGACCGGCTCAAGCTTTACAGGCTTATGCTTCCGCGCCAATTCGTGAGCGGGGCGGCCGTGGATTTTCTTCGCAGAGAAGGAGGGCGGCGTCTGACGGATTTTTCCGATGAATTGCGCGGCAAGGCCCGCAATCTCCTCGGCATTGAGCGTTGGCGCTGAATTGGGCCCGAGAGGTTCCCCATCGGCGTCGTACGTATCGGTGGCGAAGCCAAAACGGAAAGCGCAGCTATAGCACTTCCGCCGGCCCGAATAAAAGCGCGCGAGCCGCGTGGCGCGGCCCAGAGCGAGGACGAGCACGCCGGTAGCCAGCGGATCGAGCGTGCCGAAGTGGCCGATCTGGCGGAAGCCTACCAGGCGGCGCACGGCTTCAACGATATCGTGCGAAGTTTTTCCGCCCGGCTTATCCACAACGAGGACACCGTCAAAAGGCAAAGGTTTTGGCGCACGTGGCATGAAATCAGATCGAGAGCAGTGGCCGCACAAGGCTACGGTTCGCCGGGGCTTTTCACTTTTCGCAGAAGGTCGTTAATGCGCTGGCCGTATTCTTCCGACTCGTCGAGCACGAACAAAACCTCCGGAGCGCGGCGAAGCTGAAGGCGCTCGATGAGTTCGTGACGCACATAGCCCGCGGCAGCCCGCAATCCTTCGAGGGTGGCGTTGCGCTCCGCTTCCTCCTCCTGGGCCAGGCTAACGTAAACACGCGCGGTGCGCAGATCCGGCGTCACGCGCACCTCGGTCACCGTGACAGAGCCCGCGAGGCGAGGGTCCTTCAAATCGCCGGCAAGCATGAGGCTCACTTCGTGCCGGATTTCTTCCGCAATGCGTTCGGTACGATGCCCGCCGACAGTCATTCGCCGTCCTCGAAATACTCGATTTCCTGAGAAACAAGATCGCGCCCAAGCAGCCGCTCCGATTCCGCGCGGATCGCTTCCAGAGATTCTTCCAGATGTTTGGCGTCGCCCGAGATGCTGACCACGCCCACACGCGAACGCTGCCACAGCTCCTGATGCTCGAGCTCGGCGACAGCGACATTGAAGTGAGCGCGCAGGCGGTCTTTCAGGCTGCGCAGCACCTGCCGCTTGTCCTTGAGGGACCTCGCGTCGGGAATATGAATTTCCAAGGTGAGGAGGCCGATCGGCATCGCCGCCCTCATGAATTTGCTCGGAGACGGCTCAAACGCAATTTCAAGTTCGGGTTGCTTCGGCGCGCTCCTGGGCGCGGGCCCGGTCGGCCACATTCAGCAATTCCGGAGCGATGGTCTTCTCCATCTTGAAACATTCCAGAACGTCGCCCACTTTGACGTCATTGAAATTCGAGACGCCCACGCCGCATTCGAATCCCTGGCGAACTTCGTTCACATCTTCCTTGAAGCGCCGCAACGAGCTGACCCTGCCCGTGTAAATCACCACGTTGTCGCGCAGCACGCGGACGTCCGCATCGCGCTTGAGGATTCCGTCCTGCACGGAACATCCGGCGATCATTCCCACACCCTTCACACGGAAAGTGTCGCGGACTTCGGCGCGGCCGAGATAAGTTTCCTTGATGACGGGCGAAAGCAGCCCGGCCACGGCTTTCTTCAGCTCGTCCAAGAGCTCGTAGATGATCGTGTGCAGCCGGATGTCCACGCCTTCGCGCTGGGCGAGGTCGGAGGCTTTTCGCTCGGGGCGAACGTTGAAAGCAACAATGATGGCATTGGAAGCGGAGGCGAGCAGGACGTCGGTCTCACTGACGGCGCCGACGCTGGCGGCGATCACTTTCAGCTTCACCTGGTCGTTCGAAAGATTCGGCAGCATTTCGCTCAGCACTTCCACCGACCCTTGCACGTCGGCCTTCACCACGACCGGAAGTTCCTTCACATCGCCGGCTTTGAGCTGCTCGTGCAATTGATCGAGAGTGAGGCGGCCGGAAGAGGCGGTCTTTGCCAGCGAAGCTTCGCGCTGTTTCGACTGGCGGTATTCGACGATGTGGCGCGCTTTGGCTTCGTCGGCCACCTGGAATTGATCGCCGGCCTCGGGCACTCCCTGGAGGCCAAGGACTTCGACGGGCGTCGAGGGCGCAGCCTTCTTGATGGGCTGGCCGCGATCGTCGAACATCGCGCGGACTTTGCCGTAAACGGCGCCGACGATGAAGACGTCGCCGACATGCAGGGTGCCATTCTGCACAAGCACCGTCGCGACCGGGCCGCGTCCCTTGTCCACGCGCGATTCCAGCACCGTGCCGCTTGCCGGAGCATCCGGATCGGCTTTGAGTTCGCGGAGATCGCCGACGAGCAGGATCATCTCGAGCAAGCGCGGGATATTCTTTTTCGTCTTGGCGGAAACCTCCACCATCACCGTGTCGCCGCCCCATTCTTCCGGCATGAGGCCGCGATCGGAAAGCTGGCGCTTGACGCGCTCCGGCTGCGCATCGGGCTTATCGATTTTGTTGATGGCCACAACGATCGGGACGCTTGCGGCGCGCGCGTGATTGATGGCTTCTTCGGTTTGGGGCATCACGCCGTCATCGGCGCCAACCACCAGCACGACGATATCGGTGACTTTCGCGCCCCGCGCGCGCATGCGCGTGAATGCTTCGTGGCCCGGCGTATCGATGAACACGATGCGCCGGTCGCCCACATGAGCTTCGTAGGCGCCGATGTGCTGCGTGATTCCGCCGGCTTCGCCCGCGGCGACTTCGGTTTCCCGAATGGCATCGAGCAAGCTCGTCTTGCCATGGTCCACATGACCCATGACGGTGACCACGGGGGCGCGCGACTGCAGGTTGCCGGAGCGCTCTTCCCGGATTTTCTCTTCCTGGACGACCTGTTCCTCGAACGTGACAACCTTCACGATACCGTTGAAAGATTCCGCTAGAGAAGTCGCCGTTTGAACGTCGAGCGCCTGGTTGATGCTGGCGAAGACGCCGCGGTCGAGCAGCGTCTTCAGCAATTCCTTCGCACGAATATCGAGTTTCTCGGCCAGTTCGCGAACGGTGATGCCTTCCGTGACGGTCACTTCACGCGGCTCGCGTTGAATCGGCACAGGCGCTTCGATTTGCGCGGTGCGGCCGATGGCGCCGCCTGCTCGCGTACGCACGGGGTGAAGCTTCCGTTCGCCCTCGGCATAGCGCTTTTCGATCAGCGGGCGTCCGCGGGAAGCGGGAGGCTTGCGAGCATAAAGCGGCTTGCCCGGCTCGGCTTTTGGCACGCCGGCGGTAGCGCCAGGCCGCTGCCCTCCAACGGGAGCTTGGCCGGGACGTCCAAGGCCGGGGCGCTGAGGAAATCTCGATGGCGGGCCACCGGGGCGGGGGCCGCCGGGACGAATTTGTCCGGGAGCCGCAGCGGGACGAACACCCTGCGGGGCGCCGGGTCTTGAGGGGGCGCCACCTGTCGGCGCAGCGGGGCGCATCGGCGGCCGCTGGGCCCCTGGTGGAGCTCCGGGGCGCACAGCAGCCGGCGCAGCCGCAGCAGGGCGCGGCGCGGCAGGGGCCGCCGGCTGAGCCGGAGCAACTGCGGGCGCAGCGGGACGCAAAGGCATTTTTGTAGGCGGAGCGGGAGAAACCCCGGGCTTCGCCGCGACAGGCGCAGCAGGTGCGGGTGCGGCTCCCGGTTTTGACGCTGCGACTGGAGGAGCAGCAGCCGGCGGCCCGGGAACTCCCGGACGCGGCGGTACAACAACCGGCCGCGGCAGCCCGGCTGGCGCGGCGCTTGGCTTGGCTGCGACGGAAGGAGCCACTGGGGCGGAAGGTGCAGCGGGTTTCGCCGCGGGAGGTGGCGGAGCGGCAGGACGAGCAGCGGGTCTCGCTTTCGCCGCCTTTGCTTTGGCTTCCTTCTCGGCTTCCGCCGCGGCCTCTTTGGCGGCCAGCGCCTGGAAATGCTTGCGCACAAGTTCGGCGTGCGCCAGATCGAGCGAGCTCGAGTGCGTCTTCTTCTCGGTGACGCCGATCTCGGGAAGGTAGTCGATCAGGACCTTGGCCTTGATCTCCAGTTCTCGGGCCAGCTCGTTAATTCGAATTTGATTGGGGTCTGACATCCGCCTCCGTCCGCGCTTGATTACTCGACGCTCTTCCGGCTCTCCTCGCCTTCATCCGCTGCAGGAGTTGCTTCCGCTGCCCGGGCTGCCTCGTGCTCCGGTTGATTCCCAGCGGGTTCGAGGGCATCGGGTTCGGCTGCAGCGTTTGTTTCTGAAAGTCCCGCTGCCTCTGCTGATTCCTCTGCTCCGCTCGATTGGATCGCTGCTCCTGAAGCTTCGTCGGGGGCCTCTCCAGCGGCTTCCGCCAAAGGTTCCGCTTCATCCTCGGCGGGCGCCGGTTCGGCTTCGGCACTCGCCTGCGCTTCGAGGGCCTCGAAGTAAGCAGCGACCGACTGGTGAATCTTCTCCACCATTTTTTCGCCGATGCCGGGAATCTCGACGAGTTGCTCGGGCGTCATGTCCGCAAGTTTCTCAATCGAGGTGACGCCGTGTGCCTCGAGCTTCTCAATCGTTTTGGGTCCGACGCCCGTCAATTCAGAGAGCGGCGTGCCCGGCGCCGTGAGCGCGGCCATCTGCGCCTCGATCTCGCGGCGCTTTTCTTCTTCGCTCTTGATATCGATATTCCAGCCAATCAGCTTGCTAGCAAGCCGAACGTTTTGGCCCTTTTTGCCGATGGCCAGCGAAAGCTGCGTATCCTCGACGATGACTTCGAGCCGCTTTTCTTCCGGGTCGATGATCTGAACGCGCGTGACTTTGGCGGGGCTCAAAGCCTTCTGCGCGAACGCGATGGTTTCCTCGCTGTAGGGAATGATGTCGATTTTTTCGCCGCGCAACTCGCGGATGATGGATTGCACGCGCATGCCCTTCATGCCGACGCATGCGCCTACAGGGTCCACGTCCTTATCGCGGCTCTCGACCGCAATCTTGGTCCGCTCGCCCGCTTCGCGAGCGACGGCGCGGATTTGCACCGTGCCGTCGTAGATTTCCGGCACTTCCATTTCAAACAGCCGCTGGACCAAAGCCGGATCGCCGCGCGACACAATCACTTGAGGCCCCTTGGCGGCGCGCTCGACGGCGCGGATCGTCACGCGCAGGCGGTCGCCCACGTTGTAAGCCTCCAGGCGCGATTGCTCGCGCTTGGGCAGGCGGGCTTCGGTGCGGCCAAGGTCCACGATAATGTCCGGCCCTTCCATGCGCTTCACGATGCAATTCACCAGCTCGCCGACGCGCGTGTGGAATTCGTTGTAGATCGTGTCGCGCTCGGCCTCGCGCACTTTTTGCAGGATCACTTGCTTGGCAGTCTGCGCGGCGATTCTGCCAAGGACATCGGTTGGCTTAGTCTCCGTGACTTCCCCGCCCACCTCGATCTCCGGGTTGCGCTTGCGCGCGTCCGACAGCGAGATTTCGCGCACGGGGTCGGCCACTTCTTCCACAACCGAGCGCACTGAAAACACGTCCACAATCCCGGTCTCAGGATTGAACTTCGAGCGGAGCTCTTCCTCGGTGCGATAATACTTCCGCGCCGCCACCACCATCGCGTCCTCAATGGCCGCGACGATGATCTCCGGTTCAATGTGCTTTTCCCGGCTGATCTGCTCAATTGTCTGGTACAGCAGACTCGCCATTCCTGCTTCTCCCTCGCTAAATCTCGACGACCAGGTTCGCTTTGCGAATATCCGAGTACGGCAAAGCCACTTCGCGATTCTTCAGCGCCAATTTCACGACGCCTTCCGCAATGCCGGCGAGGCGCCCTTCGAAATACTTCTGGTCTTCCACCGGCTCATTCAACCAGATCTTTGCCAGCCGCCCGGCGAAGCGTTCGTAATCCGAGGGCTTCACCAGCTTGCGGTCCAGCCCGGGCGAACTCACTTCCAAAATGTAGCCCGGTCCCGGAACCAAGTCCTCGACGTCCAGAATGACCCCGAGCTGCTCGCTGACGCGCTCACAATCCTTGTGCGTTACACCCAGGCCTTCCGGGTTGCCAGGACCCGGCAATCGGTCGAGGTAGATCCGCAACAACCGCTGCTTCCCTATCTTCCACTCTACGTCGAAAACCTCAAGGCCTTCAGACCGAGCCACCCGCTCGGCGGCATCGCGAATCTTTTCCAAGTCCATTCTATTCTAAGGGCGTCACTTAGCCGCGGCCGAGACTTCAACATCGCGGGCCGAATCTCACGCCCAACAAAAAAGTGGGCTCGCGCCCACTCATTCTTGCGACCTATCTGGAAGCACCTAAGTATAGTGGGCGGGAGCCAAAAACGCAAGGCCGCCCCTGTCACGTCCGGCGCGGCCTTCGGAAAACGCTCCTGTTAGGTCCCTAAGGCTTCGGAGGATTGGTCTGCTGGGGGGCCGGCTTGGGAGCAGGGGGCTTTGAAGCTGCCGGTCTGGCAGCACCGGCCTTGAGCGGATAAGCCTGGTCGTACAGCCGAATGATCTCCTGGGTCACGTCGGTCTGATTGGCAGCGTAAATGACGGGAGAATTCTGCGCGGAGGTGTCGAAGATAACGGAATATCCGTTCTCCTTGGAGTACTTGTCCAGGATGTCGATCATTTTGCGGCCGATGCGGTCGATCACTTCGCGCTGAGCTTCGTTGAAGTCGTCCTGTGTATCCTGCTGGCGGCGCTGGTAGAGGCGCGTTTTCTGATCGCCTTCACGGGCCAAGCGGGCTTTTTCCTCGTCACTGAGAGTATTGGCGGTAGTACGCAAACGCGTCTGTAAATCTTCAATTTCCTTGCGCAGATTGTCCAGTTCGGTCTGGCGGGGAGAAAATTGGGACTGCAATTCCGCGGCGGCTTGCTTGCCTTCCGCCGTGCTGGTAATGGCGACCTGCACGTTGATGGTACCCACCTTGGACGGAGATGCAGGCGCAGCGGGGGGGGCACTGCTCGATTGAGCCCAAGTGGCCGGAACCACAAGGATTGCCGCCAGGGCCGGGATGGCATATCGAATCTTCATTCTGACTCCTTATTCGAAAATTCGGTTAAACACAAATCATGAATTATAGCTGCGCCGGGAGAATACGGTCAAATGGAATCAGCTTTCGATCCGCGCATGGCCAGCGCCGGAGAGCGCGCTGATCCGGCGGCCTCATTACTCTGATGTCCGCTTTTCCACCTTAGTTGGCCGGCAACCACCCACCTGGCGTCAGTGCACGGGCGGGACAAGGAGAACGCGATTGTTCGCCATGTCTGCAAGCACGATCAGATTCAATTTCGGGTCCACGGCAACCGAGAATTGCGGCGAGCCTCCGAGCCCGACGATGCCTCGCGCCTGAGGCGCTTCGCAAGGCGGCGGAGCATTATTGTTGACAGGCGGCGGGCAGACGTATTCGAGAATGGAGAGCGTGTTGCTTGCCGAATTGAAGGTGAGAAGTGTGCTCGCCTGAAAATTGTAGTCAATCGAAGTCGGATTAATCCCCACCGGCACGCTATGGGCAATAAGCGAGGAGGGATCAAGGAATACGACTGTGTTGCTCAATCCATTGGCCGCGACGAACACCTGGTTCACCGGATCAAACAGCACGCCGCTCGGCCCTGCCATCCCGTTGATTCGGGTGATCAGGGCGGAAGTGGTAGCGTCGAATACGTCGAGGGTGCTGGCCTGGGACGAGGTGCCAACGACCGCATAATTCAGGTTCGGGTTGGGATCGATCGCCACCGCGAGCGGATTCGGAGCGGTTGTCGGACTAAATTCATCTGTGTTCCCTCCCGGGCCCGAATCCGAGAGCGCGGCGATGAAGCTGACGGTATTGGAAACGCTTCCCGTTATCGCCGCCTTGTTCTGATCCTGATCAATGCCGACACCAATCGGCGCGCTGCACACGGAGCCGCAATTCGCGGTCGTCTTCACGTCGGTGGTCACGCCGGTGTCATCCAGCACCGATACGGTATTGCCGGCGAAATTCGCGACCACCGCTAACCCAAGGAGCGAGTTCACCGCCACGCCCTCCGGCGTAGCTCCAACAGGGATCGGGGTAGCCGGATTGATCACCGTTCCGGTCAGCAGGTTAACGAGCGAAGCCGTGTTGTCCACCGAGTTGGTCACCACCGCGATGTCGTTCGTGGTGTCAATCGCAACCCCAAAGGGTCCGGCGCCGACGGTGACCGGCTGGATTACGTTGAGTGGCGCAATATTCGACGTGTCGGTCGAGCCTGTGTTTTGCACCGTCACAGAATAGTGCCGGGGAGCCGTGAGCATGGCGCTGGGAACCGTGGCTGTGACCGTCCTGCCTGCATTCGAAACAGTTCCAGGGAGGGCCGTGCCATCAAGAATGATCTGTGCCTCGCCGGGGAGAAATCCGGCCCCGTTCACCGTGAGAAGCAGACTGGTAGCCGGATTGGTGACAAAGGTGGTCGAAGGATTGATTTCCGCGATCTGCAATGGGCGGAATGACGAGCCCAGCGAAACAATCGAAACATTATTGCTCCCCTGGTTTACGACGACCGCCTGATTGTGAGCCGCATCAATGGCCACCGCCGCTGGTGACGTTCCCAGCGTGACCGTCTGCAAGACTTTGCCGCCGGCCATGTCCACCACCGTTCCGGTCCCGTTCACGTTTACTGCAATCCCGATATTGGTCAGCGGATTGACTCCGGCAGCCACGAATTCTTTGCTGTTCAGTGCGACGCCATTGATGGTGAATGTCACCTGGGCGACGGTGTTGTTGAGCAGGCTGAATTCGGTCAGGTTAGTCGCCTTCGGATCCGTCAGCAGCAGTTGGTGCGTCTCCGTGTTGATCCCAATGCCCTCAGTTGATTGGGTTACCGTGCCCACTCCGACCAACGATGGGGCGCGCGCGAACACTGCGGGATTCAAACCACTTGCGGGCACGGCCTCCCGGCCGAGATCGACGATGTTGATGCCCCCTCCCTGTCCGCCAGGCGTGACGACGGCCCAGTTCAAGTCCGGATCGATGGCCACGGCGGGGTCTTGGCCTGTGGCATAGCTGGGCGGTCCGATGCCCACGCTGCCTCCAATCAGACTAACGGGGCAAGGGGGCGTTGCACACGCAGGCGTAAAGAAAGGGTTCGGTGTAACAGTGTCAATGATCATTGCCTGGTTGGAGGTTTGGTACGTAATGATCCCCCGGTGAGTCTGCGAATTCATGCCGATTGAAAACGGCGCGGGAGACGTTGCCTTCGGCCCGATAGAAAGCGGCAGGGCGCTACCGACGACTTGCTGCAACGCCAAGTCCACCACGGAAAGCGTTTGGTCCATGTTATTCACTACCAGAGCCAAGTGATCCGGCAAATGATCATCAATGGCGACGCCCGTCGGACCAAGTCCGACTCCGATTGTCGCGGTGGCGAGCGTGTTCAAATTCAGGAGAGTAACCGAGTTGCTGCCGGTGTTGGCTATTACAGCCAAATCCAAAGCCGGATCAATTGCAACCGCGGACGGCGCCGTACCAACACCGATTGGAGCCGGAGGCAAAGTCGCGATGTCGGCGGGCGACGGCTCAACCGCGATATTCAGTCCTGCAATCGCAGCCACACCATTGTTCTGAACCGTGAGCGGATACAAACCGGGAATGGTTAGGTCGCCCTGCGGAATGGTTACGGTAATATGCCGGCTGTCGGTGACCGTCGGCGGAGCCAGCGCCACCCCATTAAATGTGGCGTTCGTTGCTCCGGGTGGATTTCCGCCCGGGGAGAAAAATCCCCCCGTCACCGTCACGTTGACAGCGGCGTTCACGCTCGCCACCGTGTCGGGCGTAGAGAACACCACGGCGGGGCGTACGGTTGCCAGCGTGACCTGCGCGGGATTGGCGAAGTTGCCGTTCTGCGCCACCGGGAGGAAACTCAGGGGCTGATCTTGTTGCATCAGGGTTCCGGGCACGGTCGCACGCAACAGATTCGTGGTAATGAATGTGACCGGCACGCTCACCTTATTAACCGTCACCGCTGTAGTCGAAAAGAAGTTGGTTCCATTGAGATAGAAATCTTGCTGCACCGAACCCTGAGCGGCAGTCGGCGGGACCACAGGGCTGACCGCGTTGAGTGTCGGAACTCCAGCCGCCATCACGGTTACACTCGCCGTCCCCTCTTTGGATGGATCAGCCGACGATTGCGCCGTAACAGTCACCGCTGCCGCAGGCACGTTCTCCGGTGCCTGGTAGTCGCCCGATGCGGAAATGCAACCATTCTGAGTCTGGCAGTCCACGCCTCCCCCAACCTCGCCATTCACCAGCCAGGTAACGGCATCGTTGTTGCTGGCCGGGTTCGTTACGGTGACGGCAAATTGAAAAAACTCGCTGGTGCCGATCGTCGCCGTCGTGGGAGTGAGCGTTACGGTGATGCCGGAATCAATCGAAATGGGAACAGTGGCAAACGCCGCGTTGTTCACACACGCCACCGCCATCACCACAAAATTGTTGGGCGTCGGCACTTTGCCCGGCGCGCTGTACAGGCCCGTGGCGGTGATTGTGCCGAAGCCCGTCAGAGGAGTGGCGACCGTCGGAATCGAACAACCTGTAGGTCCTATTCCTTGCGTGCAGTTTGTCGGCTGAAGCGTGCTCGTTGTGGGAGGAAGGCAGATTTGCCAGAAGACGGTAGTCGTGGAAGAACCGGACGCAACGCCGGCGAATGGGTCCGTGTTGTTCAGAAGGACAGATTGTGAAGTCGCGGGAGTGATCGTCACAGACACGGGGGCGGAGTTTCCTCCGCAGCCCCCCACCCAGATGGCGAGCAGGATAACGAACCCCCATTTCCACGATCTCATTCTCACTCCTCCAAGCCCCTTCATCGGTGTTCTCTCCGCGCTGAATGCGGTAATCATCAGAACGTCCGGCTCACCGTGAAACGGAATGTGTGCGTCGGTTCGAGCAATCCCGCAGGAATCCTCTGAACTTGCTGATCCAAGATCGTGTTCAGTTCGGTGGCCACCTGCGGCAACACGTTTATATCGGCCAGAGACTGCCGTAGCGGATCGGGAAGAGCATATCCTCCCCGCGGACCCGTAATCGTCTCATTGAGCCGCAAGAAATTGTAAGCGTAGTAGAAGCGGAAAGGCGCGTTAACGATCGGCAATTGAACCACAAACTCGATTCCGGTGGATGTATGAGGCGTGAAATTGCCGGCGATGGCCGGCAGTTCGGATCCGATTCTCAAATTGGGGAAATCCCGGTTCGGATATTGCTCCTGAAAAAGCGTGATGGCGGAGGAACTCAGCGCCAGATCCGACGGACGCAGGATTCCATTGATCCCCAGGTCTGTGAAAAGGCTCATGCTCACCGGGCCGGCGATCGGGATTCGATACTCCACATTCGAGACCGTCTGGAAATCGCCGCCCGGCCGCGTCGGGACAAAGGTCATGATGGGGACATTCGGAATCGTCACCAGAGTGGCTGGTACGGTCCGGGGATCCATATAGGTGACCGTGGTTGTGAAGGCGCGCGGGATCGCGACAAACGGTGAAATCGTGTAGAAGTCGAACCCGCGGACGTCGTTCTCTCCCCCTTGGTAGAAGCGGTCGAACGGCGGAATCTGCTTTCCGCCATACCCGGTGATGTCGCTGGCCAGGAGCCGGAAGCCAATGACGTTGCGCCTGTGGTACGTCTGATGGAAGTACGTCATCGTAAACGTGTTGGTGACCGTGTTGACGTTGCCCTGGAGCGGTCCTCCTTCCAAGCCGACGCCGTAATAGAAACTCTTCCCATGTGTTGGATTAATCGGATTGTCCACCGTGTTGAAGGTGATCGTCGGTGAAATCTTGCTCGACCGGATTCCGGTTAACGACGATGGCCCCGCCAGGCTCGTGAATTGAATGGACTCAAACAGCAATTGCGCGGCCTCGCTGACCGCGTTGATGTTGGTGGTAGACCATCCGTACGTGATCCCCACTCGAGTGAACCGGAACTTGCGAAGAGGGTAGCTGGCGAAAATCGTGAATCCTTCCGAATTCGTGCTGTAGTTCTGTTGCAGCGCTGGATTGAGTGTCACCTGCTGGCCGAGCAAGAGCCCTTCCTGGCGTGCCTGGTTGTAATTGAATTTGTTCTTGAAGATCGTGAACCCGGTGGCGATTGGGCGATCGAAAAGATAGGGCTCGGTGAATCCGAACATGATGCTCGTCTGGATATCCCCTAGCTGCGCGGAAAGCGTCAGCGTCTCGCCCAGCCCCAGGAAATTGTTGGTCTGATAGGAAAATCCGACGAAAGTTCCGGCGATTCCGCTGAGCCCGCCCGAAAAGCTGATCGATTGCTTGCCTTTTTCTTTCACCTTCAGCTTGATATCCACCGTTCCGGCCTTGACGTTCTTTTTCAGCTCCGCGTTTTCCGGCTTCAGGGCCTCGAAATAGTTGAGCTGATTCAAGCGCAGGATGCTCAGCTCCCAGAGCCGGTTGTTGTACACCTGGCCTTCGTCGAGAAGCAGCTCGCGGCGGATCACTTTATCGCGGGTGGTGGTGTTGCCGGTAAACTCGATGCGCCGCACGCTGTACATTTTTTGCTGGCTGAACACCATGGTCATGTTGACCGTCTTCTTCGCTTCGTTAATCTCCGTCTGCGGCTCGGGCGTAAAATCGATGTAGCCGTATTCTCCGTAAAGCTTTCGGTAATTCTCGAGCGCCTTGCGGATCTTGTCCGTAGAAAAAATATCGCCTTCCTTCAGCGGGAATATTTTTTGCAGAGCCTCCACCTTGAACACAAGGCCTTCGTCCGGGTCGGCGGTGCGAAAGCGGATAGTGCCCATCCGATATTGGTCGCCTTCTTCGATCGGAATCGTGATGTTGATTTGCTTGCCGTGTTTGCTTCCAACGCCGGGCCACGGGCCGGGGATGCCGCCGCGGTCCACGTCCACCGTTTTCAGAATCGGGTCTTTCACCAGCACTTTGAAGTAGCCGTGATCCTGATAGAGGCCGCGAATGCCTACTTCAAGGTCCTCATCGAGTTTCTGGCGGTCATAGGTCTTGCTCATGACCGGGATTTCCATGATTCCAAGCGGAATCGCATACGGCCGGTCGTGGCGCATGGCGCGCACAATCTTGCGTTCGGAAAACACTTTGTTTCCGGTGATATGAATTTCGCCCACTTTCACCTTCGGGCCTTCCGTAATGTTGAAAACGAGCTTCACGGCGTTCGTCGCTGAAATCCGCTCGTAAGTGGGCTTGACGGTCGCGAATTGCCGGCCGTGTTCTGCGAGCAGCTCTTTCAAAACCACTTCCGCGCGCTTGATTTTCGTGGGATCGAACTGGCTCTCGACCGATAGCCCCACTTTGCGTTCTTTGAACCGGTCGAGGATATCGGACTCGGTGACCGATTTGTTGCCCTTGTATTCAATTCGGCGAATGATGGGGCGTTCCTTCACGTGAAAAGTGACGATTTTCCCGTACGGATTGTCCGCGCTGTCCTCCACCCCAAGCCAGATATCCTCAAAAAATTGCGTGTTCCAGAGCGCCAGGAAGTCTCGCCGAACGGCCTCCACCGTGTAGGGATCGCCTTCGCGCGAAAAAATGCGCGCCAGGAGTGTATCCCTTTGAATGCGCCGGTTCCCTTCGAAATAAATATGCTCGATCACATACGGCGGCGCCCCGGGCGGCTGCGATCGCTGAGCCAAAAGGGGATAGGCGATGGGTGAGGCAAGCAGGTACACACCGGCGAGGTATCCAAACAGGCGCAGAAAAATTTTCCTGCCGGCGGCCATGGGTAGATTCAAGGCCGCACTCCCCCGCCCAATTTATTTTGCTCCCCCGCCGGACCGCTCCCGTCCGGCTTGCGCGTGTAGGATTCCTAGTGGGCCACCGGGGTTGCTTCTGCCACGGGACGGAACGCAAGGCCCTCGCCGGTGAGATAAACCTCCAGCGTCGCGGGCCGTTGCAATCCGCCCTGGATCAGAGCTTCCGACAGTGGGTCTTCGACGTACTTCTGTAACGCGCGCCGGAGCGGCCGCGCGCCGTAACTTCGATCGCTGCAGGTCTTTTCGAGAATCCACTGGCGCGCCTCGGGTGTAATTGCGATTTGCACCTGGCGGTGCACCAGCGTCTCGTTCAACTGGCCTACCAGCAAATCGATAATCCGCAGCAGGTCGTCATCGGAGAGCGAGTTGAACAGAATGACTTCATCCAAACGGTTCAAGAATTCCGGATTGAAGACACGCTTGACCTCGCCCATCACCATGTCGTCCTGGCTTTTTGCAACGGCAACTTCGTCGGCGGACTGGAAGCCAAGGCCGGTTTGCTTCTGCAACTGCCGGGCACCGATGTTCGAGGTCATGATAATGATGGTGTTGCGAAAGTCAACCGTATTGCCGAGTCCGTCGGTCAACTGCCCGTCTTCGAAAACCTGGAGCAGGATGTTGTAAACATCCGGGTGCGCCTTCTCGATTTCGTCGAGGAGGATCACGGAATACGGGGTGCGCCGCACGCGCTCGGTGAGTTGGCCGCCTTCTTCGTATCCGACATATCCCGGAGGCGCGCCGATCAGCTTCGATACGGAGTGCTTTTCCATGTACTCGGACATGTCGAAGCGGATCAGGGATTTTTCGCTGCCGAACAGGAACTCCGCCAGACGGCGGGCCACTTCGGTCTTGCCTACGCCCGTGGGACCGAGGAACAAGAAGCAGCCCACCGGACGCCCTGGCGCTTTCAACCCCGCTCGGCTCCGGCGAATGGCGCGGGCCAATGCGGTGATGGACTTGTCCTGGCTGATGATCCGGCGGTGCAGCTCTTCTTCGATGCGCAGCAGCTTCTGCTGCTCGTCTTCCTTGATGGAGGTGACGGCGATCCCCGTCCAACGCGCTACCACTTCTTCGATATCTTCGCGTGTCACCACGCCCGTGGATGAATCGTCGATCTTCAGCTTCTCGCGCAGGACCCGCAGGTGTTCCTTCTCTTTGCGTTCTTCTTCCGAATAAAAACGCGCCTTTTCGAATTCATGGTTGGCAATGGCGGTTTCCATCCGGTGCGTGATGAACTTGACGCGCTTTTGCACCTCGGCGACTTCGTCGGGCAGCATCGCCTGGCGCAGCTTCACGCGGGCGCCGGATTCGTCGAGAAGGTCGATCGCCTTGTCCGGCAGAAAACGATCCGGGATATACCGGTTCGAGAGATAGACGGCGTAGCGAATGGCCTCGTCCGTGTAGCTGACGGCGTGGAATTTCTCATAGCGATCGCGCACGCCCTGGAGGACGCGAATCGCTTCATCCTCGTTCGGCGCCGACACTTTGACGGATTGGAACCGGCGCTCGAGCGAGCGGTCCTTTTCCACCGATTTGCGGTATTCCGCGGGAGTCGTTGCGCCGATGCACTGAATTTCGCCCCGGCTGAGAGCGGGCTTCAGGATGTTGGCGGCGTCGAGCGAACCTTCGGCAGAACCCGCGCCAACCAGCGTGTGCAGCTCGTCGATGAACACGATCGCGTTCTGGCTCTCCATCAATTCCTTCATGATGGTTTTGAGCCGCTCCTCGAACTGCCCGCGATATTTCGTGCCTGCCACGATCAAAGAGAGGTCGAGAGACAGGATCCGCTTGTCCGCCAAAAACGGCGGCACGTCGCCATCGGCAATCCGTTGCGCCAGCCCCTCCACGATCGCCGTCTTGCCCACGCCCGGTTCGCCGATCAGGACGGGATTGTTTTTCGTCCGCCGGCAGAGAATCTGCACAGCGCGCTCGAGCTCTCGGTCGCGTCCGACCAGTGGGTCGAGCTGCCCTTCCATCGCCGCCTGCGTGAGGTCCCGGCTGAATTCCGCGAGTAACGATGCTTCTTTCGGCCTGTTCACTGGCACCTTCTCTCCCGTGCTGCGCGCGAGTTCTTCGCGCACGGTGGAAAGCCGCAATCCGCGCTCCAGCAAAATTTCCGCGCCAAACGATTTCTCTTCCCGCAGGACGCCGAGCAGAAGATGCTCGGTGCCCACATGCTTGTGGCCCAGCCTTTCGGCTTCTTCGGCTGCGTAATTCAGGATGCGCTTGCACTCCTGGCTGAGGGGAACCTCGACGGATGTAGAGATGCGTTCGCGGACCGTGATGCGCGACTCGATTTCCTTGCGGATTGATTCGATCGAACCATGCGTGCGGAGAAAGCGGTTCGCCAGCGCCTTATCTTCGCGGAGTAAGCCCAGCAGCAAATGCTCCGTCTCGATATACGGGCTGCCGTACTGGCTGGCCTCATACCGGGCGAAAAAGATTACGCGCCGAGCTTTCTCAGTGTAGCGTTCAAACACGGGTCACCCTTGTTCTCGCGGACTCTTCACTTGCGCCGCCGCATTCCGCCAGTTTTCCATGTTCCAGAGCGAGCACGCGGTCAGCGCGCCGAGCCAGCATCGAATTGTGCGTTGCGAGGATGGACGTCAGGTGATGCGACCGGTGAAGCCGCTGCATAAGTTCAAATATAATCTCGGCGTTCCGTTCGTCCAAATCCCCGGTCGGTTCGTCGGCAAGCAACAGCGCCGGCTGGTTTACAACCGCCCTTGCTATGGCCACGCGTTGCTGTTCTCCCCCGGACAATTCCCCCGCCCGCTGTTCCGATTGACCCCCGAGCCCCACTTCTCCGAGCCATTCGCTCGCGGCTCGCAGCGCCGCGCCCAGCGACTCGCCCCGAATCAGCAAAGGCATCGCTACATTCTCCGCAGCCGTGAAATCCGGGAGCAGGTGATGCCGCTGCCAAACAAAACCCACGGCCCGATTTCGATATTCCGCCAGTCCTGATTCCGTGCGCGCCCAGAGCGAATCTCCGGCGAAGTATACTGTACCGCTCGTTGGAGTGTCCAGTGCGGCCAGCAGGTGCAAAAGCGTGCTTTTGCCGGTTCCGGAGGGGCCAACCACGGCAAGCATTTCGCCGCGGCGAACCGAGAACCCAATTCCATCGAGGGGGGTGAGCTGGGAAGTGCCGGAAGTGAACGTCTTGGTGAGGCCTTCAGCGCGCAGAATCTCCTCACAGGTCTGCGCCGCTCCGCTTGGGGAGCCTTCTTCGACAGTCGCGCCCAAGATCGCCTGCCTATACATCGCCTGCAACCTCTATGTCACTTTAGATGCCGAACCGCCCAAACCGTATGTCCTTTTCCTGCTGATAAATCGCGTTTTCCGAGCAAAAATGGTTCTAAAATTTTTCACATTTTTGCCGTACCGTTACCGCTAGGCATCCGTTTGGGCTCCCGTTCGCAACTCCTTCTCTAGGAGCAACTTCTCTTCCGCATCAGATTTTAGCATGTTCAGCAATCCTTCACTCACTGCGGCCTCGCCACAATCTCCGATTGCGCAATCAACGTGCGGCTCAATTTGCGACGACTCACTCGAATCGCAGAATCTCTACCGGCAGAATGCGTGAAGCAGAACGCGCCGGAAGAATCGTGGCTGCAATGCTGATTGCGAGGGCTGCCGCTGCGATCCAGATAGCATCCAGCCCGTTGGCCCGAAACGGAACATACGGAATTGCATACACCTCGGGATTCAGCGGAATCAGCCGCCATCTATCCGCTACCCACGCCAAGCCATAGCCCAGCACAAGACCGCACGAAATGCCCAAAATGCTGACGGCCAGGCCCTGCCACATGAAGATCCTGCGGACCTGCTCCACGCGCGTGCCCATGGCCATCAGCACGGCGATATCGCGCGCGCGATCGGCCACTGTCATTGTAAGCACAACAAGGATATTGAGCCCGGCGACGAAGGTAATGAGTCCGATGAACAACGCGGTCACCAGCTTCTCGAGGCTCAGCGCCCGGAACAGCGCTCGATTTTCATCCATCCACGTCGAGGTTGTGAATCCATTCCCGGCTGCGCGGAGAACCTCATTTGCTACATCTCGTGCGTCGTCCAGATTCTTGACGCGGATCTCGAGCAAGCTCACCACATCTCCGACTCCCGCAAGCCCCTGCGCCGAGCTCAGGTTAACGAATCCCCAGTTGGCGTCGTAATCGTAAAAACCGGAATCGTAGATCCCATTGACACGAAACCGGCGCGAGCGAGGAAGCATGCCGAAAGGCGTCAGGTTGCCTTGCGGGCTTGTCAGCGTAACGTAGTCGCCAGGGGAAATGCGCAGGTCTGAAGCTAAAATGCGTCCGACCAGAAGAGCCGGTAGGCCATCTGAATCCGGGTTGAAATTGCCAAACCCAGCAGCAATGCGGCTCAGCGCCCCGCTGGCCCGGCGCTCGAGTTCTGGATCGACTCCTTTAAGGACAATTCCACGGGCGTGATTTCCGGACGAAAGCAGCACGGTATCGTAAATGGCAGGCTCGATCGACTGGATGCCCGAGGTCCCGGCAAGCCGCGCCATCAATCCCCGATAATCGCGGATTCCCTGCGGCCCGGCAGGTTTCAGATTCACATGGGCTGTGACGGTGAGGAGCCGGTCGCGAATCACCTGGCGGAAGCCCGTATTCATCGAGAGCGCAATCACCAGCGTCGTGACGCCCGCAGCCACGCCCACCACCGCCAGCAGCGTCACAACCCGCAACACCGCGGGACGGTTCGGCGATCGCAGATACCGCAGCGCCACCAGCCATTCAAAATTCATTTTGGATGGCTGTCGGATGGCGCGACCGGATCGGCGGCCGTCGGCGCCGACGCGGCTGCGGCGGATTCAGCCGCCTCAGTGCGCAGCAGCGGAAAGAGGATCACTTCGCGGATGGAATGAGAGTTTGTAACAAGCATCACGAGGCGGTCTACGCCGAGTCCTTCGCCGGCAGTGGGCGGCAATCCATGGCTCAGGGCGCGGATGTAATCGGTATCCACCTCTTTCGGCGCCTCTTGCCCGCCTTTCTCGACTTGGGCGCGGAAGCGCGCTTCCTGCTCGAACGGATCATTCAACTCGGAAAAGCCGTTGGCGAGTTCCATCCCGGCGATGAACAGTTCGAACCGCTCGGTGACCGTAGGGTCCTCCGGGCGCTGTTTCGAGAGCGGCGAAATCGCCGTGGGAAAATCGAAAATGAAAGTCGGCTGAATCAAATGCGGCTCGGCGATGCATTCAAACAGCTCGCCGGTCAATTCCCCGTCCGACGATCCCTTCCCGCCGGCGAGTTTGTCCAATCCTTTGGAACGGGCGTACGCGTTGTACTGATTGGCGATCGTCTTTGGACCGCCCTCGGCCGCTAACGCTGCCTCGGCGGGCGCCGAGCCCGCCTCAGCGGGCCAGAATTTGAGAATGGCCTGCCGCATCGAGAGGCGGTCGAATTTCCGGCCGAAATCAAGCTCGACGTCACCGTACGGAATTTTCGGCGTTCCGCAAACGTGCTGGATCACACCGCGGAACAGATCCTCCGTCACGTCCATCAGCTCGAGATAATCGCTGTAGGCCTGGTAGAACTCGAGCATCGTAAATTCGGGCGTATGAATCGCATCGATCCCCTCGTTGCGGAAATTGCGGTTGATCTCGTACACGCGGTCGAGCCCGCCCACCACCAGGCGTTTGAGGTACAGCTCCGGAGCGATGCGCAGATAAAAATCCATGTCGAAAGTGTTGTGGTGAGTAACGAAAGGCCGCGCCGTAGCGCCTCCCAGAATCGGGTGCATCATGGGGGTCTCCACTTCCAGGAACCCCCGCTGTTCCAGAAACTGTCGTAGCTCCCGCATCACCTCCGAACGCCGCAAAAAAATTTCCCGGGTGCGTTCGTTGACGATCAAATCCAGGTAGCGGCGACGGTAGCGTTGATCCACATCCGCAAGACCGTGCCATTTTTCCGGCAACGGGAGCAGCGCCTTGCTCAGCAACTCGAGGTGCTTGACCTTGACGGTGAGCTCATTCGTTTTGGTGCGAAATAAATGGCCGGTAACGCCGATGATGTCGCCCAGGTCCAGAAGCTGAAAGAGCTGAAAATCTTTCTCGCCCACCACATCGAGTCGGACGTAAATCTGCACCCGTGCCCCTCCCCCCGCAATATGGGCGAAGGCCGCCTTTCCGTGGGGCCGGAGGGCGACAATGCGCCCGGCAACGCGCACCTCCACGTGCGCGGATTCCAGCTGCTCGGCGCTGCTCTGCCCGAACTCTTCCACGATCTGTCTGGGCGTATGAGTCCACGCAAACTTATGAGGATAGGCGGGTTGTCCCAAGGCCTCGATTTCGCTCAACTTTTTGCGGCGTTGGAGGAACTGGTCGCGCGGCTCAAAATCCAAGAGGCCAATCCTTTCCTGCGATCCCTGGGGCAGTATAGCGGGCACATTCTGCGAGCGTCAAGAAACCGCCATCGAGAAAAACCGGTGGTATAATGCGCTATCTTCCGGAGGCAGCTTGCTCTTCAGGCGAAAGAGGACTTGCCCTCCCGCGCGGCGAAATGTCTCGGATGATTGGATTGCAACGCTCCCGCGGGAGAAAAGCCAGCTCTTCGACGTTGTAGTGCGCGACTGGGAGTGTTCCTACGCCATGATGAGCGTGGCGCTGGATGAGGCGCTCACCCTTCGCGCGCGCGGAGAGCTGGTTTGTGCTTGCCAGCAGGTTTCCATCGCTGCGGATCTTTTTGCCCGGCTCAATTCCAAGCTCATTCTCGCCTGCGATTGCCTGGCCGACCGTGGCAGGCATGTGGGCAATCTTCCCGTGGTTGAACCGCTCAAGCAGGAATTTTTCCGCGGTGACACCGCCCAGGGCGCTGCTTCCTGGAACGGGCTGCTCCATCATGTCTTATTCGGGGGCCGCTCACGCTTTTTCCACAAGCTCAAGATTCTTTCCGCGACCGTCGAACAGCTCGGGCGCCAATTTGATCGCGCGGCCGAGGAAATCACCATGGGGACGTCGGTGCAGCCCCGTGATGCCTGGAATTCGCTTGACTCACTTCATTTCGACCTGAATACCTGCCTCCGTGAAGCTGAAGTTGTGTTGAAATCCTTCCTGCGAGCGCTCCCTGCGGACCTTATGCCTGCGTTGGCCGCCGATCTGGCCTCGCCTGTACCCGTGCGCCAAGCAAAGGTGCGCCAGCGGTTCTCTCGTGCTACAGCCTAAAATCCTACAAAGTTTCATTGAGCGTATGTGATTTTCCGTAGCTGATCCGCCCTCCAATCCACTTCCGGTTCAAAATGAGGCGCAAAGACCGGAAATCAGTGCCGGTCCGGCTCAGGCTCCGGTGAGCCCAGCACTGGACGTTTTCACGGATTCCGATGAGAATGATTAGTGCATCTCCGTTCTGCCCGGCATCTCATGGGCAATCCAACGACATTCGACCGCAGCCGCCGATCCGGCAGCGGAGGAATTGCACGGGGAGAACGTTAAGGACAACTTCTGGAGCGGCTGACGCATCGCATGGATGGATGCGTCCCGACGGGTAGCGTGGCCCGAGCGAGACGAATCGAATCAGGGGAGCTGCCGGAGGCGGAAGCCATCCGGCTGGCCCAGCAAGGCGATGCGGCGGCCTTCGAACGCCTGTACCGACTCCATTGCCGGCGGGTGTATTCGCTGTGCCTGCGAATGGTAGGAAATATGGCGGAGGCGGAGGACCTCACTCAAGAGGCTTTCCTCCAGCTCTTCCGCAAAATTTCCACCTTCCGTGGCGAGTCTGCGTTTTCCACCTGGCTGCACCGTTTGGCAGTCAACGTGGTCCTGATGCGGCTTCGCAAGAAATCGGGCACCGAGACCTCGCTCGATGAGGTGACCGAACCGGACGAAGAGTCAGGCGGTCCGCGCCGGGATTTCGGCGCGCCGGACTTGAGGCTCAGCGGATCGATTGACCGCGTCAATTTGCAGCGCGCCGTGGACCAATTGCCTCCGGGCTACAAGGCGGTGTTTGTGCTGCACGACGTTCAGGGGTACGAACACAACGAGATCGCCGAAATCATGGGCTGTTCCATCGGGAATTCGAAGTCTCAGCTTCACAAGGCTCGCATGCGCCTGCGCGAACTGCTCCATGAAGCGCTCCGCGAACAGGCGCGTGAAGAACGCAAGGCTGCGGGAAGCAACGCAGCCGGCGAGGACTGAAAGCAATGCCAACCACTGGCTGCATCGATTTTCAGAACCAGATGGAAAAGTGGATGGAGGGCGAGCGCTCTCCGCAGGGCCAGGCTCACGTCCGCGAATGCGCCCGCTGTCGCGGCCTCCTCGATGATCTGAGTCTCATCGTGGCGGCGGCACGTGACTCTGCCTCGGCCCAGATGGAGCCGCCGCCGGGACTTTGGAATTCTCTCCGCGCGCAATTGGAGCAAGAGGGCCTGATTCATGAACCGGGGCGCGCCACTGCGGGCTGGTTCCCGCGCATGTTTGGGGTCCTGCCGCGGCCGGTTTTTGCTGGCGCATATCTTGCCGCGTTGATTGCCGTGGCGTTCGCACTCAGCGGTCCGATCAATCAGCGCATCAATAAGGCGCGCTGGCTACGTGGCTCGGAAAGCGCCATGCTGCCTGTCACCTCACACATCAAATCCGTGGAGCAGGGGACGAATGCATCGGCTCTGTCCCCCGTTCCGGATCTGAATCCGGTAGCCACCGCTTCGCTCCACGAAAATCTGGCCATCGTTGACAAGTACATCGCTTTGTGTGAAAAAAGCGTTCAGGAAGAACCCGAAAATGAATTCGCGCGCGACTACCTGGTCGACGCGTATCAACAAAAAGCAGAACTGCTGGCGCAGCTAAGCGAACGCGGGGGGAACGGCCGATGAACACTTCCCAGAGTGTTTCAAGCGGAACGAGATGGAAAGCCGCTGGTTTGCTTGCCCCTGGCTTCCTGCTGCTGACCGCCGCGCCGGCCCTCGCTCACCGGCTCGAACAACACTTCACCGTGGACCCGCGTCCGGTCATTACCATCCACAATCCGAATGGCAAGGTCATCGTGCGAGCCTGGGCCAAGCCGGAAGTGATGGTGGTGGCCAATCACGCGAGCGCCAAAGTCGAAGTAAATGCCGAGCAGAGCGGCAACCGCGTGGACATCATGACCCGCCAGCTCGAGGACACCATTTCCCCCGACGATCTTCGCGCCGACTACGAAATCAACGTTCCAGAAGATGCCGAACTCCAGATTCACAATGATTCGGGCGAAGTAAACGTCGCCAACGTGCTCGGCGATATGAACGTGGAAACCGTCGCTGCCGGTGTTGACCTCGAGGACGCTGCCGGCTATCTCACTGTCAAGACCGTGGGAGGGTCCTTCCAGTGCCTGCGCTGCGCCGGAAGGCTCGAAGTTTCCTCCATCAGCGGCGCTCTGCGGCTGCTTTCGCTTCGCAGCTATCACGTCCGGGCTCAAACCGCCACGGGCAACATTCTTTTTGACGGCGAGTTTCTTCCCAACGGGCTCTATCGCCTGAAAAATTATAGCGGCGCGATCGAAGTCCGGTTTTCCCCCGGCGATTCTTTTGATCTCACCGCTACTTCCCTGAAAGGCCGCGTCAACAATCAGGCGAAACTGACGCCGCCCACCCATCCGCCACACTACCTTTCAAAATTCAGCAACACGATTCTCGGCACGCTGAACGCAGGGCGGGCCAAGGTGGAGCTGAGCTCCTTCGATGGTACAATCAACGTCTTGAAACGTGATTGATCGTCCGATTCCCCGGCGGAAACCATTCCAAGTTCGATGACCATTGAAAACCGCCCGCGCCGGCTCGTGTGTCTCACCGGCTTCATGGGCACCGGTAAATCCACCGCCGCGCGCCTGCTTGCCCGCCAGATTGGCTGGCAGCACGTGGACCTCGACAAACGCATCATCGAAGCCACCGGCATGACCATCCCCATGATTTTTGCGCGCATGGGCGAGCCGGCCTTCCGCAAAATCGAGCACGAACAGCTTGCGCGCATCGTGGGCGAGGCGGTGGAGTTTCAGAGGCCGCGGATCGTTTCCCTCGGCGGCGGGACGACGGCTCAGCCGGAAAATGTCGCGCTGCTCCGCGAGAAAGGCGCCCTGTTGGTCTGGCTTCACTGTCCGATCGAAGAGCTCCTCCCCCGTTGCGCCCGCATTACGAATCGCCCGCTCTTCCGCGACGAGAATAGCTTCCGAAAGCTGTACGAAGAGAGGCTCCCTTCCTACGAGCTGGCCGATTTTCGCGTGGAAAGCAATATCGAGCCTCTGCGCGTGGTCGAACAGATTCTGGCGCTGGGGATTTTCCCCAAGGTGACCGCGTGATTTCCTCCGCAGCACGCGCGCTCCTTTCCGTGTGCCTGGCTTTGCTCGCGCTGGCTGCCACTTCGAACGCGCCCTCCCTGCTCGCCCCCGACAAAGGGAAATTCCGCATCCTCGTGGGCGGCCAGGCGGCGGGCAAAGAGGAATTTGAGATCAGCTCGAAGGGCGACAACTGGATCGCCCACGGAACTTCGGAGGTTCAGACGCCGCAAGGCGCGGCGCGCGTGACCGGCACGCTCGAGCTGAAGCCCGACGGAACTCCCGTCCGCTATGAATGGACAATGGACGGCGCGAAGAAGGCTTCCTCGGCAGTCAACTTCAATGGGCTGATAGTCAGCATCGAGCTTCACCTCGCAGGCCAACGCCCATTCACACAGCAGCTGACCTTCACTTCCGCCCCGATCGCAATCCTCGACAACAACATGTACCACCAGTACGCTATCCTCGCGCGGCTCTACGATTGGGAAAAGAAAGGCGCGCAAACTTTTTCCGTTCTTGTCCCGCAGGAGAATACGCCCGGCACGGTCACCGTCGAGTCCCTCGGCAAGCAGGAAGCCGGCGGAGGGAAATTCGAAGAGCTGCGCGTGAAAACGGAAGATCTCGAAATCGATCTCTTCCTCGACGGCCAGCGCCTGGTTCGCATCGTCTCGCCGAGCGCCAACGCCGAAATCATCCGCGAATAATCGCTTCGTACGCCGGAGAAGGAAAGGCCCGGGGCGTGATCCCGGGCCTCTGCGTGTTAGGACGCATGGGGTGGGACTCGTTCGGCTAGCGATCCTCCGCCCGCTTCGCTCCGGGGGGCACGTCGCCGGGCCGCGGCCTCTCGACCGCAACTGCAACGCTTAGCTCGGATCCTCTGCGCAGAATGCCGAAATTGACGCTCTTCTGGTCCCGATTCTTGCGCAGTTGCTCGCGCAGTTCATCCAGCGAATGCACGGGCGTCTCGTTCACTTTCACGATCACATCGCCCGCTTTCAATCCGGCCTTCTCCGCGGCCGTATCGGGACGCACTTCGCGCACGAGAACTCCCGCGTTGTCGGGCGCGCCGAAATACGCGCCCAGTTGGCCTGTCAAATCCTCAGCACTGATTCCCAGCACGGGCATGCGCCCATCCATCACTTCCGGCATGTTCGGCATCGCGAATTGCGGTCCGTAATTGGGCGGAACGCGCGAGAATGGCTCGCCGAAATCTCGCATCCTCGTCTTCATTCTTTTCTCGAAATAAGCGCTGCGGTCACCGAGCTCGACCGTGACGCTCTGCGTTCCGCCATCGCGCGAAATTCCCAAGGTCACCGAGTGGCCCGGAGGCGTTTCGCGCACCAACCGGCGGAACTGCACGGTTCCTTCCACCGTCTGGCCGTTGTATTGCGTGATCACGTCGTCTTCCTTCAAGCCTGCTTTCGCCGCGGGGCTGTCCGGCTCCACGTCGAGCACAATCACGCCGCGCACTGCCGGGAGTTTTAGATCTTTGGCTCTTTCCGGCGAAACCTCGTCAATCTCCACGCCCAGCCATCCGCCCCCATCCTCTGATGTCCGAACGACGATTCCAGGCTCCTGCTCGGCGATCTGGGATGCGCTTTCCGCCGCCACCTCAGCGATTTCTGCTGCGTGGGCGCTTAATTCCTGGGCGCGCTCTTCAATACCGCCGAGATTGCGGTCGAGCTGGGCTGAGAGATCTTGCAGCTTCCCAAGTTCGGGCGAACTCATCTCCACCTCCTGAACAGCCGCTTCTTGGAGATAGGCGAGCTTGTCCTGCAATTCCTGATCGATATTACGCAGCCGCTCCTCGATTTGTTCCATCGAATGGGACCACTTCGAGCACTGATCCTTCGCGCCGTTTGGCCCGGGCGAGACGGCTTGAGTCGCCGGCTCTGCCGCAGCCGCCCCTTGGGCCTGCGCCATTACGACCGGCGGTGCGGCGGTCACAATCAACGGGAGGGCGAGCAGACAGGCACAATTCAACCGGGAGAAACGCTTCATGCGCTTTATCCTTCCTCTTGAGAATTACGCCCCGTTAAACTCCCGGCCGCTGCAAAACCAGGCGAATGCCGCCATTCACGGTCCGGACGGAAATCTCGCCTCCGCCGGCTCCCAGCTTGGCGCGGAAAGCCTGCGCCGCAGGTATGCTGGGCGCCGAAACGACCGGCAATTCCGAGTAAAAATCTCCATTCATGCTGAGAACTTTCAGGTTGGCGCGCGCATCGGAAGGGAGCCCGAGCACCACGGACCCGTTGACTGTCTCGATGTTCATGGGCCCGCCGTCGAGCAGGTGGAGCAGCTCCAGGTGCAGATTGCCGTTCGTCGTTTTGGCGCTGAATCGCCCGGAACTTTTCAGCACCTCCACGTTCCCGTTCACCGAGCGGAGCTCTCCGCCGCCCTCCACGCCGCGGACGAAGACGCTTCCGTTCACCGTCTCGACGCTGCCGAGCAGCACGCGATAAGGCACGTGCACTTGATACTCGACGGCCACTTCCGCGCCCTGCCCTTTCGGATAGCGCGTATGAACCGCCACTTGCCCGGGCTGGCTATCCACTTCAATCATCACCTGTTCCAATTCTCGCGGGTCGCTGTGGGAAGTCTTCACCGCACGCACTTCCACTTCGTCGCGATCCCAGCCTTCCACGTGGACCGATCCGTTCACGTTGTCCAGCAGGAAGCTGCCGCCGGCGTGCAGCGGATAGGTGCGGACAAACACCTGATTGCCCGCATAGCCCGCGAGCGCAAAGGAGAGAATGGCGGCGGTCAGCAGACACCCGCGCCAGCCAAATCCGGTGAATTTCGACGGTCGGATACGGATCGGAGTCTCCCGCGTTGTTTTCTGCACGGTACGCGCCCCTTCGAGCCGAACTCGCGCTTCGCTCGATTGCTCGGCCCTTCCCCGCAGCTTGGGCCGAAATCCGCATCGCCCGCCCCGGCGCTGATCCGTCAGCGCGCTGGCGCTCCGCTATGGCTGCACATCCTTTGCGGGCAGCGATTTTTCGATGATGCGCAACTGCGATTCCATCTTCTGCTCGAGTTGCGCCATCTGCTGCTTGTAAAGTTCCATTTGCTTGTTCGAATCGCTCAACATCAAACGAATGTTTCCGGCCACCGTGCGCAGCCGGAGCGTCTCGCCGCCTCCATTGAGCATGCCTTCGGCACGCACGCGCCGCGAACCGTTCGTTGCGTCGTCATAGCTGACTTTCAGCGGAAACGCGGGATCGGCGATCACATGATGCTCGTCACCCATCTGAATCTGCGCATCGATCGTAATCGGAAGCTGCCGCGGCAAGTACACGACAATATCTCCATCGCCGGATTGCAGGTCGCAGGTCCCGGGACGCTTGGGCGGCGAGACGAACCATGCCGTGATTGCTCCCGCTCCCGTCGTTGCTCGCACCGCTCCATCCACCTGAGTCAGATAAATGCTGCCGCCGCTGGTCTCCAGATTCGTCGGCCCCGTCACTCGCACCACGCGAATCCCGCCGCCGCCGGTCTTTGCTCGGACCAGCCCGGCCGCTTCGCCGACCTCAATTTGTCCCCCGATTGTCTCCGCCACCAATTCCGTTCCGGAATGTTCCAGCGTGACGTTGCCGCCTCCCGTGCTGAGCCGCGCCACTCCCCCGACGGATGCCACTCGGATGTGCCCGCCGCCTGTGTGCAACGTGGCTCCGCCGGAAACGGTCCCGGTCGTGATGTGCCCGCCGCCCGTGTTCGCGTAAAGCTCGCCGGCCACATTCTTCACACTGATATGGCCGCCGTCGGTTTCCAACCGGGCCGGCCCGCCGATATTGCCGGCGGAAATATTTCCGCCCGCCGTGGTGGCAGAGACGCGGCCATTGATGTCTTCCGTCTCGATATTCCCGCCGCCGGTTGTAAGTTCGACCCCATAGTTGCGGGGAATGCTCAACTCCACGGTGACCCAAAGCCGTCCGCTGCAATGCCGGCCGAAAGTCTCCCCACGCATGTAAACGCCTTCGGAAGTCTCACTCGCGCTCACAGCGAAATTCTTCAGGAGTTGTTTCGCATCCTTTTGCGAAGCGTCGGTCTCGAGATGGACTCGATAATTCACCTGGTTCGCATTGTGCGTCCGCACCACCACATTGCCCAGGTCGAGATTCAGGCGCAGCCGCTGCCCCTCGCGCGTTCCCACGCTGCCGCTCAGCTCGGAGGTGAGCCGCTGGCCGTTGGTTGTTACGACGCCCTGATTTTCTGTGTCGTTGGCCGCTAGCTTGCCGGGAATTATCACCAGGCTGGAAATCACCGCGACGAGCAGTGTGCCCGTCCACTCCGCGAAGAAATAGTTCGCGCGCAACCGCTCCCCCAATCGCATCGATCCGTTCCCTGCCCCTAGAAGTTCTGGCGCGGGCCGAGATCGCGAATGGCCGCCGCGCTTTGAAGGCGAATGTAAGTGCTGGGATCCTTCTGCGTCCGCTCGCGCAGCACCGCGATCATGTGATCGTCCGAAACCACCTGTCCCTTCGCCGCCATTTCCCGCAGCGCGTTGATCGCTTCCACGCGCACGCCGGGGTTCTGGTCGTCCACAAGCGCATCGAGCAGTGTCTGCCGGATGATGTCTTGGGGTTCCGCGCCGTTCAGCGCCTCGAGCGCCTTCAGCCGCACCGCGGCATTGCGGTCCGTGTGCACCGCATGGCACAGCGCCGCACGCACTTCGGGGTCATTGTTGCGCGCTCGCAGCAGATCCACCGCATCGAGCCGCACATCGGGATCGAACCGGTCGTTATTGCGCAGAATGTTGAGCAGCACGCCCTTCACATTCTCGTTGTTTACCGTACCCTGCATTCGCACCGGCTGCTGCGCCCTCAATTGCAGCTCGACCACCGGCGCCTCGTTGCCGCCCGATGGCAGCACGTTGATTCCGGCCACTTCAGCAGTGTGAATATCGATGGGCGCGGCGGTTGGCTCACCGGAAACAGCGATGGAATCGCTCGACTGTACTGCGAGGGAGTTTGAGTCGTTCCCGGCGGGGTGGTCGAGGAACCTGGGACTCAGTAGGCCGATCGAAAATCCAATCAGGAGCAGCACCGCCGCACCCCAGGCCGGACGCGGAGCGAGCAGGCCGGGAGGAAGCAATGCAGCCGCGAGCTTCCGCAGCCAGCTCCGCTCTTCTTCAAGGTCGAGCGCATCTTCGAGTCGCGCGCGGCAGCTCGCGAGCAAAGCGGCATCGGGTTCCACGTGGCGCTCACGGAAAAGCGCGAGCACTTCCTGATCGCACTTCAGCGCATCGGCACAATGTGGGCATTGCGATATGTGGTGGGTGACTTCGGCGGCTTCCTGAGCATTCAATTCATCGGCCGCAAGCAATGCAAGCAGCGCTTCAAATCTCTCGCACGGCTGATACATGCCTGTGTTCTGGCTTTCTGCCTGCATTCTCCCTGTCCTCGATTACCTCATGCAATCCAGGCTGGCGCGCAGCTTCCGCGTCGCCCGGAACAGCGAATTCTTCACCGTCTCTTCCGACGTCCCCAGCAGATCCCCGATGGCCCTCAGTTTGAGTCCCTGATAGTGTTTCATTTCGAAGACCATCCGCTCGCGTGGTGAAAGCCGCGTCAAAGCCGCGGCGATGTGCGCTCCCAATTCCTGCCCCAGCAATTTCCGCTCCGGGTTGGCCGCCGCTCTGTGTTCCGGCTGGCGGTCGAAAAAGTCCCGCGAGGTGCCATCCGTCTCATCCGGCGCCGGCGCTTGGTCCTCCCGGCGGCTGGTCCGGCGGCGCAAATGATCGAGCGCGACGTTCGTCACGATTCGGTAGAGCCAGGTATAAAAGCTGCACTCGAACCGGAAGCGTTGCAGGTTGCGGTAAACTCGCAAAAAGCTCTCTTGGTAAATGTCGCGCGCATCTTCGGCGCGATGGACCAAGTTCAACGCCAGCCGCAAAACTTCCCGGTCGTACCGGTGGACCAGCTCCTCGAATGCCAGGCGATCTCCGGCCTGCGCACGGCGGACGAATCCGTGCTCTTCCGACACTTTCAGCGCGGCTGCTTGGCGCGCATCACCCTCAAGCGCGATGCTCGTCCCCATCGTCTGCGCTGCCGGACCGGGCGCGCGCCGCTTCACTCCTTCGGCACTCGACTGGCGAAGCCCGCAATCCTCGGCAAGCGGCCTTTCTGGCGGATCCGCGTAGATAGACGGGTCGAGTGGCCGTTGGTGAGCACCCGCGGCCGCCATTTTCCCACTATCGGACAGCTCCCCCACGCTACATCCTTTCGCCTCGCTCCACAATCTCAATCCAAGGCTCTAAGAGCATTTCTTTTCAGTTCATTACGGACCTTATTCCTACAAGTCCGTTTCTTTGTACACACCGCCTACGTTGAAAGAGCAAGGGATGAGCCAATCAAAGCCGCGCGCCCAGCCGGATCAATCCATACACGGCCGCGCACACCGCGAAATCCACGGCCACTCCCCAGTCCGTATGAAATCCCTGATGACGCAGCGCGCCGGGAAGGTGCGGGAAAAGTGAGAAATGGTAGATGGCATTGCCCAGTAGGATGGCCACAAGGTATTCCAGCCAGCGGCGAGGGGTCACGCCGAGAAATTTCTGGGCCATGAATCTGAGCTGCCTCTGAGGGAACTCGGCCAGCCTACCATAGCCGCCGCAAATGATTCCGCCGAAATCCAACACAGCGAGGTGCCGCGTCCGGCACTACTTTTTTGGAGTGCGGGAGCTTGCTCCCGCTTTGTCTTCGATACGAGCACCATGCCCAGCAATCAAGAGCGCCGTCGCCGTGAAAGAACGAATGCTTCCGAAGCTGTCCACAGCAATGGTATAAAAATGCAGCCGACGCCCTCATGTCCCTCGTGACATTCGCGAGGCCGCTCAGCCAGACCATGACATTCAAATCGTCGGACTCGGTGAAATACCTTCGAGGCGTCGGGCCGCAGCGCGCCATTCTGCTCGAAGAACGCGGAATCCGCACAGTTGCCGACCTCCTCAGCTACCTTCCCTTCCGCTACGAAGACCGCATCCGCTTCACGCCGATCGCACAGATTATTCCGGGGCAGGTCCACACAATCCTCGCCGAAGTGGAAGGCGCCGGCACGGTGCGCTTCACGCGCGGCCACGGCCCGATGTTTCACCTCATGGTCACCGACAAATCCGGCTTGCTTCACGCGCGCTTTTTCCATGGCGGCTATCTGGCCGGACGCTTGAAAGAAGGCCAGCGCCTGGTGCTCCACGGCAAAGTGGACGTGGACCCTTACCGGCCCGCGCGCCTGGAAATGGTGAACCCGGAAATCGAATTGATGGGCACCGGCGATGGCGCGCCCGCGGATTCCACCGAAGTCGGGCGAATCGTTCCTATCTACGAAGCCATCGGCAAGATCAGCTCGCGCATGCTGCGGCGGATCATTTACAACGTCCTGAACACATTCGAGGGAAACATCCCCGATGCGCTTCCCGCTTCCATTCGCGAACGCTACCGCTTTCCCACTCGCCGCGACGCGCTGCTCAGCGTCCATTTCCCGGCGAAAGATGAAAAGGTCGAATTGCTGAACACGTTTCGCAGTCCCTCGCAGTTCCGGCTCATTTTCGAAGAGTTTTTCTATTATCAGCTCGCGCTGGCCCTGCGCCGGTTGCGCGGCCGCCGCGAGCGCGGAATCGTGATGCGCGTCCGCGAAGACGATATCCGCGATGCCGTGAAGCGCATCCTGCCGTTCAAGCCCACCGGCGCGCAGAAGCGCGTGCTCGCTGAGATTGCTGCCGATCTCGAACGCTCTCACCCGATGCACCGCCTGCTCCAGGGCGACGTCGGCAGCGGCAAGACGATCGTCGCGCTCGAGGCTGCCGCCATCGTCATCGAGAATGGCTGTCAGGTGGCGCTCATGGCGCCGACGGAAATCCTCGCCGCGCAACATTATCTTTCGGCCCGCCGCGTTTTCGCTCCGGCGGGTTACGCCGCCGAGCTGCTCGTCAGCGGCCGCGCCCGCTCGGTTCGCGATACGTCGCTTGCGCGCGTCCAATCCGGGGAAGCTCAATTCGTCGTCGGAACTCACGCGCTGATCGAAGATCCGGTGGCGTTCAAGCGGCTCGGCCTCGTCATCGTGGACGAACAGCACCGTTTCGGCGTTTTGCAGCGCAAACGCCTGATGGAAAAAGGCGCTTCACCGCACGTGCTGGTCATGACCGCCACTCCGATCCCCCGCACTCTCGCGCTCACTCTCTACGGCGACCTCGACCTCTCCGTGATCGATGAAATGCCGCCCGGGCGCACTCCCGTCGAAACACGCTGGAGCGATGAGGCGCATCTTCCCGGCGTCTGGGAATTTCTGCGGCGCGAAATCGGCCGCAGACGCCAGGCTTACGTCGTCTACCCCGTAATCGAAGAATCGAAGCAGGAATTGAAGGCCGCAACCGCGGAATTCGAGCGCCTCTCGAAGCAAGTCTTCCCGAACTTGCGCATTGGCTTGTTGCACGGCCGCCTCAAGAACGACGAAAAAGACGCCGTGATGGAAAGTTTCCGCCGCGGCGAGCTGCAAATTCTCGTGGCCACCACCGTCATCGAAGTCGGCGTCGACGTCTCGAATGCGACGTTGATGGTCGTCGAACACGCCGACCGCTTCGGCCTCGCGCAGCTTCACCAGCTTCGCGGCCGCATCGGCCGCGGCAAAGAAAAATCCTGCTGCATTCTCGTCGCGCCGAAATCGATCACCGGAGACGCCCGCGAACGCATCGAAACCATGGTCGCGACATCGAACGGATTTGAAATTGCCGAGCGCGACCTCAAGCAGCGCGGCCCCGGTGAATTTTTCGGCACGCGGCAGCACGGCGACGCCGCCTTTTCCATGGCTCAGCCGTTGCGCGACCACGAAATCCTCGAGCTCGCCCGCCGCGAAGCCTTCGCTCTGGCCGAAGACCCCGCGCGCGCAGAGGCCGTGGTCGCCGAGCTCGAGTCCGTCAGCCCGGCGTGGCAGAAACGCTATCAACTCGCGGCTGTGGGATAGGTCGTGCGCGTCATCGCAGGCAAATTCCGAAGCCGGAACCTGAAAGGTCCCGGGAAGCTGCGTCTCCGGCCCACGAGCGATCCCCTGCGGGAAACCCTTTTCAACGTTCTCGGTCCTTCGATCGCTGATTCGCTCTTCGTCGACCTTTACGCCGGGACAGGGGCGATCGGAATCGAAGCCATCAGCCGCGGCGCCCGCGAAGTGATCTTCGTCGAATCTCATGCCCCCGAAGCGCGGCTGATCCGCCAAAACCTCGAGTCGCTCGAAATCCGTGCCGGAGCCGAATTGATCGAAGCGGACGCGGTGCGAGCCCTCGAGCTTCTAGCCAAGCGCCGCCTCCTGGCCGATTTTATCTTCTTGGATCCGCCCTACGAGGAGGCCGAGGAGCACCTGCGCGTGCTCGAATTTCTCGACGAATCGCATCTCTTAGCCCCCTACGGCCTGGTGATTGTCGAGCACCGCCGCCACATGGATTTGCCGGATCGCTTTGACAGGCTTGAACTTACTCGCCTGCTCGAGCAGGGCGACGCTGCGCTCAGTTTTTACCGCCTGGCAGCCGCAGCTTAGTCTGGCGCATCCCACTCTCCGGAGTATAATGCTCGGACCCATGGCGACCCTTCTCCGGTTGGAGACTTCTCCCGCCCCATCCCTTGAATCCCGCTCGCTCGGTATGGGTGTGCGATGGGAATCGCCTTGGCAGGCATTCGGTTCGAGCCTGCGCGCATTTTTCACAAACCCACCGGCGCCGAGGGATTCCGAGGCCCGATACCAACGTGTCCTCCGCATCGACTGGGTTCAGGGGCAATTCCCGGGCTCAGCCCTCGTGGCGTCGTCGCTATGGCATGTCGCTGCCGTGTTGATTCTTCTCTTGCCCATCTGGAAATGGCTGCCGAAGACACAGCCGACTCTCGCTCCCGTCCGCATCGAGCTCACCTGGTACGCGCCGTCGCAGGATTTGCCGAGCTTGACATTGCCCGGGCCCGCAAAAAAACCGAGCCCGCCGGGTGACCCTGCGAAACCTCTGCCGCGCCGAGGCGCCGATGCGTATCATCCGCGGCAAACGATCCTCTCGACGCCTGTCCGCGTCACGCACCCGCGCCAGACATTAATTCAGCCCGCAGCGCCGCCTGAGCCTCCCAAAATCGTTCCGCAGATGCCCAATATCGTCGAATGGGCCGCAAGCGCTCCGCGTCCGCAACCGAAGCTGCAAATCAATCCCACAGCGGCTTCGCCCCGGCTTAAGCAGCGCGCGGTCACCGATGTTGCCGTCCCGGAACTCGTGAACCATGAAAAAAATCCCGGGCCGCTCAACGTGGCATTGTCGCCGGCCGTGAATCCCATGCCTCGCATGCCGGTGAACCCGATGTCCACACCGGTCGCGGAGCGCCGGCGCACTCAACAAGATCCGGGCGCCGCACCCGAGCTTGGGTCAGTGGATTCAAGCGGCGATGCTTCGATGCACCGGCTGATCGCGCTTTCCGCCACGCCCGGACCGCCGGCGCCCGAAGTCGCAGTTCCACAAGGAAATCTCGCCGCGCGCATTGCCATTTCGCCCGATGGCAAGCAGCCCGGTGTTCCAGGCGGCGCCGAAAATGGGTCGGGCGGGAATGGCGGCGCAGGCGGCGACCCCGGCGCGATGGGCGGGATGAATGGAGCCAACGGGACCGCTACCGGCAGCGGCGGAGGCGGGGCAGGTTCGCTGCCCGCGGCCGTCAGCATCAGCGGCGGATCGAATCAGCGCTCCGGCATTGCGGGCACGGGCGGGGGCCACACGCCCGGCAAGCTGATTCTCCGGCCTCCGAAAATTCTGCCCTCGGCTCCCGACCCGGAAGTTGCCTTGCACAGAGGCCCGGCAGTCGTAGGCAATTTTGATCCGAGCCTTCCCCCCGAAAAGCTCCTCTCCGGCAAAGAGATCTACACGATGCACGTCAACATGCCGAATCTTACGAGCTCGACAGGAAGCTGGGTGCTGCATTGCGCCCAGCTCGATGAGGAGATGCTCCCGGCATACAAGAGACGCGGCGCGCTCTCGGGTCCGGTGCCGATGGAAAAGGCCGATCCGAAATATCCGCCGGGCCTGATCAAAGAGCACGTGCAAGGCGACGTGGTTCTCTATGCCATCATCCGCAAAAACGGCTCGGTCGATAGCATTCAGCTGGTCCGCGGACTCGATCCGGAACTCGACCACAACGCCATGGAAGCTCTCTCACGCTGGAAATTCCGCCCCGGCACGCGCGAGGGCGAGCCCATCGACATCGAAGCCGTCGTTCACATCCCCTTCAAATACCGCGCCGCCGACTAAACCTGCCCGCCTTGCCGAAGCGCCGCCGCTTCCCGTAGGGGCACGGCATGCCGTGCCCACGCTGCCATTGACCGCCGCTCTGCCTACATCTGCCGCGCAGCCATCGAGAATTTTGGAGTGCGGGAGCTTGTTTATCCCGAGCGCAGTCGAGGGGCTCCCGCTTTGTTTTCGATACCACCGCAGCGTGTGCTGAGTCTTTAGCGATCTTGAATCAGTTGGCCTCTACCGGCCCGATCCCGCCTGACGCCCGCGCTTCTCGGCGGTTTGCTCAATCATCTTCACCAGCGCATGCAGCGCAAAATTCACCGGCGTCGCAATTCCCAGCTCCGCGCCGCGCCGCACGATGTACCCGTTCAACGAATCGATTTCCGTCCGCTTTCCGCGAGCCAAATCCTGCGCCGTCGAAGAAGTAGCCGCGCCCAGCGTCTCCGCGAGTTTCAGCCCGGCCTCGGCCAGGTCCACGTCCGGCAACCGCACGCCTGAAGCCCGCGCCACGGCCACCGATTCTTCGATCACTTTGCGCATCAGCTCGCGCGTCTCCGGGTTCCGCGCCGCGTGTCCGTAGCTGGTCTGCGCGATGGCTGTCACCGGATTTCCCGCGCAATTCATCACCATTTTCGTCCACAGGTCCGCTTCGATATTGTCCGACACCTTGCACGGGACTCCCGCGCCCGCAAAAAGCGCCGCCACTCGGTCGGTGCGAGTTGGCCGCGTATCTTGCGCGTGGTCGCTGCCGGGAAGCTCGCCGATGATCAACTCGCCGCGTCCGGAATGTTTCACGCGCCCCGGTTCCGGGATGGCTGCCGCCACGTACACCACCGCAGGAATCGCGTCGATCCCCGAAGCCGCGCGGATGCGCGCCACGTTGTCCACTCCGTTTTGCAAGCTCACCACGATGGCGCCCAGCGCCAGATGCGGCGCAATCGCTCGCGCCGCTTCTTCGGTGTCGAGCGTCTTCACCGAAAAGATCACGAATTCCGCATCCCTCACTCCCGATGCCTCCGTCTCGCACACGATTTGAACCCGTTCCTTGAACGTGAGCGTATCCATGAAGAGCCCGTTCGCGCGAATTGTTTCCGCGTGCACGGGCCTCGTAATGAAAGTGACGTCGACTCCCGCGCGAGCGAGCATCCCGCCAAAATAGGACCCCACTGCACCCGCTCCCATCACCGCCACCCGCGCTCTTGCGCTTTCGGCCTTCATCTCAATCCTTTGGTTTCTTCGAAATTCTCCTGCTGCCGCAGCAGTTTTCGCGTAGGGGCACGGCATGCCGTGCCCGCTTTTGAGCAACCCCTACAACGAAAGCACTCGTATCAGCCGTTCTACATCTTCGTGCGTATTGTACAAGTGCGGCGAAATCCGCAGCGCGTTTTCCCGAAGCGCCACGTAAATTTTCTCCTCACGCAGCCTCTCCAGCATTTTCCGTGTTTCCTCGGACTTCCTGGCCGCCACGCAAACAAACGGTCCGCGCCGCTCCGCTTCTGCTGGCGAAGCCAGCACGCACCGATCCCGCGGCAATCGCTCGACGATTTCTTGAATCAAGTTTGCATTGTGCCGCGCAATCGTCTCCACTCCGGCGCCCAGGATGAAATCCAGCGACGCTTCCATTGCCGCCAGATTGGTGAAGTTGGCGGTCTCGGCCGTGTCCCACCGCCGCGCCCCCGGCGAAATCTTCGGCGCATCGAGAGGCAGCGTGCTGAAATTCTCCGCGCCTTCGAGTGCCTGCCAGTAGCAAGGCCCGAGCTGGAGCCGTGGAATCCATTCCCGCGCAATCCAGAAGAATCCCGTGCCGTAGGGGCTCAGCAGCCATTTGTAGCCTGCGCATACGGCAAAATCGGCTCCGAGATCCCGCATGCGCATCGGCATCGCTCCGGCGCACTGGCTCAAATCCAATAAGAGCGCTGCACCCTTCGCATGGCACGCTTCCGCCACGCGCGCCGCGTCCAGCAGCGATGCATCGTCGAATCGGACGAGGCTCGCGCAAACCAGCCGCGTCCGGGGCCCGATGTGCTCGATGAAATCATCCGCCGCAATAAACCGCGCCCGCGGCCGAATCACTCGGATTTGCACACGGCCGGCGTTTTGGTACGGCAGACAAGCAGCAAAATGCGCGGGAAATTCGCCCCGCGCGACCACCACTTCGTCTCCCGGCTGGAATTCCAAACCTGCCGCAACCGCGCTCAATCCTCCGCTTGCTCCGGTGGTCAGGGCGATTTCATCGGGCTCCGAGCCGATCAGCCGGGAAATTTTCTCGCGGACGCGATTGGGCAGATCGAAGTAGATATCCTCCGTGAGCAAGTAGGGGAGCTTTTTCCACTCGAGCGCCGCCTGCGCCGCGCGCACCGCCGCGAGCGGCAACGGCCCCTGGTTCGCCGCATTGAGGTAGGCCACGCCTTCGAAATCTGCAAATTCTCTCCGATAGTCCATGCAGCTAGCTTACGCTCGCACGCGGGGAATCTGCAGCATGAGGGAGGAAGCGCGGACCAGCCAAAAAGGCCTGCTTCTCGCGGGAAATCGCCTTTTCCTGTAGGGGCACGGCATGCCGTGCCCGGTTTTGTGCAACCGTGGGCTAGATCTCGCCCGCTCTCAGAAATGTGCGCGCAATTCCCGGAAGCTCGTGAGGATCAGCAGCTTTCCTGCCCCGCTCTCGAGCTCGCTTTTCTCAAGCTCCCAGGTGGCCTGATGCGGAATGAACACTGCATTCAGGCCCGCTTGCAGCGCGGGATTGATGTCGCTGCGCGGGCTGTTGCCCACCATCCAGCCGTGCGTTTTCACGATCTTGAATTGCGCGATCATCCGCTCGTACATGCCCGACTCTTTTTCGAGCACGATTTCGATCGCGTCGAAGTAAGGCTGCAACCCCGACCGCTCGACTTTCCCCGCCTGTTCGGCGGGCTCTCCTTTGGTCAGCAAGATCAGGCGATGATGTTTTGCGAGGTAGGCGAGCGTTTCCGGAACACCTTCGAGAATATGCGGCGGCGTGGCCTCGAGTTCGGTGGCCATGCGTTCGATTTCCTGCACCATCTCGCGCCGCGCCGAATTTCCCGCCAGCTTCAAGTAAGTCTCCTCCAGCGACCGGCGAAAGCTCCTCACGCCGTAGCCGTGCTGGCGGATGTTGCGCTTCTCGGTTTCATTCAGGATGTGCCGGATGTACTCGCGCGTGTAGCCGAGATGCTCGAGCTGGGTGATGAAATGATCGATCGTCTTCTCGAAAAAGATATTGTTTTCCCAGAGCGTGTCGTCCGCGTCAATCAGCAGTGTGTGCCGCGCCATTCGGAATTCTCCGCCTTACTCATCATCCATCCGGCAATCCAAGCCGCTGAGGAAAACTTGCGGGCCGTTTCCAAAGCGTCCCCGCGGAATCCGCAAGCGCCCGCGAAATTCCTCCCGGCGTCAGGATGCCGGGGCTTTCCGCGCGCCCTCCGCGAGCCGCTCCAGGATTTCGCGCCCGATCTTTTGCGTCTCGCCGAATCGCGTGAGATATTCCTGAAACTCGCGGTTCAGGTCCAGCGCCGACGTGGCATCGAGCTTCGTGCGCAGAATCATGTCGCGCAGTTGCACGGGATGCGGGAGCACCGCATCGTCGCGCAATTCATCCAGCGCCGTTTTCGGGTCGTAGTGGTACATTGGCCCTCCTTCCCTCGCCGGGGCAAAAGTCATTTTACTCCGATTCGAATGGACCGTCAGGCAGAGGCGGGAAGAAACTCGTACCGTTCGATGCGTGCGGCGACTCCGCGGCGCCCATTGTGCGGCTCGACGCGCAACACGCGCGCGTAGCACCGGATATGGACGTCGCCGGCGAGCGTGATTTGCTGCGGCAGCGTCAGCACAAATTCGATGGAGCTTCCGGTTTCGGGGCTCGCTTCGATCAGGAAATACAGCCCGCGGAAACTCACGTCGCGCGTCTCGCCTTGCATTTCCGTGACGCCGTCCTCCGCCGAAAACCGCACTTTCAGGGGAAGCATCATCGCGAAACGCCGCGCCGCGCGACGCTCCATCACGGTTTCCATGGTACCTCCCGCAGGCTCTTCGATTGGCCCAAAGCTATCATCGCTTCCCGCCGCTTGCAACGGAATTCCCGTGAATCCGCCGGATTTTCGACGGCACGCTTCGCCTCAAGTTCCCCGGCGGTGCACCATCGTGAACCTTCCCACCGGTTGCGTGCGTTTGACGAACACTCGCTCCTCCGAATACGATGAATCTGCGATGTCACGCCCCGCAACGCCTACTGGCCTTTTTGGAAACTCGCGCACGCTTCGGAACTCCTTGGCCTGAATCCCCGCGCAATGACGAGCGTAACTCACCAGAGCTTTTTCATCGCCGGCCCGGCGGGCCGGCTGGAAGCTTCGCTCTGGACCGCGCCGCATCCTCATCCCGCGCTCGTGGCAGTGGTCTGCCACCCGCACCCGATGTTCGGCGGCACGCTGCACAACAAGGTCGTGTTCCATACGGCGAGAGCCCTCCACGCGCGCAATGTTCCCGTGCTTCGATTTAATTTCCGCGGCGCCGGCTTGAGCGAAGGCGCCCACGACAGCGGCCGCGGCGAACTGGAAGATGTGCGCGCGGCGCTCGATTACCTCGGCAGAGAATTTCCGGCAAACCAGATTTTGCTGGCGGGCTTCAGCTTCGGAGCCTGGGTCGGCCTGCGCGTCGGCTGCGGGGATCCCCGTGTCACGGAATTGATCGGCCTTGGGATTCCGGTGAACAGCTTCGACATGGGATTTCTTCGCGCGTGCGCGAAGTCGAAGCTCATCATCCACGGAGGCGACGACCAGTTCGGCCCGCGCGAAAAAGTCGAAGCGCTCTTTGCCGCGCTTCCCGAGCCGAAGCGCCTCGTGATCGTCGAATGCGCCGATCATTTTCTTGCGGGCCGGCTCGACGAAGTGCGCGCGGCTATCGAAGCGTGGTTCGATGAGCGGCATCCGCGTTCGCATGCTCCCACCGGCCCCGCCCCGCGCTAGCCTCTCGATTCGAACAGCTTCATAAATTGCTCGCGCGAAGCGGGCTCGACTCCGATGAGCGCGAGATTGGCGCGCACATGGTCGGGCTTCGACATGCCGACGAGCGCCGTGGTGAGGCCTGGGACGGAGCGGGCGAACTGCAGCGCGAGCGCCGAATCGGATTTCATTTCGAGAGCGGCGCCGACGAACGGAGGAAGATTCTTCGTCAACTGGCCTTGCAGCAGCGCCGCGCTCGACACCAGGTTGATTCCCATCGCGCGCGCGGCCTGCACCATCGGCACCATGCGCCCGCCGGACATCTGATTCGGCCGGGTGAGCGCTTCGGGCATCGCCAGATTGAATGGCAACTGCACGAACCGAAAATGATGGCGCTCCCCGGCGGCCTCGCGCGCGATTTCAACCATGTTTTCCAGTGAGAGATAGCCTTCCGCTTTCGGATCCTCTCGAAATGCGTTCCACGTGGCGAGGCCGTACGCCGCAATTTTTCCAGCGGTCACCATGGACTCGAGGAAACCGAATGCCGTGTACATTCGCCGATGAAACTCGAGGGCAGCCACCTCGCTTAATTGCGTTTCGGGATTGTGCAGATAAAAAACGTCCAGGCACTCGACTCCGAAATTCCGCAGGCTCCTCTCCAACTGGTCTGCCAGATAACCCGGGGCCATGCAGTGGCAACCGGCGGCCACATCGTCTGGATGAAACACTCCGCGGTCGAGAAATTCATGTTTGAAGTATTCATTCGGATCCGCCGGCATCTCGCCGTCGGGCGTGAGAAAACCCGCTTTGCTGCACAACACGATTTCCTCACGCGAAAATCCGTGCGACACGAGCCGCTTGAGCGCTGCGCCCACCGAGCGCTCGCTCCGCTGGAAGCGGTAGTTGATCGCAGAGTCCACCACATTGATGCCGCCTTCGACGGCAAGCAGCACCGACGCGGCGTACCCGTCGTCGGTCGCTTCATCGGGCTCGCCGAGATACGTCCCAATGCCGATCGACGACATCACTAGCCCGCCGGGGATCTCGCGAAAATGCCCGGCGGCCGAGCGGCCCTTGAAGCGCGCGGCGTAGCGCAACGTTCCGGGCGCGGTCGCTGCGCCACGAATGCGCCCGTCGTTCATCGTTGCCGGAGACGACATTCGCTCCTCATTTCCCTGTCCCAGAAACAAAATTTTGCGCCGAGTATCGCCGGCCGTTCCGCGCGGCTGCTTCCGATCCTCATCCCGGAATTCCTCCCGCGGTCATTTCTTTTGCAGGCTCGCTGGTGGCGAGCCCTTGCGCGCGAATCAATTCCCGTGCTTCGAATCGAATCTCCGGCAATTTGCGCAGGAAAAGCGCGCCGCCGGCAACCGCGCCGGCGCCGCCGATCGCCACGGTCCAGGAAGCGCCGATGCGCGCCGCGAATCCTCCCGCGAACAGCGAACCCATCGGCGCCATTCCCATGAACATCATCGTGTACGCCGCCATGGCCCGGCCGCGAAATTCGTCGGGCACCATCGCTTGAATCAGCGTGTTCGAGCTCGACATCTGGAGCATCACCGAATAGCCTACCGGCACGAGCAGAATCACGGAGAGCCACAGCCAGCGCGAAAACGAAAACAAAATCAAGCTGATTCCGAAACTGATGGCCGAAAGCGCGATCCAGCGGCCGAGTCCGCGGACGCCGCGGCGCGTGGCCAGCGTCAATGCGCCGAAAAGCGCGCCGACGCCGGCTGCGGTCATCAAATATCCCAGCCCGCGCGCGCCGCTGTGAAGAACGCGGTCCGCGAAAATCGGCATCAGCACCGAATACGGCACCGCCACCAGGCTCACCAGACCGATGAGCAGCATGATCGCGCGGATCGGCGCGGTGCGCCGCACGAAATGAAACCCTTCGGCCATGTGCTCGAGCGGCGGCGCTTCTTTCACCACCTGGTGCAGCGGCCCGAGCTTCATCATCAGCAGGCCGGCAATCACGGCGATGTAGCTCAACCCATTGGCAAAAAAGCACCAGCCCTCGCCGATCCAGGCCACGAGCACCCCGGCAATCGCCGGCCCGATTATGCGCGCGCCATTGAACATCGAGGAATTCAGCGCGATCGCATTCATCAGATCTTCGCGGCCCACCATGTCGATGAGAAAAGACTGCCGCGCGGGAATGTCGAACGCGTTCACGGCGCCCAGCAGGGCCGCGAGCGTGGCGATCTCCCACACGCGCACCACGTGCGTGAGCGTGAGCAGCGCCAGAATCAGCGCCAGAATCATCGAAGCCGTCTGCGTGGCGATCACGATGCGATGCCGGTTCCAGCGGTCGGCGGACATTCCTCCCACCGGCGCGAGCAAAAACACGGGAATTTGCCCGAGGAATCCGACCAGTCCCAGCAGGAAGGAGGATCCCGTCAGGCGATAGACCAGCCATGCCTGCGCGATATTCTGCATCCACGTGCCGATCAACGAGACCAACTGCCCGCTGAAGAAAAGCTGAAAATTCCTGTGGCGCAGCGAGCGGCCGATATCGCGAAGGCGCGAGCGAATTTCCCCATTGCCGTTGGAGGATTTTCTGGCTGGCTGCGCTTCGCTCATCGGATTTCATTGTACGATGCATTGGCATGGGCGCCCGATTCGATTATGCCGGAGGTTGCGCTCCAATTTGGGATGGCTCGGCGGGCCCGAGCAGCCGCGCGCAGGCGCGCAAAATGCGCCGGTAAGGCCAATCTTTTTCCCGGAAAAAAATTTCTCCTTCGCGCGGCTTCGAGTAAAACCATCGCGCAATCAACGAAAGGTGCTCGGCCAATTCCGGCGCCGCATCTCGCAAGCCGTACCGCTCTCGATGCAATTGCGAAGTCTCTCGGCTGTCGCTGGCACTCGATTCCTGAGTTTGCTGCTTCAATCTGTGTTCATCTGTGTTCATCTGTGGTTCCAGCTTTTCTCTTAGAATGGCTTCGACCGACCGCGGCTGGCTCTCGAGCTCGCCGAAGCGCAAAAAAATCGGCTCGTCCAACAATCCGCCACGCACCGGAAAAACAATGATGGTTTTTTCTTCGGCGGCGCGCTCGAGGATGACGGCATTGAGTTCCTCGATGCGCCGCGCAATTTCCGGCAGTCCGCGCAGCGCGGCGAAAACTTTTTCCACGCGCTTGTGCACCGCGGCGGCGCGCTCGAAATCGAGCGCTTCGCTGGCGGCCTCGCGTTCGCGCCCGAGGCTTTCGAGATAACTCTCACCGGATGAATCGAGCGTTTCGAGCACGCGGCCGACTTCCACGTCGTATTCCTCCTGCGTGCAGCCGGCAAAACACGGCGCCAGACACATTTTCATTTCCGAATAAATGCAGCCGGGATAATTCGGATCGCGACGGATTTTGATCTGGCAGCGGCGGATTTTGAAAAGATCGAGGAACCCTTCGGCGAAGGCATCGGCGGAGCGGCGCGAAGCGAACGGCCCGAAATAAAACGCTTCGTCGGCACGGATGCCGCGCGTCACGTAGCAACGCGGATAAGCGTTCCGCAAATTCACCTTGAGCATCGCCGGGGGACGAAGCCGGATGAAACTCCGATAGCGGCGCGGGAAATGCAGGCGCGCATGCTCGTAAAGCGCGATGGCCTGCTCGAATTTCGAGCCGGTAACTCGATAGCGGATTCTCGAGGCTACGGCGCGCAGGTTCAGCTTCTTTGAGGGCACCTCGGGCTGGCGCAATAGCCGCTCGGCCGCGCGGCGAATATCCGCCGTCCGGGCAAGATAGGGCTGCCCGGCCGGGTCCTTCATTTCGAGCAGGAAAACCCCGGGGCGCGGGGGGAGCGCTTGAAAGAAGTCCCTGTCTGCCGCAGGGTCAAATTTCATGCCCGAGTCGAGTCCCAGCATCCCGAGCAGAATACACCGGGGAGGCACGGGGCGGGAGAGCGGTCGTAGCCCAAGCGGAAGCGGAAACACGGGGTCCGGTTGGCGATTGAGCGGGTACCCGGTCCTTTGTCTTGAACGAGTTACGGCGCATTTCAATTTTTCGTCTTGGCGATTGCAAAATGGGAAAAGCAGGCTGCGGCCCGCCAAAGCGGTCGGCTGGGGATTTGGCGGAGTGGAGCGCTCCCTTGGCGCGGCAGGGGGTCGTTTTGAGGCGATCAGAATAGGCCGCGGTCTCATGTTTTCAATCACTTCCGGGGATTTTTAATCGAGGATCCGCGATTCGAGGTGGTGCGATGGAGTTTGTGCAGGCGAGCAAGGAACGCCCGGAGGCCACCCTGGCCGGGTGGTGTGGATTCAAATTGTTACATTCATTCATGCCAAAGGTATTTTATCATAGAGTTATCAGTAATGCAACCAAAAACGTAAAGCCTTTCGTCAGCGTAAGTTAGGGGGGGCATGAATTGGGAAGGCAAGACGCTCACCGCGGGCTTTGGGGCGAGGGTTTCGGTGGGAGCCCCTTGCTTTAGCAGGGGGAGACGCCCGCCAGAAGTTCGGCGGGCGGCAAACATGTGCTTGAGGATTGGTCGGGCTTTAGAGTCTGTGTGAGAACTCTGAAATCAGTCCCTCAGCGGCTGAAGCCGCACTGAATTTCCAACACTTACGGCACGGCTAAAGCCGTGCCCTGACGAAAAACGGGCGTCGTCACACAGGCTCTTTAGCCCTGGGAATTCGAACGGCCCAGCGCTAAAGCGCTCCGCCCCCTGCTAAAGCAGGGGGCTCCCACCCCAAAACCATTCTCCTGGGGGCACTTACTGAATCGAGCGGAGTTCGAGCGAGACGAGGTTGCGGACCCAGCGGGCGGGCCGCTTGTCTTCAGTGACGATGAGCTTGAATGGCCCGGATTTCGCGTCAAGGGGCTGGCCGTTCATCGCGTCGGCGACAATTACCTTTCCCGAATGAAATTCGGGAGCGATCTCCGGGAGCGAGAGCACGACCTGGTACCCATCCGACCCGGCGGCCACAAAGTACTGCTTGAGCGCCGCGCCCAGCAATTCTTTGCCGAGGGGTGCATTCACTTTGGCGAGAAGGTCTGCGAGAGCAACGCCCGAATATTTTTCGTCCGCATCGGCGTGGGGATTGTGGACGGTGATGCTGACGTGCGGCAGAGTTTTGAATTCGGTGGGAGTGAAGACTAGATCCTCGCGGCAGGAGTTGGCAGAGACGCGCAAAAATTGGGAATCCGGGAGAACCGGTCCGCTCCCTGTGGATATCTGCAAGATGACGCCCAACCTTTGAGGATCGCCTGAGGCCGGGACTTCAATACGGGCCTTAGCTGTCCGAAACGAAAGAGCGCGCACAGACAGGGTGTAACTGCCGGGCGGCAATAGAATGTCGAGCTTGCCGGTGGCATCCGCCCTCATGGTGGCGGCCAAATCGTCGGGCACGGGTTCTATACAAATTTTTGCACCCGGGATAGCGTCCCCGGCGGGATCCGTCACGCCGATGATGACGGAGACCTTGGTGGGCTGTTGGGCAGGGATAGGCACGGCGAGCAACATGGAGATGCAAAGGCCAACAAATTTGGCGTTCATTGCATGGCTCAGTAATTTTTGAGGACCCAGGAGGCGATGACGAGGCGCTGGATTTCGCTGGTGCCTTCGTAAATTTCGGTGATGCGCGAATCGCGATAGGCGCGCTCGACGGGATACTCCTGGCTGTAGCCGTAACCGCCGTGAATTTGAATGGCCTTGTGCGCCACGCGCGTGGACATCTCGCTGGCGAAAAGTTTTGCGATCGAAGCTTCCATCGAAAAACGAGCGCCGGAGTCCTGCTTCCAGGCGGCGCGGCGGGTGAGCAGGCGCGCCGCGTCAATTTCCGTGGCCATATCGGCAAGCATGAACTGAATGGCTTGAAATTCGGAGATGGGATGGCCGAACGCCTGGCGCTGCTGCGCGTAGGAAAGCGCGGCTTCGAACGCGCCCTGCGCGATGCCGGTGGCCTGCGCGGCGATGCCGATGCGTCCACCGTCGAGCGTGGTGAGCGCGATTTTGTAGCCCTCGCCTTCATTGCCGATGCGATTCGCGGCGGGCACTTCGCAATCCGCGAAGACGAGCTCGGTGCAGGCGGTGGCATGAATGCCGAGTTTTTTTTCTTCCTTGCCGACGGAAAATCCCGGCGTGCCTTTCGCGACGATGAGCGCGGTAATTCCCTTCTCGCCTTTTTCCGGCTGCGTATTGACGTAGAGAATCACGGCGTCGGCCTCGCCGCCATTGGTGATCCATGCTTTCGTGCCGTTGACGACGTAGCGGTCGCCCTTGAGGACGGCTTTGGTGCGCAGCGCGGCGGCATTCGAGCCGGCCTGCGGCTCGGTGAGACCGTAGCAGCCGATTTTTTCGCCGCGCGCGAAGGGGACGAGGAATTTTTTCTTCTGTTCTTCGGTTCCGAAGCGATGAATCGGATCGCAGTAAAGAGAATTCTGGACGGAGAGAATCACGCTCGTCGAGGCACAAACGCGCGCGATTTCTTCCATCATGATGGCGTAGCACATGTGGTCCATGTCCGAGCCGCCATAATTTTCCGGGATGGCAACGGCGGTGAGCCCGAGCTCGGCGGCTTTGCGAAAGGTTTCGTGCGGGAAGCGGCCGGTCTCGTCGATTTCGCGCGCCAGCGGCTTCACTTCCGCTTCGGCAAATTCGCGCACAGTTTTTTGCAGCAGCTTCTGCTCTTCGCTGAGTTCGAGATTCAGTGGACAACTCCTCGGAATCGATCAGGCAAATAACGAAAGGATTTTACCGCAAGTCGAGGCAACAGGATTGCGGATTGATGCAACGAAGCTTACAGTATCGGAATTCCAGGGGCAACTTCGAGATGCAGGTTGAATATTCAGTGCGTTTGCGCAAGACCGCCGCGCGGTGCGCCATCCCGTGCGCAATTCTTCTGGCCTTTACTGCCCAGCGGACTAGCGCGCAGGCGGACGCGGGACCGATGCGTCCGGCGGGCGCGCCACAGGCGAGCGGAGATTCTTCGCAGCCGGCGCAGACGCGCCAGAGGCTGCGCCCGATGGGGATGGGCTCCTATCCATCGACTCCCGTCGAGCTGGCGGCACTTGAGCAAGAAATTGCCGCCACTTTGAACGCGCGGTTGGAGGGATGGAAGGATTCCAGCGGCGTCGTCCGCAAACCGAAGGTCGTGGTTTTGGATTTTTGCCCACAGGAGACTCAATGGCTGGAGTTCGGCGCGTGGCTTGCGGACAATGTGTCCGCAAATTTATCGAGGGCGAGTCAGTCGTTCGAAGTGATCGATCGAGTGCAGCTTGCCCCGATCACCGCATCCCGCCGCTTCGGCTCCAAAGATGAGATTTGTTCACACAAAGGAAGAGAAGTGGCGCAAGCGGCGGGCGCGGATTTATTTCTGATGGCCAAGTTCGTCGCGCTGGACAAGGATTTGGGCGTGACGCTCAATCTGTTGCGCGCTTTCACCGCCGAACTTCAGAGCCCTATCTACTTCGCCAAGCCACGGGTTGCGATGTCCAAGGACATGACTGCGCACGTGGGCGTCCCATTTGATTCGCTGGCGCCGCCACTCCCGGACGCGTACTACCCCGGAGTCAACGGAGTTTCATTGCCGAAATGCCTGCACTGCCCGGCTCCGCCTTTCTCTCCCGAAGCTCGTAATAAGAAAATTTCCGGTGTCGTTGTGATGCTTGCGTTGATTACGGGCGATGGCCGGGTCGGCGATTTGAAACTGAAAAAATCGCTCGAACCCTCGCTCGACGAGTCGGCGATGGAAACGGTCAGCACGTGGAGATTCGAACCGGCCCGCGACGCGGACGGCGTGCCCGTGTCCGTTCATTTTCCAATTGAAGTCTCGTTCCGCTCGGATTGAAGCTCTGTGCAGCCGGAGGCCTCTCCAAAAACTTCGGAAGCTTGGCGCCCTAGGCGAGAGCTTTGCGCAGCTTTTCGTACGTCGTGAATAGGTCTTCGGGCTCGACGCGGGTTTCGCCGACGACGGTCATGAAGTTGGCGTCGCCGGACCAGCGCGGCAGCACGTGCAGATGCAAATGGCCGGTGACGCCGGCGCCGGCGGCGCGGCCGAGATTCATGCCGAGATTGTAGCCCTGCGGATGGTAAGCGCCCTCGAGCGCCGCTTGCATTCGCTGCGCGATGCGCATCATCTCCGCAAGAGTTTCAGGTTCCGCGGCGGAGAGCTCCGCCACGTGCGCGTAGGGCACGATCATCACGTGGCCGCTGGTGTAGGGGAAGCGATTCAGAATGACGAAATTTTTTGCGCCGCGAAAAATGATGAACGTCTTGGAATCATCTTTGGCTGCGAGCGCGTCGCAGAAAATGCAGCGGTCATCTTTGGACGCGTCGGCGACATAGCGATAGCGCCACGGCGTCCAGAGATAATCCATCCGGCTCAGCTCTGGCTATCGGAGGAAGGCCTGGCCGCGGCGGCGCCGGCCGACCGCGGGTTATTGACGTAGTCCTTCAATTCCTTGCTGGGCTTGAAGTAGGGAATTTTTTTCGCCGGGACGTCCACCTTCGAGCCGGTTTTCGGATTGCGTCCGGTGCGGCCGCGGCGCTGGCGGGTGCGGAAGCTGCCGAAGCCGCGAATCTCGATCTTATCGTCGGCCTGAAGGGCGGCGATGATGCTGTCGAAAATGGTCTCGACCACCGACTCCGATTCTTTGCGCGGAAGCTCGGTGACCCGCGTGACCTCTTCAACGAGCTCCGCTTTCGTGACTGTGTGGCCCTTGTTTTCCTGCTCTCCCGCAGCTTCTGCCATGGGACGAGAGCCTCCTCTCGCAAGCCTCCGCTCGGCGCCGGGGCATGGGCGCCGCAAGGCCTTGCATATCACTAATCTAACGCTGGGTAAACGATTTTCCCGCGGGGGAGGCTTCCAGGAGGGCCGCCCGCCAGACCACTCACACCCCATTTCCTAAGACGACTGCCGCTTGGCAAGAATCGCGTCGCCGATTGTGGCGTTGGGCGACGATTTCGCGGAGCGGAACGTCTCGACTTCCTGCCGCTCGACCTGCTTCTGGGCGGCGCGATAGCTCAAGCTGATTTTGTGCTGGTCGGGCTCCAGCCGCAGGATTTTGAAATCATACTCCTGCGCCGGAGCGAGCACGGAAGTGACGCGCGCGCCGCGCGGCGCCTTTTCCTTTTCGCGCTCGCCCTTGGGCTTGCGCTCCTCGATTTCGGAGACGTGGCACAGGCCCTCGATGCCGTCCGCCAGCTCGACGAAGGCGCCGAAGTCGGTGGTGCGCGCCACTTTGCCGCGAATCACGTCGCCGATTTTGTGCCCGGCAAACCAGTTGGCCCAGATGTCGTTGACCTGCTTGATCCCGAGGGAAAGGCGCCGGTTCGCGGAATCGACTTTCAACACTTTGGCCTGAACCGTTTCGCCCTTCTTGAAGCGTTCGCTCGGATGCTTGATGCGCTCGGTCCAGCTTACGTCGCTGATGTGAATCAAGCCTTCCATGCCCTCTTCGATTTCGACAAACGCGCCGAAATCGGCGAGATTGCGAATGCGGCCGGAAACCACTGTGCCGACCGGATATTTTTCCGCCGCGGCTTCCCACGGATCGGGCAGAGTCTGCTTCAGGCCGAGCGAGATGCGGCGCTGGTCGGTCTTCACATCGAGCACCACGACTTCGACTTCATCGTCCACTTTCACTATTTTCGAGGGATGCTTGGTGCGCTTCGACCAGCTCATTTCGCTCACGTGCACGAGCCCTTCGACTCCCGGCTCGATCTGCACGAACGCGCCGTAGTCCGTGACGCCGACAATTTTTCCGTGCACGCGCGTGCCGACCGCGAACCGCTCGGGCACCGTGGCCCAGGGATCGGGCAGAAGCTGCTTGCGGCCGAGCGAGATGCGCTGCTTTTCTTTGTCGAATTTCAGAATCTGGACCTGGATTTCTTCGCCCGGCTGAACCACGGAGGAGGGATGCGGCACGCGGCCCCAGACGAGGTCACTCACGTGAAGCAATCCATCCATTCCGCCGAGATCGACAAACACGCCGTAGTCCGTCACGTTTTTCACGCGCCCGGTGACGACGGCGCCTTCCGCGAGCGTGGCGATCAGGGCGTCGCGTTTGGTCTTCTGGTCGTCTTCCAGAATCGCGCGGCGGCTCACCACCACATTGCCGCGCTTGCGATTCAGCTTCAGGACGCGGACGTCGGTCTCGCGCTCTTTCCAGGCATCGAGATCGTGCACCGGCCGCAGCTCGATTTGCGAAGCGGGCAGGAACGCGCGCACCCCGATATCCACCACGAGGCCGCCCTTGATGCGCTCAACTACTTTGGCCGTGAGCTTTGTGTGATCGCGATAGGATTTCTCGATGCGCTCCCAAACACGGCGGCGATGAGCGCGCGTGTGCGAGAGCAGGACGTAACCATCCTTCACTTCATGGAGCCGCTCGACTTCAATCGTCTGCCCGGCGCCGAAGGGAATCGCTCCACCCGATTCGAGAAATTCTTCCGCGGGCACGAGCCCTTCGAATTTGCCGCCGACATCCACCACCACACCCGCGTCGGTAACCGTCAGCACGCGCCCATCGAAGATTTCGCCCTCCGCAATCACCGGCTCCGGAGCGGAAAACTGGTCGAGGAGCTGATCCATCGTTTCGGTGGATTCAGCCGCTTCCGCCGCAGCGGGTTCAGGAGTCTCCGCCGGCTCGGCCGGGGGCGCGGCGGCCGCGGTGTCCTCGGCTTTCTCGGGCGCAGCGATGGCCTCCGGCGCGCGGGCAACAGCGGTGGCAGCGCCTGGTCCGGCTGGCGGATCCGTTTGCGTGAGAGAAATTGCCGGGGAAGAATTCTCTGCCACTGTCTCTGCGGGGGCTGTTTCTACGAGGGACGGTTGAAGACTATCGTTGTGGTCGGGTGACATTCAGAGCGGCCTCCATACGGAATCGTGCCCAGCTTGCCGAGCCTGCGAACTCGGTCACTCCACCCTGCGGGGTTAGAGCTAGAAGGGGATAGAGCGCCCACGCTCGACGCCCGTATCGAGAGGATGATACGCGCCCGCTTTGCGGGTTGTCAACCGAACCATGGTGTAAAGAATTTGAACGTGGCGTGAATGAACCTGCGAATTCCCCGCGGCCCGAATCCGATGACGCCCGCGCGCGCCTCGCTACGCGCGAATCCGGCCGGCGTTGCGAATCACTTTGCGGTAATCGGGGGCAGAGACTTCCACGGTGCGGCACATTTCGTAGAGGCGTGAACGAATTCGGCGGCCGACGCGATCCTCCAGCGTCTCTTCCCGCTTCTGTTCCGAATCCAAAAGCTTCCTGGACTCTGCATCCACGTAGTTGGTGGTGATGATCGTGAAGCGCTTCTCGTTGTAGCGCGTATTCAGGATGTGTCCGACGGTCTCAAGCGCCCAGGGAGAAGGCTTGCTCGAGCCGAGATCGTCGAGCAGGAAAAGCTCGGCCGTGAGTACAGGCTCGAGGACGCTCATCTCCGTGGCCTGGCTTTCGGGATTGTAACTATCCTGGATTTCTTTCAGCAGCTCGCGGTAATCGTAGAAAAGTCCATTGTGCCCGCGCAGGATGATTTCCTTGAGCGCGGCGACGGCAAGGTGCGTCTTGCCCACGCCGCAGGGGCCCATCAAGAGCAACCCATGTTCGGTATTGTTGGGGAACTCACGGACAAAACCCTGCACCGTTAATTTTGCCTGCGCGAGGCTGCGATTCCACGCCGCAAGCTCTTCGGCCGAGCGATGATCGTAGGGAAGGTCTTTGTCGTAGCTCTCGAAATCGCAGTGGCGATAGCGTTCCGGCACACGCGCCCGCGCCAGCGCGCGCTCGGTGCGATCGCCGGCGGTGCAATCGCACGGGACGGCCCAAACCAGTTTTGGCTCGCCGGCGGAAGAGCCCGCGCGCGCGGTTGCGGCAGCGGCCAGCGCTTTTGCGCCTGCGGCGGTGCGCTCGACCACTTTCCAGCCGCTTCCCTGGCAGATCGGACAATCCGGTTGCGCCATGCTGGAAGAATAAGCGCAGGCGCGAGCAAGAGCAAGCGGAGCGCGTCTGTGCAAATTTTCGAGCGTTGTGGAAAGGTGTGGGAGGCAAAGCCAATTGTGTCGCGCCTACGGCGCTCGACGCGTTCATTTGAATCTCACCCAGGCCTTCCGGCCTGGGCTAAATTGTTCCGCGCCTCCGGCGCTGGACCTGCCCGCATTGTCCGGTTCTCGAGTTGTCCGGCCGAAAAATTCTTCGGTCCTTTGCGACGAACGCCGTAGGCGTGGCAGAAGTTAGCCCAGCGCGGGAGCGCTGGGAAATAAGCCACGTGATTGTGTGAGCGCCGTAGGCGCGGCACAGACCCGGACATATTTTAGCTGCGATTTCATTTCACCACGCGGATGGCGGGACGAGGAGCGGAGCGGACGATGGCGTGGCGCAGCTTGCGCTCGTCGGGAGCAACCATTCCGCGCGCGAATTCGTTGCGGACGAATTTCATGAACGCTTCCATCTCCATCTGCATCTGCGCCATTTTATCGCGCATATTGAGAATGATTTCGATGCCCGCGAGGTTCACGCCCAGCTCGCGCGTCAAATTCAAAATGATTTCCAGGCGCTCGAGATCGGCGTCCGTGTAGAGGCGCGTATTTCCCTGCGAGCGTGAGGGCTTGAGCAAGCCCACGCGCTCGTAGAGCCGCAGCGTCTGCGGATGCAAATGGTAAAGCTCGGCGACGGCGCTGATCATGTAGCCGGCTTTCGCTTTTTTTCTGGGCCTCGCGGCCATGTTGCTGCTCCGTGATGCAAATTCGAAAGATAAACCCTCAGGTCTGAAGACCTGAGCTACATCGAATCCCTCCGCGGCCAAAGCCGCACCAAATTTTGCAACTCAACCAGCACGGCTGAAGCCGCCCCCCGACGAAAACAGGCGTCGCGCACTTACACCGTGGCGCGCGAGAAAATGTCGCGGCGCGGATCTTCGTGGTCCACTTTGCCGAGCTCGCGCAGCAGATTCCGCACGCGCTCATCTTCCGGCTTCGGGACCACCACCTGCACTTCCACGATTTGATCGCCGCGCTTGCCCGCGCGGCCCGCCGAGGGCGCGCCCTTTTCGCGCAAGCGCAACTTTTTGCCGCTGTTGGTGCCCGGCGGAATGCGCACCTGGGCGCGGCCGTCAATCGTCGGCACTTCCACTTTCGCCCCGAGGGAAGCTTCCGGCACCGTGACGGGCACGACAGTGTAGAGATCGTCGCCGCGCCGCTCGAAAAACGGATGCGGCTGCACGTTCAAGATGATGTAGAGGTCTCCCGGAGGGCCTCCGTGCACGCCCGCATTGCCTCGTCCGGCGACGCGCACTCGCGAGCCGGTCTTCGCACCCGGCGGAATTCTCACGTCGAGAGTTTCCACTCGCGGCACGCGCCCTTCGCCGTGGCAATGGCTGCAAATCGTGTGCAGCCGTCCCGAGCCGCCGCAGCGCGAACAGGTGACCTGGAAGCGCATCTTGCCGCTCACCTGCGTCACTTGCCCCGTGCCGCCGCACCCGGGACACACTTTCTCATCGCCCGGCATCACACCGGTGCCATGGCACGCGCTGCAGGCGTCGAGCCGGGTGATGCTGAGTTTCTTTACGGTGCCGCGCATGGCTTCGGCGAAAGTGATGTCGATTTGGAATTCGAGGTCGGTGCCGGGCTCGGAGTGGTCCGCCGCCCGGGCTGCGTGCGCGCCGCGGAAAAACTGGCTGAACAGATCCCGGAAATTGGTCGCTCCGCCGGCGCCTCCGCCCGAGCTGCCTCCGCCGAAATCGAACCCGCCGAAATCGAAGTGAATATCTTCGGGAGCGGCGCCATATCCCGCGCCGGGAGGAGGAACTCCGCCGGGCCCCGGAGCGTTGAAGCCGAACTGGTCGTACATCTGGCGCTTTTTCGGATCCGAAAGAACTTCGTAGGCTTCCTGAATCTGCTTGAATTTTTCCTCGGCGGATTTGTCGCCGGGATTCAAATCGGGATGGTACTTGCGAGCCGCCTTGCGATAGGCCGCGCGAATATCTTTCACGGAAGCCTTGCGCGCGACTCCGAGCAAATCGTAATAATCTTGTTTGGTTGTCGTCGCCATTTTCCGGTGCGTTCTGGAAGCGCCCGCCTTTCGCCGGCGCTTCGGCTAAATCACAAATTCGCCCAGCGCGCGTTCCATTCGGCGAGTTCGCTCGCTTCGCGCGCGAGCTCTTCCCGTTTCTGCCGCTGCACTTCCGTGCGCCCGCCCATGGCCGCTTCTTTCTGGCCGGCGCGCTCCATCCAGCGGTCGAGCAGGCGGATTTTTTCTTCTACGCCCGCGGGATCGCACTTGAAACGAAGGAATGTGCCGGTGATTTCAACCGAGCGCGGAGCGAAATCGGGCGGAACTTCCTGCTGCGCGTCGTAGAACAGCCGCCGCCAATCGGCGGAGGGAGATTCGGAAATCGAAACCTGAATCAGGAAAACGCTGTCGCGAATCTTCTGCACCGCCTGGGGTGGGCTCGTTCTGCGGACGCCGCTCGAGGTCAATGATTTCTCCCGCGCACAAACTAATTTGTGTGGGGGCGTCCCGAAACTTCGCGACGCCCCTGCGATAGATCCTTCGAGCCCGCGCTGCGGGCCCTCAGGATGAAATCGGACGGTCGTCCGATTTCATTTCAATTCAATTCGGCTTCTTCGAATCATCCACATCGACGAACTCGGCATCGACCACGTCGCCTTGTCCGCCGGACGTCTTGCTGCCATCGCCGTGCGCCGCTCCCGCCGCACCCGCCGCGCCTGCGCTCTGGCCGGCTGCGCCTGAAGCCTGCTGCGCCTTGTAAAGCGCTTCCGCGATCCGGTGCGAAGCCTTGGTGAGCGCCTCGGCTGCCGCGTTGATGCGGTCGAGCCCGCCTTCGGTGAGCGCGCGACGCCCTTCTTCGGCCGCTTCTTCCACCGCCTTGACGTCGGCGTCGGAAAGCTTCTCGCGGTTCTCCTTGATGACTTTCTCGGTCTGGTAAACGAGATTGTCGAGCCGGTTGCGCGCTTCGACTTCCGACATCCGCGCCTTGTCCTCCGCCGCATGAGCGTCGGCTTCCTTCTTCATGCGCTCGGCTTCTTCCTTGGTAAGGCCGGTGGAGGCAGTGATGGTGATCTTCTGCTCCTTGTTCGTGGCCGTGTCTTTCGCGGAGACGTTCAGAATGCCGTTGGCATCGATATCGAACGTCACCTCGATTTGCGGCAGGCCGCGTGGCGCCGGAGGAATTCCGATCAAATGGAATTTCCCGAGCGAGCGATTGCCGCTGGCCACCGGGCGCTCCCCTTGCAACACGTGAATCTCGACCGAAGTCTGGCTATCGGCTGCGGTCGAAAACGTCTCCGATTTGCGAGTCGGAATCGTGGTGTTGCGCGGGATGAGCGTGGTCATCACGCCGCCGAGCGTTTCAACGCCCAGCGAAAGCGGCGTCACGTCGAGCAGCAGGATGTCTTTCACTTCGCCGCCGAGCACGCCGCCTTGAATCGCGGCGCCCACGGCGACCACTTCATCCGGGTTCACGCCTTTGTGGCCTTCGCGCCCGAACAGCTCCTTCACGAGCTGCTGGATCATCGGCATGCGCGTCTGGCCGCCGACCAAGACGACTTCGTTGATCTTGCTCGGATCCACGCCGGCGTCCTTCATGCATAGCTTGCACGGCTCTTCGGACCGCTTCACGATGTCCGCCACCATCGACTCGAGCTTCGCGCGCGTCAGTTTCTTCACCAGGTGCTTCGGCCCGGTGGCGTCGGCCGTGATGAAGGGGAGATTGATCTCCGTCTCCATTGTGGTCGAAAGCTCGATCTTGGCGCGTTCGGCGGCGTCGCGCAGGCGCTGCAGCGCCATCTCGTTGCCCTTGGCGCGCAGGTCGAGCGATTCATCGCGCTTAAATTCGTCGATCAGCCAATCGACGATGCGCTGGTCGATGTTGTCGCCGCCCAGGTGCGTATCGCCGTTGGTGGCTTTCACTTCGATCACACCTTCGCCGACTTCGAGGATGGAAATGTCGAACGTGCCGCCGCCGAAGTCGTACACGGCGATGGTCTCGTCCTTCTTCTTGTCGAGGCCGTAAGCGAGCGCGGCGGCCGTAGGCTCGTTGATGATGCGCTTCACGTCGAGCCCGGCAATCTTGCCCGCATCTTTCGTCGCCGTCCGCTGCGCATCGTTGAAATACGCCGGAACGGTGATCACCGCTTCGGTGACTTTTTCGCCGAGGAAATCTTCCGCTGCGACTTTCAGTTTCTGAAGGATCATCGCGGAAATTTCCGGCGGGGTGTATTGCTTGCCCTGCGCCACCACGGCCACGTGGTCCCCCTGCGCGACCACTTTGTAAGGGACCATCTTCATTTCTTCCGTTACTTCGTCAAACCGGCGGCCCATAAAGCGCTTGATCGAATAAATGGTGTTCTCGGGGTTGGTAATGGCCTGCCGCTTGGCCACTTGTCCTACCAGGCGCTCCCCGGTCTTGGTGATACCCACTACGGAGGGCGTTGTGCGGGCGCCTTCCTGGTTGGGGATCACAACGGGTTCGCCACCCTGCATCACGGCCACCACCGAGTTGGTCGTGCCCAGGTCAATTCCAATAATCTTGCTCATTGAATGTGCTCCTAAAAGATGCCAGTTGGCTCAGCCGGGGCTGAGCCAGGCCGAAACATAGCCATAATACACATTGAGTGCATCATTGTCAAGTTTCTTGTGCGCCTCTATACAGCTTATTATCATAGACTTAGAACTACTGTGCCTCCTTGTTTGGTCCGGCTGCCGAGCTCGTTCGCGCCGGCCTCTTCGGGTGTCCCTCATCGAACCAATCCCCAGGCTGCCCGCATCTCACCGAGCGCCCGTGGGCACTTTGCGCCTGAGTGCGCCTCGGACCGCTGGACCGGATGGATTTTGAGTTAGAATGGCAGTTTGAATCTGCCCTCTCACGGGGAGGCTCCATTGAATCACGCATGCGACGCCGGTAACCGAATGAAGCAGGTGGGTGTGCGTGCTGGTCTGACGCTGGCTGCCCTGCTGTTGATAGCAATCGCCCCCGCGTGGCTGGCCGGCGCTCAGGCAAAGAAGAACACAAAGGCAACGCCTGCCCCGGCTCTGCCCGAGCCGATGAGAAATCTCGGGTCGAAAACCGCGCCGATCACTCTCGAGGTGTTCAGCGATTACGAGTGCCCCACCTGCCGCGAATTCTACGAGAACACGTTGAAGCTGATGATGAGCAGTTATATCGCGGAAGGAAAAGTCTACTTCGTGCATCGCGATTTCCCGCTGCCGGGCCACAAGTATTCGTTGGACGCGGCGCGCTGGGAGATCGCTGCCTCGCGCATCGGAAAGTTTCAGGAAGTGGACGCCGCGCTGTACGACAACCAGAGGGCCTGGGCTGCCGACGGGAGCGTTGAAAAGTACGTGCAAGGCGCATTGAGCGCCGCTGACTTCAAGCGCGTGAGAAGCCAGGTGGAGGGCTGCCTCACGCAAACGGTCGCTGCCGTGAAGCCGGCGGCTCAGACGAATCATATTTGCGCGGTGGACAACTACATCGCGGAAGATAAAGCGCTCGGCCAGCAGTTGCCTGTTACCGGAACGCCGACGTACGTGATCTATCGCAACGGACAGCGGCTGACCTCCGGCTCGGGGTTCGTGAGCTGGAAGATCATGAAGGAATTCTTCGATTCCCTCGGGACGCAATAAAGTGAGCGGCGAGAAATGACGACCGAAGGCCGCGGACATCTCGGACGAATTCTGCTGCTCATTGGGCGATTGGCGCTCGCTGTGGTGTTTCTTGCCGCCGCGTACGCGAAGCTGAAGCCACCCATTCCCGCGATGCCTTGGTCGCTCGCCTCCGTGAAAGCATCTCTCAGCATGTTTGCCATGTCGGTGGACTCGTACGAGTTGCTTCCGCCGGTCGCCGTCGATCTTGTTGCGCATCTTCTGCCACCTTTTGAGCTTTTCCTCGGCCTGTGGCTCCTCAGCGGCATCGCACTGAGGTTTTCGTCCCTGGTGACCACTCTGCTGCTGGGCGGATTTTTTTCCGTTATCGTACGAAGTTACGTTGTCGGCCTCGAAATCAAATGCGGCTGTATGGGGCAGGACGAGGTGCTGGGGCCAAAGACATTGCTCCGAGATGCGTCCCTGCTGGCGCTTTCTCTCGCCATCACAATCGGCGCGTTTGTGGTCGCGCGCCGGCGCGCCCAAGCCGTTGCCTCCGAGGCAGCTCCCGCGATCCAACATGGCGACTGAACTTGCCGCTCCATGAAAACGCTCGACGAATACCTTGCTGATGCCGCGCAGGCGCACGGCCACATATGCGCCGGGCAAGTGCTCGGAGTTCGGCTGGCGATGCTGGGGCTGCGCGAGCTGGGAATCGAGGATCCGATCCGCGAGCGCAAGCGCCTGGTGACGTACGTTGAAATCGACCGGTGCATGACGGATGCGGTCGCGCTCGTCACCGGCTGCCGCCTGGGGAAGCGCGCGCTGAAATTCTTCGACTGGGGCAAAGTAGCCGCGACGTTCGTCGATCTGCAAACCGGCCGCGCAATGCGCATCGTGGTGCGCGAGGAATCGAAGAAGCGCGCCAGTGAAATGTTTCCCGCGCTCGATAAGGAGCACGGGCAGCAGCAAGCTTACCGCGTGATTGCGGATGACGAGCTCTTTGAGAAGCAGCCCGTGCGCGTGGAAATCCATGCCGAGGATTTGCCGGGTTACAAAGGCCCGCGTATCGTGTGCGACCGTTGCGGCGAAGGCATCAACTTCAAGCGCGAAGTGGTCTCGAATGGGCGCACGCTTTGCCGCGCCTGCGCCGGCCAGAGCTATTACCGGCCGCTCACCGACTGAACCGAAGTGTCGGCGACGCCAGAAGGGTCTTCCACGCGGAGGCCGCGCACCGAAAAGCCGAGGAACGCAGATGCAACTAGGCGAAGAGAGCCGCCGTCGAATATAATGTCTGCAACTTGGGCCGTCCTGCCTGGGCATGCCGGGCCCGCATATCACTCGGGGAGCAGTTGCTTGGCGAATCGGCGGTTGGTGCGCGCAAAACGAATCTGGATCGCGGCGATTGCGGCAGCAGCGGTTGCTGTTTCCGCCGGCTTGGCCGCGGCGCAGGATATGGCGCCGGCCGAGGAAGAGTTGCCGGCCGAGCAGGCTCCGGCTCCATCGCAACAGCCGCGAATGGAAGCCGACATTTCCGCCGAGCTGCTGGAGAATGGGTTCACCCATCTCTACGAACTGAAATTCACGCAAGCGCGCCAGGAGTTTCTCGCCTACCAAAAGGCGCGTCCCGAGGATCCGCTGGGCAAAGCCGCCGAAGCCGCGAGCTATCTGTTCGAAGAGTTCCATGCCAAAGGCGTGCTGACTTCCGCTTTCTTCCTGAACGACGATCGCTTTCTCGGCGGGATCGAAGGAAGCCCCGGGGAGAACCGGAATCAGGCCTTCGTGGCCGCGAACCACGCGGCGCGGGAGATGGCCAAGAAATCGGTGAAGGCGAATCCGCACGATCCTCACGGCCTTCTGGTGCTCACGATGACCGACGGGCTCGAATCGAATTACGCCGCGATGATCGAGAAGAAACAGCTTCAGGCATTGAGCTTCATGCGCCAGGCGGAAAGCGAAGCGAATGCGCTGCTGGCGGTCGATCCGGATGCGAAAGATGCGTACGTTGCTCTGGGCATGGCCAATTACGTGATCGGCTGCCTGCCCGGATACAAGAAAGCGTTTCTGTGGTTCGGCGGCGTGCACGGCGACCGCAATCGCGGAATCCAGCAGATGAAATCCGCCGCCGAGCAAGGCCATTATCTGCGGCCGTTCGCCAAAATTCTTCTCGCGCTCGCTTACGAGCGGGAGCACCAGGGCGAGCACGCGCATCCGCTGCTCGCCGATCTGTGCGCGCAGTTTCCGTCGAATCCGATCTTCGCGCGCGAGCTGGCGCTGCTCGAAGATAATCCCTGCTGCAGCAAGCGGTAGAATTCATCTCGCAAGTTCTGCGTGGCTCAACTTGAAGGAGCTTCAGGGGCTGAAGAGTCTGCGCGAGAACTCGCAATCTGGTCCCTCAGCGGCTGAAGCCGCACTCATTTTGAAGCACGTTCGGCACGACTGAAGTCGTGCCCTGACGGAAAACCTTGGTTCTCGCACAGACTCTGAAGCCCACTGTTTAAATCCCTCCTGACGTCGCGGTTGAAACCGCGACCTACAAAGCAAATTCTTCCACTGGATTTCATCCCGCAGCCCGATCGCTACCACGTCACGCGGACGCGGTAGGTGAGCGTCGCAGCGCCGTCTTTTTCGACGGGAATCGAGAAGCCGATCGAGCCGGAATCGAGTTTCGTCCAATCGTAATTCGATTTGAGCACTTGCCAATCGCCCCCGACCGGCTCGCGGACTTCCACGGTCGCCGCGGTATCTTTGTGATTGCGGAGCGCGATTTCGTATTCGAGCTCGTACACGTTGCCGGCGATTTTTTTGTAATCCATCTGCTTGCGCTCGCAGACCACGTCGAAGGCGTTGCCGATGTAAACTTTCACCTTTTCATCTTTCGGCGTGTGATCGATGCGGTCTTCGCCGGCGAATTGCGTGCCGCCTTTGGAATCGGCTTGATAGACGCGGATCGTTCCGCCAGGCAACGGCATTCCGAGGCTGCTTTTTTCATCGTTTTTGAAGCGGTAGTAAACCTTCACCGGCTGCTTGACGGGATTGCCGATGCCCTGCGGATTCCGGAAGTAATGGGTGTCTGATTCGACCAGCAGAAATTTTTCGACCGGAACACCGGAACCGGTGAGCAGGCTGATCTGTTTCGACTCGTTGTTTTCAATCGAAGTACGGCGCTCGAGGGTGTAAAGGTGATATTCGCCGAAGCCCTCCTGCTCGAATTGCGGGGCCGCTTTGAGCGCCACGGCCTGGGATGCGGCCATGACGTAATCACGGCCGGCGGCGCCTGGCGGCAGGCGGTGGACGTCGCCGGCGACGAGTTGAAGTTTCGCATTTTTGTAAGCTGCGCCGCTCTTGTTCGTGAGCGTCACCCAGCCGTCGAGGTCGGCTTTCTTTTCATCGCGCCCGACGGTGAGCACGTAATCCGCGTTCCAATTCACGCTGTTCGCGAGGTAGGAGGCTTCCACTTTCTGCGACGCCGCGCCGCGATTTTCGAGCATCCACACGAGCGTCGGCCGGCTGTAGAGGTTTCCGGGAATTTCGGGAAAGTGATAGGAGGCGATGCTGATGCCGGTGACGATCTCGTCGCCGATTTTCCACACCGGCCCGCCATTATCGGCCAGCAAAAGCGCTTTGCCCTGGATCCAGCCGGAATTCCCCTCGGAATACGTGATGGGGATTTCGCGGCCCACATATTTATTGAGCAGTTTTTGCGGGTCGAGCAGATCGTATTCGTAATTCTGTTCGAGGATGCTCAACTTGGCCGCGTCGGTCAGCGAACGGAAATGGACGGTCGCAGGATTGATCGTGGCGGCGACGTCTTCAAACCGCAGCGGAAAAGATCCCGAAGGAAGATGAATCTGGCGGGAATCGCGCACCAGCGCAAGATTCGAGTTGTAAACTGTGACCGCAACGTCGAACTGGTCTTTTTCCGTGGTCGTCGCGGGCTCTTGCTTTGCGGCGGGCTCATCTTTTCCGGGCGCGGCCTGGACGCGGCTCAATTTACCGGCCAGTGGTAGCAGCAGGACCAGGGCAGCCAGAATCGCTGCGCTCCCGAGTTTCATGGTGCGTGGGCTCATCGGTGCACTCCTTGGATCAAAATTCGTACTCATGATTAGAACGGCGAGCGAGGAAATTCTTGCAGGCTACCGGGTGCGGAGCGTTTCGCTATTGCAGGAGCGTCCAGGTCTTGCCTCCATCGCGGGTTGAGAATTTTCGTCCATCGCCGGTAGTGACGGTGGCCGAAGAAGCGCTCGTGGCGGTGACGGCGACGAGATCCGCTTTCGTGGGCGGCGGAATTTTGGCCCAGTTGATTCCATCTTTCGAAAGAAAAACCGCTCCACCATTGCCCACAAGCCAGCAGATTTTCGCCGCCGGCGCCGCGCCGGCAACGAACTGCGCGCTCGGGTCGACTTGCTGCCCTTGCCACGTAGCGCCGCCATCCTGCGTGCGTTCGATGAACCCGCCGTCGGCGATGCGGTACATCACGGCCGGATCCGGACTTTTGATGGGTTCTTTCTCGACGGAAACAGACATGGCGTTGACTACGTTCCGCGCATTGCTCTGAAGGTTGGCAGGCATTTGTGCGGGGGCGAGGGCGTCTTTGCTTGGTTGGGGCGTACCCACGGCAACGGCTTGACCCGTGACTTCCACCGATTGAGTCGCCGCCGGAATCTTTTTGCTGGGGTTGGCCTCGCCGGCCGGCGCCGCAGGCGGAGCTGCCGGCGGGGCATTGGCCGGGGCGCCGGATACGGCAGATCCCGCTTTCATTTTTGCCGCGAAGAGCGATTTCGACGTTGACCGGCCACCTACCACACCAGCGCCCGCTGCTCCGGCTACGGCGCCGGGTGCGTTCGGAGCACTCGCAGCAGGAGCTCCTGCCGCGGCTCCTATCTGAGCGCCCGCCGCGGTTTCATTCCGGTTGGCTTCGAGCGAGCTGCTCATGCGCCGGCGTTCGAGTCCCCGGGCCATCGCTTCGGCGCGCTCGCGATCTTTGCGCGCGGCATCGGCAGCCTGGCTTTCTGCTTTTTTCGAGAAGAGCGCGCGGTCTCTCACCACCGGCGCGTTTTTTTGAGCCGCGGGAGGCGCTGGAGCGGGAGCCGCAGGCGCCGGAGTCTCTGCCGGCTGAGATGGCGGCGCGACACGCTCGGCCACCGACGAGGACGGAGCTTCCGGCTTCGACATCGCAACTTCCGTTTGGGGTCCGGATGGAGCCGCCGGGCGGTTGATGAGGCGTGTGTAAAGAATGGCCGTGAAAGCGAGCGCAGCGGCGACAGGAGCAAGTACTCGCCAATCAAGGAACCAAATTCGCCGGCGAGGATGGGCGCGATCTTCGCGCGGAGCCGCCACAGCGGCTGCGGGCGGGGCTTCGGAAGCTGCGGCTTTGGCTGCCAGCACGGGAACTTCGACTTCTGCTCCAGAGGCGGCGCGCGAGATGGCGGCGAGTTGTTCGCGGCAGCGCGCGCAGGTGGAAAAGTGCAATTCGTGCCGGGCCAGCTCATCCGCGGCGAGCGAGCCTTCCTGATAGGCGGCGAGAATATCCGGCGGCGGACAATCTGCGGCGGGGACACTGCGGCGGAGGCTTCGCTGGAGGAGGCCGTTGAGCGCTTTATCGTTGTCGGGCGCGGGCATGGAACTATTCTCCCTCGTTAGAACGATCGAATGGGCGAATCTTGCGAATCGCCTGAGCAAAACCGGGCACGGCATGCCGTGCCCCTACAAGAAACCTCCGCATCACACACCCCGCAACATCAAGCCACGCCATCATGTGTCACTCCCGCGCCGGGAGCGCGCGCGGGCGGCCCGAGCGCAAACGAATGGTCAAATCGAAGGGCCACTTTTCTCGCGCGCAATCGAAGCAGAGGCGCACTTGCGCTTCGCTCAATTTTTTCTCGCGGCGCAAAGCCGTTTCCACGAACGCGCGCACGTCGGCTCGGGTGCGCTCGAGCTTCCGCGAAGCGGTGGCTTCGTGCTCGCCGAGCAATTTTCCGATTTCGGCGAGCGTGAGGCTGTCGGCGTAGTAATACGCGAGGCGCAGGCGGTCGCGAGGCTCGAGCCGATCGAGCGCGGATTCAATCGCCGCCTGCATCATCGCGAGATAGACCTCGCGCTCGGGATCGGGCCCGGGATCGGCAGAGGCCGGCTCGGCCGCGCCTTCGCCCGGCGGATCATCGAGCGACTCGATTTTTTGCGTGCGACGGAATTCATCCACATGCCGCTGCGACAGGATGGCATAAAGCCAGGTGGCCAGCCGGCTGCGCCCGTGAAAATAATCGAAGAGCGAGCGGCGCCCGCCATCGCGCTCGCGCAAGCCGTAAAGCTCGGCGTAGATCGAATCGGCCAACTCGCGCGAGCGGGATTCTCCGGCAATTGCGGCGGCAGCGTGATAGAGCGCGTGGCGGTACTCCGCGACGAAATGCTCCCAGGCCGCGGAGTTCCCCGCGCTGCACGCGCAAGCGAGCGCGAGGTCCGCGAGATGCAGGCCTTCGAGATATTCCTGAACGCGGCGTTCGCCGGGAGATTCGGCCCGGCCGGAGCTTGAGAATCGATGCGCTGCGCTCGACTCGAGCGCGATTTGGAATTGCTCACCCGTAAGATTCCACTCCTGCGGAACCGAGGCCCGTACGAGAAGGCTTTCGGCCATCTCCAAGGAAACAAATTGTGGCGGGCTGGGCGGCACGGGCGCGCTTTCGGCTTCTCCAACTAATGATACCTGAAGGGCGTGGGGAGGTTGCAGAACCTCCGCGCCCGAGCAAAACTCGGGATTTTGAAAACACAAAAAATTATCGGGATGAAAGGAGGCCGAGGTGATTATTCCCTTGACAAAGTAATCGGGCTTTTGGTAGATTTGCCCTGTGAGGCAATCAACCATGAGCCTGATAGACGTAACCCGCAAATTCGCAACTAAGGATGTCTGCCTTGATTACCTGGAGCAACTGCGCTGGCCGAATGGTCTCTGCTGCATTAAGTGTGGCGTGACCGGCGAGGGCCGCATCGCAAAGTTTACGACCAACGAAACCACCCGCGAGCGGTACAGCAAGACGAAGGGCAAGGTAGTGACCGTGAAGGTTCCCTCGCGCCGCTTGTACGAGTGCAAGGACTGCGGCTACCAGTTCTCCGTGACGACCGGGACGGTCTTTCACGATTCCCACCTGCCGCTCGAAAAATGGATGATGGCGATTGGCCTCATGCTGGAAGCGAAAAAGGGAATGAGCGCGTTGCAAGTTGCTCGGCATCTTGGGATGTCGAAGAAAAATTACAAGTCAACGTGGTACCTCTGCCATCGAATCCGCGAGGCCATGATAGAAGCCGGTCTGCTCTTGAGCGGCGATGTCGAGGCCGATGAAACTTTCATCGGAGCGCAGACCCGCCGACGTAAACGCTTTGCGCGGCCAATCACGAAGCCAAAGGACATCGTAATGGGAATGATTGAGCGCGGCGGAAGGCTCAAGCTCATGCCGATTGCCGACACCAAAGCCCGGATAATGCAATCGGTGTTGGAAGAAAATATCAGCGAGCACGTTGGCACGATCTACACCGACGAGCACCCGATATACATATTCGCGCTCAAGAGCAAGTTCCCCGGAAAGCACAAGATGATTGTCCACAAGCGGGCTTTCGCTGTCGGGCTGACGCACACCAACACAATTGAATCGGCCTTTTCGCTTTTCAAAAGGGGCCTGCGCGGAAGCTTTCACATAGTCTCGAAAAAACATCTGCCGCGGTATTGCGACGAATTCAGCTACCGATTCAACCGGCGCGAGAAGCAACCGCAGATGTTCGAGGAAACTGTCAAGAGGCTGCTCGACGCGAAGCCTCTGCCGTTCAAGGAACTCACGGCTTCGGGGGAACTATCGGAGCCTTCGATCCCCGCTTCCCCCGGCTCTTGAGGCGCTTCATGGGTATCGGTTTCATGTGGAGAAGTTTGTTCAGGACAGCATCGAATTTCTCTTTTTCGACTTTCATGGTTCGATGATAGCATGGTCTGGCGGGGCCGGAAGGATTCGGACCTTCGGAACGTGTTGTGAGCACGTTTCACCGGATTATAAGTCCGGCGCAAGTGACCTCTATGCGACGGCCCCGGGCTTTATTTTTTAGCCGCTTCCATGAGCCTCGGATTAACCTTCGCAGCATCAACCGCAATATTGGATTCGTGGTCAAACTTTTGCAGGCCGATTTCCACTACCCCCACAATGGCTGCTGGCAAGACTTCCGTTTGTGATGGGCCAATATTTGAGGCATTCAGAGCAAATTTCACGAACAACCCCCAGATGCCCTCGTAAATTCCTTGTCGCTTGAGCAAAGTCTCAACAATCTCCCGATGGCTAAAAGATATTTGTGATGCTTCAGGCATTGATAGGTGTCCCTCCGGTCGTTAGCACTGCTCCGTTCGTAAAGGCATTGATGGACGACATCGTGTAGAGGTTGAGACTCATCAATCCGCCCCGCGTGTCAGAGTAATCTTTCGGTCCCACAAGATAGACAAACTTAACCGGCCCCAAACTCTGCACCGGCATGGTGAGGCTGTTCACGGCAAAGAAATCCTTCGGAGAACCAACCTTTTTCCAACACAAGGAGAAAATCTCCGAATTGATAGGTCCGTTCAAATTTTCCGTATCACCATCCTCATAAGCAACAATGGCCGCCTTCATGCCCAGCGCCCGCGCATACTCAACAACTTTTTTCAAAGTGAGATTCCCGGGATTCCTGAGAACTTGGGAGACCCGACCATCAGTGACGCCAAGTTCATCGGCCAGTGCTGCCTGAGTCACCGTGTCCGCTTCCATTTTTTTCTCGATTTGCAGCACAAAATCAGAAGAAATTCGATAGACGAAGTCCTCGGTGCTTCGAGATGTCCAATGTCCATTCATTGTAGCCATCGTTTGTTGCTCCGTTCTGGGAAAAGCTTGTTGATTTCCGCAGTCACGACAGGTTCAGTCCGCAATCTATTAATACGGTCAAGAATGGTGTAGTCCGTCACGTCCTCATTTTTAACGTCGTGATAGACAAGGACGCAAAGCTGAAATCTGGGCCTCGAATTTGGCTGTGGATGATGTAAGAAACCATAAAGTCGCTGGTGTTCCCGATTCTCTCGCCACTTGAAGCAAAACATCTCCTGTATTTGGGTTCATCTTCAAATCCGTGGAACCACCGATTGTTCTTACCTTCTGAAATCCAGTAGTCAAATCTTGTCCTGACTTCTCTGTCCCGTGCAGGTTCCAATTCCTCGAATTTCCGCCTTCCATCGAAACTTGCATCTGTGTCACTATCAAGAAATCCGATTGCACGGCGACTACTGACTGCCTGACCTGGGATCAATACGAACCTGAACGCCACGGCCAATCCTCTCTATTTTAGATATTCCTAAATCTATGTCAAGTCTAGTTTAGGTATTCCTAAACAGAGAGTCAAGGCCATATATTGGGGTGTAGTTGCAGCGGTCGCGGTACCTTTCTAAAGATTACTTTGTCAAAGCAACATGCACCGAGGCCGATCCTTTGTTTTCATAGACTTAGGAGCAAATCAGTCTGACACCCATTATCGGCCTGAAAACACGGAATTGGCAGCTTACAAGGCCCTTGTCCGAGCGCGATTTGTGCATTTGGCGCGGCTTGAAATCGTCGGACCACAGCCTAAAGGCTGTGCCACTCAAACCGGCGCTTCCCGGTTTCGTTCTCTCCCAAGTTGGCGCGGCGCACACCAATTCACACATCCTCGCGAATACCATGGCAGGCCGTGCAGCAAATTGCAAACGATAATCCCTGTGGAGATTTGCGCGGCTGCTTTGGGCCGGCACAGGCGGGGGTTCTAACCCGATTTGGAGGCGAGGGTTTCGGCGGTGAGGATGGCGAGCTTGCGGAAGAGCGGCTCGGCGAAGGCTTCCTTTTCTTCCGGCGGCAGCTTCAAGTGTTGTTCCACTTCCGATTGCATTTGCTGAATTTCTTTCGAGGGCGCGATTTCGGCGAGGCGCGCGAAGAGCTGGTGGTGCGCCTGCTTGCGTTCCATCACTTCCAATCCGTCGAGGATCTGGCGATGAGAGGTGCCCTCCCAGATGGCGAGAATCATGGCTTCGCGCAGAAAGCGATCCATGCCGAATTCGGCCATCACGCCCAGCCCGCCGTGAACTTCCATGGCCCATTTGGCGGTGTCCACGGCGAATTCGGCGGTCCAGTATTTCGCGAGGTGGGCAACCAGCCGGAACAGATGATAGAGGTCGGAGTACGGCGGCTGCTCCATCCACACGCTATTCAGCAGTTCGACCGATTCCCAGGCGAGCGCGAAAGCGGAACGAAGTTTTTTCGCGCGGTCTTCGAACTGATGGCGCAGCAGCGGATGATCCTCGATGCGCTTGCCGAAGGCGATGCGGCGCTCGGCGTAGGAAAGCGCCTCGGCGATGGCGCGCTGCGCCACTGCGACGCTGACAACGCTGTTGGCCACGCGCGAAAGGTTGAGCACTTCGAGGATCAGGTAAATTCCCGCGTCCGCGGCGCCCAGCAGATACCCTTCGCTTTCCTTCAATTCGATTTCGCCGGTGGGGACGGTGCGGGTGGCGATCTTGTCTTTCAGGCGGCGAATGAAATAATTCAGCGCGCCGTCGCGGCGGAATCGCGGCACGAGAAACAACGCGAGCCCGCGCACGCCCGGCGGAGCGCCTTGCGGGCGCGCCGCCACCACGGCCAGTTCAGCGGCTGCATTGCTCGCAAAATATTTTTCTCCGGTGAGCAGCCAGTGGTCGCTCGCGGGCCGCGCGACGGTCTCGACGGCAGCGCCGAGGTCGGAGCCGCCTTTGATTTCCGTCATCCAAGTGGCGCCCTGCCAGACGGAGTCATCTCTCTTTGTGAGCTGCGGCAAAAAGTGCGATTGCAATTCGGCGCTGCCGTATTTGGCCAGCGGCAGCGCCGTGCCCAGCGAAACAGTGTAGGGACAGCAAATCCCCGGATCGTAAAACGAAATCGTGTACATCAGCAGGTAGGTGGGAATCAGGGATCGCTCTTCGAGCGCGCGCCACACGACTCCGGCGCGGTAGCCGCGCTTGAGGATCGTCTGGTATTCGCGCGGGTAGAGAATTTCATCCGCGCGTTTTCCGAGGCGATCGAACATCCGCAACCAGGGCGTGCCGGCGCGGTCGATGGAATTGGCGATCGTGACGCCGTCCGATTTCCACCAGGCATCTTCGGCCGCCAGCACATCGCGATGCGGGATTTCATGCAGCCGCGAATCGAGATAATTGAGCGGCGAAGAAAGCGCGACGGGATCGGTCATGAGTCAGTAGGCGTCCTTCGAGCGCATGTTAGGGCGGAGGGCATGGCGCGTCAAGGCGGCGCGCCAGGCGCCATAGCGTCAGATTCCGGTTACCCCGTTTACCAGGACTCGATACTGATCGCCGGTCGTACATTTCCTTGCCGAGCTATCGTTCCGGACGAATCACCGAACGGAGCATCAAATATACGATGTATACGAGGACCCCGGTCAACAAAGCGCGAATGAGAAAATCTGCTGGTACGTTGAACAAATCGGCCCCAATAAAAAAAATCCCACCGAGATAATACGTTGCGACCGACCACCAAAACTTCTTCGGTTCTTCGGAGCGGTAGACCCAACCTTGAAAGCGGACATACGATTTGCCCATAGATGTATAAACCACACCCAGGAGCAATAAGAAGACCCCAAACACTGACCAACCATGCGGCATCGGCTTCGTGAACCAAGACCAATCTTGTGGAGTCATCTTTGGGGATTGCAACCTCTTCAGATTCTATCGCCAAGCATGCGCGAGAAATTCTATAACTCAATGGCCAAATCTCGATAAGTTGGATTACCGGAAAGTGACCTATCTTCCGCGAGGCGCGCGGGGGTGGGTTGTAATGCGGGAGTAGGTCGCCTATAGTCCGGCCGGTGGAATCGGAAGCGAACCGGGCTTGAGGAGGAATTTATGCGGCGGCAAGTTGGAATTTTTGCGCTGGTGATTGCGGCTTGCTTTTCGGTGGGCGCGCAGACGCCGAGGCTTACGGCGATTCGCGCGGGCAAGTTGAACGACATGAAGGGCGACCAGCCCATCTCGAATGCGATGATCCTTATCGAGGGCAGCAAGATCGTGAGCGTCACTGCCGGCGGCGCGCCGCCGCCGGGCGCGGATGTGATCGACTTATCGCACGCCACGGTTCTGCCCGGCTTCACCGACGCGCACACGCACATCCTGCTGCAAGGCGACTTGACCGAGCAGGACTATGAAGACCAGTTGCTCAAGCAATCGATTCCCTACCGCGCGATTCTGGCGGCGCGCAACGCGCGGATCGCGCTCGAGCACGGATTCACCTCGCTGCGCGACCTAGAAACCGAAGGCGCGATGTATGCCGACGTGGACGTGAAGAAAGCAATTGAGCGCGGTGAAGTCCCGGGCGCGCGCATTTTCGCTTCGACGCGCGCGATGGCGCCGACGGGAACTTATCCGCTGATGGGGTTTTCCTGGGAACTGGACCTGCCGCACGGCGTGCAGGTGGTGGATGGAGTGGAAAATGCTAGGCTCGCGGTGCGCCAGCAGATCGCGCACGGCGCCGACTGGATCAAGTATTACTCGGACCATGGATATTTTTTTACGCCGGATGGAGTGCTGCACAGCCACGTGAATTTCACGGACGAAGAAGCGCGCGCGATCGTCGAAGAAACGCACCGGCTGGGCCACAAGGTGGCGGCCCATTCGATCGGCTCGGACGGCATTGCCGCATCGCTGCGCGCGGGAGTCGATTCGATCGAGCACGGCGACGGGTTCACGGATGAACTGCTCGATAAGGCTGTGAAGCAAGGCGCGTACTGGTGTCCGACGATTACGGTGGGCGTCTATGTGGCGCCCGGGCGCGGCGGGGCGTGGTCGCCGATGGTAGAAGCCGAGCGCAAAGCGTTTGCGAGGGGGCTGCAAAAGGGCGTGAAAATTGTGTTCGGCACCGACGTGGGAGGATTTCCGTGGACGGGGCTCAACCAGGCCCGGGAATTCAAATACTACGTTGAATATGGAATGACGCCGCTTCAGGCAATTCGCACGGCGACCTCAACCGCCGCGGAGATGCTCGGATGGAGCGACAAAATCGGGACGGTCGAGGCGGGGAAGCTCGCCGATCTCGTCGCGGTGGCGGGCGATCCGCTGGCCGATATCAGCGAGCTCGAGCGCGTGCGGTTCGTGATGAAGGAAGGCGTGGTTTATAAAAACGAATTCAAATGAAATTGTTCGGGCGCGTGGAGTTGCACAACGAATGGGCACTTGAAAGCTGCTAAGATGGCCGGCGATGTTTACCTGCCCGGAGTGCGAGCAGACAATCAACCAGGCCACCGAACTTTGTCCTTACTGCGGCGCCGATCTCACGGCGCGTCCTGCCGGCGAATCGGGAGAAGCGCCGAAAAAGCCCGCGGCCAAGCGAATCGTTCTAATTCTCGGATTGGTGCTGGCGATTCTGTGGGCAATTGCGTGGTTTGCCGTACCGTGGAAATTGGCGGGGTCGAAGCCCGAGGCCGAAGCGCGGGCGCGCGAGGCTCTCGCCAGCGTGCAAGAGGCGCTCGCGGCTTACCAATCGTCCGAGGGCGCGTTTCCATCTTCGCTCGAAGGATTGGGAGAGAATGTGCGAGCGGCTGCGCAAAGAGCGCAATCGGTGCGCTACACGATTCAATACGCACCGGGCCAGCCGGATTCGTCGGGGCGCGTCAAAAGCTATGTGCTGACGGCCAGCTCGGGCAACTCGGGCTACCTCAATTTTTATACGGATGAATCGGGAATTTTTCGCGCCAGCGTCGAGCACCGTCCCGCAAGCGTTCAGGATCCGCCTTTCAAACCGAATCTTTGAAGCCGCGCCACAAGAGAATATCGCGCCAGCCGCGTCAAATTCCACTTGACCTTGCAGCGAGTTGCAAAGTCCATAATCCGGAGTGTGGGGAGGCAGAGGATGGCGCTAGTTCTCATCGGAAAAGTGGCGCGGCAAGCAGGCGTGAGCCCGGCAACGGTGCGGCTGTATGAGAGCAAAGGTCTGGTGCGGCCGGCGGCGCGGTCGGCGAGCGGGTATCGGCGATTTCCCCAGGGGACAGTTGAGCGGCTGCATTTGATCCAATGTGCGCTGGCGATCGGGTTCACGATTGAGGAGCTTGCGCGGATTCTTCGCCACCGCGACGCGGGTGGCACGCCTTGCCGAGAAGTGCAAACGCTCGCGCGGGTGAAGCTCGCGGAATTGACGCGGCGAAGGAATGAGCTCGACCGACGGTGCCGGCTCCTAAAATCCACGCTTGCGAGCTGGAGCGCAGCGCTCTCGCGGACTCCGCGTGGAAAACCTGCGGGATTGCTCGATTCACTCGCGGCGCGGGCAGGATGGCTGGCAGGGATGAAATCACCTCTTCTTTGCCCAAATCTCGGTAAAAGGAAGGAGAGAAATATATGAGAGCTAGCAGGAATTCGATCGCGCGCACGGGAGCGGTGCTCATTTTTGCCGCCGTTCTCCCATGCACCTCCTTCGCGCAAAACGAGGAGCAAAAGCACCATGAGATGGTCGAGCGCGGCGATGCGGCGATGGGCTTCGACGCAGCAAGAACAACACACCATTTTCTGCTGAGCGAGTCCGGCGGCTCGATCGAAGCGAGCGCCAACGATCCCACGGACGTGGCGAGCCGCGATGCCATCCGGCACCACATGGCTCATATCGCGCAGAAGTTCAAGGCAGGAGAATTCGATATTCCGATGTTCGTTCACGATCAGGTGCCGCCCGGCGTGCCCGCGATGAAGCGGCTGAAGAGCGCCATCAGCTACAAATATTCCGCCACCTCAAGCGGCGCGCGAGTGACGATTTCAACAAAGAATCATGAAGCTCTCGCTGCCATTCACGATTTTCTCCGCTTTCAAATCGAGGAGCATCAGACGGGCGATCCGACGGAGGTTCCGCGCAACCCTTCCTCCTGAGCGCCCAGCCCGTTGCCTCGCCTGTGAGACAATGTTTTGGTAGGACAGGCCTCCCGGCCTGTCCTCCTTGTGGAGCCGGTCGCGTCAGGGCCAGCTCTGCCCTTAAGGTGCACTTTGCCGGCATTGAAAACAAAGCGGGAGCCCCTCGGCTTCGCTCGGGACAGGCAAGCTCCCGCACTCCACATCAGCGGAGCTGACGGCCACGCCTAGAAATATGCGCCGCTCAAGGGTCAAGCTAGTTTGATGAGAAATAAACGGACGCGATTGAGCCGCCTACCCTTACTGTTTTGGGTGATTTCCCTGGCGGCGCCGGTGATGGCGAGCGATCCGCGCAATTGTGTTTGCGACTTAAATCTCTGCTGCCCGGAGACTCAGGCGCTCGCCGCTCCTGCCCAGCAGGATCCGCACGCGATGCCCGGCATGCAGCACGATATGCCGGGCAGCGAACACGAAGCTCACATGCACCATCCGGCGACGTTCATCGACGCAATCCTTCATCATGCAACCGCCGGGACCAGCGCCGCTCCTGCTTCGAGTCCTCACGACATGCTCATGGCCGAGCGGGGTGGGTGGACGCTGATGTTCCATGGCATGCTTTTCGTCGATTCGCAGCAGCAGACCGGCGCGCGCGGCGGCGACAAAGTGTTCGGCACGAACTGGATGATGCCGATGGCGCAGCGGTCGCTCGGACCCGGCACGTTCACCGCGCGCGTGATGGTGAGCCTCGAGCCGGCGCTGGTGAGCGACCGGCGCTATCCGGAGCTTTTTCAATTGGGAGAAACTGCGTACGGAAAGCCCATTGTCGATGGCCAGCACCCGCACAATTTTTTCATGGAGCTTGCGCTGCTCTACGACCTCAAGCTCAGCGAAAGCACACTGCTCACGTTTTACGGGGCGCCCGTGGGCGATCCGGCGATCGGCCCCGAGGCTTACGCGCATCGCGCTTCATCGAGCGAGGATTCGCTCGCGCCGCTCGGGCATCACCTCCAGGATTCGACCCACATCGCCTACGACGTGATGACCGTCGGGCTGACATACAGAATCGCGCGCATCGAGGCTTCCGTTTTCAACGGGCGCGAGCCGGGCGAGCACCGCTGGGGGATCGACACCGGCGCGCTCGATTCCTGGGCCGCGCGTTTCACGCTGAATCCAGCGCCGAACTGGAGCGGGCAATCCTCGATTGCGCGCTTGAAGAGCCCCGAAGAACTTTTTCCGAACGAAGACACCCTGCGCATGACTGCGTCGGTGACGTACAACCGTCCGTTCGCAGACGGCAACTGGGCCAGCACGCTTGTGTGGGGGCGCAACCGGGACATTCCGGACGGCCAGGTCTTCAATAGCTATCTCGCAGAGAGCACTGTGCGCTTTGCGAAGCATAATTATGCGTGGACGCGAATTGAAAACGTGGACCGCACCAACGAATTGCTGCTGGGAGAGAATCCCCTGCCGCCGGGATTCGAGGAGCGCTTTCTTGCGCGCGTGCAAGCCTACTCGCTCGGCTATGACCGAGAGTTCGATTTCATTCCGCACGTGACCAGCGCCCTCGGCGGGCAGTACACGCTCTATGCAAAGCCGGCATCGCTCGATCCGATTTACAGCCCGCATCCGATGGGATTTCTTTTGTTCCTGCGTTTCCGAGCGGTCCCTGCGGAAAAATAATCGCCGCGGCGGCGCCGAATTCCCTGGTGTTATACTGGGGGCGCAGGCCGTCTTCCCACACGATCGGCTGATACCGCGGAGAGGTGCTGGAGTGGCCGAACAGGGCTGCCTGCTAAGCAGTTACACCCCAAAAGGGTGTCGGGGGTTCGAATCCCCCCCTCTCCGCCATGCGCCATACGGTGCACGGCTCCGCCATCGCTCCACCGGTCAAATTAGGACGAATGTGCAGGGTGGCTGCCCGGGCACGGCATGCCGCGCCCCTACAAGAACAAGGCGCAGCTAGGCTTCGCGGGGCATGGCGCCGGCGAGCAGAAGGACGGCGCCGCAGTACATCAGGGTGTCGCCCAGGAAATTGAAGCCATTGTCGAGGCTGGCGCGCTCCACGACGGCGATCGGCACATAGACGACTAACTCAACGAACAGCACGGACAGGCCCACCCACGCCGCGGCGGCGCGCGTTTTCTTGCCGACGAGCAGGAAGAGCCCCCCGACCGCGTAAACCGCTGCGGCCAGATACGACCAAATGGCATGTCCGAAGATGTAGGCGGGAGTAAGCGGTTCCAGCGGAACGCCGGGAACGTGATCGGCGTGCATGAATTGCTCGAAGCTGTAAACCAGTATGGGAATTCCGACGAAGTAGCGCGCAATCGTCGCAAGAATGCGCGCGCGGCCCTCGCTCGATTGCTCCGTGAGGCTCGCGGCCAGCGCCAAAGCGCCACCGCTGAAGGATAATTCTCGCAGCGTGAGAATGGCCGCGAATCGATCTCGCGGATCCTGCGCCCAGGCGGGAACATCCATCAGCGCCACGAAAAGGAAAAACGTCAAGGCGAGCAAACTGGCCGCGAGACGCGCCTGAATCCGCGTCACCAGGCTGAGCAGCGCGGCGATAAAGCAAGCGCCGACGAAGTACGCCCAAAACAGGTGCCAGGGAATCCACGCCGGGACGAGCGACGCGATCTCTTTCGCCAGCGTGAAATGTTCGGTGCCGAAGGCCGCGAGCGGCGCCGCGTAGAAAAGCGGCCCGAACAAAATCAGCTTGTCGAGTCCCCGTTCCTTTTGCCAATCGCCGCGAAGAAAAATTACGGCGAGCCCGATGGCGAGAACCAGTCCAAAGACGGAATAACACCAAATCACCGTGCTGGGAATTGCGAGGAGAACCAAAACTGCCCGCGAAATCATCAAGCTGCTGTTCACGACGATTCCTTTCCGCCCCGTCGCGCCAGAGCCCGTTATCGTGTGGGTGGGAGGTCTACTCAGATACCACAAAATGAGGAATGGCCGCAAGACTTCGCGCCAGGCGCTCGCCGGCAGCGGCCGGATTCGCTTGACGTGGATGGGTGCGACGTTGGGATCAGGCGACTGCGCCGGCCTGGGTCGAATGCGGGAAGCCGGCGCTCGCCATCACTTCTTCACCCTGGGCGCGGTGGCGGTCGCAATGCGCCGCGATCAGCAGCAGCCACTGATACAAATCCAGATCGCCGAAAAAGGGATGCGGGAAGAAATGCGTTCTCAAATCGGCTTCGTTGCTGCCGGCAAATTCCCGCGTGCGCTGCCGGGCCGCTTCGAATTCTTTCAATAGCTGGTCATCGGGCCATCGTCCACAGGGCTTGACGGCGTCGGGCGCCTGCAAGCGAGGGGTGCGGGCCTCCACGTTCTCGAAGAAAACGCTTTCGCGGCCTTCCAATGCGCTGCGCTTCTCCGGCGTAGGCCCTGCGCTGAGAGTCTTTTGAATCATCCCGAGAATGCGGCCCTCGACGAAGGCCACGTGCTCGACGATTTCGGCCACCGTCCACCGGTCCGGAGCGGGACGATAGTGAAGCTGTTCGCGCGAAAGCCCTTCGACAGCCCGCAGCAATCGCTCGCGCGACTCCGCCAGGCTCTTTAGGAGCGTTTCGCGTTCCGCCGGTGTGATCATGGCTGTGTTTCCTTTCTAGCAGGAGTTCACAGACATGATACCCCGCCAGTCGTGCGCAAGTGAAGGGCGCCCGTGCACGGTCTCGCGCCCGGGCGATTGCTTTCCGGCGCGGGGCCGCGGCGTTTCAATGCAGTGCGGGGGCGCCGCACGCGGCGAATTTCTCGGCCCAGCGGATCCGGCCGGTCATTTGCATGGTGACGAACAGCGTGAGGATGGCGCCGATGGTGACGGCGAGGCCCGTGAAGCCTTCAAAGAAAAACGCGTACGAGAAAAGAACCAGGTAGACAAGCTGAGCGAGCCCCGCTTCGAGCGCCGCAAAGCGCATTCCCACCACCAGCCGGAGATAGCTCACCACCAGAGCGATCGAAACCGCCGAACAAAGCGCGAAGGCTTGATGAATCGCGATGTGGTCCACCAGATAAGCCATCAGCAAGTGGAACGAGAAGAAGGCGCAGGCCAGAAAGAAATAGTTCATCGGATGAAGCTCGAGGCCGCGAAGGGTGGTGAGCACGAAGAGGACAAAAAAGAAAAAGAGCAACGAGACGGGCGCGAAGTAGCTGATTCGCCCGGCGAGCGGCCCCGGCTGAGGTTTTTGCGGCAAAGCAATTCCGATTTTGTAGCCGGAGACGAGATTTTTGTATTCCCACGCCAGCTCGCAGCCGGCCGAATCGCAATTTTCGCGCGTGGGAGCGAGCGTATTTTCCGGAAAATCGAGGCCGCTGAAATTTGTCACGACGTGGAGCTGGAAATCCCTGATTTGCGTCACGTCGCTTCCAAACGAGTAGTGCCAGCTTTCGAGGCCCTGCGATTTGTAGCCGACCTTCAGCTCGGCGGACTCGTGCGGGCCTACCGTCGCGGTCGCGTAGGTTTCTCGTTTCAAGTTCGAAGGATTCAGCGGCGCGCCATTGAGCGTGAACACGACGTCGTCGTAGATGGCCTGCTCGGCCGGCAAATTGAGCGAGATGGTGACGTCGCGCGGCACGTTATCGGGATTGGTGAACACATAATCGCCGGCAAAATCCACCAGATAGGTGCCGTACCAGAGCAGTCCTTTGCGCCGGTAGTCGAGATGCAGCACCGCATTGACGCGGCTTTTTTCCAGCGGAAGCTGAAAATATTTGCGGTCGTCGAGGGTGCGGGTCACTTCGCGGCCGTCTTCGACGGCGATGACTTTTCGCACCGAGCCTTCGTGATAGTTGGCCGCCGGAGGCGTTTGCTCCTGCGGCGCGCCCCAGATCGATGCGACGCGGCCTTTCAGTTGCTCGTCGGAATGATAGGTGCGGTAAAAAATCGCGCTGCCGAGGATGGCCCAGGCGATGGCGGTGCAGACGAAGATGAAGCCGATGGCGGCGATGCGTTTGAACATGGGATTCCCGTTTCCCCGCGCCCGAGGGCGCAGAAGGATTGGAGGGAGGAGCTTCTCCCCCGCCGCACGTTCATCGTGCCGGATTTTCTCTGCACTGTCAAGTACTTTGTACTACAAAGTATTCTCCCGTGCAGCACCGGGCACGGCATGCCGTGCCCCTACGAGAAAACCCGGGGATTCCCAATCGCGCGCGGCACTTGACACTCGGGGAGGTGGAAGTTACGGTTTGAAAAGGCAGTTATGGCCGACGGCATCTTCGATCTCGAGGCGTTTCGCGCGGCGGCGCTCGAGCGCGAGCCTTACGAGCACGTCGTGCTGCGCAATTTCGTTCGGCCCGAGGCGCTGCGGCGCATCAACGCGGATTATCCGCGCATCGCGCAATCGGGCAGCTTTCCGCTGGATTCGCTGAAATTCGGCGCGGGATTTCAGGCCATGATTGACGCGCTCGAGTCGGAAAAGTTCCGCAGGGCGTTTGAAGAAAAATTCGGAGTGGACCTCACCAACCGCCCGACCACGATCACGGTGCGCGGCCGCTGCGGCGCGCACGACGGCAAAATCCACAATGATTCGACGAGCAAAATCATCACCGTGCTGCTCTACATGAATCCCGCCTGGGATGATTCGGGCGGCCGGCTGCGCCTGTTGCGCTCGGGCGACGACATCAACGATGTTGCCGTCGAAGTGCCGCCGTCGGACGGCACGCTTGTGGCATTTCTGCGTTCCGACCGCTCCTGGCACGGGCATTTGCCGTTTGAAGGCGAGCGTCGCGTGATTCAATTCAACTGGGTGCACGATAGCGGCAACCAGCGCCTGGCGCTTTTCCGCCATCGTCTCTCGGCTTCGGTGAAACACCTTTTGAGCGCCATCCGTCCCGAGCGCGAGCCGCAGCCGGAAGATCCTTCGCGGATGTAATCCCTCCGCTTCTCTATCGGTGAACATCTGGCCAGCCCCAAAAAATTTCAACTGATTGCCGCGTCCCGGCGCGGCCGGGAGCTTCAGCGGCTAAAGCCCGCTGAGAGGATGGCCCTTATGTCGGAGCTAAAGCTCCGACCCCCTAAGCGATCGAATTTTTCCGGAGCCTGTGAAACCGCGACCTACAAAACGAATTTATGAGATAACTTGTTCCCGGATGGAAGACTTAGCTCACCGATTTCTGGTTGTTCGGCTCAGTTCGCTTGGCGATCTGGTGCACACCGTGCCTGCGGTGGCGGCGCTGCGCGCGACATTTCCCGAGGCGCGAATCGACTGGGTTGTGAACGAGCGCTGGTCGCCGCTTGTCGAACTCGTAACATCGATCGACGAAACGATTCCGCTGGGCCGCTCGCCTCGAGATGTTTTTGCATGCGTTCGGCGCCTGCGCCGCACGCGCTACACTTGCGCGCTCGACTTGCAAGGCCGCTACCGCTCGGCAGTACTCTGCTGGCTTTCGGGCGCGCCTCGGCGGATCGGCCGCGACCGCGAGGCCACGCGCGAACCCGGCGCGGCGTTGTTTTATACCGAGCGCGTGGTGCCTGCGGGGCGGCATATTGTGGATATGACCGTGGACCTTGCCGTGCGCGCAGGAGCGAAACCGGAGACCGAGCCGCGCTTTCCCATGCGCGTCCCGGAGAATGAGCTGCGAGGCTTGTGCGAGACTCTCGCGAAGGACGGTATTTCCGGCGATTACGTGGTGATCAGCCCGGGCGGCGGCTGGAAATCGAAGTGCTGGCCGGCGGACCGTTTCGGCGCGCTCGCGGCGGCGCTCAAAAAGCGCGACGGGCTCCCGTCGGTGGTGAATATCGCTCCCGGAGAAGAAGAGCTGGGGCGCGAAATCGTGCGCGCTTCGGGTCTGCCGAATCTGCCGGTTGTGTCGCTGCCGATTCCCGCGCTCGCGGCGCTTTTGGCCGAGGCGCGGATTGTTGTGGCTGGAGACACGGGCCCGCTGCATCTGGCTGCGGCGCTGGGCACGCGCGTGGTGGGCTTATTCGGCTCGACCGACGCGGGACGCAACGGGCCGCTGCCGCGCGGCGTCGTGGTGCAGAATTTTTCCGGAGAGCCTCCCGAGTATATTCGGGGCGACTATGTGCGCCTGAACACGTACTCGGATGCGATGCTGTCGCTGACCGTCGAGCAAGTGCTTGCGGCTGTCGAGCAGGAATTGCAAGATTCGCCGCACGGCCAATGTAGCTCACCTCTTCAGAGGTGAGGGTTCTCTTCTTCGACGCGGAGAAAACCCTCGGGTCTGAAGACCCGAGCTACATTCGGCTGCGGAAACCTCGAGTCGCCGGACCCGAGCACATTCGATTTTTGACCCCTCAGATCTACTCCCGCCAGGGGATTTCGAAACCGCTGCGCCATTCCCAGCCCATGTTGTCGTCGGTGATGATGAGGCGCCGGCCAAGGCGCGCTTTGAGCGAACCGGTTGCTTCCATCCCCAGCATCCGCGGCGGCTGCGCAACCGTGGCGAAAAGCTGGCGGTAGGCTTCGAGCGTCAATTGGGCCTTCGGCTCTGCCGGTTCGAACACGAGCCGGCCGTCGATGCGATACTGCTCGAGAATCGCCATCCAGTGATCCACGTCCATGACAAACGGTGAATCGCTCACCGCCAGAAAATTCACCACGCGCAAGCCGTGCGGAAAGACGGCGAGGCCGGTGGCAATCACGTCGTCCGAAGTCGTCGTGTTGTAGAAGAAGACGCCGCCTTGCTTGAGGTGCCGCCGAATGATTTCCAGAAATTCGACCGAAAGAAGATGGGAGGCGTGGTCGCGCCAGTAATAACTAGTGTTGGCGATGATGGCGTCATAGCGCGCGCCGGGATGCGCTACGAGCCAGCGGCGCCCGTCGTCGGTGTAGATGCGGACTTTCGGATTAGTGAGCACGGAACGGACCACGGGATACTGCGGGATGAGTTTCAAGTGGCCCGGATTGATTTCGACCACGTCGAGCGATTCGACCTGCGGGTGATTGGCCACAATCTGCGCCCAGGAGCCGGAGGCGAGCCCGATCATCAAAACGTCTTTGGGCGCCGGATGAAAAGCGCTGAGGGCATAGATGCGCGCGACCAGGTTTAAATCGTTCATCGGGTCGATATTGAAGTAGCCGTCGTAAACGCCGCCGCCGAAAACGGCAGCATCTTTGGTGACGGCGATGACGCCGTGGCGATTTTCGACCACGTGCGCGAGATCTTCGTTTGCTTCGGGGCGATGGCCGAAAATCAGCCGCTCGAAAAGATGCGAATAGGTGCGCCCGGCGACGGGTACGGCCGCGAGCGAAACAACTGCCAGCCCGGCGGCCCAGGCGGGCGGCATCTGAAATTTTCCGGCTCGAAAAAAAAGGACAGCCGCGCCCGTAATCACGGCGGCAAACCCCAAATGATGCGAAATCTGCTTGAGGCCGAAATATTCCATGGCGACAAAACCGATAACGAGGCTCCCGAGCGTCGAGCCAATGATGTTCGAGAGATAGACGAGGCTGACGCGGCGGCCCGCCTGTTCATCGGGCGTCACCGCAAGCTGGCAAACAAGCGGCAGCACCGAGCCGAGCAGCCCGGCAGTGAGGAAAAATGCCGGGGCGCTCGCGAGAAATGGAATTTTGCGCCACATCAGCTCGCCCACGAGCGGCGGCAGATACGCTGAAATTCCTCCGGCCAGGAGCATCACCACGCCGACGGTGCGCGCAATTGTGGCAGGGGATTTTTTCTCCGTAAGCTTTTCTGTGATGTAAGAGCCGGCAGCGATTCCGGCGAGGTAAGTGGAAAGCAGGAGCGCAAAAGCCGGGGCGCGGTCCACCGCCGCGAGCGAGAAGACGCGGAACCAGGCAATCTCGAATCCCAGCGCGATGAATCCGGCAATTCCCGCAATCAGCATCGCGGTCGCGAGCGCTATCGGTTGGCTGCCGCCGGATGATTGTGCGGGCGCAGGCGCGGGCACGGCCTGCTCCGGCGCCTTTTCCCTGCTGCGGCCATAGAGGAACGCGGTGGCGCCCACGGCAGTATTCACCAGCGCCGCGAGCGTGACCGAACCCGACTGGCCGAAGGCGCGCAGCAGATAACTCGCGCAAAAATAGCAGGCCACTGCGGAACCGAAAGTGTTGACGAAGTAGAGTGTTGCCACCGAATAGCCCACGCGGCCCGAATAGCGCACCAGATGCTCCACCAGCAGCGGCAGAGTGGCGCCCATCAGCATCGTCGGAAAAATCAGCAGCAGCAGGCTGAACACAATCGTTTGTCCCAGGCCGGCACCGGCCGTGTATTCCGCCGCCCAGTGAAAAATTCGCAAGGAGCTCAAACCGAAGAGCGCGACTCCGAGTTCCGCGGCGCCAAAGATCACAATCGCGTGCCGAGGGTAACGCGCGGAAAGCCATCCTCCAGCAAGGCTGCCGAGCCCCAGTCCCAGCATGAACGCGCTCACGACGACCGCCACCGACTCGGCATTCACGCCGTAGATAGCAAAGAGCACGCGTTGCCACACGATCTGGTACACCAGCGCCGGCATCCCGGAACAGAAAAAGAGCGCGCTCAAGAGAATCGTTTCGCCGCGGCGCGAGGATTTGTCGAAATAAAGGATTGCGGCGAGGAAAAGGATCAGATCTATCCCCAGCAGCCCAAGAACCGTGGTGGAAGCCATGGACCCCTCGTAAAGCCTTGCAAGTATGACTGATCCGGCGCGCGCGACAGGATGCCGCTGGAGGAGCGGTTGTCATACCGATTACCGCAAGCGTCTGCGCGGGCGAAATTACGCCGAAAGGGCACATCAGGGACTCCGATTTGCGGTCGCGCGAGCAATTCCTCTATAATCATCGAGTAATCGAGCGAAACAGGGTTTGCAGGCGCCGTTTCCCGCCGGGGTACGCCGGGCACAGCGAGATGACCGACCTGACGGAAAAAATTCGGAAGAAACTGAAGGACGAAATCGCCGCCCTCGAGCACGAGCTCCATGACGAGCTTCCCAAGGAGCTCAAGAAAGCCCGCGCGCACGGCGACCTCTCAGAAAACGCCGAGTACAAATACGCCAAAGAGCGGCAGTCCTACGTCTCCGCGCGGCTCGGCCAGCTCCACCAGCGGATGGCGGACCTCTCGATGCTCAACCTGAACAACCTCCCGAAGGACCGCGCGGCCTATGGGTCACGAATTGTCGTTCTCGACGTTGCCAAGGACACCAAAATCGAGTACAAGCTTGTAACGGTCGAGGAGGCCGACGCTGCCAAAGGCCTGATTTCGACCACTTCGCCGATCGGGCGTGCGCTTCTGGGGAAGAAGGTCGGCGACGAGGTGACGGTGACGACTCCGGCGGGCCGCAAGGATTATGAAGTGGTTCGCCTGGCGACAATTTACGACGAGGATTGACGGGGTGATACTCACTCCATGCTGACTCGCGCCATTGGCCGGTACCTCTCCTGGCCGGTTGAACGTCTCGCCGCGCTCATCGCTCCTACTGGAATCAATCCCGACATCATCACCTGGTCGGCGCTGGTCCTGAATCTCTGGGCCGGGATATTCTTTGCTGCGGGCCGCTTTGCGGCTGGCGGCGGCTTGATGATCGGCGCGTGCGTATGCGATTTGCTGGATGGCCCGGTGGCGCGCCGCCAGGGACGCGTTTCGATTTTCGGCGCCTTTCTCGATTCGATTCTGGACCGTTACGCCGATTTGATTCTGTTCCTCGGCCTGCTGGTTTACTACGCGAGCGTCAACCGGTTCCGCGAAGCCGTGTTGGCAAGTGTGGCGATGGCGGGAGCCGTGATGGTGAGCTACGCCAAGGCGCGCGCGGCGTCGCTCGTGGCCACTTCGGAGGTCGGCTTCTGGGAGCGGCCCGAGCGGCTCGTCCTGATGATTTTGGGAGCGCTTTTGAACCGCATGCCTCTGGCTCTGTGGATCCTCGCGATCGGGCCGAATATCACCGTGATTCACCGCATTCTGCACACTTGGAATCAGATGGAGGGGCGCGGCCCTCTTGCCGCAGCTTCCCGGCGGCGCGCGGGCGCCGGCTCAACGCCGAAACCATCCTCCGTTCCCGCCAAGGCAGCGCGCGAAGTGCGCGATCCGCAGCCGATCCTCTCTCGCACGGCGGGCCGCGGAGGCTGATCGTGCCGAAACTCCTCGAGATCGTGGGCCTGCTGGTGATTTGTGCCGGGCTGGACCTGCTCTGGCAATCGCGGCGCGAAATCAAATTCTGGATTGGCGCCTACGTCAGCGTTTTTCGCGCCCTGCTGCGCCATCAGGAAGAGCCGCTGCGGGCCTTGCCCTCGGGCGTTTCCGCGGAGAAAAAGAAGGGAGCGGTTCGCGTCCTTCTGGGCATGGGCTTCGCCTTTTTCCTCGGGCCGATCTTGATCGCGCTGGGCGTCACGCTGATGTTCTTCCCGCATCTGTAGTTCCTGCCTCGCGCATGACTCAGTGCAACGGACTCAATCGGTGGGAGCCCCCTGCTTTAGCAGGGGGAGCTGCCCGCCCGACTTGTGGCGGGCAGCGGAAGAGGGCGCTAGTGTGGATGGGCTCTAGAGTCTGTGTGACGACGCCCGATTTTCGTCAGGGCACGACTTCAGTCGTGCCGTAAGTGCTTCGAAATGAGTGTGGCTTCAGCCGCTGAGGGGCCGATTTTGGAGTTCTCACACCGACTCTTGAGCCCGGGGAACTTCTGATGCCCGGCGCTAAAGCGCAGAATTGAACTTGATGCTCCTTTCGGAGCGCTGAAGCGCTCCTCCCCCTCATAAATGCGGGGGCTCCCACCTGGTAAGCCAACATCACAGAGGATTGAGGCAATTCTTGACGAGAGGTTCATTCCAAGCACATTTGGATAATCGCGCCGCTTGAAACAATCGGTGCGCCCGCACAGAATGGTGCGAACCCGTAACCCCAGGACCTTGAAACCCTCTCTCATCGTTCACGGCGGCGCGTGGAATATCCCGGATGAAGCGGTCGACGATTGCCGGCGCGGGATTCGCCGCGCGCTCGAAGCAGGCTGGCAAGTTTTGCTGGGGGATGGCCAATCAATCGACGCTGTCGAAGCCGCGATTGTCACCCTCGAGGATGACGCCACCTTCGATGCCGGCATCGGCTCGCACCTGAATCGCGATGGCCAGGTGCAGCTCGACGCCATTATGATGGACGGCGCCACTCTGAAAGCCGGAGCCGTCGCGGCGGTCGAGCGCGTGCGCAATCCGATCCGGCTGGCGCGCGCGGTGCTCGAAAAAAGCGAGCACATGATGCTGGTGGGAGCCGGCGCGGAAAAATTTGCGGCCGAACACGGAATCGAGTTTGCCGATCCCGAAGATTTGGTTCTCGACCGCGAGCGCGCGGCCTGGCGGCGATGCCGCGAAGATTCGCATGCCGCCGAGCATCACTTGACCCACGAAATGGGCACCGTCGGCGCGGTCGCGATCGATTCGCACGGCCACATGATTGCCGCCACTTCCACCGGCGGCACCTGCTGCAAGTTTCCCGGCCGCGTGGGTGATTCACCCCTCATCGGCTGCGGCTGCTACGCCGATGCGGAAGCCGGCGGAGTCTCCTGCACCGGTCACGGCGAAGGCATCATGAAAATCGTGATGGCCAAGATGGCGACCGATCTCCTCCACGATCAACGCGTGCTCATCCACCACCGCAAGAAAGCCGGGCCGCAATCGCTGGCTCAAGCCGTCGCGGATGCCTGTGTGCGCAAGCTGGCTCACCGCGCCCACACCACCGGCGGCCTAATCCTCCTCGACGCCGATGGCCTCCCCGCCGCTGCCTTCAACACACCACGAATGGCATACGGCTTCGTTGAGGCAGATGGCTCATTCAAGATCGCCCCGTGAGCAACAGGGACCTCAGTTAGGGCTCCAGCCAGAATTGACGGTTGGTGCGACGTAGAATCGGTATTGACACACAACATATCGTACGATATAGTGTGAGACCTGTCAGGAGGTTACCATGCGTTGCGGCTCTGCTTTTCAAGGCTTTGCCTGGGCTACCGCCATCCCCTGGGCTGCTTATCGCCCTTGGAATCGCTGGAGCCGCTTTTTCGGCAGCGGCGAGGTTCGCCTTGCTCTGCTCTCACTTCTCCAGGACGGGCCCAAGCACGGCTATCAATTGATGAAAGACCTGGAAGCCCGTTCCGGCGGGCTTTACCGTGCCAGCGCCGGCGCCACCTATCCGACGCTTCAGCAGCTCGAAGACGAAGGCCTGGTGGAATCGGAGCAATCCGAAGGGCGCCGCAAGTACCGGCTCACCCAGGCGGGTAAGGAAGAGCTGAAGAATTCTGCCGAGTCGGTGAAGCGAATCTGGGAACGCGCCGAATCCTGGGGCGACTGGGCGCCGTGGATGGGCCCGGCTGCTTCGATGGTCGCGAAACCCGCTGCCGGGGTGATGAAGTCGGCGATGCGCGCGGCCACCCGGGCGGCCGATAATCCCGAGCGCATTTCCAAGATCCGCGAAATCCTGGAAAAAGCGCGGCAGGATATCGAAAAGCTCGATTGATCGCGCGCGCGAGCGTTTTCGCAATTTTCGTCATCGCAGCGATGAAATAATCGAGAAGCTCTGAGGCGCTAGCCTTCATGGGAGCCCGCGCGGCGGCATCACCTGGCCGCCGACGCGGGCTTTCTTTTCGGATAAATCCCACATCCCTTTTTCCGCGGCCTCATCCAAACAAAGGTAGCAAAAGCGAAGTCCTCGCTAAACCTTTGAGGAGGAGAGAGATGGCAATCCGCGATGCGATTCTTCCTGAATTTGACCACGAAATGGGGACCACGCGAAAGGCGCTCGAGCGCGTGCCGGAATCCAATCTCGACTGGGCGCCTCACCCGAAATCCATGAAGATCGGCCGGCTGGCAGGACACGTGGCCGAGTTGCCGAGTCTGGCTACGGCAACGATCGCGATGGAAGCTCTCGACTTTCGTCCGCCGGGCGCTCCGCCCCGGGAACCTACCGTGATGACTTCACGGCAGCAGGTTCTGGAGATCTTCGACAAGAACGTGGCGGCCGCGCGCGCCGCCATCGCCGGTGCAAGCGACGCCGACCTCGCGAAGATTTTCACGCTCTCGGCGGGCGGCAAGAAAATCTTCAGCCTTCCGCGCACCGCCGCACTCCGCGCATTCGTCATGAACCACCTGATCCATCATCGCGGCCAGCTCACAGTTTATCTCCGGCTCAACAATGTAGCAGTGCCGTCGATCTACGGCCCCTCGGCTGACGAGGGGCAGCTTTAAGCGAAACGCGTACGCGCTGCTTTCGCCGCAAATTCCCCTCTGAAATGCAAAACGGCTGGCAGCTTAGGCTGCCAGCCGTTCGCTTTGAGGGGGAATCAGCTGCTCTTATCGACGGCCCCCACCGTGGCCTCCGCCACCATGGGACCCGCCACCGCCCCGCGCTGCACCGCCGCGGAATCCACCACCGCCACGAACTGCCGGAGCGCGTCCGCCAAATCCGGGATGACCCTCAAACCCTGGACGGCCACCAAAACCAGGGCGCCCAACAAATCCCGGACGGCCGGCAAACCCGCGGCCCCAATACGGATGACCCCAGAAGCCATGGAACCACGGCCCGGCGCCAATAAAGACGCCGTTCACGAAGTAGTCCGGGCCCCAGTAACCGTAGGGCGCGCACGCATAAGGCGCGTACGGGTAGTAGCCGTAAGCGCAAACCGGCGCGGGCCCAACGCCGACTGCCACTGGGCCTACGCCGATCCCCACGCCCACTCGCACTTGCGCGTTCGCTTTGCCCGTCGGAACAAAAACTAGAAGTCCAAGTAGTGCCACGTACTTTAGGTATTTCATCGGAATCCTCCCTGCCGGCGCGCTGCCACTGCGGGCTTTGCTTCCGGCATCCGTCTTGCCTTCGAAGCTCTTTCTCGCAACTGTGAAACCGTTCATGCCAACCCATAATGCACAGGCCATGCCAAAGGTCCATTCCACGACCTTCGGCTGTAACTCCCATTAAGTCAAATAGATGCGGGCTGGGGCCTGCTCAGTTGAGTTCGAGGCGGGTCGGCGAGGCTGGCCCTGCTCCACCGCCCGTGGTGGTTTTCAACCACCCCGGGCTTGGGGCCAGCCCCGTTGGTAACGACACGTTGCGGGATAAAACAGACTGCACACGACGCGATACGAGGCTACTGCGCACTCGACGGCGTTGCCGCCGCTGCTGCAACACTGGCAGCATCGAGTGAAAGCGCATTTTGCAGAACCATTTGGAATTGCCAGCCGGTGTCGAAAATGATGTCGGTCTGTCCCGAGCCCGCGTGACGATTCAGCAGGATGAAAGCTACGGTGGCAGCGGCTGCGGCGCCTAAAGTAACTCCGGTCACCAGCCCGATGCTCGGGCCGGGATTGTGGAGCGGAGGCAAAGTCGGCGGCGTCTGCTGCTGCGCGGCGAGCTCAAACTTTGGGGCGTCCTCGTCGTCGAACGCCGAGAAATCCGGAATGCCGTCGGGGGGCGTCAATACCTGGGCAACGGAATTGGTGGCGTCGAGGCTCACGTTGTAACCGTTGCTGAAAATCATGTGCGTAAAGTGCATTTGCACGCTGGGGATTCGCGCGTTCACTTTGTCGATCACGCCCTCCACGTAAGTGCCCACCGGAATCGCCAATTGTCCATCGACGCTGACGGGGAAGGCGGTCACCGCCTGAACCATATCTCCGCGCTTCGATCGTTTCGTGGTGATGGCATCGGTGAGGGTCATGGGGATACGCGTTCCGGCCGGAATCGTAAGGGTCTGGTTTTGCGGCGCAGCCGGCGGCTGTGATTGCGGTGGATTCTCCGGCTGCTGATTCAAACCCGCAGCAGAGGCCGAGTTTTGCGATGGCGTTTGAATTTCAGTCGGGGTAACGGTTGGCGCGAGTTCTTGCGCGGCGCAGGAGAAAGCAAAACACACGATTCCCAGGATGAGTCGTCGCATCGGTGGCCCCTCCAATTCCCCTTTCGTTACTTACACTCTGATGGACGTATCCAGTCCCGCGCAAGTTTCACCAATGTCACGTTGGTTTCGCACGATTCCACGCGCCCTAACAATTTGAGTTCGATCCCTTGAGACTCCGCCGCCCGCGACTCGGCTTCTTTGGAGTGCGGCTTGTGCTGAGCCGAGCCGAAGGGCGGCTTGCCACCGCTTTGTTTTCAATCTCACCGTACAACGACCCATTCCTCGCAGAATCGCCCCTGCGGTTGAACGCGGCCCAATCGCTGTGCTAGCATTCGCAGTTTCCGCACTTGCCGCCGCCCCCACCGGCAGGCAGGGCGCGCAGGGTCAGGCGCGATTCCCGGGGGATTAGCGTCTTGATGCTCGATCGAACGCACAGCTCGATTCGGCTTTCCAAATTCCAACCGCAAGAAAAGCCTATCCCGCGAGCCACGCATGCCCGCCCCGTGAACCTGCGAGTTTCGATTTTCGAATTTCGACTTTCGAACGGAGATCTCTATGAAATCCTACACAACTGATTGGATCCGCAACGTGGGGATTGTCGGCCACGGCGACACGGGGAAAACCCAGCTCGTGTCGTCGTTGCTCTTCACGGCGGGGATGACGCCGCGGCTCGGCAAAGTCTCCGACGGCTCGACCATCACCGACTGGGACGAGGAAGAAATCGCGCGCAAGATCTCCATCAACACCGGCCTGGCCCATGCCGAATGGCAGGCCCCCGGCCGCGCGGAAAAAGCCAAGATCAATCTGCTCGACACTCCCGGCTATTCCACCTTTATTAACGAAACAAAAGCGTCGCTCCTCGCCGCCGATGCCTCGCTGGTTCTTGTCGATGCCGCCGCGGGCGTTCAGGTCGTGACCGAAAAAACCTGGGACTACGCCACCGAGTACGATCAGCCGCGCGCGTTCATCGTGAACTGGATGGACCGCGAGCTCGCCAGCTTCGAGCGCGCGCTTTCTTCGCTCCAGCAGGTTTTCGGCCGCGGCGCCGTCCCCATCCAGCTTCCCATCGGCCAGGAGAAAAATTTCAAGGGAGTCGTGGACCTCGTTGCCATGAAGGCGCTCGTGTACACGCCCGATGGCGACGGCAAAGCCAAAGTGGAAGAAATTCCCGCGGACCTCGCCGAAGACGCGAAGACTGCGCACGAAGCCCTGGTCGAAATGGTGGCCGAGGGCGACGATGAATTGATGCAGGAGTTTTTCGACAAAGGAACGCTCCCTGCCGAAGACCTCACGAAAGGCCTGCGCGAAGCAGTTCAGGCCAAGCGGATTTTTCCGGTGCTGCTCAGCTCGGCGCTGCGCAATATCGGCGCCGATGCGATTCTGAATTTCCTCGTCGAGATTTTCCCCTCGCCCGCCTTTCGTGGAAAAGTTGCCGGCCACAAGACCCCCGACCACAAGGGCGACACTGTCGAGCGCAAAATCGCCGACTCCGAGCCGCTCTCCCTCTACGTGTTCAAGACGCTCGCCGATCCTTTCGCCGGCCGCATCACGTATTTCAAAGTGATGTCCGGCGTGCTGAAAAACGACGCCACGATTTCGAATTTCACGCGCAATTCGCAGGAGCGCCTCCAGCACATCCAGGTGATGCAGGGAAAAACGGCCGTGGCCGTCAATGAGTTGCACGCCGGCGATATCGGCGCGGTGGCGAAATTGAAAGACACCACCACCGGCGACACTCTCGGCGACAAAAACGCGCCGATTTACTATCCCCCCGCGCGCATCCCCGAGCCTTCTATCACTTTCGCCGTCGAGCCCAAGACCCGCGCCGACGAAGACAAAATCGGCCAGGCCATCCATCGCATCCTCGAAGAAGACCTCGCGCTGCGCTTCGGCCGCGACCCGCAGACAAAAGAGTTCTTGCTTTCCGGCGCGGGCCAGCAGCACATCGAAGTCGTCGTCGCAAAACTCCGCAAGCGCTACCACGTCGAGCTCACCCTCAAGCCGCCGAAAGTTCCCTATCGCGAAACGATCCGCGGCAAAGCCGACGCCGAAGGCAAGCACAAAAAACAAACCGGCGGCCACGGCCAGTTCGGCGTCTGCCGCATCAAGATGGAACCGCTGCCGCGCGGCAAGGGCATCGAGTTCATTGACGATATTTTCGGCGGCGCCATCCCGAAAAACTGGATTCCTTCGGTCGAAAAGGGCGTGCGCGATTCCGCCGAACGCGGATTCCTCGCCGGCTTTCCGGTCACCGATTTTCGCGTCAGCCTCTACGACGGCAAATACCACGACGTGGATTCGAGCGACATGGCCTTCAAAATCGCCGGCTCGCTCGCTTTCAAGGAAGCCATGAAGCAGGCGCGGCCCGCTCTGCTCGAGCCCATCATGAATGTCGAGGTGTATGCGCCCGAGCAGTATTCCGGCGACCTGATGGGCAATCTCAGCGGCCGCCGGGGAAAAATCAACGGAAGCGAAACGCGCGCGGGCAACGTGGTGGTGAAAGCTCTTGTGCCGCTATCCGAAATGCTCAGCTACGCCAACGAGCTCACGTCCATGACGCAGGGACGCGGCAGCTACACGATGGAATTTTCCCACTACGATTTTGTGCCGGGGGAAATCGCCGAGAAGGTGATTGCGGCGCACAAGCCGCATGCGGAGGACGAAGAGGCCGCCTCCGCCCATTGATTTCTAAGACTTCGAGTGAAGGTGCAGCGCTTCGAGCATGCGCGTGAACAGGCCCGGCTTCTGCTGCGCCGAAGCTGCCTGCGCCGAACCTGCCTGTGCGGAATCCGCCGCCGCTCCCCCCGTCGGTTCCGCGTTTCCAGTCGCGCTTGATTGCGCCGGTGCAAGCGCCGCACCCGAAGCCGGCGGCTGGTCCGCCGCTGCAGGCTGCTTGTAATCGGCATGCTGCGCCGCAGGCGGCTCGCCCTTGGTTCCGGCGGGGCACGCATTCCCCATGCACGGCGGACCCGCAACGTGAGTGAAATGCGGGCAGCCGCAAAGCGTGACCGCCGCCAGCAATACCCCGGGATATAGATAGCTCTTCCTCATTTGCATCCCCTTTGACTGCTCTATCGGCGTTTGACGGGGTCGGAAACGTTCATTCAATCCTGACACGGAACCCGGCGGCAGGCCTGGATTTCAGCCGCTGGCGTAACCAAAGCGGTAGGGAACATAAGGCGAAAACTCAGCCCAGGTCGCGGGGTCGGATTTCCACTACAGACGATCTTCGGTGAACCGGCTCCATCCGCAGGCGGATGGCCGGCCAGTGGGACGCTGCGCGAACAAAAAAGGTGAAGCGAGGCTACATTTCCGAGCGTTGTCGGAGCCGCGGCAGAAAAAATCCAGTCAGCCGCTTATGCTCTTCGAACACCGGCCCGAATTCCTGCGCGAGGAACGCCTCTTCTTTCTTGGCTTTGCGCGCAAACCCAGCCAGGAACATCGCGAGCGCGACGAGCGCCCAGTAGCGGCCCACCCACAGCGCCGTCCCGAACAGCGCCACAAGCAAGCCTGTATAGATGGGATGGCGCAGCCGAGCATACGGCCCCGTACGGATCGGCTGATGCCCCTCGCGGGTCGTTACCTCCGCGCTCCAATTCTTTCCCAGGTGATACCGCGCCCAAATGGCGAAAGCAATTCCTGCCGCCGTGATCCCGCCGCTGAAATCATTTCGCCATCCCTTTCCAATTTGGCGCTTGCGTCCGCGCGCACGGCTGCGCCATCCTGACCGGGTATGAAAAAACCAAAAAAGCCGAACCGCTGGGCCGATGCGACGATTGCCGTCCGCACCGGCGAAGACAAATTCCACGTGAGCGCCCCGGTGGGTGTCACGATTGCGCGCACTTCCACCTTCACGTTTTCCGGCACCGCGGAGATGAAGCGCTGGGCCGAGGGAAAAAGCTCGGCGTATATCTACACGCGCTATGGCAACCCCACGCTCGCGATCGCCGAAGCCAAGATTGCGGCGCTCGAAGGCGCCGAAGCCGCCATCGTCACCGCTTCGGGCATGGCCGCGATTTCCAGTTCCCTGCTGGCCGTGCTGAAAGCCGGCGACGAACTGATCGCCGCGCGCCAGCTCTACGGCGGCACCTATCGCCTGATGCGCGACAATTTCCCGCGGCTGGGCATCGTCGTCCGCCACGTGGAGCACGACCTCGCCGGAATCCGCCAGCTCGTGAATCCGCGCACGAAAGCGCTCTACATCGAGACGCCCACCAATCCCACTCTGCGCCTGGTGAACCTCGAGAAAGCGCTGGCGTTCGCCAAGGAATGGGACCTGGTATCGCTCATCGACAACACCTTCGCCAGCCCCGTGCTGCAAAAACCGATCGAGATGGGGTTCGATTTCGTCCTGCACAGCGCGACGAAGTATCTGGGCGGACATTCGGACCTGATCGCGGGCGTGGCCGCTTCGAGCCGGCGCTGGATCGACCATGTGCGCCACAACATCATCAATTTCGGCGGCTCGATGGACCCCGAAGCGGCCTATCTGTTGATTCGCGGGATGAAAACGCTCGAAGTGCGCGTGCGGCGGCAGTGCGCGACGGCGCTCGAAATTGCGAAGTACCTCGAAAAACATCCCAAAGTCGCGCGCGTGCACTATCCGGGCCTGGCTTCGCATCCCGATCACGCGCTGGCCCGGCGCCAGATGAAAGGCTTCGGCGGCATGCTGTCGTTCGTCTTGAAGGGCGGGCTGCCGGCCGCGCGGCGCTTCTGCGACCGCGTGCGGATTTTTCTTCTGGCCGCGAGCCTCGGCGGCGCCGAGTCGCTCGTGGTCTTGCCAATTTTTACTTCGCACTACAATCTGTCGCCCGAAGAACTCCGCGGCGCCGGCGTTTCACCCGGCACCGTGCGCGTCTCGGTCGGCCTCGAAGATCCCGCCGACCTGATCGCCGACCTCCGCCAAGCCCTCGCTTGAAGTTCGATGGGGCCGCCAAACTCTCAGAGGCGCTTCAAGCGGCGCTCGCGCTTGTAGTCGTGGTCCGAGTCATAGTCGATCGTTCCGAATAAACTAAGAATCCCCAGCTGCTTGCGGATGCGGATGTACTCCTCTAGGGCTGCCGTTACAGCTGCTTTTTTGGTCCGGTGACCCCCCAGCTTTTTGGCCTCTTCAATCAACGAGCCGTCTGCGTCCAGGGCGCTCAGCATGGTTTGATTGTACCCCCTAAGAATACCCTGAGCTAATTAAGTCTTCGCTTATGACCCCACGACCCCGAGCCAGCCCATCACTTCATTCGGCTTCAACACACCGTTGACTAGCATTAGCGGTTGAGATAGTGTGCCGAAAATGGAACTCTATGATGACCCTTGGACCGACACCCCAGGGACTGTGCGGAAGGGGTACGACGCTGCGCAGGTGTGCTTGAACGGCCATTTGATTACAACCTTTGTTCACACACAACCGGAATACAACAAGAAATTCTGCAGCGACTGCGGCGCGCAAACAATGTCAGCATGCAAGAAGTGTAATGCTGAAATTCATGGACATTACTACGAGCCGGGAGTGGTCGATCTCACGTCTCCGGGCCCGCCTCCCTCGTTTTGTCACAATTGCGGAAATCCCTATCCTTGGACCGAGCATAGGCTAAAGGCAGCCCAGGAAGTGGCGAACGCAGCGGATCAGCTAAGTGAGCCAGAAAAGATCCAGCTAAAGGAGAGTGTAGAGGAGCTCATCCACAACAAACCGGGCGCCCCGGGCGCGATTATTAAGTACAAGAAGTTGGCTGCCAAGGCGGGCAAGCAAGTGGCCGACGGATTAAAATCCATCCTAGTCGAGGTTCTCAGCGAAGCTATCAAGAAGCAGATGTGGCCTTAAGTTCATAGCCGACTCAGGGAGAAACGTCCATGCAAACAGAGTCAAGGAAGGACATTCCCCAGATTCCACCCGCCGTACTTCCAGGGTATATCCTCGGGTCCATCATTTTGGTTTGCGCGGTCTGGGCCTCATACCATTTGGATTCGGATTCGACAGAACGATACTTTACCATGCTACTTGTCCCCGCTGGCGGGCTCCTGGGTTGGGTTCTGGGGATATTCCTGTCTCCGAGAGGGGCATCTCAGCAGCAACAATTCCAGACGTTAGGACGAGCTATTGGCACCTTCGTTTCTGGCTTCCTCCTAGCTAAATTGGGGCCAATTTTCGACAAGGCCCTTGCAAGCGATCATGCTTGGACGTTGAAGGACGGCATTCGCGTGCTGCTTTTCTTTATCTCATTTTGCCTAGGCCTTCTCTTCGTATTTGTCGGTCGAACCGCAACCCTGAGCCAGCCTCCAAAGGCTATCTAGACGGCGGTGGTTGGCCACTAAGGCCCGCGGGGTCAGTCAGACGGCATTTCTCGCGAATTCACGCCAACGAATCGAGTGAATAGTCCGGCATTCAAGGATGCCTAGCTCCCACTGGGTAATGGATTGGCGACCTCGAAGCCTCCACGCGTCCAGCGACTTGCCCAAAATCGGCCGCGCTCCCGGACTACTAGATCCGCAGCGCGCATATCCCGCTTGCCGGAAATTTGCTCGCGACGAATCCTCGCTGCAACCAAAGGACTTAGCGTTTTCTCCTTGATTTTCTGTTAACTTTATGATAAAATACGTTTGTTATGAATGGCGGTTACAATTCGAACCGACGGCACCCGGCTGGGGGCATGTGCCTGGGTCCGTCCGCCCCAGCCTATGATTTTTTCAATCGCCAAGGCGAAAAATTGAAATTTCCCGTAAGCCATTCAAAACAAAGCACGAGCGGATTTTCAATCGGCAACCCGCCCCGGCTTATCGGAATAGCTCATTTCCCTGGCGCCGTTCAATCGAATCGGCATGGGCCCGTTTGGTGCCACCGAAGTTGCCTCGGGCCGACGTCCGAAATCTCACGTTTGGCCGGGACACCGGTCGCCACTCACTGCTCAGTGGCGAAGCTTCCGAACACAATTCTAATCGCGGATCCGCGATTAGAATTCGCTCTAAGTGACTGAAAACATGGGCCAGCGACCACTTCTAATCGGCACAAAACGGGGTGGCCGCAGTAGCTTCTCCCTGCCATGCTGGGTACTCGCGCAATCGCCGCTGCCGTTACTCTCTCAAGGTAGGGACCACACACGATTCAAAAGTCACAAGGCACTACTCACCACTCACCAATCACAATATCCCGGCCACTTCAGCCACGAATGGTGGTATAAGCCTGCTCCCAAGCGGTGCAGTGGGCCAATCCGGGTGGGGCAATTTATTCTTCTCGCGTGTTCCGAGGTTGCTAACTGCGGATACGGCATGCCCATTGACCCGGCCGTATCTGGCTCGTATCATTTAAGTTGCACCGAAAAACGGGCGAACGAACAGGCTTTTGACTTGTGCCGCGGGGGCGGCATCGAATTTGCTTTGGGGTACCGGAACCTGAGGGATTCAAGATGAAGCAGCGCGCGACAATTTTGCTGGCGGTGGCCGCCGCAGCGGTTGCTCTGGCCGGGTGCGAGGAGACCGCCAAGCAGCAGGTAAAGGCGCATCCGCCGGCCTCGACGCCTGCACCGGCGCCCGCGTTTGTGCGCGAGACCCTGCCCCTCCCCCAGCGGCCCGTACTGTTCAGCTCCATCCAGCGCGATGAGCGCCCCGCGATCGATGTTCTTGTGGCGGATGTCCAGGCGAACTTCGATGCGGGACAGGACGACTACAAGGCCGGAAACTTCGAGAGGGCGCGCGTCGATTTCGATCGCGCGATTGACCGCATCCTCCAGAGCGGCTTCCCGGCGGGAGCGGACCCGCGCCTTTCGGCGCTGGTGGACCAGATCGGCGAGGCCTCGCAGAACTACGACCTGGCGGCCGAGCAGAATACAGCGGAAGAGGAGCCCGAAGCCGAAAGCACCCCCGCGCCGATCGATGAGCTGGCCGATTTGACTTTGCCTCCGGGCGACCCGCGGCTTTCAGCCAAGGCTGAGAAGGAATTGATCGCCGTTCCGCACGATATCCCGCTCAAGGTGAACGATTCGGTCCTGCAGTACTTGAGCTTTTTCACCACGGCGCGCGGCCGCATGATTGCCGAGCACGGGCTGGACCGCGCCGGGCGCTACAGCGAAATGATCCGGCGCGTTCTGCGGGAAGAGGGAGTTCCGCAGGATCTGATCTACCTGGCGCAGGCGGAGAGCGCGTTCCTGCCGCAGGCGGTTTCGCGCGCCGGAGCGCGGGGAATCTGGCAGTTCATGCCCTTCCGCGGGCAGCAGTACGATCTCGAGCGAACCTATTACGTTGACGAGCGCAGCGACCCGGAAAAATCCACGCGCGCGGCCGCGCACCACATGCGGGATCTCTACCACATGTTCGGCGACTGGTACCTGGTGATGGCGGCGTACAACTCGGGGCCGATGAACGTGGTGAAGGCCATCGAGCGCACCGGCTATGCCGATTTCTGGGAGCTGCAAAAGCGCAACGCGCTGCCGAAGCAGACGCGCAACTACGTTCCCATCATTCTCGCGCTCACGCTGGTGGCCAAGGACCCGGCGCTCTACGGCGTGCAGGTGGCGCCGGAAAAGCCGTCGGTGGTGGACGTGGTCCAGGCGGGCCATGCCATCGACCTGCGGCTGGTGGCCGATGCAACCGGTGCGGACCTGGATGATTTGCACGTTTTGAATCCCATCCTGCTGCGGAGCGTAACGCCCAATGATCCCGGATTCGCGCTCAACCTTCCGGCGGGGACGGCGAAGCAGTTCGAGGAGAATCTCCGGCAGGTGCCCGTGGAGAAGTGGACGAGCTGGCGGCTGCACACGGTCGAGCCGGGCGAGACGCTGGCGGCGGTGGCGCGGCGCTACCATGTGACGCTCGCGGCGCTTGAGAGCGCGAATCATCTCCCGGCGCATGCGGCGGTCCCGGCGGGAATGTGGATCAATGTGCCCACGGCGCCGCCGGCCGTGAGGCTGGTCCGTTACCGCGTGCAGCGCGGCGACACGCTGGCGGGCATTGCCGACCGCTTCGACGTGACCGTGGCGCAGCTCAAACGCTGGAACGGCATCCAGGGCAATAGCGTCGCGCGCGGCTCGCGCCTGAAAATCTATGCGGGCGGCGGGTCCACGGCGAGCGCGCGGCCGAAGACGAAGTCGGCGCAGAACGCCGGTGCGTCGGTCGAGAATGTTTCCACCGGCGAGGAGGCGAAATCCAGCGCGGTGCAGCACCACGTGAAGCCGGGAGAGACGCTATATTCCATCGCGCGCGCCTACCGGACCACCGTCTCGGCGATCAAGCAGTCCAATCCTTTCCTGGCAGACCGTCAACTGGAAGCCGGCGATATCCTGACCATCCGGCGCTAACGAAAGTCATCTAAGCATAGTATTTTCATACACTTACAAATCAGGTAGGCATGGTATTTTTGAAAGAGCCGGAGGTTGGGCTGTGCGGCGCGCCGATGCCAGAGGATTTTGAGTCCTTGCGCCTTGACAAAGTTCCGACACTCCGTTTATAAGCGCCCATGCGGTGAGTGGCCGCCCGCCAAGCCTGAGGCCCACGGAGGAATTCATGTTTTACGCAAAAATGCATGACGAGGACGACGACGAAGTGCCGCGCTACGAGGAGGAAGGCGAAGAAGGGCTCGAGCCGGGACAGGACGAGATTGTAGAAGAAGTCGAAGAGACCGTCGTGGTCGAAGAGGAGCCGGAAGAAGAGGCGGCCGGTGCCGCGGCGCCGGCTCCCTCGAAACCCGCTCGGAAAGCAAAGAAGCGCGCGCCGAAGAAGGCTGCGAAGGCGAAAAAGAAGCCCAAGAAGAAGGCAGCTAAGGGCAAGGCGAAGAAAGCGGCGCGGAAAAAGAGACGCTAGCAGCGCCGGACTCTCGCTTCGCGGCTGCCGCCGGAATTCGGGATTGCGCTCGCGTCATCGAGTGCAGTCCCGAAGGTTTTTTTGCCTCCGGGCCGCGCTGCGGCGGGCGGCGTTCCGTTGGCTTGCAACTCCTGCTGCAATTCCCTCCGGGCCCGGAAAAATTCCCGAACTGAAAATGTTTTACTTGCCGGGGACGTTCACGCGTGACTAGCATACGCGCGCGATGGTCCTGGCGGTGGAGCAAGTGAGGCGGATGCGGGGAGGGGCGCAGGCGCAGTTGATGCGCTGCGAGGATGAGAGCTACTACGTCGTAAAATTCCAGAACAATCCGCAGGGCTTGCGGATTCTGGCGAACGAATTGCTCGGAACCCGATTGGCGGCCCGGCTGGGGCTGCCCACGCCGCCGGCCGAAGTGGTGGAAGTGCGCGAGGAGTTGATCGCGCAGACCGAAGACCTGGTGATCCAGCTCGGGCGCGGGCGCGCGCCTTGCCAGGCGGGGCGGCAGTTCGGCTCGAGGTATCCGGGCGCTCCGGCGGAGACGCTGGCGTACGACTTCCTCCCCGATGAACAGCTCCGCGAAGCCGTGAACCTCGCGGATTTCTGCGGCATGCTGGTTTTCGACAAGTGGACGTGCAACACGAACGGGCGCCAGGCGATTTTCTTCCGCGCGCCGGGAGAGTCGCGCTACCGGGCGCTGATGATCGATCAAGGATTCTGCTTCAACGCCGGCGAATGGAATTTCCCCGATGCGCCGCTGCGGGGGCTTTATGCGCGCCACCGGGTGTACGAGCCGGTCCGCTCGCTCGAAGCGTTCGAGCCGTGGCTCGCGCGGGTGGAAGCGAAGATGACGGAATCGGCGGTCGAGGAATGCGCCGATGAAATTCCGCCGGAGTGGTACGCTTTCGAGCGGGACGCGTTCGAGCGGCTGCTCGAGCATCTTCTGCGGCGGCGCTGGCTGGTGCGCGAGTTGATTCTGGCCGCCTGGAAATCGACGGCCCAGCCGTTTCCCAACTGGAGATAAGGCGGGACTCCCTCCGAGAAAGGAGCTGGCCATGCCCGAGGAACCGCGAAGCACCTTCCGCTACCAGATTCTGCGCTACACGCCGAATCTCGCGCGCGATGAATGGGTGAACATCGGCGTCCTGCTGGAAGACGCTGCGGGCGCGCGGCGCGCCTGCAAATTGATTGAGGAGCAATCGGAAATCGCGCGCGTCCGCCGTCTGCACCCCAACGCCGACCAGGACCTTTTGCGCGCGCTGCCCGGAGAATTCGAAGCGCGTTTCCGCGCGCCGGACGCGGAGCTTGCGGCGTATCTCGAAAAGCTCGGCCAGACGCTTTCAAACGCGATCCAGCTCAGCCCCCCAAGAGGCGTGCTCGCCGAGGATTTCGACGCCGAGCTGGACCGGATTTACCGCGACCAGGTCGCGCCTCCGCCGCGCGCGCGGGGAGGAATCGTCGAGAATACACGCGCGTGGATTCGCGCGCGGCTGAACGACGTGTTCCGCCGGCACCGCATCCTCGGGCGGCTGGAGCGCAACGTCCGCGTCGAAGAGTTCACGCATCCCGGCGACACTTTCCGCTTCGATTACGCTTACCGGAACGGAGCGCGCGGTTATCTGCAATCGATCGTGCTGGGCCGCGACGCGCTGACCGCCAAGGCCATGGCCTATTCCGCCGCGCACATCCTCGAGCGCCAGCGCGACGCCGAATTCACCGCCATCACCGATCTCGAACCGCTCCCGGAGAATCCGCGGCATCGGTTCTTGATGGATCTTTTCGGCGAGCAGAAAATTCATGTCGTCCCCATGAATCGCGTAGAACGGTTTGCAGAAGACCTTCGATTCCGGCTTCAGTAGAAAAAACGATTCAGGGTGCTGGTGAGGAATGCTGGGAGTTGCCGCTCACCGAGTGTGTTGCGGCAGGAGCGGGCTTCGCCCGCTCCTGCAATATCTCGATGGGTTTGATTCTCCCGGGCGCTGAAGCCGCAAGACCCTTCGATTTGTTCGACGTCTCGCCTGCGACCGGGCACGGCATGCCGTGCCCCTACGGTAGAAAGCGAACGGGCCTGCTCGTGGCGAGCTTGGCGAATCATGTCATTGGAGTGATATTGCAGAGGCGGGCGAAGCCCGCCTCTGCTGCGAAGGATTCAAGCCTCTGCGTTATCGTCGGCGGGGCCGCAAATGCCGGGCAACCTCGCTTCCTATCTTGGGAGCGAGCCCCAATACGGAAGTTTCCGCCGGCCGAGCAAAACCTCCGAAGCCCAGGCAGCCAGGTAACTCGACAGCGCCACGCCATGGCCCGCGTACGCGCCGAGGACGATCGCGTTTGGATTCTTCGCCGGAGATCGCGGATGCCGGGTGAAAACCGGGCGCCAATTGTCGCGGAACAGGATGGGGCCGCCCCAGCGGTGAGTAAACTCGACCGAAGCGAGCGCCGGATGAAGCCCGCGCACGCGCCGCTCGAGCGTCGCGAACAAGGCGGCAGGCTCCGCCGAGGCAATATCCACTTTTTCCAGCGTTCGTCCATCCGGTGCGTTCACAAGCCCTGCACCCCACACGATCGAACGATTGTCCCGGAGCCGGCCCCAGAGATAGGGAAAGTCGACGGTGTAGAAAGGTTTTCTCTGGGCAAGTCCGATCGTTTCGATTTGCGCTTCGCGGATGGGCGCGGTCTGCGCAGCCAGCGTGAGCCACGGCTGCGACTTTCCTGCAAGCGCGGCGAGATCCAGAGAGAGAGCGTTCGTGGCGAATAGAACTTTTTCGGCGGAGATTTTTCCATTGCGAGCGCCTTTGCCGCCAAATTCGATTTCGATTCGCCGGCCCCGCTTCGCTTTCTGCACGCGGCAATTTTCGAGAACCACGGCCCCGAGGCGGACCGCCGCCCGGGCGAGCCCGGCAACGAGCTTTCCCGGATCGAGCGTGCCCCCGGGCACTTCGTTCACCACGCGAAGCCGCCCGGAATCATTCCAATCGATCGGCGTGGCAGGCTGTGAAGCTCTCGGGGACGCGCTGCCGCGCGCGATTTCCCACGCGCCTCCCAGTTCGAGGCCGCAATCGACACCGAGCTCGCGCAAAATTTTCTGAAAGCCGGCGAGCACGTCGCCAAGGCCGGGCAAATCGCCCGCGGCCGTTTCCGCGAGCACGATCCCGCCGGTCCGGCCGCTCGCGCCCGCACCGATACGGGAAGCTTCCAGCAAGACAACCGATTTTCCCGGAGCGAGCCGGCGCAGCCACGCCGCCGCCGCCAGCCCCGTGAATCCGCCGCCGATCACAACAAGATCGGACGAGGAGGGAATCGGCGCGGCCGGGGGCTCAAATTCAATTTTCCAGGGAGGCGTTCCCCAGGTTTCGTTGGCTTTCGTCTGCGTAATCGGGCAGATAGGAATTTCAGTTCCCTGCTGCCGGGGCTTCGCCCTGGCAATATCTCGTCAAACAATCACGGTGGATCATCGCACGTCTCTCCCACTCAAGTTTGGATGCAGGCACAAATGCCCGGGACAATCGGGGCGCTCAATCCGGAGATATTGCAGGGCCGGCAGAGCCGGCCCTGCCGCAAGAAATCCCAGTGGAACTTCACTGAGTAATGCCGGAGACGAGAGCCTCGACGACAGCAATGTTCTGCAGCTATTGCTGTGGGAAGCCATGGCGCTGCTGCAAGTAGGACGGCGTGTTGTAAGAAACCCAAACCTTTCCAGCGCCGTCCTCGGCGATCAGGATTTTGAGCGGAAGGTCGATGGCGGCCGAAGGAGCCGCGAGCATGAGCGGCGTTCCCGCCTTGGGGCTGCCGAAAATGACGAGCGTGGTGTCCGGCATTTTCAGCCCCGCTTTTTCGGCTTCGCCGGAATGGTCCACGACCGCAAAAACATTCACTCCCTTGGCCTGCAGAATTCCCTTCAGCTTCGCCAGAGTTTCCTCCACCGGGTGATTGCTTTGCTTGCTGGCGATCCCGTTCGCTGTGTTCGGCGTCATCGATACCTCCCCAGTATCTATAGAATTCGAGTGCGTGGAATCGCGGACGGAAACCAGATACACGGCCATGGCCGCGCCGACGGCTGCGAGGAAGAATGCGGTGGCCAGAGCGAGGCTCGTCGAGTGCGGCACCATCTCCAGGCCCCGCTCCATCGCGCGGATCAGCCGGAGATGATGCCAGCCGGCAAACAGGTTCACCGCGACGCCGGCCGCAATCAGCGCCGTTCCAAACCACAGGGACAGCCCGGAAGACGATGCGGAGCGGGCCGCGCCCAAGAGTTGAATTTGCTGGAAGAAAAGCGCGAAGCGCGCGACCACAAAGCCGAAGCCCATCAAGGCCAGGCCCGTGCGAATCCACGCCAGCAAGGTTCTTTCGGCAGCGAGGTAATCATTCAGCGCAGGGCGGGGGTCAGTTGTGTTTGATCTTTCCATTTCGACTGCTTCGGCGCAATCAGCGCCTCAGTGGATTTTATGCTGCCGGGGCCTTGCCCCGGCAAAATCTCGTGGGCCGCGCAGCGGCGCCGCCTAGCGCTGCAGTAGGAGTTTTGCGGAAGCAGGCAAAGCTTGCTCCTGCCATGCAGGGTTCAGGAAGCCAGATCCCAGGAGCGTCTTCCCGAGGCGCCTGTAGAAGGCCGGGCACGGCATGCCATGCCCCTACAAGAGATTTCCCGGCAATCGATACCGTCATCGACCGCCGCCACGCTTCATCAAGAGATATTGCAGGGGCCGGCGAAGACGGCTCCTGCAGCAAGAGAAGTTCAAACTGCCAGCCGAATTGAGAACCCTAGAGAATGCTCTCGCTCCAATTTTCGAGGGTGTGCTTGACCTTGCCCATGAACTGGTGGGCTGCGGCGCCATCGACGATGCGGTGGTCGTAGGAGAGCGTGAGATACACCATCGAACGGATGGCGATGGCGTCGTCGATCACGACGGGCCGCTTTTCGATCGTGCCCAGGCCCAGAATCGCTACGTTCGGCTGGTTGATGATCGGCAGGCCGAACAGCCCGCCGAAAACGCCCGGATTGGTAATCGAGAAAGTGCTCTCGGCCACTTCCTCGGGCTTGAGCTTTTTCGCGCGGGCGCGCTCGGCCAGGTCGTTGATCGCGCGGGCGATGCCGAGGAAATTTTTCTCTTCTGCGTTCTTGACCACGGGAACGATCAGGCCCCAGTCGAGCGCCACGGCGATGCCGATGTTGCACTCCTTGTGCAGGACCACGTTCGTGCCGTCCACCGACGAATTCACCGTCGGGAAAGCGCGCAGGCCTTCCACCGCCGCGCGCACGAAAAACGGCATGAAGGTGAGCTTGGTGCCGGTGGTCTGCTCGAATTTTTCCTTCGTTGCGGCGCGCAGGCGCGCGATGCCGGTGACGTCCACTTCTTCCACCGAATAGACGTGCGGCGAGACGCGCTTGGAAAGCACCATGTGCTCGGCGATGCGCTGGCGCATCACCGACATGGGCTGCACTTCGTAATGCCCGAAATACATTTTTTCGCGCGGGACGGCCGTCTCGAACACAGCCGTGGCCGCAGCGCCTCCGGCAGATGGAGGAGCCGGACGCGCGGGCATAGCGGCCGCAGAAGGCGCAGCGCCGCCTTGAATCGCCGCGAGAATATTGTGCTTGCTCACGCGGCCGCCCGCGCCTGTCCCCGAAACTTGGGCGAGATCGATATTGTGTTCGCGCGCCATGCGGCGGACGAGCGGGGAGCTGCGGATTTTTCCGCCGTTCGCGCCCGCCGGTGGGCGCTCGGCCACACCCGCCGCGGCAGCGGCCGGAACGAGTGTGGGGCCGGGCTTTGGCGTCGCGGCCGGAGCAGGCGCCGGCTTCGCGGCAGCCGCGGGTGCAGGAGCCGGCCGGGGCGATTCGGATTTTGCGGGCGCGGGGGCGGGTGCAGCAGCCGCAGCGCCGGCGGCGTCGATCACGGCAACGACCGTCTGAATCGGCACGGTCTGGCCTTCGTTGACTTTGATCTCTTTGAGCACGCCGGCGGCCGGCGATGGAATTTCAGCGTCGACTTTGTCGGTGGAGATTTCGAACAGCGGCTCATCGCGCTCGATTTTTTCGCCCGGCTTCTTGAGCCACTTCGTGATGGTGCCTTCGAAAATCGATTCGCCCATCTGGGGCATGATGACGTCAACAGCCATGGCACTCACCTCCGTTCAGTATTTTGCCAGTTCGCGAGCGGCGGCGACAACTTTCGCGGCGCTGGGAAGAAAATGCGCTTCGAGCGGCGGCGAATACGGCGTGGGCGTATCGAGCGCCGTGACGCGCGTGATGGGCCCGTCGAGATCCTCGAACGCGCCTTCGCAGACGACCGCAGCAATTTCGCCGGCAATTCCGCCGGTGCGCGTATCTTCGTGGACGATCAGGAGTTTGTTGGTTTTCTTCACTGAAGCGAGGATGGTCTCGCGATCGAGCGGCAGTAGCGTGCGCAGGTCGATCACTTCGGCTTCGATGCCTTCCTTCGCAAGCTCAGCGGCCGCTTCGAGCGATGTGTGCATCATCGCCGCGTAGCTCAAGATCGTGAGGTCCGTGCCTTCGCGCCGCACAATCGCTTTACCGAGCGGAACGGTGTACTCCTCCGCGGGCAATTCTTCCTTGATGCGGCGGTAGAGAAATTTGTGCTCGAAGAAAAGCACGGGGTTGTTGTCGCGCACGGCGGACTTCAGCAGGCCCTTGGCGTCGTAAGCGGTCGAGGGATAGACGACTTTCAAGCCCGGCGTGTGCACGAAATACATTTCGGGATTCGCGGAGTGAAACGGCCCCCCGTGGACGCCGCCGCCCGAAGGCCCGCGAAGCACCATGGGAACCGGAGCGCCCCAGCGGTAATGCGATTTGGCGACGAAGTTCGTCACCTGGTTGAAGCAGCAGGCGATGAAATCGATGAACTGCATTTCGGCGATGGGGCGCAGGCCGAGATAGCTCATTCCTACAGCGGCGCCCACGATCGCGGTCTCGGCGATCGGTGCATCGATCACGCGTTCGGGGCCGAAGCGCGCAAGCAACCCTTCAGTGACTTTGAACGCGCCGCCATACACGCCGATATCTTCGCCGATCGCGACCACGGCGGGGTCGCGGTCCATCTCCTCGAACATGGCCTGGCGGATCGCTTCGAGCATCGTCACGGCGGCCATGTCAGCGTCTCCCCGGGCGGCCGGGAGGCATCCGGCGCGATTCTTTGCCCTTCGGCCCGCGTCCGAACGGGACGCGCGGCGGGACGGATTTTTCACCGTTCGTTTTCGCGGGAATTCTCGCGGACGGCTTCGAATTGACTTTGGCGGCAGGCTTCGCGAGCGTCTTGGCACCGTTGCCGCCGGTGGAAGGCGGCTGGGTCATCTCGGCGGTGGCTTCGTCCATGGCGCCGAAGCCATCCACTTTCCAAACCGCTTCGATGCTCGATTTCGGGGGCATCACTTCGTCTTTCGGGCGATGCCAATCGGCTTCGATGGTGTGGCAGCCTTCCTCGCAATACACGCCCTGCTCGGCCAGCTCGGGCGGAGGAAGCGGCGATTCCTCGGCAAATTTCTGGTCTTCGTCGAGCTCGCGCTCGATGCGCGCGTCGATTTCCGATTTTGTTTTGGCGTCCCAGATTTTGTGTTCGGTGAGATATTTTTCGTAGTGCGCGATCGGATCGCGGGCTTTCCAATATTCGAACATCTCCTTGGGAACATACTCGGCGGGATCGTGCTGCGCGTGGCCCTTCATGCGCATGGTCTTCGCTTCGATGAGGACCGGGCCGCGTCCGGCGCGGCATTCGGCGACAGCATGTTTCGCGGCGGAGTAAACGGCGAGCACATCGTTCCCATCGACAATCTTGCTCGTGATGCCGTAGGCGCGGGCGCGGTCGGCGAGATTTTTGAGCGGCACCTGTTTCGCCACCGGCGTCGAGTAAGCCCATTGATTGTTTTCGACCACCAGCACGAGCGAGGCGCGCTGCGCGGCGGCGAGATTCAAGCCCTCGTGGAATGCCCCGGTCGAGGAACCGCCGTCGCCAATCCACGTGAGCGCGACAATATTCTGGCCGAGATACCGCCCGGCCATGGCCACGCCCGTCATGACGGGAATCAAATCGCCGAGCATCGAGATCGGCGAAACCGTGTGGCGGACTTTCAGGTCGCCGAAATGGCTGGTGCCGTCTTTGCCGAAAGTGGGCGAAGTGAACTTGGCCATGTGCTGCGTGAAAATGTCGCGCGGCTTGAAACCCTTCACCAGCAGCGCGCCGATATTGCGGATCATGGGCGCGAGCCAGTCGCGCGGCTCGAGCGCGTAGGCGGTGCCCACGGGAATCGCTTCCTGGCCGAGGCTGGAATAGAGGCCGCCGACGATTTTGTTCTGCCGGAAGAGGCGCACCATGCGGTCTTCGAGCTGGCGATTGAGCTGCATGAAGTAGTAGAGGTCGAGGTGCTGCTCACGCGTCAAGTTAACGGTCATGCAATTTCTTCCCGATTCATATGGTCTGTGCTCTCACAAAAAGACCAGATGCATTCCTTGCAGCAGGGCGGGCTTCGCCCGCCCTGCAAAACTCATGAGGCGGCGCTGATTAACGCGGCGGCGTTTCTTTCGTGTGTTCGCAGCGCCTCTGTCAATTCGTCCTGCGAAATCGCGTGCGGCTCGATGCTGAAAACTTCGGCAAAATGCGCGACGAGCCGCGGTCTCACTTCTTCGGCGCCGACGGCGCGGCCCAAAATTTTTTCGAGCGACGTGGCGCGCTTCCCCGAAATCCCGCAGGGCACGATCAATTCAAAATAGCGCAAATCGGTGGAAACATTGTAGGCAAATCCATGCGATGTGACCCAACGGCTCAAGTGCACGCCGAGCGCGCCCAGCTTTTCCTCGCCGGCGGGCGTATCGACCCATACGCCGTGGCAACCCGGCACGCGCCGGGCGGCGACGCCAAAATCGGCGGTGGCGCGCAGCATCGTGTCCTCGAGCTGCTCGACATACCAGCGGACATCGCGGCGGTACTGCGCCAAATCGAGAATCGGGTAGCCGACAATCTGGCCGGGGCCGTGGTAGGTGATGTCGCCGCCGCGGTCGGTGGGATGGAATTCGACATGCATTTGCGCGAGCAGCCGATCGCTCGCATGCAAATTTTTGCGCTTGCCATTGCGGCCCAGCGTGATGACGTGCGGATGCTCGCATAGGAGCAGAACGTCGGGGATGGCGCCGGCTTTGCGCGCAGCGACGAGTTCGCGCTGCAATTCGCACGCGGGCTCGTACGCGGTGAGCCCGAGATCGACGACCCAGCAGATTTTATTCGCTTGTGTCATTTTCGTTTCATGACTTCCCGAATTCACCTCCGGCAACAGAAAGCACGAATAGCTGCCCGGGATTGTTGGCAGCCGTTCAAAAGCAGATTCCTCGCTGCGCTCGGAATGACGTGATGCAGAGAGTGCTCATGTATATGCAGCCTTAGAAGTTGATCGAGAGGCCGCGGACGGCGTTGAAGGCGTCGCCCATGGCTTCCCACACGGTCGGGTGCGCGTGAATGATGGTGGCCATGTCGTCGAGCGTGGCCTCCAGGCCGAGCGCGGTGACCGGCTCGGCGATGATTTCGGTGGCCAGCGGGCCAATCGCGTGCACGCCCAAAATCTCGCCGTACTTTTCGTCGGCAACGACTTTGATGAAGCCTTCGTGCTGGCCCAGAATCGTGGCCTTGCTATTGGCGATGAACGGGAATCGACCGGTCTTCACCTGATAGCCCGCGTCGCGCGCCTGCTTTTCCGTCAAGCCGATCGAACCGATTTGCGGCTCGCAATAGGTGCAGTTGGGGCAGCGCTTGCGGTCGAAGGGCTGGACATCTTTTCCGGCCATGCGACCGACGCCGATGATGCCCTCCATCGAGGCGGCGTGCGCGAGCTGCGGCAGCCCGGCAACAATATCGCCGATGGCGTAGAGATTGGGCTCGGCGGTTTCCAAATAGTCGTTCGTGAGGATGTAGCCGCGCTCGACTTTCGCTTTCGTTTTCTCGAGGCCGATATTTTCGGTGAGCGGGCGGCGGCCCACGGCCATCAGCACTTTCTCCGCGGTGACAGATTGCAGCTTGCCGTCTTTCGTCTTGAACGTGACGGTCGCGCCGTTCGCGTCTTTCTTCACCGATTCGACGCCGGAATCGAGCTCGATGCGGATGCCTTTCTTGCGGAAAGCTTTGTCGAGCTCTTTGGAGATGTCTTCGTCTTCGAGCGGGACCACGCGCGGGAGCACTTCGAGGAGCGTGACGTCGCTGCCGAAAGTCTTGAAAATCGAGGCGAACTCGACGCCCACCGCGCCGCAGCCCACAATGACGACCGATTTCGGAATTTCCGGAAGCGCGAGAATCTCGCGGTTCGTCAACACCGTCTTGCCGTCGATTTCCACGCCCGGAAGCGAGCGCGCCTCGGACCCGGTGGCGAGCATGGTGTAGGTGGTCTCGAGCTCGGTGGATTTGCCGTCCTTTTCGACGGAGACGCGGCCGGGCCCGGCGATGCGTCCCCAACCGGTGATAGATTCCACTTTGTTTTTCTTGAAGAGCGAAGCGATGCCGAGCGCGTGTTTTTTGACGATTTTATCTTTGCGCGCCAGCATCGCCGGCCAATTGACTTTCACGCCCTGGACTTCGAAGCCGAATTCTTCGGCGCGCTTGAAATGGTCGTAGAGATCGGCGTGATGAAGGAAGACTTTCGTGGGGATGCAGCCGACGTGAAGGCAAGTGCCACCGAGGAAGGGGTCTTTTTCGACGACCGCTGTTTTCAAGCCCCATTGGCCGGCGCGGATGGCGGCCGCGTAGCCGCCCGGCCCGCTTCCGATGATCACCAGATCGTATTTAGCCAAGCCAGACCTCCGCGGCGATTAGTGCCACTGCCGTGTCAACAGATGCGTGGAAGAAGACTTCGGATTGCGTTCCATCCGGGGCTCAAACTTGAGAGTTTAGCAGCCACATCCAGCCGCCGCAACCGCGCCGCCGGGCTTCCGCATGCTACCGGAATTCGCAGCCCGTGCGTCTGAAATTGCGTGTATCCTGCTGCCTCCGCGGGAAATGAACTTTCAGGGACCTTGCGACGTATTAAATTTTGACAGGAGAGTATCCATGACCTCTGAGCGGGGCTCACTCGACTCCACGATGCCGCCGGCAGAGCCCGCGCCGCTGGCTGAAAAGCCCAGCGGATTCCGCAACATTTTCATCGGCCCGCAAGGGATCCGCGCCGGGTGGCGCTTGGTGATGTTCATTGCTCTGTTCGCCGTGCTTCTCAACATCGTCCTGATCGCAATCCGTCTGATTCCGGGCGTGCGCGAGCTTTTTGCTCAGTCGCAGGTGAATGGTGTCCTTACTCCGGCGTTCTCGCTGATTTTCGAAAGCTCGTCACTGGCCGTGGCCCTTCTCGCCGCCTGGATCATGAGCCGGATTGAAAAGCGTTCCTTCGATCTGTACGGAATTCCGCGCGAGGGCGCGTTCGGGAAATTTTTCTGGCAGGGCATCGCGTGGGGACTGGCCTTTGTTTCGATCGAGATGGTGATCATCGCCGCCCTGGGTGGATTTTCATTCGGGACGATTGCGCTTGTCGGTTCCGCACTCGTGAAGTACGCGATCCTCTGGGCAATCAGCTTTGTGCTCGTAGGGCTTTTCGAGGAATTCCTGTTCCGCGGCTATGCACAGTTCACGCTCGGTTCCGGCATCGGATTCTGGCCGTCGGCGATTCTCATCTCCGGGATTTTCGGAGCGACCCACCTCACCAATCCCGGCGAAGGCTGGGTCGGCGCGCTTTCTGTGTTCACGTTCGGCATTTTTGCGTGCCTGACGCTGCAACGGACGGGCAGTCTATGGTTCGCGATCGGCTTCCACGCGGCCGGCGATTATGCGGAGACATTCATCTATTCGACTCCGGACAGCGGATTGCTCGCCAAAGGCCATCTACTGAATTCGTCTTTCCACGGGCCCAACTGGCTCACCGGAGGAACGATCGGGCCGGAAGGCAGCGCCATCGATTTTGTGGTCTTTGCGCTGGCCTTCGTGGCATTCGTGTTGCTGTACCCTCCCAAGAAATCGCCCTCCGAGATTTGAATTTGCCCGCCGCCTCGATAGTGAAGAGCCTTTCGGCCCGGGCGAAACTGAGGTATCGTGCTGCGCGATTTGCAAGGCAATTCGCATCCATGACCGGGGGGATTTAGAGCGTGACGACGAATTCCAGTCCCTTGATGCCGCCATCTCCCGCGGGAGAAGCCCCTCGGGAGGAGCGTCCCGCTTTTTCAATCCGCTGGATATTCCTCGGGCCGAATGGCACTCGCGCCGGCTGGAGGATCGCAATCTATCTGGTGCTGGTTGCGGCGCTGCTTTGGGGACTGCGATTCACGCTTCATCATTTTCCGTCGTTGCGCGAATGGTTATCTGCGCCTGCGAACGGAGAGCTTGCTGCGGGCCCCTCGGCTGTGGGCGAGATCTTCACATTCCTCGCAGTCCTTATTCCCGCGGTCATCATGGCGAAAATCGAAAACCGTCCCTTTGGCGTGTACGGCCTGCCTGTGAAGGAAACGTTCGGGGCGCGGTTCTGGCTGGGGCTGCCGTACGGGTTCGCGATGGTGACGCTGCTCGTGGGCTCGATCGCGGCGCTCCACGGATTCACCATCACCGGAATTGGAGCCTTCGGCTTGGTCGCGCTGAAGTACGGAATCCTCTACGCCATCGGCTTCCTGTTCACAGGTTTCTTCGAAGAATTCGGATTTCGCGGCTACTTGCAATACACGCTCGCATCCGGCATCGGTTTCTGGCCGGCCGCTCTGGTCCTTTCTTTCTTGTTTGGAGCCGGCCATCTCAGCAATCCCGGCGAAGCAAAAATTGGGGCGTTCATGGCCGGAAGTTTCGGGCTGCTGGCTCTGTTCTCCTTGTGGCGAACCGGGAACTTGTGGTTCGCTGTGGGGATCCACGCCGGGTTCGATTGGACCGAAACATTTTTTTACGGAGTGCCCGATAGCGGCATGCTGGCGCAAGGCCATCTTTTGAACTCTTCTCTCCATGGTCCTGATTGGCTCACGGGCGGAACAGTGGGACCTGAAGGCAGCTACCTGGTGTTCGGGGTCCTTATTTTGGCCGCTGTGGGAATTCATTTCATGTTTCCCGCCCGGGAGCGCGCGGCGTAAGGCGCTTTGCGCCGATCGTTCGGATGCCGACAGCCATTGGGGGCAGTTGAATCTTCTCGCCTTTCCTTGCATCGAACCTCAACGCTTCGATGTCACTGATTTGACAACCGGCGGAACTGTCGGTAAAATTTTTGGTTTTGGGCGGGACATTTGACCCTGCCTTGGGGCCTGACGATGGAAAAGAAAAGGCTTGAGTACTACAAAAAGCGGCTGGTGACGCGGCGCGAGGAGCTCGTGAAGGGGATTGCCCGCACCGAGCAAGAAGGCCGCGAAGCCGACGAAGATCCGACAGTCGATCTCGCGGATAAGGCCGCGAATTCGTACACCAAGGAATTCCTGTTCGGCCAGACGCACAACGAACGCTCGCTGCTCCAGCTTGTGGACGATGCGCTGAACCGGATCAGGGAAAATTCCTTTGGTGAATGTATTTCCTGCCACCAGGAACTCCAGCAGAAACGCCTGGAAGCGGTGCCCTGGACGCGCTACTGCCTTTCCTGCCAGGAAAAGATGGAGCAGGGCCTGCTGTAAGGATTCCTTTCTTCCAGGAGGATGATTTGAGCTTTGCGCGCGCGTTCGCGGGGCGACGTGCGCTTGTTGCATTCGTTCTTTCCTTAGCCGTGTAGATGAAGTAAGGTTGCGGCAACCCCTCCTCCAGCAGTACTCCCGTGCTTATTCGAACTGCGCTCGATGCGCTTGCCGCGGTGATCTTCCCCGCGCCCTGCCGGATCTGCGGCTCGACCCTGCTGAACGCGAGCCGGATCCCGGTGTGCGAGGCCTGCCTCAGCTCGATCACGTTGATTTCGCCGCCGATGTGCGAGTGTTGCGGGCGGCCTTTCATCTCCGCCGTAGCCGCCGAGGCGATTCAGCCGCTCTGCCGGTTGTGCCGCGTCCCAACGTATGCTTTTGAGCGGGCGCGCAGCCTGGCGATTTACGATGACGCGCTCCGGGGCGCGATCACGCTGATGAAATACGAGCAAGTGACGCGCCTGGGCGTTTGGTTCGGGGAGCGGCTCGCCGAGCTTGTGAAGGCCGCCGGCGAAAAATTCTGCGCGGACATTGTCGTCCCCGTCCCGCTGCATCCGGATCGCCTGCGGGAGCGCGGCTACAACCAGGCGAAGCTGCTCGCGCGTCCTCTCGCTCGGCGGCTCCAGTTGAAGCTGGACGCCTCCGTGCTGGTCCGGACCAAGCCTCGCCCGCCGCGCCTGGTCCTTTCCCGCAGCGAGCATTGGAAATCGGTACGTGGCGCCTACGCGACTCGCCCGGGAAGGCGAGTTGACAACCTGCGCATCCTGCTGGTAGATGATGTACTGACGACTGGCGCGACGCTGGATGCCTGCTCGCGGACCCTCAAGAAGGCGGGGGCGGCGGAGGTAATGGGGCTGACCGTCGGGCGGGTCGTCCCCGGCTGGTCGCCTGCAGGTTCTTCGAAGCTTCAGAGCAACGCCTCGCACCGGGAAAACCAGCGGGATGCTGTGAGCATCTCTACTAGCTGAGGTAAGCTATCCTTTTAACGCCGAAAGGCGCCCATGGAAAACGTATTCAAAGGCGGTTTACGACCCCGGCCCAATATCTCGCTGGCGAAGAGTTCGACTGACCCAGCCGCTCCGCGACCGCAAATTTCACCGGCCAGCCGTCCTTCGGTGATGCAAGCCCCGGTGCTGGTTCTGAACGCCACGTTTGAGCCCATCAACGTGACCGCCGTGCGGCGCGCGTTGATCCTGATGCTGAAAGGCGTGGCCCAGGCGGAGGAGACCAATCACCACGAAGTGCATTCCACTTCGAAGGCCATCAAGGTTCCGTCGGTGATCCGGCTGCTGACTTACCGGCACATCCCCCAGCAGAGCCGCGCGCTTTCGCGGAAAAATATTCTGCTGCGCGACCGCAATACGTGCCAGTTCTGCGGCAGCGCATTTCCGGCTTCGGAGCTGACACTCGACCACGTGCTGCCGCGCTCGCGCGGCGGGCGTTCATCGTGGGAAAACCTGGTCGCTTGCTGCTACTCCTGCAACAACCGCAAAGGAGACCGCACGCCGGAAGAAGCGGGGCTCAAGCTCCAGCGGCGCCCGCGGCCGTTCACGCTGCACACCTCGCGGCAATTGATGCGCCTGATCGGGCATCGCGATGAAAAGTGGCGGAAATATCTTTTTTACTGACCACACTTTTTTCTGCAACCTTTTCGAATTGGTCCGCGTCTAATTTATCAAACACTTCTAGGACACACCCCGGGAAGTGGAACTGGTTCAATCCAGTCCGCTTCCCTTCTTTTTTGCGCAGCATCCTTGGCGATCTACTGCCGAAAGACAACTTTCAGTCCGCGGCGCCAATTTTCGTTGAGTCCGATGCGCGTGACGTGGATTTCCGGAGCCAGATATTTCAGCAGCGTGTCGGTAGCCGGATGAAAGCGCAGCCCCGGCGCCACGAGCCACACCAGCGGCGGCTGCGGATCGAGCTCGATTCCGGCGAAATACCCGCCGCGCTGAAAATCGCCTTCGCGCTGGTGCCGCCGGATGCGCAGCCAGTAATCCACCGCCTGCATGGGCATCTGAATATCTTCCGTGGCCTTCAGCTCGATCACCACGAGCCGGCCGCGCCGCGTGGCTGCCAGCAAGTCGAGCACGCCGCGGTCTCCTCCGGCGAGCGCCGGGACCTGCGCGTAGACGTGTTCGGCGTCGAGTTGGGCGTTGATGAGCGTTACGTCTTCCAGCGCCAGAAATTCGAGCCAGCGCTCGGGAACCGCGCGGTAAAGCGAGCGGTTCTTTTCAGTGGCGAGCGAACTCCGGTGCAAATCGAGCTGGCGGATGAGCTGCTCGAGTTCGTTTTCGTTTGCCTGCGTCAGCGAATGCCGCGCTTCGCGGAGCCCGAAGAAAACGCCGTCTTTCGTCCAGCGCGCAAAGTCGAGGCCGCGGAAGTTGAGCGCCACCTCGCTCGTTCCGGGCGGGACGCGCGTTTGCATCGCCTCGCTCGCCCGCGGAACAAGCGATCGAATGCGGCTGATCGCGTGGTCCGCCGCATGCAGCGCCGATTCGATTTCGCGGCGCGGGATGAGCCGGCTTTCGAGATTCCCCGCGTCGGCGGGATCCATTTTCTGCATCTTCGCGTCCGGCACGGTGTACTCGAAGATTTCCGTGCGCGCAGCGGAGGAAAGGGCGAGCGCGCGCTCGCGAATTCTTCCGCTGGTTCCCTGCGGCACAAACAGGCGGAGCCCTTCGATAGCCCGGCGGTCGGAATGGCTGCGCGTCCAATCGAGCCAGATGAGCCCGAAGGCGAGGATGCCGTCGATGGCCGCGGCGGATTCCGCGGGCGATGCCGCCAGAAACGCCCAGCTCTGCGCGGCCTCCTGCATGCGCCCGCGCACGTAAATTCCGGAGAGGGAATGTTCGAGGTCGGGCGAAGCGCTGAGCCCATCGACCACCGCGTCGGGAAAGCGTTCCGCGAGAATCCGGTGGAAGCGCGCGCGGAACTGCTCGCGCGTGATCCGCCCGGCCGAGCGCGGCGAATCGGTGCGGAGAAATTCGAGGCGTCCCGGTTTGGCGCGGCCGAACCGCCGCACTTCCAGAACGATGCGCTCGGCGGTGCGTTCTTTCACGCGCAGGACGCGGCGCGTGAGATTCCGCTCGTCCGACCACAGATGGACGAGGGAGCTTCTTCCTTGCTGGCGGAATTCGCAGTGCAGGCCCACGAGTTCGGCAAGCCATTCGCCGTCTTCGTGTACTTCCACGCTTCCTGAAGAAGCCATCTCGCCGATGGCGCGGTCGATTTCGGAAAAATCCTCTGCGGGTGCGTTCGTTGGGTTCATAGACAGTTTTTCCTGCGTTTAGATACAAGCCGGGCCGCGGGCTTCGTCTACTCCACGATCATACCCGTGACCCGGATACTAGGATACTGCTGATCCCACTCCGCGGGAACATGTTCCAGCGTAATTTGGAACGACCGCCGCTCGCCCCCCTCGAGCGGGCGCGTGCCCGGACCCACCAGTTGCTGCTTCTCGCGCAAAATCACCTGTTTGAAAGGATCGTGAAATTCGAGCTGGACCTCGAGTCCGTGCAGCGTGCGCGCGCCGTCGTTGGACATAATTCCAGAAATGTAAGTAAATTCCTGATTGAGAAAATTCGTGGCCCGCGCCATCTGAATGTCTTTGAAATGGACGTGCTCGGCGTAGGCCTGCTCGGCGGCGCCGAAGGGAAACGTAATGGAAGCAGCCGAGCCGCGCGGCTGCATCCTGCGCCCGATAAGCAGCACGGCGCCCAGAAGCAGCAGCACGACGATCGCGCCGGCAATGAACGCAGCGGGAAAACTGCTTCGCTCCGGCTCCGGCTGGCTTTCCTGTGGCTCCATGAAGTGTCCGTGCGAATCTCAGCGGCCGAATGAGAGGCGGAGAATCAGCGCCTCGGGCAGCCCGGCCGCCGACATTCGCTTCTGCACTGCCTCGATATCGTAGGGAACGCGCCAAAACTCCACCACATTGTTCTGGAGATCGGCGATCGCAAATGCGGCGCGCGTGTCGCCGTCGCGCGGCTGCCCGATCGAGCCGGGATTCAACAAGTACGTCGTGCCTTCCTCGATGGCCAGTTTCGAGAACTTGTTCTCGCCCGCAGTTTTGAAATGCAGGACTCCCACGCTGTCGCGCAGCGTGAAGCCGCCTTGCAAGTGCGTGTGTCCGAAGAACGTGACCGGCGAAGGCGCGTCAATGAGGCTATCGAGCGCCTGGGCGGGCGCGAAAACGTATTCGTCCTCATCCCGGGCGGCTCCGTGAACGATCGTAAACCCGTCGATTTTCATCGGCCCGGTCGGAAGTTTTTCCAGGTATTCCCGGTTCTCCGGGCGCAACTGCTCGCGCGTCCAAAGCGCCACGCTGCGCGCGACCGGATTGAAGTCTTCCGCATTCGCCAGCCCGCTGCCGGCTTTATCGTGGTTGCCTCGGATCGTTACGGCATCCAGCGAGCGCACCCGGTCGATCACTTCATTGGGGTCGGGGCCGTAGCCGACCACGTCGCCCAGGCAGACGGCCTTCTCCCAGCAATCCTTGGCTGCCTCCAGGGCAGCGTCGAGTGCCGTCAAGTTTGCGTGGATATCGCTGAGGATCAGATACCGCATTCCGGACAACCCCCACCGCAGGATGCGGATTATAGACGAACATCCGGCAGGTTGCACGGATGAGGCCCGCGCGGGACACCAAACCAAGAGTGAGCGAGGCCTAGCGGATCAGCATGCAGTCGCCATAGCTGTAGAAGCGATAGCCGGATTCGACGGCATGGCGATAGGCGCGCAGAATATTCTCACGGCCCGCAAACGCTGCGACCAGCGCCAGCAAACTCGACTTCGGCAAATGAAAATTCGTGAGCAGTTGATTCACCACGCGGAACGGCTTCCCCGGGTAAAGGAAAATGCTCGCCTCATACCGGCCGGGGGCAATCGCTCCCGCCTGCTCACTGGTTTTTTCCGCGGCGTCTTCGAGCGCGCGGACCACTGTCGTGCCCACCGCCAGCACCGGCTTCTTTTCTTTGCGCGCTCGCGCGAGCGCTTCCGCAGTGGAGGCGGTGATTTCGTACGCCTCCGAGTGAATGGGGTGGTCCTCCAGACGCTCGGTGTGAATTGGCTCGAATGTCCCGAGGCCCACGTCGAGCGTGATTTCGGCGAATTGGGCGCCGCGCTGGCGCAGTTTTTCCAAAATTTCGGGCGTAAAGTGCAGCCCCGCCGTTGGAGCGGCTACCGCACAGCCCTGCCGCGCGAACACGGTCTGATATCGCTCGCGGTCGAGCGGCGCATCCGCTCGCTTGATGTAAGGCGGAAGCGGAATGTGCCCGAGGCGCGCAAGCGTTTCGTGGAAACCGTCTCGCGCCTCGAAGCGGAGCACCCGCAAACCGAAGCCGCCGCGGCCTTCGACGTGCGCCGTCAATTCGTTTTCACCGAAAAAAATCCGCTCGTCCACCCCGACTTTCCTGCCGGGACGCACAAGCGCTTCCCAGGTGTCGGGCGCGAGCGGGCGCACCAGGAGCACTTCGATCGGGCTTTGCAAGAATTCGCCCTTTGCCGGACTGTGCGCGCCGGGAGGCTCGGCATGAATCCCCGCGCGGCGCCCGAAGAGCCGCGCCGGCAGCACTCGCGCATTGTTGAGGACAATCAGCTCATCGCCGCGAAGCAGCTCCGGCAGCTCGCGGAATTGGCGGTCGTCCCATTTTCCCGTCGCGCGGTCGAGCAAAAGCATGCGCGAGGCGTCGCGCTCGTCGAGCGGCCACTGCGCAATCCGCTCGGGCGGCAAATCGTAATCAAAATCGCTTAGCTTCAAATCTTCCCGCCTCGCTTTTCCGGATTTGGGCCTTTCGGCTCGACTGGCAGAACTCCTCCGAGTGTGCTAAGAGAGCAGCCCTGCCGGGTTTGGCGCCGGGCTGCCTGCCATGCGTGCGCCGCTCGGCCGGCACGGCCCGGAGCCATTGTAGCGAACCCTCCGGCCGGTTCATTCGCGAAGGACACATCGATGCCCGAAGGCGGAGTGGTCATCAGTCCGCGTGGAATCGAGCGGCTGCGCTCGGGCCATCTGTGGATTTATCGAAGCGATGTGCGCAGCGCGAATGCCGAGCCCGGCGCCATCGTCCGGCTTACGGACGAGCGCGGACGCTTTCACGGCCGCGCCTTTTACAGCGACAAATCGCAGATCGCCCTCCGGCTGCTCACGCGCGAAGATGTGCCCGCGGACCGCGCGTTCTTCACCGAGCGTCTCCGCCGCGCTGCTGCCTACCGGCAACTCGTGGTCGAGAACACGGAAGCGTTTCGCATTGTCTACGGCGAAGCCGACCTGCTGCCCTCGCTGATCGTGGACCGCTATGGCGAATATCTCGTCATTCAAACGCTGAGTCAGGCTGCCGACCGCCACAAAGCCATGCTCGTGGAAATCCTCGTGGAGCTTTTTTCTCCCCGGGGGATTCTGGAGCGGAATGACCCCAAAGTTCGCTTGCTCGAAGGCCTCGACCAGCGCGTCGGAACGCTCTTCGGTGAAATCCCGTCCGAGGTCCTGGTCAAAGAAAACGGCGTGCGCTTCGCCTACGATCTAGAAAAGGGACAAAAAACCGGGGCGTTTCTCGACCAGCGCGAGAATCACTGGGCCGCGCGCCGATATGCCTCGGGCGAAGTGCTCGATTGCTTCACTTACCAGGGAGGGTTTGCGCTCACGGTGGCGGACAAATGCGACCATGTCGAAGGCATCGACATGGCTCCCGCGGCCGTGGAAGCCGCCCGGCGCAACCAGGAATTGAACTCCATCTCGAACGTCACCTTCCGCGCCGGAAATTCATTTGATTTGCTCAAGGAATACGACGAAGCCGGCCGGCGCTTTCACATGATCGTTCTCGACCCTCCGGCGTTCGCAAAGAATCGAGACAGCATCCCCGCGGCACACCGCGGGTACAAAGAAATCAATCTCCGCGCCCTCAAGCTGCTCAAACCCGGCGGCTTTTTGGTCACCTGCTCCTGCTCTTACCACATCAGCGAGGCGCTGTTCCTCCAGATCCTGGCCGAGGCGGCCACAGACGCACATAAGCCTGTCGTGGTCGTGGACCGCCGGACGCAGGCGCAAGACCACCCCATCCTGCTGACCATGCCGGAAACGCACTACCTTAAGTGCATGATAGTAAAGATTTTGTAGGACAGTTGTTACGCTAAGTAGGTGAAATAAAGGGTTTCGGATAATACTTGACAATAAGAGACGCATATTTTATTATGTGCTTGCGCTAACTAAGCGTCACAGGAGATTGAAGATGTCGATTACCCGCTGGGACCCTTTTCGCAACCTCTCCACTTTGCAAGAGCAAGTGAACCGGTTGTTTGAGACCAACTTCCCGGCCCGCTCCGACAATTCGGCGCTGACCACCTGGGCTCCGGCTGTAGATATCTACGAGACCGAGAACGAGCTGGTGATCAAGGCCGACCTGCCGGAAATGGACGAGAAGGAACTGGACGTTCGCGTCGAGAACAACATGCTCACCCTGCGCGGCGAGCGGAAGTTCGAGCAAAAGGTGAAGGAAGACAACTATCTGCGGATCGAGCGCACCTATGGTTCGTTCAGCCGCAGCTTCAGCCTGCCGAGCACGGTGAACACCGAAGCGATCAAGGCGGAGTACAAAAACGGCGTGCTGACCGTGGAATTGCCGAAGCGCGCCGAGTCCAAGCCGAAGCAGGTGAAAGTCAACGTCACGAGCAACAACTAAGCTGTCGCCTCTTTCGTCGGGGGCCGGGGCGACGCTCCGGCCCTCTTTTCGTCTCCGGTGGAAAGTGAGAAAATTTCGCAATGCTGCGATTCGACAAATTAACCGTCAAGGCTCAGGAAGCGCTCCAGGCGGCCCAAGAATACGGCGGCCGCTCGGGGCAGCAGCAAATTGAGCCGCTGCACATCCTCTGGGCGCTGATCGCTCAGGGTGACGGCGTGGTGCCGCCTCTCCTCGAAAAGCTGGGCGTGCCTCCGGCAAGCCTGGCAAGCGAGATCGAGAAGCAGGTCGCGCGCCTGCCGAAGGTGTCGGGAGTTTCCCAACAGTACTTGAGCCCTGCCTCGAACGATGTGCTCGAGCGGGCTTTTGACGAAGCGCAGCGCCTGAAAGACGAGTACGTCTCGACCGAGCACATTCTGCTCGGAATTGCGGGCGCCGACCGCGACCCCGCCGGGCAATTGCTCGCGCGCCAGGGTGCCAGCCACGACGCCATTCTCCAGGCAATGGCTACGATCCGCGGAAGCCACCGCGTCACTTCGCAGAATCCTGAATCCACTTACCGCGCCATCGAACAGTACGGGCGCGACCTGACCGAGCTGGCCCGGCGTGGCAAGCTCGATCCCGTGATCGGCCGCGATGAGGAAATCCGCCGCGTGATGCAGATTCTGGCCCGCCGCACCAAGAACAATCCGGTGCTGATTGGCGAGCCCGGCGTGGGCAAGACCGCTATCGTCGAGGGCCTGGCGCAGCGCATCGTCGCTGGGGACGTCCCTGAAGTGCTGAAGCCTAAGCGCATTGTTGCGCTCGACCTCGCTTCCATGGTGGCGGGCGCAAAATACCGCGGCGAATTCGAAGACCGCCTCAAAGCTCTCCTCAAAGAAGTCACCGAATCCGAGGGCCAAATCATTCTCTTCATCGACGAGCTGCACACCCTTGTGGGCGCCGGCGCGGCCGAAGGCGCGATGGATGCTTCCAATATGCTCAAGCCCGCGCTCGCCCGCGGCGAATTGCGCGCCATTGGGGCGACCACTCTCAACGAGTACCGCAAATACATCGAGAAGGATCCGGCGCTCGAGCGCCGGTTCCAGCCCGTGATGGTCGGTGAGCCGTCGGTGGAAGATACGATCGCGATTTTGCGCGGCTTGAAGGAGCGCTACGAAGTCCATCACGGCGTGCGCATCAAGGATGCCGCGATTGTGGCCGCTGCGATGCTTTCGCAGCGATATATCACCGACCGTTTCCTCCCGGACAAGGCCATTGACCTGGTCGATGAAGCCGCCGCCGGCCTGCGCATGGAAATCGATTCCCTGCCAACTGAAATCGACGAAATCGAGCGCCGCATCATGCAGCTCGAAATCGAGCGCCAGGCGCTGCGCAAGGAATCGGACAAACATTCGCGCGAACGCCTGGGCGAAATCGAGAAAGAGCTCGCCTCGCTGCGCGAGCAATCGAGCGCCCTGAAAGCCCGCTGGCAGACCGAAAAAGACGCCATCGGCCGGATTCGCAAATTGAAGGAAGATATCGAGCGGCTCAAGGGCGAGGAACAGCGCTACGAGCGCGCGGCCGACCTCTCGCGCGTCGCCGAGATCCGCTACGGCAAGCTGGCCGCCGCGGAAAAGGAGCTGAAGAACGCGCAGGACCGCCTGGCCGAACTCCAAAAGGAAAAGCCGATGCTCAAAGAAGAGGTCGGCGAAGAAGAAATCGCCAAAATCGTCAGCAAATGGACGGGCATTCCCGTCGGCCGGCTGCTCGAAGGCGAAATCGAGAAGCTGATTCACATGGAAGACCGGCTGCGGCTGCGCGTCGTGGGGCAGGATGCCGCGCTTGCGACCGTCGCGAATGCGATTCGCCGCAGCCGCTCCGGCTTGAGCGATCCGAACCGCCCGATTGGCTCGTTCCTGTTCATGGGGCCGACCGGCGTGGGCAAGACCGAGCTCGCGCGAGCGCTGGCGGAGTTTTTGTTTGACGACGAGCGCGCCATGATCCGCCTCGACATGTCTGAGTACATGGAAAAGCACAGCGTGGCGCGCATGATTGGCGCGCCTCCGGGGTACGTCGGCTATGAAGAAGGCGGGCAATTGACCGAGGCGGTCCGCCGACGTCCCTATTCCGTGGTGCTGCTCGACGAGATCGAGAAGGCCCATCCCGATGTCTTCAACGTGCTGTTGCAGATCCTCGAAGACGGACGCCTCACCGACGGCAAGGGCCGCGCGGTGGACTTCCGCAACACGGTCATCATCATGACGTCGAATGTGGGCTCGACGGCGATTTTCGAGCTCGCCGAAAAGGATCCCAAGCAGGCGCGGGAACGCGCCATGGCGGCTTTGCGCGAACTCTTCCGTCCGGAGTTCCTGAACCGGGTCGACGATATCGTGCTGTTCCGCCCGCTCGGCAAAGATCAGATCGATCGCATCATTGATCTCCAGATGCAGCGCGTGATGAAGCTGCTCGCCGAGCGGCAAATCACGCTTAAGCTGGCGCCGATGGCAAGGGCTCTCTTGATACGGGAGGGTTACGAGCCCGCTTATGGGGCGCGGCCGATGAAGCGCGCGATTCAGCGGCTGATCCAGGATCCGCTGGCGCTGAAAATTCTCGACGGCGAAGTTCATCCAGGCGACGCGGTTCTGGTGGATGTTGATCCCAAGACCGATGAGATGAAGTTCACCCAGCAGACAGCGAAGAAAGGCGCCGCATAAATCGGGCGCAAGGAGTTCAGGCCATGAAAACAATCAAAACAACTTTGCTTCTGACAGCGCTGACGCTGCTGCTCCTCGGAATCGGGGAAGCCTTCGGCGGGCCGCGCGGCATGACGATGGCGCTTGTGATTGCAATCCTGATGAACGGCGTCGCCTATTTCTTCTCGGACAAAATCGCGCTGGCTTCGAGCGGGGCCGTGCCGATCAGCCGCGAAAAGGCACCGCGGCTCTATGCCGTGATGGATCGTCTCGTGGGCAAAGCCAATATCCCCATGCCGAAGCTTTACCTGATTCCACAGCCGGCGCCGAATGCATTTGCCACGGGCCGCAATCCGAGCCACGCCTCGGTGGCGGTCACGGAAGGATTGCTGGAACTCATGGACGATGAAGAGCTCGAGGGCGTGATCGCCCACGAGCTTTCGCATGTTCGCAATTACGACATCCTGACCTCCTCGATCGCGGCGACCATCGCCGGCGCAATCACCTGGATTGCTCAGATGGGCCGCTGGGGAATGATCTTCGGCGGCATGGGCGGGCGCGGCAGAGACCGCGAGGGCGGAGGGCTGGTGGCAATTTTGATGCTGATTCTGGCGCCCTTCGCAGCTCTTCTCTTGCAATTGGGCATTTCGCGGCAGCGCGAATATCAAGCGGACGCTTCAGGCGCGCGGCTGGTGGGCCATCCGTACGGCTTGATTCGCGCGCTCGAAAAGCTCGGCGCCTACAACAAGAAGATTCCGATGGACGTGCCTCCATCCACTTCCGCCTTGATGATTGTGGCGCCACTCACGGCCGGGCAGATTTTTTCCAGCCTGTTCAGCACTCATCCGCCGCTGGCTGACCGCATCGCCCAGTTGCGACAAATGACGGTGACGCGATAACCACGTTCCTTGGGGTAACCAGGCGCTGTGGCGGCGGTCAAAGCCACCACGAAGAAAACGTTACGCGCACGTAAAAATTGCAGGGTTTCTGACACAGTCCCGTCTACGCGGCCCTGCGAGGTCGTTTTTAACCCATTGAAAATAAGCTGGTTAGCGCGTCAGGCCCAGTTTGGGACGTTTGGCTCTGCGCTTGCTCCTATCCCCCGTCGCAAGGGATTTTACGGAGGAGAAAGAGAATGACAGAGGAACGGCACGAAATCGTACCCCAGGACGCCGCGGCCCCCCGTTGGGTGGGAATTATCGTGGTGGCCCTCGCGGTCGTGTCACTTGGGGCCCTCGGAGTAGGCTGGACAGCTTCGACGCGGTCAAAGGCGCTGGAGCAATCGCTGGCAGCGCAAACGCAGCAGTTCAAGCAGAATCAGGACGTGCTCACGCAGCGGCTCTCGAAGGCGGAAGACACCAACGCGCAGCTCCAGGGCGAGCTGAGCGTGGTGACCGACAAGATGAAGCTGACCCAGGGCGAAATCGGCCGAGCGCGCGCGCAGGCCAAGAAGATCAAGGAAGAAGACGCCAAGGAATTGGCCGACCTTCAGACCCAGACGAACGCCCAACTTGCCACCAAGGCGAATGTCGATGATGTGAACAAGCTTGGGACCGACGTGACGGGTGTGAAGAGCGACCTCGAGACCACGAAGAACAATCTTCAATTGGCGCGCGGCGAATTCGGCACTTTGATCGCCAAGAACCACGACGAGATCGAAGAGCTCCGCCGCCTCGGCGAGCGCGATTATTACGAGTTCACCATCAACAAGCGCGGCGAGCGCCAGAAGGTGGGCGACCTGATGGTCGAGCTCCGCGGCATCAACGAGAAGAAGAACATTTTCACCGTGGCCATTTACGTGGACGACGCCCGGTACGAGAAGAAGAACCGCTCGGTCAACGAGCCGATCTACTTCTTCACCCGCGGCACTCGCGCCCCGCTCGAGTTCACGGTCAATAGCGTCGGCAAAGACAAAATCACCGGCTACCTGAGCGTGCCGAAAGCCAAGACCACGCACGCGCAGGCTTCCGGGAACGGCAACTAGAGGGATCCAACACGCGAGCCGCCCCTGCCGGGGGCCGGGCTCAATCACCCCGAGGGGGCGTCCGCCGGACGCCCCCTTTTTCTTTTATTCGGCTTTTTTCAGTGCGCGCATTTTGCGGGCGAGGAACCTCTTCGCGAGGGAGGGAAGCTTGTCGTGAGGCATTTTTCCCTGCTCATAGAGCTTCATTTTCGCCTTGGCGGCCTTGCGGCGGCGCCGCTGCCGCTTCTGGGCCACGTACCGCTTGTCATATGCCATCCAGTTTCCTCCGGAGAGAATCGCCCAACGATTGTAGCGGAGAAGGAAAAGGATGCAAGGCTCGGGTGTGATTTTACGGCGGAGTTCGGTTAGCATGATTTTGCGATGACCGCTACTGCGATTTATGCCGGCCGCGTGCTCACTCCGCAGGATGAGCTCCAGGATTGCGTCATCCTGGTGGAAGACGGAAAAATCGCCGGGCTGGGTCCCCGCGATCAGGTGCGCGTTCCGCCCGACGCGGTTCCTTATGCTGCCGGGGATATGACGGTCGTGCCCGGTTTCGTGGATCTGCACGTCCACGGAGGCGGCGGCCACGACGTGATGGAAGCGACGGCGCGCGCGCTCGATCGCGTCGCCACAACTCATGCGCGCCACGGCACCACTTCGATCGTCGCCACCACCATGACGGCGGGCGCGGAAGAAACCTGCCACAGCTTGCAGGGGATTGCCCGCTACATTCGCGCGCACCAGGAGCCGGAAGAGAATCCGCGCCTCGCTGCCGAAATCCTGGGAATCCAGCTCGAAGGGCCGTTCATCAGCAAAGCGCGCCGCGGCGTGCATCCTTCCGACGCTATCACGAAGCCTTCGGCCGCGACGCTTCAAAAGTTCCGCGAAGCCGCCGACGGGCTCGTGCGGATTCTCACGCTCGCGCCGGAGCTTGCAGGCGCTCTGGAAATGATTGCGGCGGCCACAGCCGATGGGCTCACGGTTGCGCTCGGACACACCGACGCCGATTACGATCAGGCGCGGGCGGCGTTTGCGGTCGGCGCGCGCCACGCCGTCCATTTCTACAATGCGATGCGGCCTTTCACGCACCGCGATCCGGGAATTGTCGGCGCGGTGCTCACCGATCCCGACATCACTGCTGAAGTGATTGCCGATGGCGTGCACGTGGCGGGCCCGGCGATCCAGGTGCTCATCGGCACCAAAGGTTTCGACACGGTGATGCTTGCGAGCGACGCGACGTCCGCCACCGGAATGCCCGACGGAAATTATCGCCTGGGGAATATCGAAGTGTATGTGAAAGACGGAATCTGCCGGAATTCGGAAGGAAAGCTGGCCGGAAGCACGCTTACACTCGATCGCGCGCTGCGATACGTGATCTCGCTTGGCGTGCCGTTTCCTGAAGCGGTCCGCATGGTGACGATCCTGCCCGCGCGCCGCATCGGCCTCGCCGGGAAAAAGGGCATCATCGCGATCGGCGCCGATGCCGATCTCGTGGTGCTCACGCAGGATCTGCAAATCGCCGGCGTGATGACGCGCGGCGCAGGGCTTGTTTAAAACCGAAGGCCGCGCTGAGAAACTTATGGATTGAGCGGGATTTTTAGCTCTTCCGAGAGCTGGTAGGGATCGAAGGGGCTGCAAGCGAAGTAGCGGCCGTCCACCTCAATCGTGGGCACTTTGCGAAGGCCGTTATTGACCCGCAGCACGAGGTCCTCGGCTTCGGGTGTTTCGTCGATATTGACTTCCCGAAACGCGACGCCGCGCTCGCGAAGAAACTGTTTGGTGCGCCGGCAATCGCCGCACCAGCACGTGGAATAAACCGTAATCTCAGCCATGCAAATGCGCTCTGTTGTGCTCCAGCATCATTGGATGCGGCGCGGATTCTGAAGATGCCGCTACGCGCCTTCCTTTTGCCGTGAACGCCATCACGAGGATGTGTGACGCCGGTCCTCATTGCCGGCGGGAACCGGCTCTTTCGAGGCAGCTTGCAAGCGGACCATTGCCCGCTGGAGCGCAAACGACGCAAGCTCCCAGTCCACATCCGGCGATCCGGCTTTCGCGAGTTGCGCCTGCGCCCTGGCGAGCGCGCTCTTCACGCGCGCTACATCGATTTCTTCCGCACGCTCGGAAAGCTCCGCGAGAACAATCACGCGATCCGGCAACACTTCCGCGTAGCCGTTGATTACGGTCAGGCGGCGCGACTCGGTTCCCTTGCGGTACGTGAGAACGCCCACACCCAGCTCCGTGATCAGCGGCGCGTGGCCCGGCAGAATCCCGAGGTAGCCCTCTTTTCCGGGCATCTCGAGCGAGTCCACCTTTTCGGTGAGCACGTGCCGCTCGGGCGTGACCACTTCGAGTTCGATTGTTTCCGATAGCATTGTTGCGCTCGGCGCTCCGTCCAGCGGCCGTGTCACGCGGCTGCAGCCAGTTTCTCCGCTTTCGCGCGGGCATCTTCGATCGTGCCCACCATGTAAAACGCCTGCTCGGGAAGTTCGTCGTGCTTGCCTTCGACGATCTCTTTGAATCCGCGCACGCTGTCTTCCACTTTCACGTACTGCCCTTCGAGGCCGGTAAACTGCGCGGCCACGAACATCGGCTGAGAAAGGAATCGCTCGATTTTGCGCGCGCGGGCGACGGTCTGCTTGTCGTCGTCGGAAAGTTCTTCGATTCCGAGGATGGCGATGATGTCTTGCAGCTCCTTGTAGCGCTGGAGCACGCCTTTCACGGCGCGCGCGACGCTGTAATGTTCCTGCCCGACGATGCGCGGATCGAGAATGCGCGAAAAGCTGGCCAGCGGATCGACGGCCGGGTAAATGCCGCGCTCGACGATCTGGCGGCTCAGGTTTGTGGTGGCGTCGAGATGCGAGAATGTCGCGGCCGGCGCCGGATCGGTGTAGTCGTCCGCGGGCACGTAGATGGCTTGCACTGAAGTGATCGAACCGTGCTTGGTGGAGGTGATCCGCTCCTGAAGTTCTCCGATTTCCGTATTCAGGTTCGGCTGGTAGCCCACCGCGGACGGCATGCGGCCGAGCAGCGCGGACACTTCCGAACCGGCTTGCACGAACCGGAAAATGTTGTCGATAAAGAGCAGCACGTCGAGGTGTTCTTCGTCGCGGAAATATTCGGCCACCGTCAGCCCGGTCAATCCGACACGCAGGCGCGCGCCGGGCGGCTCCGTCATCTGCCCGTAGATGAGCGCGCAGCGGGATTTTTCCGAATTGCCCGGCACCACGACTCCGGATTCCTGCATCTCGAGCCACAGGTCGTTGCCTTCGCGCGTGCGTTCTCCCACGCCGGAAAACACCGAAACGCCCCCGTGCTTCATCGCGACGTTGTGGATCAGCTCCTGAATCAGCACGGTCTTGCCCACGCCCGCGCCGCCGAACAGCCCGATCTTTCCGCCTTTGAGGTAGGGCTCGATCAGGTCCACCACTTTGATTCCCGTCTCGAACATTTCGAGCGTGGTGGATTGGTCGTCGAGCAGCGGCGCCGGGCGGTGAATCGGATACTCCTTGTCCGTTTTCACCGGGCCGAGCTTGTCCACCGGCTCGCCCAGCACGTTGAGCACGCGGCCGAGCGTCCCGCGGCCGACCGGGACGGTGATCGGGCCGCCGAGATCTACCGCTTTCATTCCGCGCACCAGCCCTTCGGAGGGCTTCATCGCGACGGTGCGCACGCGCCCTTCGCCGAGGTGCTGCTCCACTTCCGCGACGATGTCGAGCGGCTCGGGAACGTCGAAGCCTTCGCTGGTGATGCGCACGGCGTTATAAATCATCGGAAGGTGATGCTCTTCGAATTGAATGTCCACCACGGGCCCGATCACTTCGGTGACGTGGCCGATGTGTTTGGTGTTGCTTGTCATTGAGAGCTCCCCGTAAATTCGTGAGTAGTGAGTGGTACTTGGTGATTGGTGTCTCCCATCATTTCGCTTTTGCTAGTCGAGCTGCGAGTCGTTCTCTTAACGACCTCGACAGCGCGTTCATCAGTTTTGCCACAACATCGCATTGCGCGTCGGCTTTCGCAAAGTCATCCGGTTGCAGATGCGCGAGGTCGCGTCCGAGAATCAGAAAATATCGTATTTCCTCCAGCTCGCCCCGGGCAATCTGCAAAGATCGCAGAAGCTCTTTCGTCGTGCGCCTGCCGAACCCTTTGTCGAGATTCGCGCAGACCGAAGCCGCCGCACGTCTCGATTGCCCGACGATCCCGAATCGCTCGCGGGCCGGAAATCGCGCGGTAATCCGGTAAACAAACAATGCCAGCTTGTGCGCCTCCTGCCAAACCACCAAATCCGTAAATCGTTCAATCTTCACGAGCCATCACAACCAGCTGCGCGTTGCTTTTCACCAATCACCACTCACTACTCACCACTCACAAGTCGCTGATCACCGAACACCGATCACTGATCACGAAGTCGCTATCCCCGCGCCGCTGACCACCTCGATCAGCTCTTTTGTGATCGTGGCCTGGCGGATTTTGTTCATTTCGAGCGTAAGGCGATCAATCAGCTCGCGCGCGTTTTTCGTGGCCGATTCCATCGCCGTCATGCGGGCGGCGTGTTCGGCCGCGGCGGACTCGAGCAGGATGCGAAACACTTCCGCATCCAGGTAGCGCGGAACCAGGTAGCCGAAAATTTGCTCGACTGGTTCCTCATAGATGTAGTCCACCTGTAGCGCGGTGCCTCCAGGCGCGGGCTCCATGGGCAAGGAGGCGGAAGCTGCCTCATGCCTGGCATGCGCCGGCATCCCAATCTCGCCGGCTTCCGAAACGACGACCGCCGGATCGATGGGCAGCAACTTCTCCGCGCGCAATTTCTGGACCATCACGTTTTTGAACTCGTTGTAAATCGCATAGACCGCGTCCACTTCTCCGGACGTGTACAGCTCGGCGATCTTGGCCGAAATTTCCTTGGCTTTGCTGAATTCCACGTGCGCCGAGACGTTCAAATATTCGGCCACAAATTTGTAGCCGCGGCGGCGCAGTGTATCGCGTCCCTTGCGCCCGACCACCAGAAGCTCGGTGTGTTGCGAAGCGTGCTCGCGAAGGAATTCCGCCGCGTAGCGGATGACGTTGGAATTGAACGCGCCGCACAGGCTGCGATCGCCGGTCAGCACGAGCACCGCGAGCCGCTCTTCCGGCCGGCGCTCGAGCAGCGGGTGCGCCGGCTTCTCCATGCGCGTGGCGGCGGAGCGCAGTACGCGTATGATTTCACGCGCGTAGGGCCGCGCCGAAAACACTCCCTCCTGCGCGCGCCGCAGCTTGGCCGCCGCGACGAACTTCATCGCTCGGGTGATCTGCTGCGTGCTTTTCACCGAGCGGATGCGCCGCCGATAGTCGAGGAGAGTGGGCATGGAATCCCGGCGCGCCTGCTAATCGGCTGCCGCCGCAGCCGCCGACTTGAACCGCTCCTTGAACGCGTCCAGGGCCTTCGTTGCTTCCGCCTTCACCGCATCATCGATCGCTTTCTTTTCCCGCAGCATCTTGAGCAAGCCGGGATAGTTCGTGTCGAGGAACGGATACATCTCGGCTTCGAATCGCCGGCATTCGGAAACTTGGAGATCATCCAGGTAGCGGTTCGAGGCGGCGTAGATGATGAGGACCTGTTTTTCCACCGGCAGCGGCTGGAATTGGTCCTGCTTGAGAATTTCCATCAATCGCTGGCCGCGCGCGAGTTGCGCTTGCGTGGCTTTGTCGAGCTGCTCGGTGCCGAACTGCGCGAAGGCGGCGAGGTCGCGATACTGCGCGAGGTCGAGCCGGAGCGTGCCGGCCACCTGCCGCATCGCTTTGATCTGCGCGTTGCCGCCCACGCGGCTCACCGAGATGCCCGCGTTGATCGCGGGGCGAAATCCGCTGTTGAAAAGGTCTGCTTCGAGGAAGATCTGGCCGTCGGTGATGGAAATGACGTTCGTGGGAATGTAGGCGGAAATATCGCCGGCCTGCGTTTCGATTACTGGCAGCGCCGTGAGCGAGCCGGCGCCGAGCGGGTCGCTCAGTTTCGCGGCGCGTTCGAGCAGCCGCGAGTGCAGGAAGAAAACGTCGCCGGGAAACGCCTCGCGGCCGGGCGGACGCCGCAGCAGCAGCGAAATCTCGCGGTAGGACTGCGCGTGCTTCGAGAGGTCGTCGTAAAAGCACACCGCGTGGCGCTTCGTATCGCGGAAATACTCGCCGATGGCGCAAGCCGCAAACGGCGCGATGTATTGCATCGACGCCGGCTCGGAAGCCGATGCCGCGACGATGATGCTGTGCTCCATCGCTCCGAAATCCGTAAGCGTCTTCACCACCTGCGCGATCGTGGAGCGCTTCTGCCCGACGGCGCAGTAGATGCAAATCAAGTCGCCGCCGCGCTGGTTGAGGATCGTATCGAGAATGATGGCGGTTTTGCCGAGCTGGCGGTCGCCGATGATCAGCTCGCGCTGGCCGCGCCCGATGGGGATCATCGCGTCGATGGACTTGATGCCGGTCTGGATCGGCTCGCGCACGGGCTGGCGGTCGATCACGCCGGGAGCGAGGCGCTCGAGCGGGTTGCGCTGATCGGTGAGAATCGGGCCTTTGTCGTCGAGCGGCTTTCCGAGCGCGTCGACCACGCGGCCGATCATCGCGTCGCCCACGGGCACCGACATGATTTTGTTGGTGCGCTTGACCGTGTCGCCCTCTTGGATCTCCGCGTACTCGCCGAGCAGCACGACGCCCACCTGATCTTCTTCGAGGTTCAGCGCGATGCCGTAGACCTCATGCGGAAACTCCAGCATCTCGCCGGCCATGCACCGGTCGAGGCCGTGAACGCGCGCGATGCCGTCGCCGACCGAAATCACCGAGCCGACTTCCTCGACCGCGACAGTCTGCTGGTAATTCTCGATCTGCTCGCGCAGAATCTTGGTGATTTCATCCGCTTTGATATTCGCCATCCCTGCTCCTATTCCGCTTCAAGCCGCTGACGCAGCCGGACCAATTGTTCGCGCACCGAGCCGTCGTAAACCGTCGAACCCAGCCGCACCACGGCGCCGCCCAGCAGCGCCCGATCTTCCTGGAACTTCGCTTCGACCTTTTTGCCGGTGCGGCGCTCGAGCGCGAGGGTCAGCTCCCGCTTCTCGGCGGCGCTCAATTCCCGGGCAGACGTCACTTCCGCCTCCGCGATCCCCAGGCGCGCGTTCAGCTCTTCGCCGAACGCCTGTTGAATCTCCCGGAGCATTTCCGTGCGGCGATGATCCACAATCAGGCAGGCAAAATTCCGCACGGCGTGAGCGAGCCCCATTTTGGAAGCGATCTTCTCGATGATCTTGTCTTTTGCCACGCGGCCCACGCCGGGGCTTTCGAGCGTGTTGCGCAAGTCCGCGGCCGAAAGGAACACCTCGACGAACGCGTGCAAGTCGCGGCGCACGGCGTCGGCGGATTTCTGCTCGAGCGCCACGTCTGCCAGCGCCGCCGCGTATCGCCGTGCAACCGCGCTGCTCAATTCGGGCTCCTTTCGAGGTCGCGGACGAAGCTCTCAAACAGCGCCGTTTCGGCCTTCGGCGTGAGTTCGGTGCGCAACAACGCTTCGGCGCGTTCGATGGCCAGTCGCGCTCCGAGCGATTTCAGCTCCAGCCGGGCGGCGCGCTCGGCCGCGGCAATCTCTGCCTGAGCCGCAGTTTCGATCTTCAGCGCTTCCTCGCGCGCGAGCGCCCGCAGCCGTTGCGCTTCGGCTTCGGCGTCGCGCTTCGCTTCGGCTCTCATCGCAGCCACTTCCTGATCGATTCCGGCGAGCTTCGCCTGAATCTCTTTTCGCTGCTGCTCCGCCGCTTCACGGGCGCGCGCTCCTTCGGCGATCCTGCGGGAGATCTCGTCGGCATGGGCGCGGAAATACGGCCCGCCTTTCTTCACGGCAAAGTAAGCAATCGCGCCGAATACGATGGCGAAGTTCAGCCAGCGGAAAAGCCATCCGGTAGGAGAATCAGCGGGAGAGGATTCGCCTTCCTGAGCGAGCAAGGGAAGGGCGGCGAAGACGACGAGCCCGATCAGCCAGCCGGCGCGGCGCGCGAACAACGAGACCGCAGGCTTCATCGTGAAGCCCCTCCGGGCAATTGGGAGGGCTTGTCCAGAATGGCGCGGGCGATTTCTCCGGCAAGCGTAGGAATGCTGCGCTCCATCTCGGCGCGGGCGGCGGTGACCTCCGCCGCGATTCGCATCTTGGCCGCGTCCACTTCTTCCTGCGCGCGGGTGCGCATGGCCTTCAGGAGTTTGGCGCGGTCGTTCAAGATGGCCTGCCGCTCGATATCCTGCTGCGCGTAGATTTCCGCCCGGGCTTTCTTGAGCGCTTCGTGATATGTGTCCAGGTCGTGCTTCGCGGCCGCTTCGACGGCCGCCGCTTCCGCGCGCGCGCCTTCAATCCGCGCGCTGCGTTCGGCCATCGCCTTCTGGATCGGCGCGAAAAAGGCCCAGCGCATGAAGAGATAAAAGAGGAAGACGATGACGACGGTAGGCACAGCTTCGAGAAACAATTCAGCGAGCTGGTGGAGAATTTCCATCGGCGATCGGGCGTCGGCCTGCTGTGCTCCTGATGATGCGGGCGTTCTTTGGCGTTCCGTGCACCAGAACGGAACACACTTCTAGGCCAAACAAAGCCAGAAATTATCGCATCGGCGTTCGCTCGCGTCAACGGCTTGGAGGTGGATGCTATTGATGCGCAGCAAGCCCTCAGAGATTTAAGACCACTGAAATCCTCGCGGGTATGGCTCAGTCGCGATGCTGGCGGGCGTTGTACCGGAATTGAAAACAAAGCGGGAGCAAGCTCCCGCACTCCAAAGGTCTCCGTCGGCAGCGCTTCGATGCACTTTACATAGTCAAGTCATTTCAAGTTCGCGGAGAAAAATTCGAGCGCCATGGCGGCGGTTTGGGCATGAACGGCATCCCGATCGAGGCTGGAGGAATCGTTGCAGAGATCAGGGCGCACGCGGTGGCCCAGCTCGCCGCAGGTGGCCAGTAAAGTGTAATGGCCGGCGCCCGGAAGAAGCGTGAGCTTCGCGCGAGGAATTTCTTTCGCGAAAAAGGAAGCGCTCGAGGCCACGGGCACCACGGAGTCGTCCGCGCCGACCACGATTTCCACGGGAATGGAAATTTTCTCGAGGCTATCGGGCTGGAACGCCGGGCCGAGCGCCGGCGCCATGGCAAAAATCGCGCGAATCCGCGGATCGCGATGAGAATGTCGGGCATCTTCGAGCGCGGCGCGAAAATCCGGATCCGATTTCTGGAGCTCTTCGCCCTTCGCCAGCAGCCCCGGAAATTCCACGGGGTCCGCGCACATTCCATCGGCTCGCGGCGATTTGCAGAAGGCTTCGTAATTCGAGAGCACGCCGATCCCGCCGGCGATTTCGATCACGGTGAAGCCGCCGAGCGAAAATCCCGCCGCGCCGATGCGCTGCGGGTCGATGCGGGGGCCGAAAGTGATATCCGCGAGCATTTTGTCCGCCACGACGCTCAGGTCGCGGGCGCGCTCCCACCAGAGGATGAAGCCTTGCGGTGTGTAAGGTTCCGTGGCGTTGTTTCCGGGATGATTTACGGCGGCAGCGATGTAGCCATGCGCGGCGAGATCGGCGCCGAGCCACGCCATCATCAGGGCGGAAGCGCCGGTGCCGTGCGATAGCAGCACCAGCGGAAACTTTGCAGGCACGGGCGCGATTTTTGCGTCCGGGGCGGCTTTTCCCGCGGCGGCAAAGGGCGAGTCCGGATTGCCGATCCATTGCGATTTTTCAAGCGAGGCGGGATCGGCGGGATACCAAATCGTCGTGACCAGGGCGTGAGTCTGCGCGCCGCGCCAGTTGTAAGGCTCGGCGGGAGTGAAACGCCTTGTGGTGACTCCGACCCGGAAAAGCGTTGCCCGGTTTTCTTGCGCAGCGGCGCGCCCAGGAAGGCCAGCGAGCGCTGTTGCGACTAAGACGAGGAGTCCGAGCATCTTCTCCAGCCATGGATGCAAAATCTTCATTCCCTTGTTCCCTAGTTCTCGCCGGCCTTATGAAAGTCGAGCTTGCCATCCCAATAGACGTAGAAGGTGCAATTTGTCTTCGAGATGCAGGAAATATTTTGAATCTGCTTTGCCGGCATGAACGCATACCCGCCGGGATCCAGGAACTTTTCGGCGGCGCCATCCCGAATCGAGATGCGTCCTTCCAGCAGGACCATCCGTTCATTGGCGCTGTGCCAGTGCGGCGGGAAGACCGTCCCCGCGGGATAGCGCGCATAGACTTCGACTCCCCCGGTGATGGGATCTTCCCTCAGTGTCGCGCTTTCCGCTCCTCCTGAGCCGCCGCCTTCCGGCTCCCATTTTGCCGAATTCAAATTGGCGACAATGAGACCATTCGAGGCCGCGGCCATTTGCGGGGTCCTGCCGGGGCTGCGGAGGGAAGCAGCACTCGCGATCAACACAAGCAATGCGGCAACGGCCCTCATCAATTACCTCCTTCAAGCGCGGGGAGCTCTTCGCGCAGTTGGACGCCGCTCAAGCTCGCTTGCATCATTTTCGCGGCGAGATTCAGGATGCGCGCGGCTGCAGCTTCGGGGCCGACGCCGCGCGCGTGAATATTGGAGATGAGGTTGCGGTCTGCATCAGTTTGAAGCGGGCGCGGGCGGAAGGCCATGTAGGCAGACAGGCTCTCGGCCGTGGCCAGGCCCGGACGCTCGCCGATCAGCAGCACTGCAACCTGGGGGCGCAGCAGTTCGCCGATTTCGTTGAGAATTCCCACGCGGCAATGGCGAATGGCAAATGGCTGCCCCACATTCCATCCGCGGCTCCGGGCGCGTTCGATCAGCAGAGGAAGCACTGGCGGGACTTGCCTCGCGACTGCAGGAACGGAAAGCCCGTCCCCGATCGCAACTTGCAGATCGCAGGCTGCAGGACAGCGCCTGCGAATCTCGGCGCCGGAGGGCTCATCGAACCTTCGTCCGCGGTCCGGCCGCAGCAGGAATTCATCTTTTGTGCGCGCTTGCGTGTTCGTAAGGAACAAGCCCCACTGCTTGACGAACGCCGCGCCGAAATCGGATTCGAGATCGAGTTCCTTGCGGACCGCATCGCGCGCGGCGGCGTGAGCATCGCGCAACTCCATCTGCGTTCCGGTGCGGTAGGCCGCTCCGGCGCGGCCCACGAGCAGGCGGGCCGGCGTCCGCGCGCGGATTTTGCGAACGATTTCCGGCAAATCCGGCGGGACAAGATCATTTGCACGGTCGCGTGGCACTTAGACCATTCCTTCCAAAGACGATTCAAGACCGTGCATCAAGCGGCGCCGCGCGGGCGCATCGAGCAAGGCCGGCTCCGAGTCGCGGTAGATTCCTGCGGCGGTGAGCCACTCCAGAAATTCCGGCGCAGGACGCAGCTTGAAGAGGCGGCGGGCGGCGAGCGCATCGTGATAGCTGGTGGATTGATAGTTCAGCATGACGTCGTCGGCGCAGGGAACGCCCATGAAATAGTTGCAGCCCGCGGCGGCGAGCAGCAGGAGCAGATTGTCGGCGGAGTTCTGGTCTGCTGCCGCGTGATTCGTGTAGCAAACGTCGCAGCCCATCGGCAAGCCGAGCAGCTTGCCCATGAAATGATCTTCCAGGCCGGCGCGAGTGATTTGCCGCTCGTCGTAGAGATATTCGGGGCCGATGAATCCGACGACGCTATTGACCAAGAAGGGATCGAAGGCTCGCGCAACCCCGTAAGCGCGCGCTTCAAGCGTCAATTGATCCACGCCGTGATGAGCCTCGGCAGATAAGGCGCTGCCTTCGCCGGTCTCGAAATACATCACGTTGGTGCCTTTCCAGGCGACGCCGCGGCGCGAGTGATGCTCGAGCACGCGCTCGCAGCCCTCGCGCAGCGTCGCGAGCGTGATGCCAAAGCTGCGATTGACCGCTTCGGTGCCGCCGACCGATTGAAACAGCAAGTCCACCGGCGCGCCGCGGTCGAGCGCGGCGAGCTGCGTGGTAATGTGCGCGAGGCAGCAGTTCTGCGTGGGCACTTGGTAAGTTTCGACCAAGCGATCGAGCGCGCGCAGAATCGCGCAGACCGTTTCGACCGAGTCGGTGGCGGGGTTTACGCCGATGACGGCGTCGCCGCAGCCATGCAGCAGCCCTTCGAATGCGGCCAGGAGAATTCCGCCGACATCATCCACCGGATGATTCAGCTGGATGCGAATTCCCAGCACGCCGCGCTCGCCCATGGTGTTGCGGCAGCGAGTGACGTTGCGGATTTTTGCCCCGGCGAGAACCAGATCCTTATTGCTCATAATCTTGGCTACGGCCGCGGCAATTTCCGGAATGATCGCGCGGCCGAGCTGCTTCAAATTTTCCTCGCTGGTTTCATCGTCGAGGATGTATTCGCGCAATTCACCGATGGTCATACTTTGAAATTGGCGAAATGCATCCGCATCGAAGGTCTTCAAAATCAGGCGGCTCACATCATCCTCATCCGGATCGATGAGAGGCTTTTGGACGATTTCGGCGAGGGGCAAATCCGCCAGCGCGCGCTTGGCGGCAACGCGTTCGCGCTCCGAACGCGCCGCGATTCCGGCAAGCTGGTCGCCGGACTTTTCTTCGTTGGCCTTGGCGAAGAGCTCGCGGAGATCGGAAAAGACGAAGCTTTCGGGCATAGACGGGACCCTGTCGCCGGGAGACCGAGGACCCTCGTGCAAGCTACCATCAATCGGGCGGGGGGAGAAGGCTGGGGCGACGGGTAACCTGCTGGCCACCGGCTTGGAAGGGCAGTCGAGGTGGCGGGGAACCCTCGCTTTGGAAAAAAGTTGTCGGGCTGGCGGGGTATCGGGTGGGCCCTCACTTTGGATCTGCTTGAGGGGCCGGGATCGCTGATTTCACCGTCATTTTTCGCATAAATTCACCGCCCATTTTGTGTCGAGTAGAAATGAGGCCGGCCGTTTGTTTTCATGGAGTTACGGCGATTTCTACTCGAAACGAGTGTCGATTAGAAATGGGGTGTGTTTGAGAGGAATTGGGGCACCGGGAATTGGTGGAACAACCCAAAATCGGCCCTGGTGGGGCGAATGAACAGGGAGCCGACGGTGCGTTGCACTGGTGGCGGTGGGAGATGGGCTGCGTGGGAGAGTTTGGCGGCGCGGGCACGGCATGCCGTGCCCCTACGACAAACCGTTGAGGGTATGGGGCGCTCTGCGGCACGGCCGCCCTTCGGCTGTGCTCAGGGTAAAAAGCCGTGCCCTGACGAACTGCATTTACTAGATCACTCGGACTCAATTTAGATGTCTCCGCTGGCAACGTGGCAGAGTGCGGTGAGGAACGCAAGCGTCAAGTGCGGTGGACTTTTTTGTGGGCCGGGTCAGGGAGTTGAGTTCGGAGCGATTTTGCCGCGCAGGACGGTGAGCGAAGCGGGAGGCAAAGTGTAGGTCGCTTCCGGGCTGCCCGGGACTGTGGAGGTTGCGGCGGGGCCATCGGGGTCGGCGTAGCCGTTTTTGGCTGCTGAGTGCCATTGGTACTGTTCTTTGCCAAAAGTAATCATGGCTACGGAGCCTGTGAACCACGCATCAGAATGTGCGTTGGCACCATGAAAAACTACGCGCACGGTGTGTGCGTTGTCGTAGTCCTTATTCACGGCCATCACGGACCATTGACCATCGGGACGCAGAAGCGCGTAAGCGGTGACGAGGACGTGGCCGGCCGAATCGCGGATGTCGCTCGAAGCTCGATAGAGCCGATGGTTGCCCATCCCGGGTTGCGCCCACTCCTGCGTGATCATTTGCGCGGCGAAAAATTGCGAAGTCTTCGACCGGATTTCGCAATTCTTGTCCACCATGAACATGTGGTAGGTGCCCCAGCTATTCTTGCAATTCGAGTGTGCCGGAGAATACGGAAGCGCGTGGTAGTAGTAAGTCGCTTTGCCGCCGGCGGAGAGAAACCCGGCAAAAGAATCGGCGAGCCAGAGCGCGCCGAAGACGTCCACGGACGCTTCGCCGCCGTGGCAATTCGTCTCGGTATCGAACATGGGAATTCCCGGCGGCAAGCCGTCATCGCGCCAAACCTGCATGATGTGGGTGATGAGCCGCGGCTCGTCGTAAAGCTTCGGCCAGGGAGTTTCGCAGCCGTCGTAGGGATAGTGCTCGAACGACATGAACGCGAGATCGGCTATCCGGTCGTGCGCCTTCAAGTAGTCGAGGAACCGGCCGAACCAGGAAGTTCGGCCGCGCGGATCGCGCCAGGCTTGGATGTCTTCATCGACGCCTTCGAAGACCGGCCCACCTAATTTTAGCGCTGGATCCACGCGATGGAGAGCCGTGGCCCATTGGAGATACAGCGCGGCGTAATCTTCCGGCAGCATGTACTGGCCGTCGGCCTCTTCGCCCATCTCGACGTAAGAAATTGGATAGCCGCGCTTTTCGATGTAGGCGATTTCGGCGGCGGAATCTTCGGGCGTGCCGTAGAGCATGGCGACGGGAATCATCGCGGGCAATCCGCGCGTGATGCCGCTGGTGAAGAAAAGGTCGAAGCCGGGCTGGTCGCCCGACTCCATGCGATCCGGAGCGAGCAGGAGATTCGACGGCTCATGCCAGGGATCGACTGAAGAGCAATAGGTGGCTGTTTGTTGCTGGTCGGGCGAATGGTGCAGCAAATCCTTGAACTCGCCGTGGCCGTTCTCGGTGCCGAGATAAAGCTCTTTGATGGCGTAGCCGACGCAATTGCGGCGGTCGCTCGCGCCGTGCGTATCGCAGGTGTTGGATGACTCGGTCATCAGAATGCGCACGAAGCGGGCTTGCACCAGCGACGAAGCGAGGCGAAGGGTGCGCGTCCCGCCCTCGCCTTTTTTGACCTCGCCCGACTGAAAATCTTTCCACTCGCCGTTGCCGGGATCGTCCATGGCATCTTCGCCGCGCCAGAATTGAACGCGATAGGTGCGCGCGTATGGGTCCGCCCAGGCGATGCGGATCGCGTTGACCGGCGTTTTCGCGCCGAGGTCAATCACGACCCACTGAGGATGGCCCGAGTCGTCTTCGCCCGTGAAAGCCTTCGTGAGATATGGATTGCTTTTCCAGTAGGTGTTGAGGTCGCCGTCGTCGAGGCGCGAGAAGCCCGTGTCCTCCGTGCCCTGATTGTGGGTGAAGCCGCGATGCGGCAAATCGTAGCCGTAGGAATGAAGGATCATTTCCGCGGGCGTCGAATCGCCGGTGAAATAGCCGCGGCCGGCAGGGTCGCTCCAGGCGCCCTTGGGATTCCAGTGCCACGCCTGAACGAAAAGCTCGGTGTTCTGGCGGTAGCTGACCGCGCCCCAGCCGGCCGAGAGAATTTGCGCGAGAGTTTCGGGCTTGAAGAATGTGTCGGTGGCGTTGCTCGGGATGCGATCGACGGTGGTGCCGAGGGCGTAGAGCGGCTGGAATGTGTTGGCTTCGTGGCCGGCAGTCGTGTCCACGCTGATGGTCTGGCCGCGCGCGGCGGGCACACTCAAAGACGTGCAAATCAGCGCTAGCGCGGCCACGCGCCCCGCTGTGGTGAATAAATTCGGAGCGATTGCGCCCATTTTACCTCTGCGAATCCAGTTTCGTTCGACGAAAGCGAGCGATGATTGCACATTTCCCGTATGATTCCCACATGCCGGACGAGCGGGAAATCAGAGATGCCAAAGAAAGGGAGAGGCATCCGGAACGGAAGCACACGAAGGCCGAACTCAGAAAGATGGAAAACGATCTGCGGAAAATTTATGAATTCGGAGACGAGAAAGAACTTATGCAGTTTTTGCGCGGGATCGGCTTGAAGGACGAATCGCCCCGCTTCGCTGAAGTCGTGAACGTCTTCCGTTCTTTGCGGCGCGGGAAGCCTTGAGGGCCATGCGGTGAAGTTCTTGGCGCTTCTCTCGAGCCAATTCCAACGGGAGAGTGTCGAGTTGCTCCAGGATTATCCTGGCGGCTTGCTGTACGTCCTTGTCAAATTGTGACTTCTTCTTGGCCATTGAAAGATCTCACCCTCAACATTAGCAGCAAGCCGCCGCAGCGGCAATGTCCAATAGCCAAGGGCGGACTCGGAGTCAATGGCCTAGCAAATAAGCGGGCCACACTAGTCGCCGCTCGATCCGCTTACGCACCGCTCGCGCTTTCCGATAGAATGGCTCGAATCGACCATGCAATGGGGTTCATGCCATGACAGCGACGATAAGGAGAGTTTCCATGCCTTCATTTTCCGGAGTCGATTTTCTCGACTTCGATTCCCTGCTGAGCGACGAAGAAAAACTGGCGCGGCAGACGGCGCGGCAGTTTGTGGACGACGAGGTGCTGCCCATCATCGAGCAGTGCAACCGCGATGGGAAAGCTCCCTTACAGCTTGTGCCGCAGATGGCCGAGCTCGGGTTTTTCGGGGCGAACCTGAAAGGCTACGGGTGCGCGGAGATGTCGAACGTGGAATACGGGCTCGTGACGCAAGAGCTCGAACGGGGCGATTCGGGGCTGCGCAGCTTTGTTTCGGTGCAGTCGGCGCTGGTGATGTACCCGATTCACGCGTTTGGCTCGGACGCGCAGAAGGACAAATGGCTGCCGCTGCTGCAACAGGCGAAAGCGATCGGCTGCTTCGGCCTTACCGAGCCGCAATTCGGCTCGAACCCGGGCGGAATGCTGACGCGGGCGGTGAAAAAAGGCGATTGCATCATCCTCAACGGCGAAAAAATGTGGATTACCAACGGATCCATCGCCGACGTGTCGCTCATATGGGCCAAAAGCGAGGACGATAAAATTCGCGGCTACCTGGTGGAAAAAGGCACGCCGGGGTTCAAGGCGTGGGACGTCCACGGAAAACATTCGCTGCGGGCTTCGATTACGTCGGGGCTGGCGATGACCGATTGCAAAATTCCCGCGGCGAATGTTCTTCCCGGTGTCGAAGGCCTCAAGGGTCCGCTTTCCTGCCTGAATCAGGCGCGCTACGGCATCGGCTGGGGCGGCATCGGCGCGGCGATGGCCTGCTATGACTGTGCACTGCGGTATGCGAAAGAGCGGAAACAATTCGAGAATCGCCCGATTGCTTCTCACCAGCTCGTGCAGCAAAAACTGGCCTGGATGATCACCGAGATCACCAAGGCGCAATTTCTCGCGCTCCAGGTGGGCCGCTTGAAAGACCAGGGGCGCGTCCATCCCTCGCACATTTCGATGCTGTAGATGAACAATATCTGGATGGCGCGCGAAGTGGCCGGCCGCGCGCGCGAAATTCTGGGCGCGAACGGGATCGTGGACGACTATCCCATCATGCGGCACATGAACAATCTGGAGTCGGTGTACACCTACGAGGGCACGCACGATATCCATCAGCTCATCATCGGCGAGAGGATTACGGGAATTTCGGCGTTCGTGTGAGGCGGCGCATGCGGCCGCAGGTCGCAATCCTCTGCTTGGCATACCTTGTGCCAACATTGAAAACAAAGCGGGAGCACATTCGCTGCGCTCAGTGTAAACAAGCTCCCGCACTCCAAAGGTCTCAGGGGCGACGCGGCGCAAATAGCATACGGTTCGGAAATTGGCGGCGCGGGCACGGCATGCCGTGCCCCTACAGATGCAACGGGCCGGCGCAGTGCAATAGCCAGGATGTGAGAAGCGGAGGCAGCGTGCCTAGGAAACTTCCATTCAGGCGGGTGGTTTTTGTGGCACAGGCACTCCTGCCTGTGCTCTTGGTTTTTGCGGCTGTTGCGTCAATAGCGGCGCAGGCGGGCGCGGAAAAACCCAAAATCCGCGCGGTGACTGCGTTCATCCGGCTCGATCGCGCGCAATACAAGTCTCAAATCGCCGATACGCTCGTATTTCTCCGCAAGGCCAAAGCGCCTTTCGAAAAGGCCGGCTACGAAGTGCAGAGCATTCGCATCACGATGCAGCCGTTTCCGGAATACACCAAGGGGCTGACGGCAGATCAAGCCACGGCGTTTCTTGAGGAATACGATGCGCTCGCCGGCAAGGAAAATTTCGACGCCGCCATCGGCCCCGCGATGTCGAAAGATTCCGACGACCCCGCCGAGGCTGAGCTGCTCGCCAAAATTCTCTCGCACACAAAAAATCTCGAGGCGAGCGTTTCGATCGCCGGCGAAGACGGCATCCACTGGAAGGCCATCCGAGCCGCCGCTGAAGCGATCAAGTATATGGAGGCGAATTCGCCGCACGGCCTGGCGACGTTTAATTTCACCGGCGCAGCGCTGGTTCCTTCCGGGACGCCGTTTTATCCGGGGTCGTATTTTGCGGGCGAGGGGAAGCAATTCGCGATTGCGTTGCAATCGGCAAACGTGGTCGGCGAGGCGCTGACGAGCGTGAGGACAGTCGAAGCGGCGGAGGCGCGGGTGCGTGAATTGCTCGGGGGGCACGCGCAGGCAATCGAAAAAATCGCGCGGGAATTTGATGGCGTGGACGGCTGGAAATATGGCGGCATCGATCTATCGCCCGCGCCGCACGGGGACGTCTCGATTGGCGGCGCGATCGAGAAATTTTACGGCGAGCCGGTCGGAGCGAGCGGAACGCTGACGGTCGCGGCGCTCATCACGCGCGCGCTGAAGGAAATTCCGGTGACGCACGCAGGATACTCCGGCCTGATGCTGCCGGTGCTCGAGGATGCGGTCCTTGCGCGGCGCTGGAGCGAAGGCCGCCTGACGATGGATGCGCTGCTTTCCTATTCCGCCGTGTGCGGTACGGGGCTCGACACGATTCCGCTGCCCGGGGACGTGACGGTGGAGCAGCTCGCTCGCATCATGGGCGACGTGGCAAGCCTGGCGGTGAAATGGCACAAGCCGCTTTCGGCGCGGCTTCAGCCTGCGCCCGGACGGAAGCCCGGCGAGATGACCGAGTTCGACGATCCCTTCCTGGTGAACGCCAAGATTCAGCCGCTACCTTGATTTCTCGATTTCAAAGCGGAGTCGTTTCGGCAGGCGTTTCGTCACATTGAAAACAAAGCGGGAGCGAGCTCCCGCACTCCAAAGGTCTCGCGGCTGGCGCTTCAAGAAATTCGAAATCGGAGGCGAGGCGGGGGTGCGAGTGGCTTTCACGGCAGCGGTCGCGTCGCCGCCTCCGGCTTCTGTGCGAAACCGTGCGAAAATTGAGGAAAATCGGGCCTGGAGAACCACTATGGATAGGCGAATGGGCGGCAAAGATGGCAGCGGGCGGCTGCCTCATTGGATTTGGGTGGCTGCGTGGATGATCGCGGCGGCGGTGAGTGGGCTGGGGATTGCGGCGGCGGGGGCGCGCGCGGATGGGTATGGCTACAGCTATATGCGTCTCGTAATCGGCGGGCAGCCTGTCATAAATCTCGTGCATGACTCAAGGTATCAAGGCTGGCTCCAAGTGGAGGCAGTGAGGGCCGCGCCACGCATTGCAATCAAGAAGTTAGCCGGCGGCCAGTCGCCGGCCGACGGACCGAGCACAGCAAAGAAAGGGCAAATTCAATGGACCACGCTTCCAAAGATTCTCGTGTCCGGCCGGGCGGGCGCGGGTGAAATCAGGTTTGGCGCAGGCGAACTTTGGATTGGCGACGAGAGAAAAAGCAGCCTTAGCCCGCTCATGGAAGCACAGGATAAGAAGACCGTCATCGAATCCGCGGAGCTGGACCTTTACAACGAAGACGGCGGAGCGTTTATCGGGAAATACCGGCTGAAGGGCATTCGCGTGCTGTCGCTCGAAGACGTCCCCGCTTCCGCCTGCGCGATGTGGGAAGTGACGCTGAGTTTCCAGTCGGTGGAGAAAATCTGAGCCAAGCCTATCGAATCGTTGGCGCCAGGAGCCACGCGCGGGCCTCAGGGGTTAAAACCCCTGATGAGAAATCAAGGCTTATGTCGGAGCTAAAGCTCCGACCCCCTAAGAACCCTCACTCCTCTCACAGCCTGTGAATCCGTGCGCTGAAGCAATCCACAGTTGCGGTGCCGTTCCACAGCAAAACGACTCAGCTATTCCTGCGCGCGCTTTGCCGACTCTGAAAACAAAGCGGGAGCAAGCTCCCGCACTCCAAAGGTCTCGTTGGCTGCGCTTCCCTGGCTGGCTTCGTTTCGCTATGATAGCCGCCCCCGGGGGCGCGGCCCCCGCCCGGGAAGACCCCTTCCACCGAGGAGATGCGATGGAAAAAGAACTCAGCCTGGAATTTTTGCGCGTCGTTGAAAGCGCGGCGATCGCTTCCGCGCGCACCATGGGCCTGGGCGACCGCCACAAGTCCGACGACGTGGCCGTCGCGGCCATGCGCAAGGAGATGGACAGCGTCAATATGGACGGCACGATCGTGATCGGCGAAGGCGAGCGCGACGAAGCGCCGATGCTCTTCATCGGCGAAAAAGTGGGCGCCGCGCATCACGATCACAGCCACAAATATCCCCAGGTGGATATTGCCGTTGATCCGCTGGAAGGCACGAACCTCTGCGCGACCGGCGAACCGAACGCGATTACGGTGCTCGCGGCCAGCGAGCGCGGCGGGCTGCTTCACGCGCCCGACCTGTATATGGAAAAAATCATCGTGGGCCCGTCGTGCAAAGGAGCGGTCGAGCTCGACGCTCCTCCGGCAGACAACCTGAAGGCCATCGCCAAGCGGCTCTCGCGCGACGTGGAGGATCTGGTTGTAATCGTTCTCGACCGGCCGCGGCATGAAAAGCTCATCGCTGATATCCGGGCCGCGGGCGCGCGAATCCGGTTGATCTCGGATGGCGACCTTTCCGCGGGCATCAGCGCCGCCGTGATCGGGACGGGAGTGCACGCCGTGATGGGGACGGGAGGCGCGCCGGAAGGCGTGCTGACGGCAGCGGCGCTGCGCTGCTTGAACGGGCAGATTCTGGCGCGGCTGGTCGTGGCGAAGCCCGAGCACCACGAGCGGATTGCGCAAATGGGCATCAAGGATGCCAAGCGCGTCTACGACACCGAAGACCTGGCCCCGGGAAAGAAAATCATTTTTGCCTGCACCGGAGTGACCGGCGGGAACCTGCTGCGCGGCGTGCGCTTTTTCGGCGAGGGGACGCGGACGCATTCGCTCATCCTGACTTATGACGAGCGGCAGGTGAGATTCATTGATTCGGTACATCTTGAGAAGCGGCCGGATGTGAAAGTGGTTTTCTATTGATGAAGCCTGCCGCGCCAACCGTGGAATCCTCACGCTGAGGGCGGGCAACCACACGGCACCATCTGCTGCACAGTTCGTCGGAGGACAGGCCGGGAGGCCTGTCCTACTGGGAAACATTTCGGCAACCGCTGGCGTATCATCATCAAGCACATTCTAGAGGTGAGTTATGTCGAGCGCGCCGATGCCTCCACCGCCGCCAAGGCCCAAAAATGCCGTGATGTGGATACTGGCGATCATCGGGGCCGGGTTTGTGGCCACGGTGCTGTTTGGGTTCTTATTCGCCAGCGTTTTCATCCGCCACTTCAACGTGGATGAGAAGAGAAACACGCTGGAGATTGAAACTCCGGCCGGCGCCATCCGCGTGCAGTCCGATGAAAAACATTCGACCGGCTTGCCGGTCTATCCCGGCGCGCAGGCGGTGACGGATGAAACCGCCAACGTGGATCTCGAGCCCCCGACCGGTCCAGGCATAGCAATCGCCACGGAAAAATACACCACGCCGGACGACCTCGGCAAAGTCAGCGATTGGTACGCGCAAAAACTCGGGCCTGCTTACCACCGGGAGGATCACGGCTCGGTCGTCCACATCGGCCACACGAAGGCCTCGAGCGATGCGGATGTATCCTTCGTCACCGACACCGCCGACCACGGAAATGGCGAGCGAGTGGTGGCCCTGACCAGGAAATCGGGCGGCGTCGATATCGAGCTGGTGCGCGTGGGAAAGAAGGAGGTTCAGTAAGCCCGGCCGGCTCTATCGGGATCTCTTGCGCTGATGGGTTCAGCTCCCTTTGCAATGAAAACAAAGCGGAAGCAAGCTTCCGCACTCCAAAAGTCTTGCTAGGCAGCGCTCAACTAAATAAGAGCCAAGCCCTGATTGAAATGGTGGGGCTTCCTCTGCGACCTCAGGTTTTCTCTGTGCCCTCTGTGTTGAATGCAGCCGACCCACAAAGCACCCGGCAGCCGATAAGTTGATCCACGTAATTGAACCGGAAAACGAAGACGGCCCAGCCGCCCGCTGGCTGCAGGGGCCGGGCCGTCTCAAAGCTAGCCAGCCTGCGCGCTGGCGCGTCTCAAAAAGCAACTATCGGTGTATCAGCGCCGCATGCCCCGGAATACCCGGCTGTTGACGTCGAGGGAGCGCGTGGGGAATGCGCTCAGCCGGGTGGGTCGGTAAAGGGCGCACGTGATTGGTGCTCACATGTTCGCTGATGGCCTGTAACCGCTTCAGAATTCCCTGCCATTGCGCCCAATCGAGCTGCCGCAAATACGGGCGGAGCCCCTGGATGAACGGATCCTCGAGAACGGTCTCGCCATTCGATTCCGGCACGAAGAAGCGGTTCAGGCCGACTCCGAGGGCCTCGGCAATCTTTTCGAGCGTGCCCAAGCTGGGAGTCATCTGGCCGCTTTCGATGCGCGAGAGATAGGAACGTGAGACGCGGGAGCGCGCCTGAAGCTGGCTCTGCGTCATGCCGCGGGACTCGCGGAGCTGGCGGATGCGCTGGCCGATGTTCTCGACGGTTTCGCGATTCGGCCAGTTTTCGAACAGTTGGCGATCGTCCCCCGGCAAGTCCTGAGGCGACGGGGTGGGAATCACGAACGTCACCTTCGGGGGCAGCAAACGCAAGCAGCGACGGCAGTTACCCGTTCGCGTGCGGTACTGCACGAGCCCGCATACCTGACAACGGATCACTTCGCGGTCCAATTCCATACTGGCTGTAGAGCCATCTTTTTCTGCCACCGGATCTCCTCGCAGACTATTCCGGCGATGCGAAGGGGAGGAATGTCGATTACTGGGGAAGGCAGGAACTGGCGCGGGAGCGATTGTCCACAGGGTGCCATTTCTTGTCAAGTCCTTTTTCGTTTCTCCGGCGCCTTGCATCTTAGCCTCCCCTAAAAGCTCTTTGCAATTCAATCGGTTGAAGCGAAAAAAACTTCTGCGAAGCGGTTCTCAAAAGTTTCGCCTTACACTTCTCGGCGGTCATCCCGAGACACGGAGTGTCATTTCAAGACAGATTTCGCGTGGCGGAGGATAGCCGCATCGCGCGGAATCTGCGCTCGCGGTCTGCAATCTGCGTTGATTGCGAGTCAAACGCCTTGGCTGGCCTTGCTGTTTTGCGGCCCCCCAACATGCGCATCCCCTTTGCGGTGAGTCTTTTGTACCCGGCCGTGGGCAGCGGCGCGGCGGTCAAATTGTCCTGCTGCACTTCGGCCCGGCTGGGCGAGGAATCTCTAATTTCCCCGCCGCATCTGCTACCCTAGTCGACTGCTATGCACGAGGGAGACCAAATGCCGAATCGGGACGACGCCTGGGCTTTGCTTTGCGAGTTCACCCAGAGCGAATCGCTGCGGAAACATGCTCTCGCCGTCGAAGCCTGCGTCCGGGCCTATGCCCGCAAACTCGGCGGCGACGAGGAACTCTGGGGCCTCGCTGCGCTGCTCCACGATTTCGATTACGAGCGGTGGCCCAATGACGCGCACCACCCCACCCAGGAACATCCCTACTCGGGGTCTCTCATCTTGCGGGAACGCGGCTATCCCGAGGAATTGATCAACGCGATTCTGAGCCACGCCAATTATTCCGGCGTCGCGCGCACGCAGCCGCTGGACCGCGCGTTATTCGCCTGCGATGAGCTTGCCGGGTTTCTTACCGCCTGCGCGCTCATCAAGCCTTCGAAGAGCATTCATGAAGTCGAAACCGCGTCGGTGAAGAAAAAGCTGAAGGACAAAGCCTTCGCGCGCGGTGTCTCGCGCGAGGATGTGTACAACGGCGCGACCGAGCTCGGCGTGTCGCTCGATGACCACATTTCATTCTGCATCGAAGCGATGCGTTCGGTCGCGCCCGCGCTCGGCCTCGAGGGCGCCGCCGCGACAAGCGCCGGGTAGAAATGGTCCGAAGGCAGCTCATTCTCTCGGGTGTGCTTCTCCTTCTCGTTGGGGCGGTCGTGCTCGTCCACGATCGCGCCTATCGCCGCCACTCGCCCGCTGCAGAGCTTGAAGACCAGCTCCATCGAGACATCCATACCGGAATGACCCGCGCGGAGATAGAGGCTTATCTCAACCGGGTGGGGATTGCTCACACGTACGTGGAGAAATTCGACAAGGGGAAATCGCTGGAGAGGACCGTCGTCGCGCTGATTCCGGATCGCTCCACTGGACTCGAAATCGTGCGGACCGACGTCCAGATCCGCTTCACATTGGATGAAGCAGGCCGGCTTACAAATTACGACGTCAAAGAATTGCTGACAGGCCCTTGAGATTGCGGGAGTAGCAGCCTATCCCATCGTGCTGAAATGCTCCGGCTCGACCTTGTACAGCACGCGCACTTCGCCCGCCTGCCGGTAAGGATAGACATCTTTCCCCAGATACTTTTTGGCGAGCTTGTTGATGTGCTCGTCCGCGCCCTTTTCCGTCACTTCGACCACTTTCCCGCGGACTTCCAGATACCGGTAGGGATTCTCGGGATCCTGGATGGCGAGCGCCACGCGCGGGTCGCGGCGGATGTTTTTGTCTTTCATGCGCCCGCGCGCCGAATTGAAGAGAACATACTTCCCGTCGAAATCGATCCACACCGGCGTCACCTGCGGGCTGCCGTCGGGCATCAACGTCCCCAAATTCGCAAACGCCGTTTTCTTGAACAAGTCCGCATAGTTCGCAGGAATTTCCTTCGCCATGATGGCCTCCTCAGTGTCGCCCACAATCTAGCAGAGTTCGAGCTACCCTGAGAACAAGCCATCTCATAAATCCGCTTTGTAGGTCGCGGTTTCAACCGCGACATTAGTAGGACCGATTTTGCAGGGCTTCAGCCCCTGAAGTTCCCAGCGGCGTTGCAATTCGGCATTTATGAGATGACTTCAACCCACTCGTGGGGCGGCGCCGGGAGATTGATTCGCTCGGATCTTGGAAACGTAGCCAGCGAGGCGCTCGAGCCCCTGGCTCCAGCCCGTTTCCATGCCGGAGAGGAAGGGCACGGCGCGCGGGCTTGCCTGCGTCACTTTGGCGAGCACGGTGAGGATTGTTTTCCCGGCGCGCTCGGCGAAGGTAATAAGGTTGTCCACCTCGAACAGCAGTTCGCCCGCGTCGTCCACCACCCAACTGGTGTACCGCAGCCGCTCGGGCCGCACCACTTCGCGGAATTCGCCCTTCATCAAAGGACACATCGAGCCGTCGGGCGCGCGCATGTGAATGCGGATCGCGCCGCCCGGCCGGGCATCCCATTCGCACACAGGATTGGTGAAGCCATGCGGGCCGAACCATTGCGCCACGTGCTTCGGATCGGTCCACGCGTCCCAGGCCAGCTCGCGCGGCGCATTCAATTCGCGCGTGAAATTCGCTTCCGCTGCCGGTTTCCCCGCCGTGCCGCCCGTTGCTGCCATCGTCTTCCCCTTTTTCACAGCGTCGCCTGCGAGAATTTTGGAGTGCGGAAGCTTGCTTCCGCTTTGTTTTCGGTACGACAACAGCGTTTGCCAACTGCTCTGCCGGCCGGAGGTTGACAATTTCTGGCTCTGTTGAAATCCGAGCATCCAGGCGCGTCAATTGTGCCGACCGAGGCAAGCCTCGGTTCGATTGATTGGCTTCTAGCACGGGTTCACGGTCAAAAAGCGGCGTCAAGCCGCCCCTCGACTGCGCTCGGGACAAGCCGCACTCCAAAGAAGCGCTGCCTCCGGCAGCGCTTCAAAAGCCGGGAACTCAACAGAGCCAGAAAGCCTCAAAAGCCCTTGCTCCGCAGCGGAATCAGCGCGCGCAGGCGCGCCTCGCGCAGGTAAATTCCCACCCAGGCCAGCACGGCGACCGCGAGCGGAAAATAGAACGGCTCGCCGATGCGCACATGCGAGGCGGTCGCGCCACCGAGGTAGCCGGTCAGCAGAACCGCGCCAAGAATCGACGTGCGAGGAATGGCGTAGATCACGGCGGACGCAACCAGCGCGATCGCCACGCCCAGGGCGGCGCTATCCGGATAGCCCAGGTGAGCAAATCCCTCGCGCGCAAAGGCCGGGCGCGTCACCGCGATCCCTCCATTAAATAGCATGAACGCGGCGACTAGCCCGCTGAGAATGCGCCCCGTCCACAGCATCCCCTTCGAAGTTGGAGCCGTTCCTTCGGCAAGTGTCATCGATCTCTCCTCTGGTTCCCTGTGCGCCAATCCGCCAAGTACTCTCCCAGCCGGGCGAGCGTCTGCTCGCCGCCCTCGATCGCCCCGTGCGTTTTGATGGCGAATTCAGCATCCGAAGCCGAAGCGAACACCATGCGCAAGGTGAGCTTGGTCTTGCCGTCAAGCGCTTCGAATGTCCAGGTGGTCTCGCACTCGATCGTGCGCCCGCCCTTTTTGCCGCCCTTCATGGAGTAAACGATTCGCTTCGGACTCACGACTTCGCTGAAGACGAACTCGCAGGGATAGGCGGCGCCGTCGGGCCCATGCATCGTCTGGCGCCAGCGGCCGCCGGGCCGCAAGTCCATTTCGTGAATCGTGGTGGTGAAGCCGCGCGGGCCCCACCAGCGGGCCACCTGCTTCGGGTCGGTCCAGGCATTCCAGACAAGTTCGCGGGGCGCATCGAAAATGCGAGTGAGGACGATTTCCCGGCTGGATATTTTTTCTGCCGTGGCTGTTCCCTTCTCTGCCATTTCTCGCTCCTTCGCTCGCGTCACATCGCCGCGAGCAGCTCTGCCAGCTTGTCGAAGCTCTGCGACCATCCATCGTGCATGCCGTGCTTGACCATCGAGTGGCGGATCTCGGAGGACGAGAAACGCATGCGCACAGTGACTTCCGTTTTTCCGCCGCGTTCTTCGAAAGTGACCGTGGTCACGATTTCTCCCGCGGGATTGCGCTCGTCTTTCGCGCGGCCGGGCTTTATCATGTCGTGCCACCAATCGGGGTGCTCAGCGCAGTCCATGGTCATCACCAGCCGGGCGGGCCGCGTGATTTCCCGGAAGCTGCCCGTCATCGGATACACGTCTCCGTCGGGCCCGTGCATCGTGATGCGATAGCCGCCGCCGGGGCGCACGTCCATTTTTTCAATCGTGGTGGTGAAGCCGCGCGGGCCCCACCACTGGGCCAAGTGCTTCGGTTCGGTCCAGGCGCGAAACACCAGGTCGCGCGGGGCGTCGAAAACGCGCTGGATTAGGTAATCCGTTTCGCTGGCCGTTGCCGCGGCGCCGGCCCTTGCGTTCGTCTCAGCCATTGTTTCCCTCCCTCCGCGAGCTCAATTGCGTCTTTTTTTTCTTCCGGGCTTGCTCCTTTTTCAGTTTCTCCAAGTAATCGTCCAGGCGGTCGAAGCTCTCTTCGAAGAATCGGCGGTACTCCTCAGTCCAGTCTGCCACTTCCTTGAGCGGGCCGGCTTCCAGGCGGCAGGGCCGCCACTGGGCTTCTCGGCCGCGCGCGATCAGCCCCGCGCGCTCGAGCACTTTCAGGTGCTTCGAAATCGCCGGTAAGCTCATTTCGAAGGGCTCGGCGATTTCCGTCACCGACGCTTCGCCGGACACCAGCCTGGCAAGAATGGCGCGGCGGGTAGGATCGGCCAGGGCGGAGAAGGTCGAGCTGAGGCTGTCGGAGGTCATCCCGTATTTAACCTAGAGGTTAAATACAACGAACGCTTCTCGATGTCAAGCGCTTATTTGAGGTGATTGGTCCGGCCGATTCAGGCGCGCGCTTCCCGGGCAGGCGCCACGGCACGCTCGATTCGGAACGTGTAGCAGCCCGCCGTCGTGCTGCGGACGTGAATGTAATCCACATCAGTGCGGGCAAAGAGGCGCGCGATCGCTCGTTCGATTTCCTCGCCCTGCGCATACTCCTGCGCCACGAGCTTGCGTCCGCGCGCGTACGCATTCAGCGTGCGGGGGCTTTCTCGCAGCATGGCCGGGAACCCGCCGTCTTCCGGGTATCGCTCGCAATCCTTGGCGTGAACGTAAACCGGCCCCGGCAGCGGAAGAGTTTCAACGCCTTCGAACGCATCATGGGTGAACAAGATCTGTTCTTCGCCCGCCGCGATCATGCAGAGGCAGTGCCGGCAAGGAGCGTCTCCCGAGGCTTTCCCTCGATACGCGGGAAATCCATAATGGGGGTCCTGCATCGTCTCGCGGACTTTTTCTGCAAGGCCGGTGGGAATTGCTGCCACTCGAATCGGAATCATTTGTGTTCCTCCAGCGAGAATTGTGCGGGTTTCGCCGCCTGCGGACTATCCGGTTCTAGCGGCCAATTTTCATTGTGCGCCGGGTGACCACTCGTCGCAGGCCATCGCGCGGAAATCCACAAATCCACATTTCGCGGGAAATTTTTTTGGCTGCGGCTCCGTCTTTTCTGCGGCGCGCGATGCTAGAATCTGGTCCCTCATGGAACGAGCGGGAGAACTTCTAGGACGCGCGCTGCGGCGGATCGAACGGTCAGAAGCCGCGCTCGCGTGGCTCACGTCCGCATGGCCCGCGATCGTAGGCCGGCCGCTGGCGGCGCACACGCACCCTGTGCGTTGCGAAGGCGGCACTCTCGCAATTGCCGCCGACACAGCGCCTTGGCAAAACCAGATCGAAGGCATGCAGCGCGAGTTCCGCACGCGCGTGAACCAGGCGTGGGGCGGTGCGCTCGTGCGCGAAGTGAAAGTTCTCGCCGGGCGCCCCGGCCCGGGCCCGTCGCGCGAATTCGATAACGCGCACACCCCGTTCCTCCGCCGGCGGCGATAGACATTGACTCGCTCAACGAAGCTCAGGTCTTTTGCGTGCGGTGTGCCGCGTCTACGGCGCTCTCGCGTAACTTGGGCCGGATTCCCAGCGCTTCCGCGCTGGGCTAGCATCTTCCACGCCTACGGCGTTGGTTGATTCTGGTTCGCAAGCGGGTGAAGTACGGGAAATCCAGCGCCGGAGGCGCGACAGAATTTAGCCCAGGCCGGAAGGCCTGGGTCCGTGGTCCAAATGCGCGCCGAGCGCCGGAGGTGCGACCCTGCTTTTTGCTCCGCGCCGGTGCTACACTCCCCAGCAAAGCTCTCTCGGGAGGAACGCATGCGCATCGCAACGATTTTCCACTGCAGTTTTTGGTCTTGGGCGCCGCTTGTCGCGCTCTTCGCTGGCGTCGCCGCAACGCTTGTGTCCGCAAAATCGACGGACCTCGACCCCAAAGTCCTAGCGTACAAACTGCCGGATCAAATTCAGTGGAAGGACGATCCCATCGGCGCGAAGATGGCGGTGGTGCAGGGCGACCCGTCAAAGCCGGGCCTGTACATCGTGCTGGTGAAATGGACGCCCGGCCACTTCAGCCGCCCGCACTTCCATCCGAACGACCGGTTCATCACCGTGCTATCGGGCACGTGGTGGGTGGGAACGGGCCCGAAATTCGATCCCGACTCGACCGTGCCGATGCCCGCGGGCACGTTCGTGACGCACTTCGGAAAGCAAATCCACTACGACGGCGCGAAGGACACCGAAGCCGTGCTCGAAATCGTCGGCGACGGCCCCGGCACCGCCACGCCCGCCGAAGCAAAGTAGGCGCGGTATTGGTCCGGTAGGGGCATCCGCCAGAAGTCTGGCGGACCGTGCCCGGCCGGCACATAGCAATCGCACGCCATCGTGCGAGGCGCGACCGAGCCCTGCTGGCAGGATTCTACTGGTTTGACAGGATGTTGCCGCCTACTCCGCTCGGGCAATCACTCCGCAAGCGATTCGCGGCGGGGCAGCAGCGGTCACTTTGTCCGCCACCGCGTGAATCACGATCGACGATCCGCCGTTGTTGAGCACGGAATACATGTCATTGCCGAGGGTCACGTTGGGCGCGACCGTGGTGACGTGGGCGGTGCCATCCGGATTCACATTCAGCACAAAATTCGGAATGTCGCCGGCAGGCAGCGCCGCAGGACCATGCTCGCCATGGCCCATTCCGGTCGGATCGAAATGCGCCCCGGCGGACTTGAAATCGGGCGGTTCGCAGCGAGGAAACTGGTGAATATGGAGAAGGTGCGCGCCCGGCGGGAGGCTCTTGATGTCGAGCGTAATTTTCACCCCGTGAGGCGCTTCGCTCAGCGTGGCTGTCCCTACCGGCCGGCCGTCCGCGCCGATAATGGTGACAACCACCGGCTTCGGCCCGGCTGGCATCCCCTGCGGCCCGACGCCGGCGAAACACAAGAAGAGAGCAATCGACAAAGCTGTATTTCGAATTGCCTGAATCATTGTTTTTCCATCCGTCCGGTTTGATTTCCGGCGCCTGCCGGAGGCCAGCATCCAGTGTACGAGGGGAGGGGTTGATTTGAAATCGGATGTGTCGGTTCAGCAAATAGGGCGGGGTGGCATCGCCAGAACATGTCATTCGCCGGCATACGATGAGCGGGCCGGCCTTTGTGAGTCCAATCCGTCCTGTGCCGGGCTGCTCTCTTTTGAATAAACAACTTCCTGAAAATCCCGTTTCGGCGCTAGGATAAGGCCCCGTCCCCAGAAGTCTACTTCAAGGCTCGCCGCCGATCGTGGCGAAGTGTGGGAGGCTCTACATGCGTTTGTTCTCGATTGGCCTTTGGTGTCTGCTTTTTGCCGTCATCTGTGCCGACTCCGCGATGGCTCAGGAATCGAAGCGTTTGATCACCTCCCAGATCGACGAATCCCGGCTCGTCGCTCTCGGCGGCAATACTCCTCCCGCCGCGTTTCGCGCCGAAAACGACCGCGGCGCGGTGGCCGATGACGCTCGCTTCGAGCAGATGCTGCTCCTGCTGAAGCGCGACCCCGAAACCGAAGCCCGGCTTCAGAAAGAGATCGAAGCCATGCACAACCCGGCTTCTCCCGAATTTCATCACTGGCTCACTCCCGAGGAGATCGGCGCGCAATTTGGCATGAGCCGCGAGGATCTAGGCACCATCCAACAGTGGCTGGTCTCTCACGGTTTCACGGTCAACCGAACGTATAAGAGCGGGCTCGTGGTGGACTTCAGCGGGACGGCGAAACAAATCCGCGAAACGTTTCACACCGAGATTCACAACCTGGTCCTCCCCAACGGAGAAAAGCACCTGGCCAACATGCGCGATCCGCAGATTCCGGCGGCGCTCGCCCCCGCCGTGGAGGGAGTGCCGCTGCACGATTTCTTCGCCCGTCCGCGCGTCACGCAGCCCCGCCCCATCAGCTACGATCGCACCACCGGCCGCTGGAATCCTCGCTTCACGGTTCCCTTTCAGGGTCTTACTTTCTTCGTCGTTGCACCCTACGATTTCGCGACGATTTATAATTTGCTCCCGCTCTGGAACCGCGGCATCACCGGCAAAGGCGTCACAATCGCCACGGTCGAGGACACCAATCTTGCCCATCCTGAAGACTGGTCGACTTTCCGCCAGAACTTCGGCTTGACCGGTTTCAAGCGGGGCAACTTCAAGCAGGTTTATCCAGATTGTGAGAACCCGGGCGCGAACGGAGATGAGGGGGAAGCCGCTCTCGACGTGGAATGGGCCAGCTCCACCGCTCCCGACGCCAATGTCGAGCTTTCCGCGTGCGCCCCCACCAACACGACCTCGGGCCTTGACCTCGCCATCCTCAATCTTCTCGAGACCTCCCCTCCGGATATCATCTCCGACAGCTACGGGCTCTGCGAGACCATTACCGGCCAGGCCGAAATTGCGCTCGAAAACTTTGAAGCGGAGCTGGCAACCATCGAAGGCGTGACCTTCTTCATCGCCCAGGGAGATACGGGCGCCGATGAGTGCGCCCCCGTGGAGCCCACGAACTATGCCATCCTCGGAATCAACAGCGGCGATAATACCGCGTCCGCCTTTGCTGTGGACGTCGGCGGGACCGATTTCATGGCCCAGTACAACTCCGATGCGAATGGCATTCCGGTCACAAACTACTGGAGCTTGACGAACAATCCCGTCACGCTCGCTTCCGCTCTCTCTTATATCCCTGAGATTCCGTGGAACGATGGATGCACGAGCCGGCTGATCTACACCGATCCCGTCAACGGCAGCTTCACTCAATCTTTCGGAGCCAACGGCTTTTGCAATTCCACGCTGGGCCAGGAGTTCTTTCTCATCGATGTCGCCGGCAGCGGCGGGCCGAGCACCTGCTTTACGGGCACGCCCTCCATACCGGGCGTCGTGAGCGGCACTTGCCGGGGCAATCCAAAGCCGCCGTTCCAATTCGGCGTGCCGGGCGTGCCGAATGACGGGCTCCGCGATCAGCCCGACCTCTCTCTCTTCGCAAGCAACGGCGTTTGGAACAGCTTCTACCCGCTGTGCCTGTCCGATACGAGCCAGGGTGGCACCACTTGCACGGCCGAGAACGATGCCATTTTTCTCGGCGCGGGCGGCACGTCGTTCTCCTCGCCGGCGATGGCCGGGATTTTGGGGCTGATCGAGCAGCGATTCGGCAAGCAGGGCGACGCCAACTTCGTTCTTTACCCCCTCGCCGCGCAGCAGTTCTTCCGGCCGGATGCTTTCCTCTGCAATGCCAGCCAAACGAGCGGAAAACTGCCGGCCTCATTTTGCGTGTTCAACGATGTCACGCTCGGCGACATCGATATTCCTTGCGGGCAAAACCCCGATGGCCATTTCTACGATTGCCATGGAGCCACTTCGACCCTGATCGGCGAGCTTTCGACGTCCGATTCCAAAAACAGGCCGGCATATCCGGCCACCGTCGGCTACGATCTCGCAACCGGACTTGGTTCGGTGAATGCAACGAACTTGTTCGAAGCGTGGCCGCAGTTTACGCGGCACTGAAGCACTGCCGAAGGTGTGATCGGCGGCCGGATTGCTATTTGTTCGCGTAGTGGTGCGCGCCGAGGAAATGTAGCGACACGTACGGCGTGTCTCCCACCACCCAGCTATCGTGGCCCGGCGGCCCCGGCGGGATGTAAAACAGCACGCCCGGGCGCAGCTCTTTCACCGTGCCGTCTTCCATTGCGGCGGTGGCGCAACCGGAGAGCACCAATCCCACGTGCTCCACATTGCAGAGCGCCGCGCCCACGCTCGGCCCCACGTGCACCGACCACTTCCATCCCGGCTGGTAAGTCGCGCGGCCGATGGTCATGCCGCCGATGTGCACGATTTCGAATTTCCCTTTTTCAAATGTGCGCACTTCATCCGGCTCTTCAAACCGCTTCAGCACCGTTTCGAGCATGGCCGCCTCCCCGCGTTGCGCGCCTCACCAGACCACTGCAACGCTCGTGCCGAGGCCCGCGTACAGGTAATTGTCGCCGTACGCTTTCCGCAAGCGCGCGAACGCGGGCTCGCCGGTGCAATGACCGGGAGCGATGCGCTGCACTTTGTATTTCGTCTGCAGACTCTCAGCCAGCGCGTCGATTTCCTCCACCGGCGTGGTCACCAGGTGGAGTCCCCCGAACACGATTTCCGTCCTCGGGTCCACCGCATGGGCCGCGTCCAGCACCGCTTCGATCCCGGCGTGCGAGCATCCGTCCACGATCAGCAATCCGTTCGGCCGCTTGATCGCCAGCGTCAATTCGGGCAGCTCGAGCGTCCCTTTTTTCTGCGAGACAGTGCGCACCAGGAAAACGCCGGGCGAAACTTCCGTCGTAGCGTCGCTCACCAGCTTGAAATTTCCCGTGTCATAGAGCTTGCCGAAGGTGAAATGGTCCGGTTCCTTTCCTGCGAAATACTGCATCTTTGCCGGCAGGCTTTCATCTCGCCGTAGAAACGCTTGCGGAATCGGCGCTCCAGCGAATCCGTTTGAGCCATCGGCGGGAACATACACCGTGACATTTGGATTCACCTTCAGCACGTAGCGCAGCCCGGTCGCGTGGTCCGCGTGCCGGTGCGAGATCACCACAAAATCGAGCTTTGTGAGGTCCACACCCAGCGCCTTCACATTGTGCTCGAAGATCGCGGCGTTATTCCCCGTGTCGAACAAAATCCGCATGCCGTTGTGCTCGACCAGCGCCGAAAAGCCCCAGTCCTTCGTCAGCTCCTTCGATTCTCCGAACGCGTCGTAAAGAATCGTCACGCGATCCTGTGCGCGGCACGGCACCACCACGCCCGCCAGCATCAATGCCAGTATGGCTACCCAGCGAATTCGCAAAGCACACCTCCGTCGGGATCTTGAGTTCGGCCTCTCAGCCGGTGGATCATACCGCGTCCGGCCTTCTTAGGCACGGGCGAGGAGCCGTAACCCCGGGCATCCACTTGCAGCCATTTTGCACCCCATCTAAGATGGGATGCTCCCGAAAGCCGGAAGACACAAACGAGGAGAGACGCGGGGTGAAAATCAGCCGCGAAGATGTGCTGCGCGTGGCCGAACTCGCCTACCTAGAGCTCACGCCCGAGGAGGTGGAGCTCTATCGCGGCCAGCTTGACGAAATCGTGTCTTACGTCGGGAAGCTCCAGGAAATCGACATCTCGCATGTCGAGCCGATGTCGCAAGTCCTGTTCGCGACGCCCGGCGACGCTCACCCGGAAATTCGCGACGACGTTCTCCGGCCCTGCGACGTGGCGGACGCCGTCCTCGCCCAGGCCGCCGATTCCGCAAAGCCGTTTTTCCGCGTGCCTAAGGTGATCGAGAAATGAGCACGGCAACGAACTGGACCATCGCCGGCGTACACTCCGCCCTGCTCGCGAAAAAGATTTCCGCGCGCGAATTGGCCAAGGAATTTTACGCTCGGATCGAGAGTCGCAACCCCGAGCTGAATGCTTATCTCGCGCTTTCTCCCGAACGTGCCTACGCACAAGCGGATCGAATTGACGCTGCGCTCGCTCGCGGCGAAAGTTTGCCACCACTCGCGGGCGTCCCCATCGCTGTCAAGGACGTCATCAGCACTCGCGGGGTTCGCACCACCTGCGGGTCGAAGACTCTTGAGAATTACATCCCGCCTTACGACGCCACAGCGGTAGAGCGCCTGGAGAATGCGGGCGCTGTGGTACTCGGCAAGACAAATTGCGACGAATTTGCCATGGGAAGCTCCACAGAAAACTCAGCATACGGTCCCGTACGGAATCCGATTGCACTGGATCGTGTCCCGGGTGGCTCGAGCGGCGGGTCGGCCGCTGCGGTTGCAGCCGGATTGGCCGTCGCTTCGCTGGGGACCGACACGGGAGGCTCGATCCGCCAACCCGGCGCTTGTTGTGGCATCACCGGCATGATGCCGACATACGGGCGCGTATCAAGGTACGGGCTAATCGCCTTCGCGTCGTCGCTGGACCGAATCGGGCCATTTGCGGCCAACGTGGCTGATGCGGCATCGGTGATGAGCGTCATTGCCGGGCACGATCCCAACGATTCCACGTCCGCGGCTGTCCCGGTGCCGGCTTATGGCGACGAACTGGATAAGCCGATTGCGGGCCTGCGGATCGGCGTTCCGGTGGACTATTTCGGCGACGGGCTCGATCCGGAGGTGAAGGAGAAAGTGGAAGCGGGCATCGCCCTGCTGGAGCGGCTCGGGTGCCGGCGCATCCCGCTGCAAATGCCTCACACCGACTACGCGATCGCGACCTACTACATCGTCGCGACTGCCGAAGCCAGCTCCAACCTCGCCCGCTACGACGGCGTGCGCTACGGCCCGCGCGTCGAAGGCGCCACGCTCATCGAAATGTACCGCAAAACCCGCGAAAGGGGATTCGGGCCGGAGGTGAAGCGCCGGATCATGCTCGGCACTTACGCTCTCTCCGCCGGCTACTACGACGCTTACTATTTGCGGGCGCAAAAGGTGCGGTCGCTTATCGCGCGCGATTTCGCGGACGCGTTCCAGAAAGCAGACGCCATCATCACTCCCACGGCGCCCACACCGGCGTTCCGCCTGGGCGAAAAAACTTCCGACCCCCTGCAGATGTATCTCGCGGACATCTACACGGTGACGGGATCGCTTGCCGGTGTGCCAGGAATCTCCGTGCCCTGCGGCAAGACAAAAGCGGGCTTGCCCGTGGGGATGCAAATCTTCGGCCCACACTTCAGCGAAGGGCGCGTGTTGCAGTTGGCGAATGCATTCGAGAAAGCCGGCGGAGCCGCGCCATGAAGATGACGCCTGCGATGAAAGACAGGACCTCTGCTTGCCGTACGCATGCGTATGGCGCTGCGTTCACGCCTCCGAAAATTTGCAGAAGAATTCTGTGCGGCGGAATTTCTTTCCCACAAACCGCAGAGGTGCGAACTGCGGCATCAGAACGAGCGGGGAAGAATGTGTTTGTAATACCATGATTCAAATAGACTTACATAATTTCATGCTCAGTTCGTTTTGCCGTGATAGAACGGAAGCACTATTGCTCAGCCTCGATGCAGCAGCTAACCTCGAGCCTGCATCGAAATTGAATAGAGGCGGAGCCGATGGTCAGAGTGAGATCAAGCCAGAAGTTGTTCACCGAGGACGAAGTGGCGAACCTTACGGGAATTTGTCTCGACCACCTGCACGCCCTAGCTCAGAACAAGCACATCGGGAGGCTCGTGCGCGCGGCCGAAGCAGCCGGCGCGGGAGCCGAGAAGTGGCTGTTCACGAACTCGGACCTGATGATCCTCAGCGTTCTCCATCCGCGCTGCGAGCACTGAGTTTCCCCCCCTCGGTCGTTTCCCATGCCGTGTCCTATGCCGTGGCGGTTTTTCTAAGCGCGGCGATCCTCGCGTTTCTTCCATCGCTCACGCCCGCCGCTGCTGAGGGGGATTCATCCCCTGCTTCGTCGATTTCTATTCTCCCCGAACAATCCCAGCCCGCCCAGGCGCCCGCTTCCTCCGCAGCGCCGGAACTGCCGCGCGGCAAAAAGCTGATCCTGAAGGATGGCCGCTTCCAGCTTGTGCGCGAATACCGCGTGGAAGGCGATCGAATCCGTTATTACAGCCCCGACAGCGGGCAGTGGGAAGAGATGCCGGCGGCATTGGTCGATTGGGACGCGACTCACAAATTGGAAGCGGAGGAAGCCAAGCGGGATGCTGCGGTGCTCGAAAACGCCCACGCCACCGACGCGGCGCGCAAAGCGGAGATGCCGCTCGACGTGGACGCAAGCCTCGAGGCCGCGCCGGGAGTGTTCCTGCCGCCAGGCGAGGGGATGTTCGTTTACAACGGGAAAACCGTGCTGCCGCTCTCGCAGGCGCTGGCCGGGTCGAAACTCAGCAAGGGCCGCGTGTTGGAACAAGTGCTGGTGCCTGTCCCGGTGGTTCCTTCGCGCCACACGATTACGCTTCCCGGCACGCGCGCGAAAATGCGGCTGGGCAATGCGCAGCCCGAATTCTACATGCGCACGGCAGACGCGCGCGAACCGGAAATCGTCCTCATTCACCTCAAGGTCCGCCGCGACGACCGCCTGGTCGAGAATCTCGACACGCTGTTCAAGCGCGACGCTGAAAAACGTGACGAGCTGTTGCTTCAGCGCTGGGAGGTGGCTCGCGGCGTTTATCGCTTTACGCTCGGGCAGCCGCTTCCGCCCGGCGAATATGCGTTCGCCGAGGACGTTCAGGGCCAGGGGGGGATGAGCCTTTACGTTTGGGATTTCGGCGTCGATGACGCCGGTTCTTCCACCGCCGCGAAGCAATAGATCGCGCCCGAAAGCCGATTGAATCAAGCCTTCGCCGGCTGAGGCTGAAGCAAATCCGCGAGCAGCTTGGCAAGCGCGGCCACGTGAAACGGCTTTTGCAGCACGTGAGCGCCTTTTTCATCAAAGGAGGTAATCACGGAAGGATCGAGCAGATCGCCGGTCATGAAGACGAAGCGCGGCAGGGAGCCATTGGTTCGCGCGCGCAACTGTTCGAAGAGCTCGGCGCCTTTCAGCCCGGGCAAGTTGAAGTCGCAGAGCACCACGTCGTAGGTCGCCGTCGAAAGATGAGCGAGCGCTTCTTCCGAGCTCGCCGCGCCTTCCACTTTCATGCCGCGCGCCGAAAGCCCTTCGTGGACAATCTCACGGATGCTGTCCTCATCGTCCACCACGAGCACGGAGTGGCCGTGCAGCGCGGCGTTATTCGACGACGATCCGGCTGCGGCCGCGAGTCTTGCCGAGCCGGCTTCCACGGGAATGGGCAGCACCACACGAAACGTGGCGCCGGCGCCGGGAGATGATTTCACTTCGATCGTGCCGCCGTGCTCCTTCGTGACGGCGAGGCAGATCGTGAGGCCGAGGCCGGAGCCGCCGCCGGGGCGCTTGGTGGTGAAAAAGGGATCGAAAATTTTGGCTGCGATCTCGGGAGGAATTCCCGGGCCGTCGTCGGTGAATGCGGCGCTCACGTTTCCGTTGGATGCCGAGAGCTGGATTTTCAGAGTGCCCTGGGCGCGGCCGCTCGAGATGGCCTGTTCGGCGTTGGCGATGATGTTCGAAAAAACTTGCGCGAGCAATTTTGGATCGCCTTCCGTGGGCGGAAGACCTTCGGGGCAATCGAGCTCGACGGCGATTTTCTTTTGCTCAAGCGACGGCCGGTGCAAGGCCAGCGCCCGCTGGACGATATCGCCGAGCCGAATTTTGCTGCGTCCTTGTGCCGGAGGCCGCGAGAAGGCCAGGAGGTTTTGGACGATGCCGGCGGCACGGCGGGCCTGTTGCAGGATGATCTCCGTTTGGCGGCGCGTGGAGTCGTCCGCGGCGCGCTCGCGCAGCAGGTCGCTGACGCCGAGAATCGCCGTGAGCGGATTGTTGAGCTCATGGGCCGCGCCGGCCATCATTTGCCCCATCGCGGCAAATTTTTCTTTTTGCGCGTGCTGGTGTTCCGCTTGAAGGGATTCGGTGACGTCGCGAGCCGAAGCGACCACACCGCTGATTTTGCCGGATGCATCGAAGAGCGGCCCGGCGCTCGCACGCAGCATCCGCCAAGAGCCGTCCTCATGCCGCGTGCGGTATTCCGCCTGCGCGGACGGGACTTGCCCGCTGAGCACCTTAGAAAAAATTTCCTCGATGCGGGCCTTATCGTCAGGATGCGCCCGAACACCGATCCTCTCGCCGACGATTTGATCCGGTGTGAAACCCAGCACGCTCTGGACGCGCGGGCTGACGTAAGTGAAGCGGCCCTCCAGATCCAGCACGGCGATCATGTCTGGAAAGCTGTCGATCAAGCGGCGGACGAATTCCTGCTCGGCATGGAGGCGTTGCTTGATTTCCGACCGCTCGGTGACGTCCACGAGCGTCCCTTGCAGGCGGAGGAGATGCCCGGAAGAGTCGTGGATGGCGAATCCGGATGCGAGACATTGAATGTGGGCGCCGTCTTTGCGGCGAAGTTCGATCTCGCGGTCCTGGGCTGCGCCTGTATCACGGATTTCGCGCACAATCGCATCGCGCTGCGAAGGGTCGACGTAGAATTCGCGGAAATTATGCGCCAGCAATTCTTCTTTCGTCTGGAATGCGAGCATGCGGATGAGCGCGGGGTTGGCGTCGAGGATTTCGCCCTCGGGCGTGGTGAAGAAGATTCCTTCCCGCAGCGATTCGAACAGCTCCTGGAAACGGATCTCGGATTCGTGGAGCGCGGTGACGTCGCGGGCCCAGCCGCTAACGGCTGACAACCGCCCTTCCGCCTGAACCGCCTGGATACGGCATTCGAAATAACGAAGTTCGCCGTTTTTTCTCATTCGAGCGGCGAGGCGTCCCGCCCAATTTCCTCGCTCCGCAAGGAGCGCGAGCGCCCCTTGCGCCGCGCTCCGGTCCGGGTCACTGATGAATTCGTCGAGGGGATGCCCGATGAGCTCGGGGATGGAAACGCCGAGGGCCTGGGCCATGCAGCGATTGGCGACGCGCACCTCGCCTTCGGGTGAGAGAGTGAAAACGGCGTGATCCAGGCTATCGATCAATTCGCGGTAGCCGTGCTGCGATCGCGAAACGATTTGCAGCAGCTTTTCAAATTGAGCTTCGGTGGGGGGCGAGACGGCGGCTTCGTGAAGGTCGCGCAGCAAGGCGCGGAGGTCGCCGAGCTCGCGTTTCTTTTTCCAGACATAGACGCCGAAGAGCGCGACCAGGACAACCAGGCCGACCGGCAGAGCCATCGAGTGAGCGACGCCGATTCCTCTCGCCTCCCAGGACGCGAGCGCGAGACCCACGGCCAGGGCGAGAAGCAGCAGCAGGCTATTGCGCCAGATCGCCTGCTCGGCCCGCTCGAGCCGCTCCCATTCGAGAGTGACCTTTTCTCGCGGCTTTGGCGTCAGTTCATCCGGCATTGGGTACGCGGCTCCGGGGCGCGTTCACGAGGGCCTCGTGAAGGCAAGAGTTTCCCATTTAAATTTTAGCGAGGGGATGAGGCCCGCGGGGAAAGAAAGCGGCGCGGATTTCCATGTTGCTCAACAGCGGCTCGCGTAGTGCCGCCCCTACGGGGCTCTTGACGCAATCGCATCGACGACCCAGGCCGGAAGGCCTGGGCTAAATTGTGCCGCGCCTCCGGCGCTTTGGCGGAGGCGCAAATTTTAAAGGCAGAATGATTTAGCCGGGTTGCATGGAAGCGGGCACGGTCCGCCAGAATTGCGGCGGATGCCCCTACAAAAAAAGACACCGTCAGAAGCGCACAGCCAGGAGTGGCTGTGCCACAAAAAAAGGGCGCCCTCTTGGGGCGCCCTTTTTGGCAAGTAGATTCAGTTGCAGGATCAGCTCTCGGCGACGGCGTCGGTATCCTTACGCAGGAAATCGAGCGCCGCGGCTTCTTCGGGCGACAGATCGGGGCCCGCCGGCAATCCCGCTCCGATACCGGCTTCGCCTTCTTGCGGCGGAGGCAATTCGGTGAGGAGCTGGATATTGCGGTAGCGCTCGAGGCCCGTGCCCGCCGGAATCAGGCGGCCCATGATGACGTTTTCCTTCAGGCCGCGGAGGTAGTCAACCTTGCCGGAGATGGCCGCTTCGGTAAGAACGCGGGTGGTCTCCTGGAAGCTCGCCGCGGAGATGAAGGAATCGGTCGAGAGCGACGCCTTGGTGATGCCGAGGAGCAACGGCCGGCCGGTCGCCGGACGTCCGCCCTCGCGGATGACGTGGTCGTTTTCGGCGCGGAAGCGGAACTTGTCCACCTGCTCTTCGAGGAGGAACGGAGTGTCGCCCACGTCTTCCACTTTCACCCAGCGCATCATCTGGCGGACGATCGTCTCGATGTGCTTGTCGTTGATGTTGACGCCCTGGAGGCGGTAGACCTCCTGGATCGAGTTCACCAGGTAGGCCTGCGTGTACTTTTCGCCGAGGACGGCGAGAATGTCGTGCGGGTTGAGCGGGCCGTCGATCAACGGCTCGCCGGCGCGCACGTGCTCACCTTCCTGCACGTTGATGTGAACGCCGCGCGGGACGGAATATTCCTTGGTGGTTTTTCCGTCTTCGCTTTCGACGTAAATTTTGCGCAGGCCCTTGGCGATTTCGCCGTACTTCACTACGCCGTCGATTTCGCTGATGACCGCGGGATCTTTCGGCTTGCGCGTTTCGAACAGCTCGACGACGCGCGGGAGGCCGCCGGTGATGTCTTTGGTCTTGGTGGTCTCGCGCGGGATTTTCGCGAGGACGTCGCCGGGCTGCACGTCGTCGCCATCGGCCACCATCAAGTGGGCGCGCGAAGGCATCAGGTATTTCTTGATGCGGCCGCCTGCTCCGCGAATCTGGATGGCGGGCTGGTGCTTTTCATCGCCGGGCGGCAGAGTGACGACGAGTTGCGAAAGCCCGGTGACTTCGTCCACCTGCTCTTCAATGGTGACGCCGGCCTGCAGATCCTTGAATTGGACCGTGCCGGCGGTTTCGGTGAGGATCGAGAAAGTGTACGGGTCCCACTCGACCATGGTCTGGCCGAGCGTGACCGGCTGGCCGTCTTCGACGCGGAGACGCGCGCCGTAAACGACGTGGTGGCGTTCCTTCTCGCGGCCCTTTTCGTCCACGACCGCAATGAGGCCCGAACGGTTCATGGCCACGATGGTCTTGCCGCGGCCTTCGACGACTTTCAGGTCGATGAATTTCACGAAGCCGTTGTTGCGCGCCTCGACTTTGGATTGTTCGGTGACGCGCGTGGCCGTGCCGCCGATGTGGAACGTGCGCATGGTGAGCTGAGTGCCGGGCTCGCCGATCGATTGCGCCGCGATCACGCCGACCGCTTCGCCCATCTCGACGAAGCGTCCGGTGGCCAAATTGCGGCCGTAGCAGCGGGCGCAAACGCCGCGCCGTGACTCGCAAGTGAGCACCGAGCGGATTTTCACGCGCTCGATGCCGGCAGCCTGAATCGCGTTGGCCAGCTCTTCGGTGATTTCCTGATTGATTTCGACGATGACGTTGCCTTCGTAGTCTTTGATCTTTTCGAGCGAGACGCGGCCCACGACGCGGTCGCGCAGCGGCTCGACTTCGACGCCGGCTTCAAGAATCGGTTCGACGTAAATTCCGTCGGCGGTGCCGCAGTCGAATTCGTTGATGATCACGTCCTGGGCAACGTCCACCAGGCGGCGCGTGAGGTAGCCGGAATCAGCGGTCTTGAGCGCCGTATCGGCGAGACCCTTGCGGGCGCCGTGCGTGGAAATGAAGTAGTGCAGCACGCTCAAGCCTTCGCGGAAATTCGACGTGATGGGAGTTTCGATCACTTCGCCCGAAGGCTTAGCCATCAATCCACGCATTCCGGAAAGCTGGCGGATCTGCTGCTTGGAACCGCGGGCTCCCGAATCGGCCATGACGTAAATCGGGTTGATCACGCCCTGCTTGTCCTGCTCTTCGAGCACCTTGAACATTTCCTCGGCGACTTTTTCGGTGACGTCGGACCAGATGGCGATCACTTTGTTGTAGCGCTCGCCGTTGGTGATGGCGCCATCGAGATATTGCTGCTGCACTTTCACCACTTCGTGCTCGGCCGCGTCCACCAGCTTGACTTTCACGCTGGGGATGACCATGTCGCTGATGCCGATGGAAACGCCGGCCTTGGTGGCGTAGAGGAAGCCGAGCTCTTTCAGTTTGTCGAGCGCGAGGACGGTCTTTTCGAGGCCGAACCGCAGATAGCAATACTGCACCAGCGCCTGCACGCCCTTCTTCTTGAGCAAGCCGTTGATGTAGGGCATGTCCGAAGGTAGGTGGTCATTGAAGATCACGCGGCCGACGGTGGTATGCAGGAACTGCTTCGAGAGCTGGATCGGCTCGGTGTGCGAAACGTCTTGATCGTCGTAAGCGTTCGTGAGGTCGATCACTTCTCCCGAGTAGCGCAGGCGAATCGGAGTGAGAAGCTCCACTTCGCCGGCTTCGAGCGCCATGATGACTTCATCGTTGGAACCGAAGGCACGGCCTTCCCCCTTGGCCTGCGGCTTGGCCTTCGTCATGTAGTAGATGCCGAGGACCATATCCTGCGTCGGCACGGCGAGCGGATAGCCATTGGCCGGCGAAAGGATATTGTGTGAGCTGAGCATCAGGACCGAGGCTTCCACCTGCGCTTCCGGCGAAAGCGGAATGTGCACGGCCATCTGGTCGCCGTCGAAGTCCGCGTTGAACGCCGTGCAGACGAGCGGATGGATGCGAATGGCTTTTCCTTCGACGAGCGTGGGCTCGAACGCCTGGATGCCGAGGCGATGCAGCGTGGGAGCGCGGTTCAGAAGCACCGGGTGCTCGCGAATGACGTCTTCGAGAATGTCCCACACGATCGATTCCTGCGCTTCGACAAGCTCCTTTGCCTGCTTGATCGTGGTGCAATGGCCCGCAGCTTCGAGCCGGTGATAGATGAAGGGCTTGAAAAGTTCGAGCGCCATTTTCTTCGGCAAGCCACACTGGTGGAGCTTCAGCTCCGGGCCCACCACAATGACGGAACGGCCCGAGTAGTCCACGCGCTTGCCGAGCAGGTTCTGGCGGAAGCGGCCCTGCTTGCCCTTGAGCGTATCGGAAAGCGATTTGAGCGGACGGTTGTTGGTGCCGCGCAAGACGCGGCCGCGGCGACCGTTATCGAACAGCGCATCGACGGCTTCCTGCAACATGCGCTTTTCGTTGCGCACGATCACGTCGGGGGCGTGCAGCTCCATCAGCTTCTTGAGCCGGTTGTTGCGGTTGATGACGCGCCGATAGAGGTCGTTCAAATCGGATGTAGCGAAGCGGCCGCCGTCGAGCGGGACGAGCGGGCGCAGCTCCGGCGGAAGGACAGGAATCACGTCGAGAATCATCCACTCGGGCTTATTGCCGCTTTTGCGGAAGGCTTCGAGCACTTTCAGGCGCTTGGCGTACTTGATCCGCTTCTGAAGGCTCGGATCGATTTTCATTTTTTCGCGCAGTTCTTCCGAGAGCTTTTCTACATCCACGTGGCGCAGCAATTCTTTGATGGCTTCGGCGCCCATGGCGGCCTGGAATTTTCCGGCGTATTCTTTTTGCAGTTCGCGATACTTTTCCTCGGGCAGAATTTCCTTCTGCTTGATGCCCGGCACTTCGCCGGGATCGACGCAGACAAACGTTTCGAAATAGAGAATGTGCTCGAGGTCGCGCATGGTGATATCGAGCAGGTAGCCGATGCGACTGGGCAGGCCTTTGAAGAACCACACGTGCGAGCAAGGCGAAGCCAGCTCGATATGGCCCAGACGCTCGCGGCGGACTTTGCTGAGCGTGACTTCCACTCCGCACTTATCGCAGATCACGCCGCGATGCTTCATGCGCTTGTATTTTCCGCAGAGGCACTCCCAATCGGTGACGGGGCCGAAAATCTTGGCGCAGAACAGGCCGTCTCGTTCCGGCTTGAAGGTGCGGTAGTTGATCGTCTCCGGCTTGGTGACTTCGCCGTGCGACCATGAGCGGATTTTTTCCGGACTCGCCAGGCTGATGCGGATCGAATCGAAATCGGCGATCTGACTGGCGCGATCATACGGGCTCGAACGGTACAAGGGCGACTCCTCCTGTCCGACGGTGTCGGACCAAAAACCGGTACAAACTTGTGTGGCGGCCCGGGAAAATCCCCGGACCGCGCTAATCCGCCGCGTCGGCTTTTTCCTGCTGCGGCTTCTGGCGTTTCATCAATTCCACGTCGAGGCACAGCGACTGAAGCTCGCGCACCAGGACGTTGAACGACTCAGGCACGCCGGGCTCGATCCCCGGCTCGCCTTTCACGATGGCTTCGTAGATTTTGGCGCGGCCGTAGACGTCGTCGGACTTCGCCGTGAGCAATTCCTGGAGAATGTGCGCGGCGCCGTAGGCTTCGAGCGCCCACACCTCCATTTCGCCGAAGCGCTGTCCGCCGAACTGCGCTTTTCCGCCGAGCGGTTGCTGGGTGATGAGAGAATACGGCCCGATCGAACGCGCGTGGATTTTGTCGTCCACCAGGTGCGAGAGCTTGAGCATGTAGATGAAGCCGACCGTGACGTTTTGCGCGAACGAGTCGCCGGTCATGCCGTCGTAGAGCGTGATCTTGCCGCTCTCGGGCAGTTCGGTGAATTGCAGCAGGTGGCGGATGTCGGTCTCGCGCGCGCCGTCAAACACCGGCGTGGCCACGGGTACGCCCTCGCGGAAGCTCTGGGCGAGGTCGAGCAACTCTTCGTCGTTGAGCTCCGAGATAGCCTTCCACACCGAGGTGGGCCCGAACGCATCCTTGAACCACTTGCGGACCGCTTCGGCGCGGCTTTCGGTATCGTCGAGCACTTTTGCAATGCGCTCGCCGAGTTGCTTCGAAGCCCAGCCAAGATGGGTTTCGAGAATCTGGCCGACGTTCATGCGCGAAGGAACGCCGAGCGGATTGAGGACGATTTCCACCGGCGTGCCGTCCGGCATGTAGGGCATGTCTTCTTTCGGAACGATGCGCGCGATCACGCCCTTATTGCCGTGGCGGCCGGCCATTTTGTCGCCGACGGAAAGCTTGCGCTTCATGGCGATGTAGGTCTTGACCAGCTTGATCACGCCCGGCGGGAGCTCGTCGCCCTTTTTGAGCTTGGAGACGCGCTCGTCGGTGATTTTGCGCAGGACGTCGATCTGGCGCGAAGTCATCTCCTCGATTTCGTCGATCTTTTCGATGAGGAGCGGGTCTTTGTCGTTGAGGCGCAGGCGCTTGAGATTCCGCGTGGTGATTTTTTCCAGAATCTCGCGGGTGAGCTCGGTGCCCTTCGTGAGCAGGCGCTTATTGGTGCGCTCGTCGTGCAAGTCGGCGAGCAGCACCTGTCCGCCCAGGAGGTCGTTCAAGCGCTTCAGGCGCTCGTCGGTCAGAATGCGGATTTCATCGGCGAGGTTCTTTTCGAGCTTGGCCACCTGCGCGGCTTCAATGGCTTTGTGGCGCTCGTCTTTTTCCGCGCCCTTGCGGCAGAAAATCTTGACGTCGACGATCGTGCCTTCGATGCCGGGCGGGCAATAGAGCGAGGCGTCGCGGACGTCGCCGGCCTTTTCGCCGAAGATGGCGCGAAGCAACTTCTCTTCCGGCGTGAGCGTGGTTTCGCCCTTGGGCGTCACTTTGCCGACGAGAATGTCGCCGGGCTTCACGGTGGCGCCGATGCGGATCACGCCGCTCTCGTCGAGGTTCCGGAGGAAACTCTCGTTGATATTGGGAATGTCGCGGGTGATTTCCTCGGGGCCGAGCTTGGTATCGCGGGCTTCGATTTCGTATTCCTCGATGTGGATCGAAGTGTAGTAATCCTCTTCCACGAGCTTTTCGCTGACGAGGATGGCGTCTTCGAAGTTGTACCCGCGCCAGGGAAGGAACGCGACAAGCACGTTGCGGCCGAGCGCGAGTTCGCCCCGGTCGGTGCAGGGGCCGTCCGCCAGCACTTGCCCTTGCTTGACGCGATCGCCCGCGCGCACCAGCGGCTTCTGGCTGATGCAGGTGTTCTGGTTCGAGCGCTTGAACTTCGTGAGCAAGTAAATGTCCGAGCCGACTTCGCGGCTGAGCACGCCGGATTGGTCGCTTTCGACGCGCACGATCACGCGCTCGGAATCGACTTGATCGACGACGCCGTCACGGCGGCACACGATGACGGCGCCCGAATCGCGAGCGGTGACGCGTTCCATGCCCGTGCCCACCAGCGGCGCTTCGCCGCGGATCAGCGGCACCGCCTGGCGCTGCATGTTCGAGCCCATCAAGGCGCGGTTCGCGTCGTCGTTTTCGAGGAACGGAATCAAGCTCGCGGCCACCGAAACAAGCTGCTTCGGCGACACGTCGATGTAGTCCACTTCCTCGCGGCTCTTCAGGACGAAGTTGCCCGCCTGCCGGCAGTTGACGAGCTCGGTGGTGATTTTGCCGCGCTCATCGAGCGAAGCATTGGCCTGCGCGATGACGTAGCGGTCTTCCTCCCAAGCCGAAAGATAGAAGCAGTGCGGCTCGACCACCACGCGGCGGCGCTTCAGCTCGTCGTTGGTGTCTTCCACTTTTTCGCGCTCGGCCAGCTCGCCGGCTTTGAATTCGCTGTCGCCGGAATTGACCACCTGCACGAAGTCGATCACGCGCCCGCCTTTCACCTTGCGGTAGGGCGATTCGATGAAGCCGAATTCGTTGATGCGCGCGTAGCAGGAAAGCGAGCTGATCAGCCCGATGTTCGGGCCTTCCGGCGTTTCAATCGGGCAGATGCGGCCGTAGTGCGTGGGGTGAACGTCGCGCACTTCGAATCCGGCGCGTTCGCGCGAAAGTCCGCCGGGGCCGAGAGCCGAAAGGCGCCGCTTGTGCGTGATTTCGCTGAGCGGGTTGGTCTGGTCCATGAACTGCGAAAGCTGCGAGCTGCCGAAAAATTCGCGGATCGCGGCCATCACCGGCTTCGCGTTCACGAGATCGTGCGGCATGGCCGTGGACATTTCCTGGTACACGGACATTTTTTCCTTGATGGCGCGCTCCATGCGGACCAGGCCGATGCGGAACTGGTTTTCGAGCAGCTCGCCGACGGCGCGGACGCGGCGATTGCCCAGATGATCGATATCGTCCACCGTGCCGATATTCCGCCGCAGCTTGAGCAGATACTTGATGGCGGCCACGAAATCGGCCGGATCGAGCGTGCGCTTATCCAGCGGCGTCTCGAGCCCCAGCTTGATATTGAATTTCAGCCGGCCGACTTTGCTGAAATCGTACTTGCGGGCGTCGAAAAACATGCCGTTGAAAAGCGCGGTTGCGGTCTCGAGCGTGGGCGGATCGCCCGGGCGGAGCTTGCGGTAAATTTCGATCAGCGCTTCTCTCGGAGTGCGGATCGTGTCTTTGTCGAGCGTGCGGCTGACGATCACGCCCACCTCGTCGCGGTCCGGGAAGCAGATATCGACTTCGGTGATGCCGGCTTCGGCGATCGAGCTCCACATTTCGGGCGAGAGCGGCTTGTTTGATTCGAGCAGCACTTCGCCGGTCTGGCGGTTCACCAGCTCGCTGACGGTGATGGCGCCTTCGAGATCCGCCACGGCGACTTCCGCCTGGTTGACGCGCGCTTTGACCAGCTCCTTATACAGCGGCTCGGTGATGCGCTTGTGCGCTCCGACGATCACTTCTTCCGACCGGGCGTGCTTGATTTCTTTCGAGAGTTTGCGGTCGATCAGGCCTTCGGAGACATTCCAGAAAAGTTCGTTGTCGCGCAGCGAAATGCGCTCCACCTGATAGAAGGTGCGCAGGATTTCTTCATTCGACTTCATACCCAGGGCGCGCAGGAAGATCGAGCCGAGGAACTTGCGCTTGCGGTCGATGCGCACGTAGAGAATGTTTTTGGTATCGTATTCGAATTCGACCCACGAGCCGCGGTAGGGAATGATTTTTCCCAAAAAGTAGCTGCGGTTATTGGCCGTCTCGAAAAACACGCCGGGCGACCGGTGCAACTGGCTGACGATCACGCGCTCGGTGCCGTTGATGATGAACGTGCCGTTTTCGGTCATCAGCGGAATATCGCCGAAGAAAACTTCCTGCTCTTTGATATCGCGGATGGATTTGGCGCCGGTGTCGGGATCCTTGTCGTAAATGGTGAGGCGGATCGTGACCTTGAGCGGCGCGGAGTAGGTCATGCCGCGCTCCTGGCATTCGTTCACGTCGTACTTCAGTTGCAGCGTGACCGGGTCGCCGCACTTATTGCAGAACGTGGGCGTGTTCTTGTTGAACGTGCCGCACTTGGCGCAGATCACGTCGCCGGTCTTGTACGGGTTGGTGACCACCGACGCGCCGCAATTCCGGCAGGTGGCGCGCAAGTGGTGCAGGCCTCGGAGGTGGCCGCACTTGCACTCCCAGTTGCCGATGGCGTAGTCGACAAAATCGAGCTGCGAAAGCCCGCGAAAATCCTGAATCGGAAACACAGAGGTGAACACCGATTGCAGACCCGTGTCTTCGCGCTCGCTCGGCAGCAAATCCATCTGCAAAAAGCGCTGATACGACTTCTTCTGAACGTCAATCAGGTTGGGAATCTGGACCGTCGTTCTGATTTTGGCGAAGTCCAGGCGTTCCCGCTCCCTGCTTGCGTGATTTCCATTACTCTTGCTCATGGACCATTCCCTTCGGGATCACGCCGGAACCAGCAGCGCGGAGAAACACCCGCCCCGCCGGTCCGGGAAGGACGTATTGTGAGGTTCCAGTTTCCAAAGGAGCGCGCGTAAGCGAATTCCCTTGCAACCCGGGCATTAGCCTGGCGGGCTGCCACTACTTGATCTCGACCTTGGCTCCGGCGTCTTCGAACTTCTTTTTGATTGTGGCGGCCTCGTCCTTGTTGACGCCCTCTTTCACCGTCTTGGGGGCGCCATCGACCAGGTCCTTGGCTTCTTTCAAGCCGAGGCTGGTGACTTCGCGGACCGCTTTGATCACGTTGATCTTGTTGGCGCCCACTTCGGTGAGAACGACGGCGAATTCCGTCTTCTCCTCCGCCGGAGCTGCGCCGGCCGCGGCTGCTCCACCGCCCGCAACCATTACGGGAGCGGCAGCCGCCGCTGACACGCCGAAGGCTTCTTCCATCTTCTTGACGAGTTCGGAAGCTTCGAGCAGAGTCAGGCCCTTGATTTCATCGAGAATTGTTTCCACTTTGCTTGCCATTGCTTTTGTGTGTCCTCCTCCGAGATAGAAAATCGATTGCTGAAAAATCCGAATTTTTCTCCGCGGCTACTGGGCCGCTTCAGGCGCCGGGGCCGTTTCGGCCGGAGCACTTTGCGCCGCTGGGCTGCCCGCGCTGAATTTGCCGCCTTTCACGGCTTCGCTTGTGACCACTGCGAGATTTCGCGGCAGCGCTGCCAGCGCCGTGGCAATTCGCTGCGCCGGAGCATTGATCAGGAACATGATTTTGCTGAGCAGCTCATCTTTGCCCGGGAGTTGCGCGAGTTGCGCGATTTCCTGAATTGAAATCACGCGGCCTTCGACCCATCCGGCGCGGAACTGGAACGCCGGGACATCCTTCGCCACTTTCGTCAGGATCTTGGCGAGCGCGACAGGATCGGCCGTGGTGAACGCGATTGAATTCGTGCCTTTCAGATTCTTGAGCAAGCCCTCCGCCGGAGTTCCGGCAGCGGCGCGTTCGGCTACGGTGTTTTTCACCACCTGGTAGTGGCCGCCGGCGGCTTCGACCGTGCGGCGCAGCTTGGTGTCCTGCTCGACCGTGATGCCTTGAAACGTCGAGAGGATGACGGTCGAAACCGTCGCCAATTGTGCGCGAAGCTCTTCCGCCTGCGTCTTCTTTTCGGATTTCTTCTTCATGCCAAACTCTCCCTAGCCCAATCCTGTTTAGGCCGCGACCGCCACGGCCGCATCGGCTTCCGCGTGGTCAATCGGAATGCCCGGACCCATCGTCGAGGTCAGCGTGATTTTCTTGATGAACTTTCCTTTGGCCGCCGCGGGCTTTGCCTTGATCACAGCGCCGAGCAGCGACTGCGCGTTTTCCGCCAGATTTTTTGCCGGAAAACTGATCTTGCCGATGGGCGAATGGATCAGGCCGGTTTTATCGAGCCGGAATTCCACTTTGCCCGCCTTGATTTCCTTCACGGCGCGCGCGATTTCGAAAGTGACCGTGCCCGTCTTCGGGTTCGGCATCAAGCCGCGCGGGCCGAGCACTTTGCCCAGCCGCCCGGCGGATTTCATCATGTCGGGAGTGGCGATGACGGCCTCGAAATCCGTCCAGCCTTCCTGGATTTTCTGGACCATGTCGTCGCCGCCGACGAAATCGGCGCCCGCTTCCTGCGCTTCGCGGACTTTTTCGCCGCTGGCAATCACGAGCACGCGCTTCGATTTCCCGAGCCCGTGGGGCAGCACGACGGTGCCGCGCACCATTTGGTCCGATTGCTTGGGGTCCACGCCCAGGTTCAAGACCAACTCGACGGTCTCGTCGAATTTCACGAAATGCGCCTTGCGCAGCAGCTCTGCAGCTTCTTCGAGTTTGTACGGCCGCGCTTCGATCATCTTCCGCGCGCGGTCGATATTCTTTCCGCCTTCTTTCGTGCTCCGGGCCATTGCTTCTCTCCTACTCCGTGACTTCGATGCCCATGTTGCGCGCCGTGCCCATGATGGTGCGCACAGCGGATTCAAGATTCGCCGTGTTGAGGTCCGGCAGCTTGGTCTTGGCGATTTCGACCACCTGTTTGCGCGTCACTTTTGCCACTTTGTTGCGGTTCGGCTCGGGCGACCCCTTGACGATGCCCGCGGCGCGTTTCAAGAGTTCGGAAGCCGGCGGAGTTTTCAGGATGAAAGTGAACGTGCGGTCGCTATAGATCGTGACGAGCACGGGAATGATCATGCCGTCCGGCTCTTTGTTCGTTTTGCCGTTGAACTGCTTGCAAAAATCCATGATGTTCACGCCGTGCGGGCCGAGCGCCGTGCCCACCGGGGGCGCCGGAGTGGCTTTTGCCGCCGGCAATTGCAGCTTCACCATTGCTTGAACTTTCTTGGCCATTCTTTTTCCCCTACTTTTGTCAGCCCGCCATTCTGAGCGCAGCGAAGAATCTCTCTCCTTCGCCCGGCGCGATTGCAATTCTCTATGCCACCTTCTCCACCTGCGCGAAATCCAGCTCCACCGGAGTCGAGCGCCCGAAAATCGTGACCGAAACTTTCAGCGTGCTGCGGTCGGAGTTCACTTCCTCGACCACGCCGGTGAAATTCGCAAACGGCCCTTCGCCGATGCGGACTTTTTCGCCGCGCTCAAACGACAGCTTGGGCTTGGGCTTCTCCGCCGTCGTGGTCGCGCGATTCAGGATGTTCTGTACTTCTTCTTCACTCAGGGGCGAAGGCGTCTGCCCCGAGCCGACAAATCCGGTCACGCGCGGCGTGGAACGCACGACGTGCCAGGTGTAGTCGTCCATATCCATCTCGACCAGCACGTAGCCCGGATAGCACATGCGTGGCGAAATCACTTTTTTGCCGCCGCGCACTTCCACCACCGATTCGGTCGGGATGATGATCTGCCCGATTTTGTCCGCGAGTCCAAAGGCCTGCACCCGGCCCTCGAGGCTCTCCTTCACCTTTTTCTCGAATCCCGAGTAGGTGTGGACGATGTACCACTGCTTCGACATTGCGTTTCCTTCAGTGTGACTTTCCATAGCTAATCAGCCATCCCACCGCCCTTTGCAGCACCGAATCCGTCAGCAGAAAATAAATCCCGAAAAACGTGACGGTGACGATCACCACGATCGTCGTGGACCACACATCCTGCCGCGACGGCCAGTTCACCAGCCGCATTTCGTTGCGCACCTCGTGCAGGAATTGCCGCAGCCGCTTCGGGTATTCCAGAAGCCGCTCGACAAACCCCGGCATCTGGAACGATGCGCCTTCGCCGCCTGTCTCTTCCCTGTTCAATTTGGCCGCCTGTGCCATGTTGCCGTCAGCTCCCGCCCTGCAAAATCTGGCAGGGGAGGAGGGATTCGAACCCCCACATCCGGTTTTGGAGACCGGCGGTCTACCGTTGAACCTACTCCCCTAATTTTCGAGCCAGAGGCTCGAAAATTCACTCCCGGCCCTTTCTTCAGAAGAGTGGAGAGTGAATTCCACGATCCAACCGATCTATTTAACTTCCTTGTGCGCCGTATGTTTCCGGCACGTGTTGCAAAACTTGCTCGTCTCGAGCCGGTCCGGATGTTTCTTCTTATTTTTCGTGGTCGTGTAGTTCCGGTTTTTGCACTCGCCGCACTGCAATGTAATGATTTCGCGCATGGTCGTTTACTCGATGATCTCGCTGACGGCGCCGGCGCCGACCGTGTGGCCGCCTTCGCGGATGGCGAACCGCAAGCCCTTCTCCAGCGCCACCGGCGTAATCAACGTGATCTCCGCGCTCACGTTGTCCCCCGGCATCACCATCTCCACTCCCGTCGGCAGCTTCACGTCTCCCGTCACGTCGGTCGTCCGAAAGTAAAACTGCGGACGGTACCCCGTGAAAAACGGCGTGTGCCGCCCGCCTTCTTCCTTCGTCAACACGTACGCTTCCGCCTTGAACTTCGTGTGCGGCGTGATCGACCCCGGCTTCGCCAGCACCTGCCCGCGCTCGACTTCGTCTTTTTCCGTCCCGCGCAATAGCAACCCCACGTTGTCGCCCGCAATCCCTTCATCCAAAAGCTTGCGGAACATCTCCACGCCCGTCACCGTCTTCTTCATCGTCGGTCGGAAACCCACGATTTCCACTTCTTCTCCCACTTTCACTTTCCCGCGCTCGATTCGCCCGGTCACGACAGTGCCACGGCCCGAAATCGAAAAAATATCTTCAATCGGCATCGCGAACGGCTTGTCCACATCCCGCTGCGGCAACGGCACGTTCTTGTCCACCGCTTCCATCAAATCCAAGATCGTCTTCTCCCACTTCGCGTCGCCCTCCAGCGCCTTCAGCGCCGAGCCCCGAATCACCGGCACCGTGTCGCCCGGAAATTGATACGTCTTCAACAGCTCCCGCACTTCCAGCTCCACCAGTTCGAGCAGCTCGGGATCCTCGACCACGTCGCACTTGTTCAAAAACACCACGATGTACGGCACGCCCACCTGCCGCGCCAGCAGAATGTGCTCCCGCGTCTGCGGCATCGGCCCGTCGGTCGCCGCCACAACCAGAATCGCGCCGTCCATCTGCGCTGCGCCCGTGATCATGTTCTTGATGTAGTCCGCATGACCCGGGCAATCGATGTGCGCGTAGTGGCGGTTCGCCGTCTCGTACTCGACGTGCGCCACGGCAATCGTGATGCCGCGTTCGCGCTCTTCCGGCGCGTTATCGATCGTGTCGAACGCGCGGAACTGCACCTTCGGGTTCGTCTTGGCCAGCACCTTGGTGATCGCCGCGGTCAAGGTGGTCTTGCCGTGGTCGATGTGCCCGATCGTCCCCACGTTCACGTGCGGCTTGCTGCGCTCGAATTTCTCCTTCGCCATATGTCTCTCCGCTCTAGAATCGTTCCGCTTCTCGTGCCAATCTCACGGCCGGTTTACCGGCCCGGCTTCCTTCCATCGCCGCCTGATTTGCCGATGATGTCGTCCGCGATATTTGGCGGCACCTGCTGATAATGGGAAAAATGCATGGTAAAGCTGCCTCGTCCCTGGGTGCGGCTGCGAATTTCCGTGGCATATCCGAACATCTCCGCGAGCGGAACCTGAACGTTGATAATTTCCGTTCCGCCCCGCGATTCGCGGCCCTGCAACTGCCCGCGGCGGGAATTGAGATCCGCGATGACAGGTCCCATGTACTCCTCGGGGACCACGACTTCCACGCGCATGATCGGCTCGAGCAGCTTGGGATTCGCTTTGCGGCAGGCTTCCTTGAAAGCCATCGAGCCGGCAATCTTGAAGGCCATTTCTGAGCTGTCCACTTCGTGGTAGCTGCCGTCAATCACGACCACAGCGAGGTCCACCATCTCGTAGCCCGCAAGAACACCGGTTTCCATCGCTTCGCTGACGCCGTCCTCGATCGGAGGAATGAATTCCTTGGGAATAGAGCCGCCGACAATTTTGTCGATGAACAGAAGGCGGTGTTCCTTGTCGAAGCGCCACTTTCCGCCCTTGCCGGCCACCTTTTTGGCCAGCTCGTCGAGCTCATCAGTGGACATTTCATGCATGTCCTCATGGCCGGCGTTCGGCAGCGGCTGCACTGTCAATTTCACGTGGCCATACTGGCCGCGGCCGCCTGTCTGGCGAATATATTTTTCCTCGCCTTCCGCGGACTTCACAATCGTCTCGCGATAAGCCACCTGCGGGCGGCCGACGTTCGCCTGCACGCCGAATTCGCGCATCATGCGGTCCACGATGATTTCCAGGTGCAGCTCACCCATGCCGGAAATCAACGTCTGGCCGGTGTCATGGTCGGTGTGCACGCGAAACGTGGGATCTTCCTGGCCGAGCTTCGAGAGCGCGTTGCCCATTTTTTCCTGGTCGGCTTTGGTTTTGGGTTCGATGGCCACGGAAATTACAGGGGCGGGAAATTCGATGGCTTCGAGGACAATCGGTTTGTTTTCATCACAAAGCGTGTCGCCGGTCGTGACATTCTTCAAGCCCACGCAAGCGGCGATATCGCCCGCTTCGATGGATTCGATTTCCTCGCGCTTGTTCGCGTGCATCCGCAGCAAGCGGCCAATGCGCTCGCGCGTTTTCTTCGATGAGTTGTAAACGGACTGGCCCGTCTTCAGTACGCCCGAATAAACGCGGATGTAAGTCAAGTGGCCGACATACGGGTCGGTCATGATTTTGAAAGCGAGCGCGGCGAAGGGCTGGTCATCGGAGGCGCGACGCAGCACCGGCTCCAACCCATCCGGCGTCAAGCCTTCGACCGGCGGCAAATCCACGGGCGATGGCAGGAAATCGACGACGGCATCGAGCAGCGGCTGAATTCCTTTGTTCTTGAATGCGGAGCCCGCCAGCACGGGAACCAGCTTGAGCGCGATCGTCGAGCGGCGAATCGAAGCGCGGAGCTCTGCAGGCTCGAGCGTGTGGGATTCGAGATATTTCGTCAGAATCGCGTCGTCGTGCTCGGCGATATACTCGACGACTTTGTCGCGATGCTCTTTGTAGAACTCCGGCGTCAGCGCGGACGCCTTAACCGCAGCCGCCACTTCGGGCCGCGACCCTAAGAACGCCGCGTCCCAGAGCTTTTCAAGCGGCAAGATTTCAAATTCAGCGCCAAGCGTTTCATCTTTCCAGATGACGGCGCGCTCTTCGATGAAGTCAATCACGCCGATGAAGCTGTCTTCTTTGCCGATGGGAAACTGGAGGGGAACGGGGTGGGCCGAAAGGCGCTGGCGCATGGAGCGGATGGAATGGTCAAAGTCCGCGCCGATGCGGTCCATCTTATTGATGAAGGCAATGCGCGGGACGCGGTACTTATCCGCCTGGCGCCACACCGTTTCCGACTGCGGCTGCACGCCCGCAACCGCGTCGAAAATCGTGACGGCTCCATCGAGCACGCGCAGCGAGCGCTCTACTTCTACCGTGAAATCCACGTGGCCGGGGGTGTCGATGATATTGATGCGGCAATTCTTGTCGAAGCGCTTCCAGGAAGCCGTGGTAGCCGCGGACGTAATCGTGATCCCGCGTTCGCGCTCCTGCTCCATCCAGTCCATCACGGTGGTGCCTTCGTGCACTTCGCCGATTTTGTAGGTCACACCCGTGTAGAAAAGGATCCGCTCGGTCGACGTGGTCTTCCCCGCGTCGATGTGCGCCATGATCCCGATGTTCCGGGTCTGCTCGAGTTGGACCTGTCTCGCCACGCTTGCAGTCGGCTTCCCTTGCGTTTCTACCGGCATATCTCTTACCAGCGATAGTGCGCGAAAGCTTTGTTGGCTTCCGCCATACGATGGACGTCCTCTTTCTTTTTCACCGCTCCGCCGCGGCCGTTTGCCGCGTCGACAATTTCTTCCGCCAGCTTGTCGGTCATCGACTTGCCGGCCCTGGTCCGCGCATAAAGCACCAGCCAGTGAATCGCCAGCGACTGGCGCCGGAAAGGATTAACCTCGACCGGGACTTGATAGTTCGCGCCGCCCACGCGCCGCGTTTTCACTTCCAGCACCGGCTTGCAATTCTCGACGGCCTTCTTGAATAGCTTGAATGCGTCGTCGCTGCCCTTCTTGGCCACCTGATCCATGGCCTTGTAAAAAATTGCCTGCGCTGTCGAACGCTTGCCATCGTGCATCATGCTGGAAATGAATTTCTGCACCAGGTCGCTGCCGTACACCGGATCCCCGGCAATCTTTCGGCGAAGAACCCAACCTTTACGAGGCATCGATCTGCTCTCCTACTTCTGCGCGGCTTTTGGCCGCTTGGCGCCATACTTCGAGCGGCCCTGCTTGCGATTTTCGACTCCCGCGGCATCCAGCGTCCCGCGGATGATGTGATAACGGACGCCGGGCAGATCCTTCACGCGGCCTCCCCGGACCAGCACGATCGAGTGCTCTTGCAAATTGTGGCCGATGCCCGGGATGTACGTCGTGACTTCATGAGCGTTCGTCAGGCGCGCGCGCGCTACTTTCCGCAGCGCCGAATTCGGCTTCTTCGGCGTCTGCGTATAAACGCGGACGCACACACCGCGCTTTTCCGGGCAGCCTTCGAGCGCTGGCGATTTGGTCTTCGTCCGGATCGCCTCCCGGCCACTCCGCACCAATTGTGAAAACGTCGGCACGCTTTCCCCCATTGCCACAACTCATTCGGCGCCGGACTGCACAAGGCAATCCAGCCCGCACAGTACTCTGCGGGTGAATGAACAGAAAAGGTCGCCAAACCCGAAGGAACTGCTCAGGTACTCCGCGCGGACGCTTCACCCCGAGGAGTGAACTGCATCTGCCTAAAGCGGAGAGGCTCACACGGCTTTGCGGGGCTGGCGCCCCATTCCGGCCGCTCTTCCCAACCCCGTTCCGTCGTTCTCTGTTCCGAGGCGGAAGACTTCCCTTTCACCACCAGGCCCAACCGGCCCTGAACAACCGACGAAGTATAGAAAAAACTGTGACGCATGTCAACTCGTATCCCTGTGAAAATCAATGCAGAAGAGCCGGGGCGTCACACACAGATTACACCGATGGCGAAGGCTATTGGTTTCACTGTCCGTACGATACTCCGCAAGGTTCCCAAATTGGTCCCGCGCTTTTTGCAGACATCCCGAAGTAGGATTCCGAACGGATGATCCGGCACCCTGAAATGTCAAGCTCACCGTACTTGGTTGAAAACAGAGATCTTACGTTGGTTCCAGTACGAGCAAAGCTCGTTCGCGGACATGAGCTGCGACCCCTGCGCCAAGGGACGCGCGCCGACTGACAACTTCAAGGCTATGTCTTTGCTCACCGGGATTAGGCCGGAGGCTTTACCAGTACTCCAAACCCACCTAAACTCGACGGTTGATTTCAACAGGGAGGTGAAATGAGCCGTCTTTGGGCAACCATTGTTTGCCTCTTGTTTATTTCTGTCACGGGGCAAACCCAAGACGTATCCGCGCCCGCGCCAACTTCGCCGCCGGCTCAAGCTAGCAAGGACTATTCGCAAGAGCCATTTGTCGTTGAATCCTATTCGACTGCTGCTCGGTTTGAGATCGACGGAACGGGCGATCGCGAAGTCACCGCTCGCATTCGCGTGCAAAGCGACGCGGGCGTGCAACAGCTCGGCGAACTCGTATTCGGATACAACTCGGCGAACGAGCAAATGGAAGTGCGCTACGTGCGAGTGCGACAAGCGGATGGAACGGCCGTTACTGCTGCTCCCGATGCTGTGAAAGAGATGACTTCCACGGTCGCCCGCGAAGCTCCGGTTTACACCGACCTGCGTGAAAAGCACATCACCGTCCCCTCGCTCCACAAAGGCGATACTCTCGAATATGACATTTTGACTCGCCTGGTGACGCCCCTCGCTCCCGGCCAGTTCTGGTTCGAGCATCATTTTCTGGAGGGAGCAATCGTTCTAGATGAACGACTCGACGTCGACTTGCCGGAAGGCCGGGTGAAAAACTTCGACTTTCCTGCGGAAAGCCCGATGGAGGTCGATCACCGCGGGCATCGCGAAATCCACCGCTGGCGACACGCGTCTTTGACGAGGCCATCCCCTGACCGGAAGGCGAAACAGACAGCGCAGGAGCCGGAACAGCCTCGCCTGATCGTCCAATTCACAACTTTTCCGAGCTGGGAGGAAGTGGCTCGATGGTACGCGAAGCTCGAGCAAGGCCGCACCGAGCCCACCGCAGAAATTCGCGCCAAAGCGAAGCAGTTGATCGAGGGGCGAACAACGGAGCTCGAAAAGATAGAAGCGCTCTACGATTACGTCGCCAAAAACATTCGCTACGTCAGCCTCTCGTTCGGCCTCGGGCGATACCAGCCGCATTTCGCAACCGAGGTTTTGGCGAATCAGTACGGCGACTGCAAGGACAAGCACACGCTCCTGGCAGCCCTGCTCGAAGCTGTCGGCATCCATTCCGACGCCGTCCTGATCCCGTTTTCGCATGAACTAAATCGCAGCGAGCCCGCCCCGTCCCAATTCGATCATGTCATCACTGCGGTTCCATACAAAGATGACCTGATCTGGATGGACTCGACCGCGGAAGTTGCGCCTTTCCGGCTGCTCTCGGCTGCTTTGCGCAACAAGTGGGCGCTTGTTGTTCCTTCGGATGGGGCCGGGGAGCTCGTGAAAACGCCCGCCGATCCGCCGTTTCTTTCGACGCAGCAGATTGAAATCGAAGGCGACGTGAGCGACCTTGGAAAATTGAATGCAAGAATGCATGCGTCTCTGCGAGGTGACGATGAGTTCTCGCTTCGCACCGCCTTTCGGCGCACTCCGCAAAATCAGTGGAACGAGCTTGGGCAGACGATTGCGCAAGCCGAGGGCCTCCGTGGTGACGTGACGGAAGTAAAACCGAGCGATCCGGCCGATACCCGGAAACCGTTCGAGCTTCAGCTCGATTTTTCTCAGCCAAATTTTCTCGATTGGTCGAGCCGGAAAGCCAAGGTCGCGCTCCCGATAGTTCCCATCGGCATCCCAGACGCCGCCGAAGACGCAACAGAGCCGATTCGCCTCGGCAGCCCGCTCGAAGTGAGGGTGAAGCTGAAACTCACGCTTCCGGGAAATTTCACCGCGCATGCTCCGGTCGGAGTCGCCGTTGATCGTGAGTATGCCGACTACAAATCGAGCTACGAATTCACCGGCCACGTGCTCACGGTGGAGCGGTCGCTGCGGTTCAAGTTGTCCGAATTGCCTGCGGAGCGCGCCAGCGATTTCCGCGCGTTTCGCCGTGCGGTCGAGGCCGACGAAAGCCAAATACTCGCGCTCGAAAACGCAACGACCGGCGCCCCCAAAATCTCTTCGTCGGCAAAAGCGGATGAGCTGCTCGAAGCCGGCGCGGCCGCGCTGAATTCCGGAAATCCGAGCGCCGCGATACCTCTCTTTCAGCGCGTGATTGAACTGGAGCCCAAGCACAAGTTGGCCTGGAGCGATCTCGGCATCGCGCAGCTTCGCCTGGGAAAATACGACGAGGCTGCTGCTTGCTTCCGGAAGCAGATTGAAATCAATCCTTACGATGACCGCGCCTACGACTATCTGGGCCTCACCTACCAGCAGCAGCAGAAATATCCGGATGCCGAAGCGGCATTCCGCAAGCAGCTTGGGGTGAACCCGCTCGACCCGATCGCGCATGCTGCGCTCGGCGGGCTTTTTCTCGAGCAGCACAATTACGCCGAAGCGGTCCCGGAGCTCGACAAAGCGACCGTGCTCACTCCGGACAACCCGGGGCTTCAGGTGAGCCTCGGCCAGGCTTACATCAACACCGGCGAGAAGGAAAAGGCGCTCGCCGCATTCGAGAAGGCCGCGGAACTTTCGCAAACGCCGGTCGTGTGGAACAACATTGCCTACAACCTCGCCGAACACAAGCTGGATCTCGATAAAGCGCTTCAATATGCCGAGTCCGCGGTGGCCGCCACGGCGGCCAATCTTCGAAACGTGGAGCTATCGCGCCTGACGCTCGATGATCTCAACGCCGTCGCGAGCATCGGCGCCTATTGGGACACCTTGGGCTGGGTTTATTTTCAGAAAGGCGATCTCGCTGCCGCCGATCGCTATGTGAGAGCATCGTGGTCGCTGAATCAGCACGGCGAGGTGGGCGACCATCTGGCGCGCATCTTCGAAAAGCGCGGAGAGAAAAAGCAAGCGGAGCATTGGTTCGCGCTCGCCATTGCTGCGCCGCACTCGGTGCCTGAGACACGCGGCCGGCTCACGCTGCTGCGGGGCACGAACGTGGGCATCGATGACCTCGTCAACGCAGCCCGCCCCGAACTTTCGGCAATCCGCACCTTCCCCGCAGGCAAGCTCCTGAACGAAAGCGCGCACGCAGATTTCCTGATTCTTCTGTCTCCGGGAGACAACGGCGCCCGCGCGAACGCAGTCCAGTTCGTCAGTGGCAGCGAGAATCTGCGGCCATTTGCTGAGCGCCTCCGCGCGCTTGATTACGGCGTGATGTTTCCAGACGCTTCCGGCGTGAAGCTCGTCCGCCGCGGGACGCTCACGTGCTCTGCCGCCACAGGTGATTGCATCCTGGTGCTGATTCTTCCCGAGGATGTCCACACGGTGAACTGAGTCGCAGAAGAAACTGCTGCCGCGCCACTGGAGAATCGCGGTCATTTCCGAGCACTTATGAGATGTGCCAAACCGCCGCCAACGCGCAGCCCGTCCGCGCGATCGCCAAAGTAAAGCGAATTGATCTCCTCAGAGTCGAGATCCGTGATGGCTGCAAATCCCAGGCCTATCACCAACTCATCAAGCAGTTTTGGATCCAGGTACAATCGGAAGGGTTCTCCCGCCGCAGCCACGCGCCGCGAGATTGCGTCGAAGGCGAGCTTTTCCCGCCAGCTCAGCGAGGAGCGCGGAACTCCATAATCGAAGGCCACACCGCTGCCGGTAGGCATCGCAGCGATGCATCCTAAGGTCTCCCGAAACGCCGCCTCGGTCAGGTAGGGTGTCACTCCGAGCCATGAGAAGAAAGTCGCGCGGTTCTGCTCGAACCCCGCGCTGGTGAGCCCAACGGCAAGCGATTGTGCTTCAAAATCCATGGGCGCGAAGGTGAGACACGCCGGGATGGGGATGCCCGCTTCGGAAAGCATCCGCTGCTTCCATGCCTGGGTGGCGGGATGGTCCACTTCAAACACGCGGAGCGCACGAGCGGGAAACGGATTTCGATACGCAAAGGTGTCGAGTCCCGCGCCGAGGACCACATATTGGCTCGCCCCTTGCCCGACGGCACGCGCCAGTTCATCCTCCGCGAACCGGCTGCGAGCAGCGACAAACGCGCGCAGAGACCGCGAGAGCTGCGTTTGACTTTCTTGCACCTCGGATTCCAACAGGCGGGCAGCTTCGGCGCCCAGGATTCGCCCGGCGAGAGGGTCATCGAAGACTTTGGGAACATCCAGAATCTGATGCGCCGCGCGGCGGATGGCAACTCGCAGCGCTGTCGCGCTGGGCTGCTCCGTTCTCATCGACCTACTCGGAGGAATTTGCGGATGTAGAGGTACGAGCCGGGTCTCCGCGCAAAGGAAATCCCGGCCTTCGACGTCACTTGATTTCCATCACTTCCTTTTCTTTGGCGGCGGAGAGGTCTTCGATCTTCTTTGTCTCGGAGTGGGTGACCTTCTCGAGTTCTTCCAGCGTGCGCTTCTTATCGTCCTCGCTGATTTTCTTTTCTTTCTCGAGCTTCTCGACGGCTTCCTTTATGTCGCGGCGGATGTTGCGCACGGCCGTGCGGTGATTCTCGAGCACTTTGTGCAAATGCTTGACCAAGTCTTTGCGGCGCTCCTCGGTGAGCGCCGGGATGGGCACGCGTACCACCTTTCCGTCATTGGTCGGATTCAGCCCCAAATCGGAAATCCGGATGGCCTTGTCGATCAGCGGCACGGCGCCAGGATCCCACGGCGAAATCACGATCATTGCCGGGTCCGGTACCGCCAGCGTACCGAGCTGATTGATCGGCATCGGCGTGCCATGGTAATCCACGCGCACGTGATCCAGGATCGCGACGTTTGCGCGGCCGGTGCGAACGCCCGCGAGTTCCTTGCGAAAGTCCTCGACTGCCTTTTCCATCCGGATTTTTGCCTGCGCCAGCGCATCCTTGCTTGTGGCAATCGTCGTCATCGATGAAGCTGCCTCCGCCGGCCGGGATTCACTCCGCGCTCACCACCGAGCCGACCGGCTCGCCCAGCACCACGCGCTTCAGGTTTCCCGGCACATTCATGTTGAACACGATGATGGGCATCTTGTTGTCCATGCAAAGCGAGATGGCCGTTGAATCCATTACCGCGAGCCCTTTTTGCAGTACGTCGATATAGCTGATGCGAGCAAACTTTTTTGCGCCCTTTACTTTTTCCGGGTCGGCATCGTAAACGCCGTCCACGCGCGTGGCTTTCAGGATCACCTGCGCTTTGATCTCCATCGCGCGGAGCGCGGCGGCGGTATCCGTTGAGAAATACGGGTTCCCGGTGCCGGCGGCAAAAATTACCACGCGTTCCTTTTCAAGATGACGTGTGGCGCGCCGGCGAATGAAGGGTTCGGCCACCTGATGCATCTCGATGGCGCTCATCAGCCGCGCGTAACATCCGGCTTTTTCGAGCGAGTCCATCAGAGCAAGTCCGTTGATCACCGTGGCGAGCATGCCCATGTAATCGCCGGTAGCGCGGTCGATGGCGAGCTCTTTCTGGCGGGTGCCGCGGAAAATATTTCCGCCGCCCACCATGATGGCCACCTGCACCCCTAGGTCGCGGACCTCTTTCACCTCGTGCGCGATCCCTTGGATTGTCTCCGCGTGAATGCCGGTATGCTCGGGCCCGGCCAGCGATTCGCCCGAGAGTTTCAACACGATTCGCTCGTAAACCGGCTTCCCTTTTTTTACGCTGATTCGCCTGGCTGTGTCGGTAGTGGCCATTTCGTCCGGGCCGGCTCTCCGCTCGCGGGCATTTTAGTGCCCTTCGAATGATTTGCACTAGGGAATTTTGCCGGCTCGCGAACAGCGGCGATGCGGAGGGTGCATCCGAGCCGAGGGATTGTTATGGCGCGGTAACCGGCGGTTCCGGCGCCGCGGAAGGGTTTGTGGCTGGGCCCGCGCCGTCCACTTCGCCCACCTTAAAACGTGAAAATCGCCGCACGGCGATATTTTCGCCGAGCTTGGCGATAGCCTGATCGATCAGCTCCTTCACCGTGGTGCCTTCATCCTTGATGAAGTGCTGCTCGTAGAGGCAATTCTCTTCGTAGAATTTCTCCATCTTGCCGGCGACGATCTTTTCGATCACGTTGTCCGGCTTGCCGGTTTGCTTGGCCTGGTCGCGGTAGATTTCGCGCTCGCGGTCGAGCACATCCTGAGTGACGTCTTCGCGTCGCAGGAACCGCGGATCGAGCGCGGCAATGTGCATGGCTACATCGTGGCACAGGCGCTGAAAATCGTCCGTGCGCGCCACGAAATCGCTCTCGCAATTCACTTCCACGAGCACTCCGATCTTTCCGCCCGCGTGAATGTAAGAGCCGACGATTCCTTCCGAAGTGGCGCGCTGCGACTTCTTCGCGGCCGCGGCCTGCCCCTTCTTGCGCAGCACGCTGATGGCCTGCTCGATATCGCCGCCGACCTCGACTAAAGCGGCGCGGCAATCGGAAAACCCCGCGCCGGTACGGTCGCGCAGCTCCTTCACAAGTTGCGCCGGAACATTCCCTTTGGTGGGCTCGGGTCCTGTGGACATGAAAGTCTTCAATCCCTTTTCACCGGATTCGATCCAGCTCAATGGATCACTTTGAAAAATACAATTCTTCGCGCGAATGGGAATCTAGCGCGGAAGGGTTTCGTCGCCGTTGGCGAGCTGAGCCCCAGCCTCTTCCATCGCTTCACCGGGTTCGCCTTCGACAAAGTCGCCTTCCTGCTTCTCGTACACTTCGTACGCGCTCGTATCGACGTACTCGACGCCCTCCTCGCCCGGAACGCCTCCCGCGGCCTTCTGATCCGCGATCTGCGTCTGCTCGAAGGACTGGCGCCCGGAGAGCACTGCGTCGGAAATCTTCGATGTAAACAGGCGAATCGCGCGCAGGGCATCGTCGTTGCCCGGAATCACCCAGTCAACGAGATCCGGGTCACAATTCGTATCCACGATCGCCACCACCGGAATTCCCATGCGGCGCGCTTCCCGCACCGCGATCACTTCGGCGTTCGGATCGATCACGAACATCGCATCCGGCAGCAGGGTCATGTTCTCGACGCCCGCAAAATTCTGTTGCAGGTGTTTCAGCTCGCGATCGAGGCGCGCGCCTTCCTTTTTCGAAAATTGGGCCATCCGCCCGTCTTCGCTCATGGCTTTCAGGAGCTTCAATCGCTTGATGGATTTCTGGAGGGTCACCCAATTCGTGAGCGTCCCGCCAAGCCAGCGGTGATTGACGTAAAACATTCCGCAGCGGTTGGCTTCTTCCGCAATCGCTTCCTGTGCTTGCCGCTTGGTTCCCAGGAAGAGCACGCTCTTGCCACCGGCCGCGATTTCGGAAACGTAGCGCGCCGCCTCGCGGAACATCTTGAGGGTTTTTTGCAGGTCAATAATGTGGATTCCGTTGCGTTCGCCGAAAATGTATTCCTTCATTTTCGGGTTCCAACGCCGCGTCTGGTGGCCGAAGTGAACGCCGGCCTCCAGCAGCTCTTTCATCGTGATTTCGACTGCCAAATGACCTCCTTTTCGAGAGGGATGCTTTTTTCCGGCGAACCGGAACAGCATCCTTTTTTGCCGGTTCCTCTCCGGCCGTGAATTTACCCCGGCCGCTCGGGGCCGACTGCCTTTAACGCTTGCTATACTGGAAGCGGCGGCGCGCTCCCTTTTGTCCGTACTTCTTGCGTTCCTTCATGCGCGGATCGCGCGTCAGGAATCCGTTCTTGCGCAGGCTGGGACGCAGGTCCGGATTCAGCCGCGCAAGCGCCCGGGAAAGTCCCATGCGCACCGCGCCGGCTTGTCCTCCCACTCCTCCGCCCTTCACCGTGGCTTTCACTTCCACCTGATCGTGCGTCTGCGTGAATTTCAGCGGCTCGACCGCGGCAGTGTGCCACGCCACATTCCGGAAATAATCATCCACAGGCCGGCCATTGACGGTGAATCCGGCCGGCCCCGTCCGGACGTACACCCGCGCGATCGCCTCGCGCCGGCGGCCTGTGCCATAGAACTGCTTCCCTGCTGCGCCTTCCAGCCAACTCGGTGCGGAACTCAACTTTCCTCCTGCTCGGTCAACGAACCCGAAAGCGCCCGCGGCGGCACATTATGCAGATTCCTCCACCCGGGGCAAAAAATCGTGTCTCTCATGCGAGGCTACAGCGCGAGCGGCTGGGGCTTCTGTCCGGCGTGGCGGGCAAGCGCTTCACTTCCGGCATAAACACGCAGCTTTTTGGCGCGGTGCGCGCGCAGCTTATTCTTTGGCAACATTCCCAGCACTGCCTCGCGCACCACCTCTTCCGGACGGCGTTGCAGCACGACCCGCACGGGGATCTCCTTCAACCCGCCGGGGTAGCCGCTATGCCGCCGGTACACTTTCTGATCGATCTTGTTGCCTGTGAGCTTCACCCGCTCGGCGTTGATCACCACGACGTGATCTCCGCAATCGAGGTGCGGCGTGAAATTCGGCTTGTCTTTGCCGATCAAAATCCGCGCCACTCTTGTGGCCACGCGCCCAAGCACCTGCCCGGCCGCGTCAATCACGAACCAGTTCGTTCCCACGCTCAAATTTTCGGCCTCGCGGCCCTTCGGCACATACGTCCGCATCTGCCCGGTCACACCTTTCCATCTAGAGACAAACCCCAACTATAAAGTACTAGCCCAGTGGTGTCAACGACGAGTGAGAGGTGATTGAAAGGCAGTTTTGAGCCCATTCGGCACCCTTAGAGGCCTGTTTTAGGCCATAGTTCTTCACCCACTTCGCTGCCCTGTTTCAGCCCATTGACCTCTTCGGATGCAGCGTATAATTCGAACAACCTCTCGCCAGCTTCCGATTGACACTTGGCACCGATGGACTCAAAAATCAGTGAATGAAGCGCGCGCTCGAATTTCTCATTCTAGCCACGATGTGCCCATGTGCTTCGCGCTTCGCGTGGGCGCAAGAAACGCCGCCCGCGAAAGTTGCAATTGCGCCATGGTTGGGACTTCCTCGCGGTCCGCAATTCGCCCAGCTCTTCGGCACATGCTCGCTGGAAGTCGTTCCTGCAAAAGCGGTCATCGTGGGAGGCGTGGCCGTGGCAGCGCTGAAGCCGACTGAGGCTGCCGCTCAGCTCGATAAGCAGCTCGACGCAATCCGCCAATTCGTCGAAGAGCAGCACGGCCAATTGCAGCTCCTCGAGCGGGCGCGCACGGTAAAGAATCCTCCTCTCAATGGTCCGGAGTCGCACGATCCACCCTTCCAAGAGGTGCAGCGCCTTGAGGCCGCGTTTGCGGCGGACGCTTCGCTCGACACAATCCTCGATCGCCTGATGGAACTTGGACTGGACCGCTACGGCGAAAACGTTTTGAACATCAACAACGCGCGCCGCGAGCCGGTTGTCCGCTTCCGCATTGCCGATTGGGACGCAAAAATGACCAAACTCCAAGAACTGTGCACATTGGACGCCTGGAAGAAATGGTGTGCCACGGAAGTTGCGAAGGGCGCCTGCCACACCGAAATTCCTCCGGCGGATCTGCAATTGCAATTTTTCAGCGTGCATTCGGTTGAGACGGTTCTTCATCCGGACGGAAGCGTCCGCCGCTGGGATTTCAATTTCACGCCCCATCAGCACATTTTGGAGCCGCCCGACTTGCTCGGGAATATCACCCTGCACTTGAATGCAAACGCAAACTTGAACTACTCCTACCTGGCGGAAGAAAAGCCTTGAGGCTTCTTCTCGGGGCACACCTCCGCGGATTCTGTCCTGCCCTGATCCTGCTTTTAGTTGCGTTCCTCGCGCGCCCGAATGCCGTGCACGCTGCGCCCGGCGAATCGCTTGAAAGGCGCCTGCTTCGCACCATTCAAATCGGGACACCGCAGGGCGTCAGCGTGGCTCACATCAAGAAAATCGCGCAAGACCCCGAGGCCGGATACATCGATGCGATTCTCGCGCGTTCGGCGCTTCTGGTCCTTCAACAGGATGTGCCCGGCCTGGCTCCCTACGAAGACCTCTTCGACAGCGTGTTCAACAATCTCGCTACACAGACAAACGCATTTCCGCCTTTGCCGGCGCTTCCCCAGTTTCGCGCCAAGGAAACGGCGCTCACCATGGTCTATGCCCTGGTGATGAGCGGAAACCAGGAGCGTGCCACCGATCTCCTCGAGAAGCATCTTTTCACGGGTAGCAAGTTCAAGCAGGCCATTGTTCTTTCGGCGCTGCGTAACGTGGGAACTCCGCGAGCCGTCGGCTTGATGCAGAAGTACGTGGAGAACGGCCAGGACAGCAACCTCGCTCAGGCTGCCATTGCGGATGAAGATTATCCGGTGCTTTTCGAGCTGCACGATCGCTGGAACATGATCCCTCCGGCCGAGCGTACGCGCGATCACCTGCGCCGTACCGTGCAAGCCGGCTGCGATCAGCGCGCTGCGATGGCCGCTTACTGGCTCGGGTTTTTCCCTCCTCACATTGACCCGAACGTCGAGGAAGCGGAGCTGCAAGCGCTTGAAGCCTTCGCACACAGGAACACGCCCACTTGCGAGATGATGGAGCACGTGATTGCGCTGAAGTCGCTCGCGCTACGTTCGGCGCGATCGGTGGATTACTGGGCGCGCCTGGCGCGCAATACTGCGAATGTCTGGGAGCGGCACCAGATCGTAATCGATGCCTGGAGCCGCTTCGGCCGCAAGTTCGCTCCCGCCGCGCTCCAGTTGCTGAAAACGGAGCCTGCACAATATGTGCAATGGGAACTCTGGGACGGCAATCTTCAGACGCGGCTCGGCCATACCTATCGTTCTTACTGGAACATCTGGATTCCGGTCAACATTCTGGTTCCGATGTCCTTCCCGGAAAGCGAAGGGCCAATCGGCAAGCCGGTGATGGAAGAGTCCGACCTGAACACGCTTTTGAGCTGGCGAGAATCCGGCGCGCAGCCGAAGGACCCCTGGGTCGCGAACCACATGCTCTACAACCTCGGAGAGTTTGTTTCGGGCGACGACACGCTGCGCTGGCTGCGCCTTTTCAATGCGCATCCCGAGCGAAATAAGAATTGGTGGATTCTAGGCGATCTTCAGGATCCCGCCGCGCTGCCCCTGCTCGAGTACTGGAGCACGCTTCCCGCGCCGAAGGATCAGGCCGAAATGCTCAAAGGACGCATCGTTTATCTGAAGAGCCGTGTCCAGTCGAAATCCCGTGCCGCGCGGGCTTGTTGCGAGCCCACTGAAGCATGTCTTTTGGAGCACGTGAAAAGCGCCCCCGGCGAGCCTGAGGCCATTCACACGGAAACGGAAGCGCGCAAATGGCTGAGAGGAGAGCGGCCCTCAAGCGAAGTCACCATCGATTACATGGACCCGCTAAAGCGCGCCGCAACGGTTCACAGAAAGGCCGGCCCCGACGAGCGCTGGGAATATCTATACGACTGCTGGCGCAATACGAGCGCACCCGCGCAAGAAGCCGCGCGCAAAAATTAGAAAAGCTTACTGGCTGCCCACAGCGAAAAGCTGCCCGTTGTTCTGCGTATAGAGCTTGCCGTCGAATCCGACCGAAAGCGGCGTGTAGGCTGCGCCCAACGCCAGGTTCAGAAACATCTTGCCGGTGGGCATCATGAAGATGCCTGTGTTGCCTTGCGGCAGCTCATAGATGTTTCCGTCTTCGCTGTTCACGTACACGTTGCCGTTCATATCCACCGCCGGCATATTGATGCACCACTCGTAGCCGTTCGGATGATCCGCATCAATCGTCGTGTTCTGGAACTGCCACTGGATATTCAGGTTCGCGTCCATCTGCGTGATGTAATACGGCCCCGGGGAGCGGGGGGCGCAGACCGGATTGCCCTGGACGCTGCAATACGACGACGCATCGTAATGGTTGTCCTTGATCACCACGGAGAACGTCGAGGGGTTTCCGTGCACATAAACAGCCGGCGTGGAATCCCACCCGAAATTGTAGGTGTTCACGAAATTTCCACTCGCATCGAAGTGGAACAGATGCCCGCGGCCAAAATTGTAATTATCGAGCGCCCCCATCAGCACCGAACTATCCGGGAGCGCCACCGGAGATGACGACGCCTGGTCAGGAAAGAAACCCGACCCCAACGCGTTCGTTGTCGGATCCACTCCCGTGTTGGACCCGAACAGGCAAGTGTTCGCCGTCGTCGTGTTTCCCTGCGGGGCATTCGGCACCAGCACGCCGCAGCCATCGTTGAGCCGATTCTCCAGCAAGGCATCCCAAATCACCGCCATGGTTGCGGGGTTGACAGCAATCACATAGCTCACCAGCGAATCGAGGTGCGCGCGGCTGGCGGTATAAAGCGTCCCATTCGGCGCAATGACCGGCGCGATGTTCATCGGCGGCCGCTGCGAACCGCACGGCTGATTTGACGGTGCAACTGCCGTAGTGCTCGGCGGCCACGGAAATGCAGGCACCGGGGTGGCATTGAAAAAAGTGCCCGGACAATTTTGCGCGGTGCCCAGCGGCGCGCCTGGGGTCAGATTCGCATACGTCGCCATGGAAAATGAATCATCCGAAGCGACTTTCACCAGCCATGCGTTCACCACGTCGGTCCCCCACGGGTTGCCGCCGCTCACATTGAGTTCCACCACGTTGTAATAGATGTTTCCGCTGGAATCCGCGGTCAGCGGGCTGGTCACGAACGTGTTCGCGTTTGTCACTCCTGCCACATTGCTGAATGGGTTGATCAGGGAGGCAGCGGCCCCGGTAGTCTTATTGACCTTGTGCAATGTTCCGCCTGCTCCGGGCACATAAATGAACCCGTTCGCCTCCACGGGATGAAACACCGGCTCCCAGCCTTCCAGCCCGGCCTGCCCGATGCTGAAATTCGTCGCGTTCGGCGGTGGGACCCAGTCGCTCTCGAAGTCCCACACCTCGAGCAGTTGTCCGTTCAGCCAACTGAAGCGGACCTCGTTCCACCACATCGTGTTCCACGTGTTCGGCCCGCAGGCGGCGCCGCTGGTCCACGCGCCCACAGGGCTGCAAGAGTTATAGGTGCCGCTCTTCATTTCCATGTACACATCGTTTGCCGCCCCATTGGCGCCATCGGTGAGGGGCGCCTGTTCATGCACGGTCAGCACAGGCGCGCCATACAGCGGCGTATTTTCGGCCTTCTCCTGATTCACAAACGGGTCGTACACGATATCGGCGAGATTATTCGTCAAACTCTGTCCGGTGACGCTGACCATTCCCGTGTGCTGCGGGTTCGCGCCCCACTGCGCCCAGAACGCGGCATTCGACGCCTGGCCGGAGCCGACGGTGAAGGTTACCGTCACGATGCCCGGCGAGCCCTGCGCTCCGTTCGCTGTCACGGTGATATGCCCGATGTACGTGTTGGGTGTAAGCGCTCCGAGCGCGGCGGAGATTTGCAGTGCTGCGGGAGCTGTTCCGTTGGCGGGCGCCACCATCAACCATGGTTGGTCGCTCATCGCGGTGAAATTCAGCGCGCCACCGCCGATATTCGAGACGTTCACGGCAGCCGGGGTTGGGTTTTTTCCCGCGCTCACGAACGCACCGAACAATACCGCTTGCGTCGAAAGGTTCAGAATCGGGGGAACCACTATCCCGCCGCCTCCGCCGCACGCCGAGAGCGCGGCGCAAAGCACACCCGCAAGAATGGCTCCATAATTCCGCTTCATGGCAGACCCCTTTTCTTCCGCGCCTGGCTGCGAGCAGATTTCGAGGAAGATGCTTCGACGCCCTGAGAGGTTTACTCGCCGGAAGATTTGGATAGCATCCCGGACATTCGGTGTCAACTCCAAGTTATATGAAATCTTGTAAATCTTTGTCGTCGAATTCGGGCGAGCCATGCAGCAGGGAACGCGAACAAGGAGCAGGAAAAGGGCCGGACCCTAAGTAAGACTACGGCGGGCCCCCGGGCGGCCCGCCGCGTTATTCGGTGCGATGGACGCCTACGAGTTCGAAGTGGCGCTGCGCCCGGCTCGCGTGTAAGCGGGTTTCTCCAGGTCGACGTCGCCCGGCTCGCCGGCTTTATCGATTTCAATCGAGCCTTTGAAATACGCGCCGTCCTCGATCATGATCCGCGCGGTGGTGAGGTCGCCGACCACCGAGCCGTCCTTCTTGATCTCGATGCGGTCGCGCGCGCGCAGATTGCCTTTCACGTTGCCGTATACCGCCACTTCCCGCGCGATGATATCGGCGGTCACCTTGGCGCTGGCGCCCACGATCAGCTTGCGATCTTCCAGCTGGACCAGCCCCTCGACGGTTCCGTCGATTTGCAGGTCTTCGTTGCCGGTGATTTCGCCCTTGATGTGCAGGCTCGCCCCCAGCCGTGCGGTTGTGCCGCCGGATGCTGCTGGATACGTCGAATCCATTGGTGCCATCTTTTTAGCCTCCCCAGGAAAAGGTGTCGCAGTTGGTTTTGTTTCGGTTGGTCTTGGCTGCTGCGGGAGCGGCGTCTTCGCCGAGTCTTCCGGCTTCTTGTCTCCCCACATCGATCCTCCTTGGGCCCAGTAGAGCGGGTATCGCGCACCGGATGAAGACTGGGGATACAAATCTATTCTCCGGTTGTGTCCGTGCCAAATCCAAAATGGAACAGTTGTGCTCTGCGAGGTAATGCAGGGGCTGGAAAGCGGATATTAGACGCTTGCCTTCCGCGGCGCAAGCTCTTTCGATGACGAGCGCAAATCGCGCACCACGCGAAGCCGTGAAATCGGAACTTTCAACTCCGAACTTTCAACTTTCAACTTCTTTCAATATTTGCGCAACACGCCCACCACGCGGCCCTGAATCTTCACGTTGGCCGCAGGCACTACGATGGGCGACATCGTCGAATTCGCCGGCTGCAACCGAATCTTCCCGCCCGATTCGCGGTAGAAGCGCTTGACGGTGGCCTCATCCTCACCCACCAGCGCGACCACGATTTCTCCCGGATTCGCCACCTGCGTCTGCTCCACCACGATGAAATCGCCATCGAGGATGTGATCTTCGCGCATGGACTCGCCCTTCACCTGGAGGACAAACGTATTTTGCCCGCGCGCAAAATCCGCCAGCGAAATTGTTTCGTTGTCTTCCACCGCCTCGAGCGGCCGCCCTGCTGCGATTCTTCCCGCCAGCGGCAGCTCCACCACGTGCCGGTCGAGCACCTGCTCGCGCACCGGCTTCGGCAGTTGCACCACTTCGATCGACCGGCTCTGGTTGTAGCCGCGCCGGATGAATCCCTTTTTCTCGAGAGTCGAGAGATGCTTGTGCACGGTCGCGAGCGAAGTGAGCTTCAGCGCGTGCGCGATCTCTTCGAAACTCGGCGAGTAGCCGTTCTTATTGAGAAATCCGACCAGGTAATTCAGAACTTCTTTCTGCCTTTTCGTCAGTGCCATCACAAGCCCCTTTTTCTGAAGTTCCCGCGCCGCGCGACTGGGCAGTCCCCGACGCGTCCCTCTGCGAGCGTCTGGAATGTAGGCGAATTAAAAGCGAAAGTCAATAGTACTCCGAGATTATTCACTTGACACAACACCTGCCCTCTGCTACTCTTTGGGTATGCGATACGGACGCCGCCTGCGAAACAACTTCCCAGTAGGATTCTCCCGCACCTGTGTGTCGCTGTCGTATTCCTCGACCGAGCGTTCCAGTTCATCCACCACTTCGGGCGGGAACAGGTTCGGAATCACCTTTTTGTCAGGCTTGAGCTTCCGCTTTTTTCGCATCGCTTCATCCCTTCTAGGAGACTGACTATGCCCGTCGTTCGAGTGTTTCCGCGCATGACCCTTTCGGAGCTTCTCGCAAAGTATAACTGCGAGGAGAAGTGCCGCGCATACTTGGAAGAGCTTCGCTGGCCCGATGGCCCGGTGTGCCTCAAGTGCGATAGCCGCGAAGTCGTTCGTGTTGGCGGGCGCGAGGAAGTTCTCCGGTGCAAAGATTGCGACGCGCAGTTCACCGTCACCGTGGGCACCATCTTCCACGATTCCCACCTGCCGCTCGCCAAGTGGTTTCTGGCCGTGTGCCTCATCTGCGAATCGAAAAAGGGCATGTCCGCGCTCCAACTCAAGCGGCTGCTCGGCACAGGATACAAGACCGCATGGTACCTCACCCACCGGATTCGCCAAGCGATGATGAACGCAAACGGCCTCGAATCGAAACTCACCGGCACGGTCGAAATTGACGATACTTGGCTTGGCGGGCGAAACTACAAAGGCACCGGCTCGGGACGCGAAAACAAGTCTTGCATCGTGGGGATCACGGAGCGCGGCGGAAAGCTCCGGTTGATGGTGGTGGAAGATTTGACGAGCGATTCGATTCAAAAGGCCGTGAAAAAGTGGGTTTCTAAAGACCTCGAACTCATCGTGAGCGACCAGCTTTCGGCCTACGTGCCCGCCATCGGCCCGATTTACCGGCACAAATACCAGCGAATCAGCCACAAGCGGTCTTACGTGGAAGGAAACGTCCACACCAACTGCATCGAAAATCGCTTTTCGCTTTTGAAACGCGGCATCGTCGGCTCTTGGCATAAAGTGAGCGTGAAGCATTTGCAGCGTTACCTCGAAGAAGTTTCCTTCCGCTTCTCACAGCGGAAAAATCCGGCCCTGTTCTCCGAAACTCTCTTGAGCCTTCTCACCACCGACCCTCTCACCTTCAAACAGCTAACCAATGGCAAGGCGGCTTAATGCACCATCCAACAGCGTCCGTCTTGTTTGAATCCGGGCTGGCGTTTGAGGAATCCCTTGTCCTCTAGGTTGGCAACAATCAAATTAAAGTCGTCTTGGCTGAAAGTTTCGCCCGCAAGGTACTTCATCATTGCGGGCTCGCACACCAATCCCATTTGGGAAGCCATGTCCGCTACGATGCTTTGCCGCAGTTTGGCTGACAGCCGTTCTACACGTTGCTCTCTAGTCTCTTTTTCGACGGTGACCACATCTGTCGAGGGGTAGCGTTCAACGGGCTGGTGGGTTTTCTCTTGGATTCGTTCGTTGTACTCTCTGCCCGTCACCCACCACCACCCACCAAACACAAACGCCCCAATAAAACACATCACCACGAGCGATAGTTTGGGATGCCCGACCCCAACGGCCTTGTAAATGGGCATCATCCAATCGAACATGAGTTTCCTCCACCTTGGGGAGAGCTTAGCCATCTAGCCCTCCCGAATGGGTGCGATTGTACCCACACCCGCTCTTTGTGTGAAGGGAATAATCTCGTAGTACTCCCGAACAGGTAGTGGCCCAATTTCCTCGGGGCCCCGTTCACCAAGCCTAGGAATCGGTTCCGAATGGCCAACCATCCGCCGGGCTACATCAGGAGGGTGACAACACCGGTGGCCACCAGCGCCGCTGCCCAGGCCAGCTCGAAGTTCAACCATGTCCGGCGAAGTAACGCGAGGCCCAGTTTTCGATAGACGATCCATGCGAGCAGGCCCGTAACAGCCAGATAGGCAAATGTATGGACACCGGTGGCGAGCATTCCTTCCATCGGACTGGCGCTCGCGGACATGTGACTATGGCCTGCCATCCAGCCACGCGCTTCGACACCGCTGCCGCCCAACAATATCGGTACAACCATCAGACCGGCACCGTGCGCCGAGGCCATCAGAAACGACCAGAGGGTCAAATCTCGGAAGCCTACCCGCATTCGGACCCACCGCGGGTGCCAATGCCGCGCGAGGTAGTAGAGCCCAAGTCCGGCCAGCGCAGCAGCGACGAAGTAGCGGATAACAATGAGCGGCAGCGTCCTACCCACAAACGCCGCCGCCAGCACGACACCGGCGATGGCCGCCGCGTGGCCCACCGCAATCGGAATCAGGGATTTGGCAACTGCGCTCCCCTTTTGCTCCTGCATCCCCAGCGCCACCGCGAAGAGCCACCCCATCCCGGGGTTGAGCCCGTGGTACGCGCCGAGCAGCACCATCAGCCACAACATCGTCGAACTGAGTCCCGCGTGCGTCATAGCTAATCCGAGTAGCAATACGAATCCGAGGAAGCGTCGCCTCCCTCCAATCGAACCTGGTGGGCGCGCAGCGTCTCGAACTCCACGAAGAACTTTTCATCCACTTTCATTCCGCCGTTCGGGCTCGCTTCGATCTTGGCCATCCAACTCTTTATTCCATCGGGATAAAACTGCTCATCCCAGGGAGAGTAGAGCGAGTTGGTGAAGTAGAGGCGCTTGCCGTCGCGGCTGATCTCGACCATCTGCGGGCCGCCATTGAGAGCCTGCTTAGGCTTCTTCGGGTGAGCCGCCCGTCGCACGATGCCGCCCAGGCGGATCGAACCGGTCTTTTTCGGGCTGGCGGGATCGCTGACATCGTACTGGATGAACTCACCTGTCCCCCAGCACGAAACATAAAGAAAGCGGTCGTCAAGGGAAAGGTTGATGTCGGATACCAGCGGCGGCACCGCCTTGAAGCCCTTCAGCAGCGGTGGCAGGTTTTCCGGATCAGCCGGCTCGGCGGGAATTTCAATCACCTTGCGCACCGCCCATTGGCTGCTCTTACTGCCGGCCTCGCGGTACCACATCCAAATGGAGGACGAAAGGTCTTTCAGCGAGATAACTACGCCAGCGAACCCGAAGGCCTTCTTGGGATCATGGGCGGGCCGGAGCTCCAGCACCATCTGTTGCTCCGCTCCCAAGTCAAGTTCCTGCAAGTGGCGCCGTTTGTCCAGGTCCCAGATGTGCAGCTTGCGGCCGTACTTCCCGCGGAGTAGCAACTCCGGGTTCAGGCCGTCCTTCACCATATTCGGTGTGCCCCATTCGGAAGTGATCATGGTGTCGTGCCCGAGGTGCCACCAGAAGTCGTAAGCCAGATTTTGCGGCCCGCGCTCTTTCTCCCACTGGCCCTTCAGCTCAAACGTTTCCGCATCCATCAGGAAGATGCCGCCCGGCCCGTCGCCACTGGCGGAACCGAGCGCGCTGCCGTAAACGCCATCGGGTCCGCAATGAATGGTGTGGGGCGAGGTGTAGCCGGTCTTCCGGATGAACTCTTCCGGCTCGATCACTTTTGCGATTTTCGGATGGCGGGGATCGGGCTTCGTATCCAGGATGTGGACCCGCGACGACCCGATGCCCGGCACAATCAAGTAGCGCCGCTCCATATGAGGATGCGGGTTTTGAGGGCAGAGGCACGCGCTGCACGCGTTCCACCCGAAGTGATGCAGCTCGTTATCGTTTCCTGGGAAATCCACTTGGCCGACCAACTGGCCGTAGGTTCTCGAATTTGAATCAACATCTATGACTCCCATCGCGTCGTGCTTGCCGTTCTAGACGACGTTGAGCAACGCGACGTAAGCCACGCGCTCCGGCAGGGCCTGCATGGCCATGCGGGGAGAAGGATAAAACGTCGGATCGGGCAAAATGGACATGTTCATTTCTCCTTATTTCGCGCCGGCAACCGCTGATTCGCCGGCTTCGGGAGCCAGGTTTTTGTAGGTGAGCGCGCGAGTCCAATCCGTCGATTGCTTGCCGTCCACCTCGACGTACAACTTCGGGAACGAGTTGACCGGGCCGTCCTCCTGCGGCGGCTGCATGATGAGGTCGCGTCCGATGGACCAAACAACGCGGCGATCGTCCAGATTTCCGAAATAGTAGTCGATCTTGCTTCGATCGAGGCCCTTGTAGCCGGTCGCAGTGGTCAGCTCGACGAGCTTCTTGTTTGCGTCCGTCAGTGGGAATTCCTTTCCGTAGATGTTGGCGAGCGAGACATCGAGCGGAAGCCATCCCACATTCGGCGCGTAAAATTGAATCCAGCAATGGTAGCTGGCATCGACCGGCGCGCCGTCGAGCGTCGGTTTCAGCAGCGAACCATAGACGATTCGAGTCGGAATGCCGCTGGCCATGGCCAGCGACGCGAACAGCGAGTGGAAATCCGTGCAGTTCCCCGTCTTTGTCCGCAGGCAATATTCCGTGCTGCCGGTGGACGACGCCTTCAAGTGATCCGGATATTTCACCCAGTAGTCGATATTCTCGAGCGACCAATCGTAGATCTTGTGCGCCGCGAGAATCGGATTCGTCTCGCCGCCCGTAATCTGCGCGGCCAGAGCTTTGATCGGGTCGCTGAGGATCACGTAGGTGGTCGGCTGCAAGTAGCGGGCCAGCGCCTGCCGCTCGGCGTCGGTCAGAGGACGCGTCGCCTTCGGATCGGCCGCATTGCGGATCTCTGTGCGCGTCAGAGCGAACGTTTCGGTGATGTGGATCTCCGGCTTGGCCGATCCGCTCACTTCCAGGTAGCCGACCTTGTTCCGCCAGGAGTCCCAGTTGTAAGTGACCGGCTCATCGCTTTCCACCTTGAAATCATCGATCTGCGAAGAAGCATCTTCTTGGGGAACGGCAAACCAGATGCGCGTCGTTTTCGCGTCCTTCGGGATCTTCACAACGAAGGCGTTCTTGATCAGGAAAGACGCGTGCTTCGGCGTGCCCGGCTCGCCTCCCGCCAGAGCGATCAGGCAGCCACAAATCAGCAAAGCCGGCAAACCCGCGCGATAAAATCCTCTTTTCCGCATACGAACTCTCCTCTCTGAATTCCGATGGCAGGTTAAATGGAAGATCAGGAAGCGGCCGACGGCTCGCTCAGGGAGGGCGTTCAAGTGAAGCCGGCGCTGGAAGGCCGTTCGCGGAGACATGCGGACATGGGCCCCTATTCAGTCACAATCCTCCGGCCATTGGCAAGTCATTTCGGCAAGCGGTACACCAGGCGCTGCGATTCTGGTCGCCCCGCAGTATCGAGATCAGCTAGAGCAAATCGATTTGGAAGGAATTGTTGGAAGTGTGTGGGTGACGGGCAACTCCGAACAAACCGAACACGCCCGGTGTATCAGATGATTGGAGAACGACGCTCGACGCCCATATCCCGGGCCGAGTAATTTTTTCCCGGTCCTATAACCTCGGGCGCTCGATCTCCCGAGTGGCCGAGAACCGAGTTAACCCCAGTTCTGGTAAGGCCTTCCCGATGTCCGCCGGGAGCCGGTTCACTTGGTACGGTGTTTGCATTTCCACCGTTGACGGCGCGGGCAAGCATCTGAGGCGCGCCGCAGCTCTTCCAGGGGGACCCCAAGGTGTTGTGTCTTCAACCATCGAGGAGAAGTGTCGCCATGAACAGAGCTCGCAAGCAGCAATTAGGACTGACAGTTCGGCCGATTGACTCATCGCCGTTCCAGCAGCAAAGGCTCCGCGAAGCAATCACGGAAACCCGCCTGGAGGCGCTCACGATGTTCGTTGAAAACCTCGAACATGCCGCCTGCGCCGCGTTGCTTTCCGAGCAATCCTCCACACAGGAAGCGGTGGAAGAGCTCTGCGTGAAGGAGTCGGCACTGCGCTGGATGGCGCGCGCCGCCAAGCACTCGGAAGGCGCGGTTCGCGAGCGGCTCTGGAAAGATATCGAAAGAGCTGTGGGCGATCTGGAAGCGCTTGCCCGGTCGATTTCAGAACCAAAAAAGGTGCTTCCCTTCGAGAATTCCGGCTCTCTCCGGCGCGACGTGACGGAGAGCGGCTGGCGAAATGCCACATAAAACTCTTTTCCAATTTCACTCACAAAATCTTCCCTCTATCCAAGGAGGACCGAATTCCATGCGCCTTTTTAATCGAGCCTGGCCCGTGCTGCTGTTGTTCGCCGCTCTTTCTGCGCCCGCCGTGATCGCGGGCTGCGCCGAGCACAATACCTACCGCGTCTACGACCGCGATCACGACGATTATCATCGCTGGGATCAACACGAGATCGCCTTTTACTCGCAGTGGGAGCATGAAACCCACCGGGATCATCGCGATTTCGACAAGCGCGATGAATCCGAGCAAAAGGAATACTGGAACTGGCGCCACAGCCATCAGTGATGCACCCCCGGGCTCCCATTCCATCCCCCTCCCCGAGAATGGAGTGGGAGCCTCCCCTCCCGTCCCTCTGTGATTTCTCAGTGCGCTCGCGCATTTCTCTGTGCCCTCTGTGTTGAGCCGATCAAAATTGATAAAGATTTCGTAAGCCTCTTGTTGCCACGTCGCAGACGAGTATGCTGAAAATACGGCAGATAATCCCCACAGTACTGGCCCGCCCTTGACAGCTTCCCCCTCCCGGCGCACCATACGCTCGACTGCCGGAGGATTAACTTCCCACTGACTTAAGCCGGATGTAAACGCCTGGCATGGCGAGTCCGCGGGAGTGCGCCCGGAGCCTTCGGCAGCAGGAAGGTGCCTATGCTCGCCTTCGTGTTCGACTTTATTGCCCGTTTCCAGCGAGAGCTGGAGCTCATTGCGCTGCTCCTCGTGCTCTTCGTTGTGTATCAATCGTGGCATCGGATTGGCGCCACCGAAGTGGGATTGGTCACCAAGCGCTTTTCTTCGCGCAAACTTTGCGACGATAATCCCATCGCTTTCACGGGCGAAGCGGGCTATCAAGCCGACCTGCTCATGCCCGGCCTGCGCTGGAAACTCTGGCCGCTGTACGCGGTGGAAAAATATCCGTGGGTGCAAGTGCCCGCCGGCGAGATCGGCGTGGTGATCGCCCAAGTGGGCCAGCCGCTTCCCATCGGGGCGAAGTCCGCGGTTTACAAAAAGGAATTTGCGAATTTTTCCGACCTGCGCAAGTTCATCCAGGGCGGCGGGCAGAAAGGCGTGCAACGCCCCGTGCTGCCTCCCGGCACGCTTGTGCCGATTCATCCGATCGGCTTCCTGGTCATCACGCGCAGCCAGGTGCACGGCGTTCCGGTTTCCTCCGACTTGCGCGCGAAGATTGGCCGCGCCGGCCGCTTGATGCCGGACGCGTTCGGGCTTTCGCCCGAGCAGCTCGGGCTGGTGCGCATCGCGCCACAGCCGCGAGGCACCGGAGGTACGACGATCGACGTTGTCGGCATCGTCACCGTGTACGAAGGCGATCCGCTTCCCTCCGGCGACATCGCCAGCCGCCTGGGCGGCTACGCCGATGTGCAGGACATGGAAAAAGCCGAAGCCGGCGATCTCGACATCATCGAGCGCCTTCTGGGCAGCAAGAACACGCTGCATAACGACTATCAGGACTTTCAGGCATTCCTCGATCACGGCGGCCGCATCGGACTCCAGCACGATCCGCTGATGTACGGTGCCTATGCCCTCAACCCATTTCTTGTCAGCGTCGAGCTCGTGCCCATGCTCGTCGTGCGCCAGGGCGAAACCGCGGTGATCAAGGCTTACGTGGGCTTGCCCGCGCAAGACACTTCCGGCATCGAATTCAAATTCGGCTCCCTGGTGCGGCCGGGCCATCGGGGCGTGTGGCAGGAACCGTTGCGTACGGGCAAGTATCCCCTCAATCCGCGCTGCTACGAATCGGAGATCGTGCCGACGGCCATCTTGAATTTGAATTGGGCCGACGCTGTTTCCGAAGCTCACGCGCTCGACGCGCAGCTTCAGCAGATCGTGGCGAAGAGCAAGGAAGGCTTCGTCTTCAAAATCGATTTGCAGGTGCAAATCCACGTTCCGGATACGAAGGCTCCAAAAGTGATTTCCATGGTGGGGACCATGCGCAACCTGGTGAACGAAGTGCTCCAGGCCGCCGTCGGAAACCACTTCCGCGACACGCTCCAGAGCATGCCGGCCATCAGCTTCATCGAGACGCGCAAGCACGTTCAGGAAGACGCCTTCGCGCACATCCGCCAGCAGCTCGAGCAGTATCAGGTGGAGACGAAAGGCGTTTACATTCAGGACGTCATTTTGCCCGAGGACCTGGTGACCGTTCTCACCCACCGCGAGATCGCCAACCAGGAAATTGAAACGTTCAAGAAACAGCGCGCCGCGCAAGACGAACGCATTTCCATGGAGCAGGCCAAAGGCACCGCGGACATGCAAGCCGAGCTCGCGCGCTCGAAAGTCGGCATCGACATCAAAAAGAACAACGCCGAGGCGCGCACTGCCGAAGGCGCCGGCGAAGCCGAGTACATTCGCCAGACCGGCACAGCCAAAGGCGCCGAAGTAGAAGCCGTCGAGCTGGCGCGCGCGAAGGGTTTCCAGGCGCAAGTGGACGCGCTCGGTTCCACAGCCACGGCGCTCGTCAACGTCATCGCTTCGCTCTCGGAAGGCAAGGCAAAGTTTGTGCCGGATATTCTCGTGACGAGCGGCGGAAATGGCGGCGCGCTCGACGGCCTCGCCGCCACAGCCATGCGCTTCTTCGGCGGCAATGGAGGCAGCGGCACGCGCAGCACCGGCGCAGCCGCGATGCCACCAGGCTCTCCCGCGGCCGATTCCGCACCGCAGCCCGCGATCGAGGCCATGGTGCCGAAAAAGCAGATGTAGCTTTGCGGAACTCCGCGAGGATGGGGCGAATTCAGGGATCAGCCCGATCGGGCTCGATTCCTGCGATTCGCCTTTTCCTTTGCTTCCTTTGCCTCCTCTGCTTCCTTTGCCTCCTTCCCTTCCAGCCTTCAGGTGACGAACATCACTCTCGCCCGCGACTTGCATCATATCTATAGGTATGCGCTGTCGCATAGGATTCGGTGCCGTGTTGGTTCTATCGCGACGGAATTCCATTTTCGGTTTCCCCCTCTCGCTCGGCGTGCTACTCTTGAATCGGGAAACTTGGGGGAGAGGGTAGGGATTCCTCGCAGCAGACCTTGTTGATCGAAGCGGAGATTCCAAAGAGCTATGCCCACGACAACAGTTGAAGTCCCGCGCCGAAAGCGCGAAGTAATCGAAAAGGCCGTCATCCGGTTTTGCGGTGACTCCGGCGACGGCATGCAGATCACCGGCAGTCAATTTACGAACACCGTGGCGCTATACGGCAACGACCTTGCCACGTTTCCGGATTATCCGGCGGAAATCCGCGCCCCTGCCGGGACGATTCCCGGCGTCAGTGGCTTCCAGGTTCACTTTGCCTCGACGGACGTTTACACGCCCGGTGACGCGGTGGACGCGCTGGTGGCCATGAATCCGGCCGCTCTGAAAGTGAATCTGCCGGACCTGAAAAAGAACGGCATCCTGATCGTCAATCTCGATAGCTTCAAGGAAACCGATCTGCGCAAAGCGCAAATGGCCTCGAACCCGCTCGAGGACCACTCGCTCGACGCCTACCGCCTTTTCCCGGTCGAGTTGACGCGCCTCACCCGCACAGCGCTGGCGCAGCTCGGTCTCGATGCCAAGAGCATGGACCGCTGCAAGAATTTCTTCGCGCTGGGCATGTGCTATTGGCTCTACAACCGGCCCATGGACGCGACGCTTCGCTATCTGGAAGACAAATTCAAGGGCAAGCCGCAACTGGCGGAGGCCAACCGGCTGGCCATGCAGGCCGGCTACAGCTATTGCGAAGCCACCGAAGCTTTCTACATCAGCTACGAAATTCCGCCGGCGAAACTGACGCCGGGCATTTACCGGAATATCAGCGGAAATACCGCGCTGGCGCTGGGATTTGTGGCCGCCTCGCAAAGGGCGGGAATTCCTTTGTTCCTCGGGTCGTATCCGATTACGCCGGCATCGGACATTTTGCACGAGCTCTCGCAATACAAAGATTTCGGCGTGACCACGTTTCAGGCGGAAGATGAAATCGCCGCGGTCACTTCGGCGATTGGCGCGTCGTACGCCGGCGCGCTGGCCATCACCACCACTTCCGGCCCGGGAATGTCGCTCAAGACGGAAGCGCTCGGCCTCGCGGTGGCGGTCGAATTGCCGCTCGTGATTTGCAATATTCAGCGCGGCGGGCCTTCCACCGGCCTTCCGACCAAAACCGAGCAAGCCGATCTTTTGCAGGCGCTCTATGGCCGGAACTCCGAAGCGCCGATTCCGGTGATTGCGCCTTCTTCGCCGGGCGATTGCTTCTGGGCCGCGATCGAAGCCAGCCGCATCGCGGTGAAGCACATGGTCCCGGTGATCGTTCTTTCCGATGGCTATCTCGCGAACGGCGCCGAACCCTGGCGCATTCCCGAAGTCTCCGAGCTTCCGGAAATTCCGGTGCGCTTCGAGACGAATCCGGAAAATTTCCAGCCCTATCGCCGCGATCCGGAATCGCTCGCGCGGCCCTGGGCCATTCCGGGCACGCCGGGGCTCGAGCACCGCGTCGGCGGAATCGAGAAGCAGGACGTGACCGGCAACGTGAACTACGATCCGCTCAATCACGAGCGCATGGTTCGCCTGCGCGCCCAAAAAGTGGAAGCGGTGATTCACGAGGTGCCGGACGTGATCCCGGCGGGAGACGCTTCCGGCGATTTGCTGATTGTCGCGTGGGGCTCGACCGACGGCCCGATTACCGCTGCGCTCAAGGCGCAAAGAGCCAAGGGACGCCGCGTCGGGCACGTCCATCTGCGCTACTTGAACCCGCTGCCCAAAAATCTCGGCGAGATTCTGAAGCGCTACAAGAAGATTCTCGTTCCCGAGATGAATATGGGCCAGCTCGTCCTGCTCCTGCGCGCGAAATATCTGGTCGACGCCCAGGGGTTGAACAAAATCCAGGGCAAGCCGTTCAAACAATCGGAAATCGAACGCAAGATCGAGGAGTTGTTGAGCTGAAATTCGGGCCCTCTGAGGAGAGCGGAAATGACCACGGCAACGCTGCCGGTTTACACGAAAAAAGATTTTCAAACCGACCAGGAGATTCGCTGGTGTCCGGGCTGCGGCGATTACGCGATTCTCTCCGCGGTGCAGAGCGTTTTTGCCGAGCTGGGAATTCCGCGGGAAAAATTCGCTCTCGTTTCCGGCATCGGCTGCTCGAGCCGCTTTCCGTATTACATGAACACGTACGGCTTCCACGGGATCCACGGCCGCGCGCCGGCCATCGCCACGGGGATCAAACTGGTTCAGCCGGATCTGGACGTCTGGGTCGTCACCGGCGACGGCGATTCGCTTTCGATCGGCGGCAATCATACGATTCACATGCTGCGCCGCAACGTGGGCATCAAGGTGCTCATGTTCAATAACCGCATCTACGGCCTCACCAAAGGCCAGTATTCGCCGACGTCGGAATACGGCAAGAAAACGAAATCCACTCCGTACGGCACCGCCGATCGGCCATTCAACCCAATTGCACTCGCCATCGGCTCCGAGGGCACGTTTGTCGCGCGCGGCGTGGACGTCTTCCAGGCTCATTTGAAAGAAGTGCTGAAAAAAGCCGCCGCGCATCGCGGCTCGGCGTACGTTGAAATTCTTCAGAATTGCAACATCTTCAACGACGGCGCGTGGGAATCGCTCACCGAAAAGGACGCGCGTAGCGAGCACGTCCTTCAGCTCGATCACGGCAAGCCGCTCATCTTCGGAAAGAATCGCGACAAGGGGATCCGGTTGAACGGGTTCGAGCTTGAAATCGTTCAGCTCGGCAATGGCATCACGGAAAAAGATCTCTTGGTCCACGATGAGCATCACCCGCGCCCGTCCTATGCCTTCTTGCTCGCGCACATGGAGCACCGGCCCGGCTTCCCGACGCCCATCGGAGTCCTTCGTGCGTGGGAAGATCTTCCGCGCTACGAAGACGTGGTCGCCGAGCAGATTCATCAAGTGCAGGCCAAGAAAGGCAAGGGCGACCTCGCCAAGCTCCTCCGCGCCGGCGACACCTGGGAAGTCCGCGCCTAGCGCGGTCCGGGCTCTTTCCTGTAGGGGCACGGCACGCCGTGCCCGCTTTTCTCTAGCGTGATCAATTCTCATTTGTTGTCGATGTAATTTTCTTCAGTCCGCTCGGGCGGAGTTTTTTGCGACCTGCGGGGCTGCATCCTGCGGCATCTTGCTGAGCGCTTCGTCGCGGGCGGCGGCGAACGCATTCCAATCGCGTTTCGAGACAGGGTCGGCGGCCGGCAGCGGCAGCCGCTCGAAATTCAAATACTGCCCTCGCTTCTGAATCCGGAAGTCGAGGTGCGGCCCGGTTGCGAGTCCCGTCATGCCCACAAGCCCGATGCGCTGCCCCTGCTCCACGCGCTGCCCAGCGCGCACAAGCACGCGCGAGAGATGCATGTACGAAGTGGAGTAGCCGTTCGAGTGCTGGATTTCGACGAAGTTGCCGGCGCCGCCTTTCCATCCGGCAAATGTCACACGGCCGTCTCCGATCGACTGCACCGGCGTGCCCACAGGCGCGGCGTAGTCGATTCCCGGATGCGCGCGATATTCCTTCAGAATCGGATGGAAGCGGTGCAGGCTGAAATGCGACGAAATCGGCGCCGCAAATTTCAGCGGTGAATGCAGGAACGCTTTCTTCAGCGATTTTCCCTCCAGCGTGAAATATGCGGCGCGGCCCGCCGCGTCGTGGAAAAGCACGGCGCGGTAGGGCCGCCGGCCATTCACATATTCGGCGGCGAGAATGCGCCCGTAGGCGGCGAACTCGCCGTTCTCGAGTTTTCTTTTCTCCACCACCACGCGAAATGTGTCGCCCGGCCGCGGGTCGGTGTAAAAATCCAGGTCGTAGCCGAAAATTTCTGCGAGCCGCAACGCGAGTTCGGGCTGCTCGCCCGCGTCGATCACGCTTTCGAATAGCGAGCCCTCGATTGCGCCGCCGACGCCCGCGATTTCCAGCTTCGAAGGAATCACCTGAATCTCGGCGGCGAATTCTCTTCCCTCGGGTTTGATCCAGAGCCACCGGTCCGCATCGACGCGATAGCGCACCGCGCGCAGCTCGCCCAGCATCGAACGGCCCACGCCGATGCGATTGCCCGCGCGCAAATGACGCGCATCGAAGACTTTCTGCGCCGAAGCTGCCGCGCGCGCCGCCGCCGCGGGATCGATGCCGAATCCTTCGAGCACCTCGCGGAACGGCACTCGCGCTGGAACAAATTTCTCGGTGAACGCCACAAGCTCCGCTTGCCGGCGCTGCGCTTCTTCTCTCGCGAGCCGCGCCTCAGCCATGACGCGCTCATCCGCAACGGCGCGAACGTGCTGCGACCACACGATGGACGCCGCGCCCGCGGCCGTGAGCGCAGCCCAGAAAACGAGTTTGCCGCGATTCATCATTTCTTCGTCGAAGGTCTCGACCGACGCGCAGCATAGCGCGGGGGAGTTTATCGGCGGAAGGCGCAACAGATCCGCCCGCTCCGTGATGGTTAACAGGAGAGGCGCTTGCGATCCGCTGGCGCAGGGGCTGGCTGCCATTCTGAGGCGCGCATTTTGTGCCGAAGAATCTCTCTCCGAGATTTCATCTCCGCGTGCACCCCCGCCCTCCCGTCTGGAGCGCCCTGGCGAAATGACGGATTTCCTCGAAGCGCCATTTTTGTTGCGGTTAGAAAAGTGTGATGTTGCTGATTCCCAAGGAGTTGAGCCAAATCTTGAAATGGGTAATGTTGCGATTAGAGATTCTGTGACTCGTGACTTGTGACCCTCCATCAACCTGGCGGGCAGGCTCGTGATTCGTGCAGCAAGCTGCGCGTTGAGGCCGCAACCCGGAATCCTGACAGAGTTGATGTGAGGGACCCGTTCATGCGCGCAGCCGACTCCCTCGCGGTGCATCTTCCATTTTCTGGAGGTGACGGTCTGAAGCGGAGGCAAAAAATGCGAAAGTGTGACGAGTAGAAATTGATCGGCGATTGATATGGCGGGACTTAGCCTCGATTCTACTAACGGGATGTGACGCTTAAAGAAATCATAGGGGTCCGCAACTTTGCGGGGGGCTATATGTCTCGGCTGAAGTCCATCCATTTCAATCATAACAAAACCGTTTTATCATATTGTTAACTACCTCGTCAAGACCCAGTACCTTCTATAAAAATGCAATGCGGGCTCACCGATGCGTGCGTTCCGAACTATTTTGAGCTCGGCCGGATGCTTGTCGAGATCAGGGAAGCGGGCGAGGGCGAGGGTTTCGAGTTGCTCGCTGGGGGCATTGCTGAGAATTTCTACAGCATCGATGGCGCGCGAGGCAAGGGGGCTGACGGGTCCGGAGCAGATAGGAGGCGCGGCATAGATAGGCAGCGCGGGCACGGCGTGCCGTGCCCCTACGAAAAATCAAAGACGGAAGGAGAGTCAGCGTGGCGGGCCACGCATTGTCAGCCAAGCGGTTCGAAGCGGCCCAGGAGAGTTAGGAGCAGCCGTGGAGCGCGATTGGTTGTGCAGAAGGGGCCCCTAAAAAGGGGAGTAGAATGTATTCCGCTCAAGGGAGTCATCCCCCCGAGGGAGGCTCTTTCCGCGCGGGGGACTCCCCCCCCGTGGAAAATTATTAGATTTGGAGGGCCGGTCCGTGCCGACAATCGGAAAAATCGACACTCATCAGAAAGCGCTCAATATCAACCTGGATCCTACGAGCTTTGGCTCCTTTGCCGAAATCGGCGCGGGGCAGGAAGTGGTGCGATGGTTTCTGATTGTCGGAGGCGCGTCCGGGACGGTTGCCAAGAGCATCTCCGCGTATGACAAGGAAGTGAGCGACGACCTGTACGGTTCCGGCGCGCGCTATGTTTCCAAGGAACGGCTGGAAGCCATGCTCGACAACGAATGGGCTCAGCTTCTCAATCAATTGCAGAAGACTCGCGGAGCGCAGACTCGCTTTTTCTCGTTTGTCGATACCGTCGCCGCACGCAATTACGCCGGAACAAACGACCCTCACGGCTGGGTCGGACTGCGCTTCCAAACGCAGCCCGGCGGCCCGCCGAACGACATCGTGCTGCATATCAACCTGCGAGACCCGTCCAACGTGCAGGAGCAGGAAGCGATCGGCGTCTTAGGGGTCAATCTGATTTACGCCGCGTTCAATCAATTGCAATCCAGAGAATCGCTCCTCGAGGGAGTCGCGCAGGACGTCGAAAAGCGCATCGAAATCGACTACGTGGACTTGCGCGGGCCCGCGTTCGAGTCGTGGGACCGGCGAACGCTGCCGGTGGATCTGGTGCGCACGGGTCTGGCCGAAGGCGTGTGTTTTCCCCGCAACGGCGCTCCGGTGCCGCCGACGGAAGCTCTTTACAAAAAGGCTCTCGTGCTGGCGCCGGGGTCCTTCGAGCATGCCGATCCGGCTCATGCGAAAATTCACGAGCGAATGCTGAGCGCGGCGATTCAGCAGCTTCGCGATGAATTTACCGACGAAAAGCCCGTGCCGGCCGGCTTCTTCTGCCTCTCGGCTTCCCCGCTGAACGAGGAGGACCAACTTCCGGCAGCCGCGGACCTGTTAAGGCGGATCGACGCGCTTCAAGCGAACGGCGGTGACGTCCTGCTGTTTCGCGAGCGGGAACTCTACACCATGACCGATCTTGCGAACCGCTACACGAAAAATCACATTCGCTTTGTCGTCGGCCTTTCCCTCATGATTCGCGTGTTCGAAGATCGCTATGTGAAGCTCCAAGGCAGCCTTCTTGAGGCGTTGACTCGCCTTTTCGCTCAAAATGTCCGCATCTATGTTTACCCGATGACCGCGAAAGATCTGCGGGAATCGATTCCAAACATCCATTCCACAGGCTGGGAATGGACCGAAACGAATGGATGGGTCTCCGCCGATCAAGTGCATCTCGCGCCGCCGCTCGGCCACTTGCATGCTTACCTCCTCGCCAGCAAATTCCTCATTCCGATGCGCATCCCCGCGGCGCAGACGGCCGGCCTGTAGCTCCGAAGTGCGGCAATCTGCAAGGCACCGCACAAATGCTGTGAAAGCGTGGATTAACGGAAGCGATGCCGGCGCTGACTACGTCACTGCGCAGCCAAAGCCGCAGCCCCTCAAGATTTCACGCGGGCTTCAATTTTTCGGGCTACTTGGCGGGTAGGCGGATTGACGGAAGCAGAGGCGGCATCTCGGCGAAGGCGCGGATGTCGTGGGCCGGCACGATGATGAGTTCGGGCATGCGTTCTTTGAGCGCGATCATCCGGAGCAAATTTTCGCGCGTTCCTTGCGCATCCATATCGGCCAGTCTGCGGACGATCCAGGGCCGCTCCTCACGCAACGTGATTCCTTCGAGCTGCCATACTAAGTCGCCCACAAACGCGTAGCGCGTTCCATTCGCCAGCGTCACGAAGATGATCACGCTGCCGGGAGTGTGCCCCGGAGCGGGAACGACGACGATCGAGCCGTCACCGTACACGTCGTGGCTGCGCGGAAATCCCAGGTAAGGCCCCCCTTCGAATCCGTACTCCTCATAGTTGATTCCGGTGAGTGGTTTGCCGAATTGGCCTGGGCCGCCCGTGCGGATGAATTCGCGTTCCTCCGGCGTGACCCATACCGGCACGCCGGGAAAATCGGGCAAGCCGCTCACGTGGTCCCAATGCGCGTGCGTGAGAAGAATGGCGCGCAGCGAATTCTCGCCGTAACCGGCGGCTTTTAGCTGATCCGCGGCCGGCTGGTAGAGGTCATAGGTCATGATCATCCGGAGACTAAGCTGTAAGGTTTTGGATTGCTCGTCGATCTGGCGGCCAAAACCTGTGTCGATCAGCAGGTTGCCTTTTGGATGTTTCACGAAAGTTCCGGCCATCGAAAAATTGCGCCGATCGAAGAACGAGCCGCCGCGATAGCCGTAGGCGGCAACCGCGTGGTGCACACCCGTTACCACGCTGAAGACAGCCAGCTCAGCCGGTGGATTCGCGGAGGGCAACGGCCCGGTATAAGAGTCCGGCTTCGGCAACGGCGACGCCGAAAACGTGCGCAAAAAAAGCGCGAGGAGAATCAAAACCGTCGCGGCCGCGATGTAGAGGATTTTGCGCTTCACGGGTTGTCTCCCTTTCAGTCACTCCGACCGCCAGCTACTGCAAGGTCTGTTGACAGAGATTATCACCTAACAGAAAGGGAACACCACGAGCGTGGGGGAAATGACTGTGGACAGGCCGGGAGGCCCGTCCTACTCAGATCAGTATTCGCCGGCGGCGTCGATGGCGGAGATTTGGAGCTGGCCGTTCGAGCCGACAAATTCCAGGCCGGCGATGTAGCGGCCTTTGCCGGAGGCGCCGCAATAGGCCACGCGCGCGGCCGAAGTGTAGTGTCCTGCAGGGAGCGAGACCAGGATGGTATCGTCCACGTACCATTCGCTGGAAGAGACCACGCGGATCCCGCGCGAGCTGACGTTTTCCGTTGTGGCGCGTTCGACGCCCAGCCGGCCGTGCCGGCCGATGAGCAGGGCGGTGACTTTCATGTCCACGCGATTCTCGGCGCGTTGCGTTGCGTAAGGTTGCGTCATGGTGGTTGCCTCCGGATCACACCCAATGAAGCCATCGTAGCCGAGGGTTGACGCGCGTTGGCGCACGAATTTCCAGCGCGCTGTCGAATGAGGCATGAGCAGAAAAGGCGAAAGTAGGACAGGCCTCCCGGCCTGTCCAGCTGCGGCGATTGACACGGCAGAATGCAGGAGGAGAGGCGACGACGACTCGCGACTCCGCTTCCCTCGGCGCCGGTCGGGAGATGGAGGGCGAACCGGCGCCGCAGAAGTCAAGAGGACAGGCCCGGAGGCCTGTCCTACAAACGGCGGGCATCCGGAGGGCAGGGCGGGGCGTCCAATTCGATGCGGCGGAAATTCGAATCGGAGAAAATAGGCTGTGACAAGACATTTGCGATGGATTGAGTGGAGCGCCGCGTTGTACCTGCTGATTCTGTGGTTTGCTTTTGCGGCTTTCGCGCCGGGGGGTCGCGCGCAAAGTGCGGAGAAGATCAAGACGGAGTACACGTTCTGGCTGTCACTGAAGGGGCCGGAGCTCGTGTTTCGCGTCGCGCTCGACAACGACAATGTGCCGAAGAGCGTGAGCGTGTACCGTCCCGGAGAAGCGGCGCCGTTTCAGACGATGGAGAATTGCGCCTACAGCTCCGTCGAAGTGTTTCCCACGGACCGTTATCCCGATCTCGAATTGCTGCGCACCGCCGATTTCAATTTCGACGGCTATCAGGACCTGATGTTGGTCGGCTACGCGAATTCGCCGCATCTGGGCAACACCTTCTACTGCGTGTGGTTGTGGGAGCCGAAGGAAGAAAAATTCAAGGTGCTGCCGGGCGCGGGAGACATTTCCGACCCGACGCCGGATCCCGCGACGAAAACGATTCGCTCGCACCGCGACTATATCGGCGGGCCGGAAGTGGATGAGCTGTACGCATGGGAAAAAGGCGCACTGGTGCTGGTCGAAAGCCGGCGGCGCGAATACTCGAGCGCGATTGAAGGTTGCGGCGAATATGTCGTTGAGACGCGGAAAAATGGAGCGATGGTGCAAGTGCGAGACGAAATTGTCGAGCCGGGTGTGGATGAAATCGTTCCGTGCAAGTCCGCAAAGAAATTACCATGAGGCCATGAACGGATCGCAAGTCACAGCCATTTTATGCGGCGGGCTCGCAGCGGTGTGTGCGTTCACGGCCGGCGCGCGGGCGCCAAACGCGCAGGCGCAAAGCGCGGCGGCGAGCGGGCAAACGGTGACCATTGAGATTGCGGCGGCCAAGCAGTGGGTGGATACGAATCTCGATCTGCGCGGTGGCGAAAAATTGCGCATCACGGCGACCGGGAGCGCAAAGTACCCGCCCGATAAAAAGCATCCCGAAGGCAGAACGTTCGGCCCGGACGGGCTCGAGCGCGCGTACTTGGATTTGCTGCATCAGTACGCCGTTTCGGGTGCGGGACAAGGCGCGCTGATTGGCAGGCTGGGCCCGGCGGATTTTGCGCAGGCGTTTCTTGTGGGCGAAAGCAAAACGTACACCGCGCCGGTGGCAGGGCGGCTCTTCCTCGGCATCAACCAGAGCGAGCAGGACGCCGAGAGCGCCAGCGGCGCGTTCCACGTCACGATCGAAGTGACCGCGCCCGGCGGAAACACGCCCGCGGCAACGAATCCCGGCGGGCCGCCCGAGTCGAGGGACACGCTGGTCACCCGCACGCTCGTGGGATTGATTCCGCGGCGCGTGAGCGACGCGCAAGGAAATCCCGGCGACATGGTGAACGCGCTGATCATCGGCGAGCAGGCGGAGCTCGAAAATGTGTTCGCCGCGGCGGGATGGGTGCGCGTGGATACGGAAGTAAAGTCAACGATTTTCACGGCGGTGTTCGATTCGCTCGAGAAGAGAGATTACCTGACGATGCCGATGAGCGCGCTTTATCTCTTCGGGCGCGCGCAGGATTACGGGTACGCGCATGCCGAGCCGCTGCACGTGGCGATGTCGCGGAATCACCTGCGCGTTTGGAAGACCGGGGCCACGGTGGACGCGCGGCCGGTGTGGTGCGTGGCGGCGACGCATGATGTGGGCTTCGAGCGGGACCAGCGGAATAACGGCGTCACGCACAAGATCGACCCAGCCGTGGATGGCGAGCGCGAGTACGTGAACGGAACGCTTTCGGCAACGGGGTTCGTGATGCAACGCGGACACGTGGCGCCGGCTGATGCGGTGACGGCCGCAAAGACGGCAACCGGCGGAGAGTTTCATTCGGATGGGCGGATTCTGGTGCTGGTGTTGAAACGCGGGATTGAAATCAGATAGGTGTGTCGCGTCTGCGTGAACGAACCTACTGCGAGGCGGGGGTGCGAGACGCGAATTCGGATTGGCGGGCGGCGTTGGCGAAATAATTGCGCTCGCTCAAGCCGCGATAGATGCGCCCGGCGATTTCGGAAGCGTGCGGGCCATTGACGCTGCGGCCGCCGCCGCGAATCAAAACTACGAGCACGATTTTCGGGTGCGCCTGATCGGCGTAAGAAACATACCATCCGAGGCGGCCACCAAGAGTTTCATCGTTGCACGTGCCGGTCTTTCCGAGCGCCTGCTCGCCGTAAGGATCATAGCTCTGGCGCGCAGTCCCGTAGAGCACGGCGGCGAGCATGCCCTCGCGCAGGTCGGGCAGCAATGGGGCGATATCGAGTTGATTGTGGACGCGAGGAACAAACGTCTGGCGGTCGGTTTCGGTGCGCGGATATTGCAAATAGAATTGCGTGCCGCCATTGGCGAGCGTGGCTACAAGCGACGCGAGCTGAAGGGGCGTAATGCGGATGCCCCCGCCAAAGCTCGACATGCGCGCGACGCCGCCGAAGATGGGGGGTTTCGACGGAAGCTGGCCCGGCTGCTCTTCGGGGATGTTGTAACCGGCGCGTTCGCCGAGGCCGAGCATGCGGGCGTATTTGGTGACGGTGTCGAAGCCGAGCCGGGTGCCTATCTGCTCGAAGAATTTGTTGTTCGAGTGCGCCATCGCTTCGGTGAGGTCCATATAGCGCCGGTGGCCCACCAGGATCATGGTGTCGCGCGTGATGGCGCCTTCCTGAAGGCCGGCGATGGCGACGACGGGCTTGATGGTCGAGCAGGGCTCGAAGCCGGAGGAGAAGGCCATCTTTTGATTCACGATGGTGAGGATGCGGCCGGTGGTTGGGTCCATCGCCAGCACGGAACCGTTTGCGTGCCCCAGCGCATCAACTGCTATCTGGCGGACGATCGGATCGTCGTACTCGGCGTTATCGTCTTTCGCGGGGTTCGTGTAGCTGGGTATGCCGCGGGTGCGCCGCACGGGAGCTCCCGGCTCGGCGCCGAGAGCGATCCCGAGGCTGCCTGCGAGAAAAAGACAAATAATCGATACCGAATCTTTGATGGCTGGGTTTCGCCGCATTTGCGTTTTAGCCGGCTCGTAAAATTTCCCGTCAGAGCCCGTACAATCCTGAGTCTATTGAAATGCGGCGGGGCCGCGCAACTGGAAACGCGGACAGCATGACCTGAGCGCCATGCCTGTACGAAAGTACCATTGAAAAGGACAGGCTTGAAGGAGAAGAGATGATGACATCAGCCGAACGCGAGTTCGTGGTGCGGCGATTCGCGGAAACTCGCGAGCGGCTGCTGCGGACGGTGCATGGGCTTTCGCGCGAGCAGATGGTGTACCGCCCGGAGCCCGGGGCATGGTCCGTGGCCGAAAATATCGAGCACATCACGGCGGTGGAGAATTTCATCCTCGGGCTCATCCAGAAAAGCTTGCAGGAGCCCGCGGAGGATTCCAAGCGAAGCTCGATGACGGACGCGGACGTGCTGCATATGGTCGGCACGGTTGTGCGACGAGTGCAAGCTCCCGAGCGAGCGCTCCCAAGAAACCGATGGCCCGTCGAGGAGCTCGCGGCGGTGTTTGAATCTACTCGGGAGCGAACCAGCGAGTTCGCCGCCACCACCGCAGGGGACCTGCGGCGGCATTTCATCCCGCACTTTATTTTCGGCGAGCTCGATTGTTATCAGTGGCTTTTGTTGCTCGGAGCCCACACGGACCGGCATTGCGCGCAAAGCGACGAGGTGAAAGCGTGCCCCAGGTTTCCGAAGTAGGCGCTGGGTGGGAGCCTTCTTGGGTGGGAGCCCCCTGCTTTAGCAGGGGGAGCTGCCCGCCAGAAGTATGGCGGGCAGCGAAAAAAGCGCACGCAAGTTCGCGAGCTTCAGCCCCGGGAATTCTCAAGGCCCAGCGCTAAAGCGCGAGATTCAAGAGGAGGCATTTTACGGAGCGCTGAAGCGCTCCTCCCCCCGCTGAAGCGGGGGGCTCCCACCATGTGACCCCGCGTAACTGCCTTCGTCGCGTGCCCTGACGAATACCTCAGCTTAGCGCCCGGTGCGAGCTTGGCCTTGGCCAGCGGCAGCGGCTTTGGCTGCGGGTTTTTGCCCATCCGCGCCAGATTTCGCAGCGTCCTCAGCGGCGCCGGGCACGCCGAGGCTGAGCATTTTGCGCAGGTCGTGCTCGATTTTGTCGCGGATGTCCGTATTGTCGCGGAGGAAGAGGCGCGCGTTCTCGCGGCCCTGGCCCAAACGCTCGCCCTTGTAGGAAATCCAGGTGCCGGAGCGCTCAAGCACTCCGCGAGCGACGCCGAGATCCAGCAGGTCGCCTTCGCGCGAGATGCCCTCGCCATAGATGATGTCGAACTCGGCTTCGCGGAATGGCGCGGCGACCTTGTTCTTCACCACTTTCGCGCGGGTGCGCGAGCCCACCACGCGGTCGCCTTCCTTGATCGACTGGATGCGGCGGATATCCACGCGGATCGAAGAATAAAATTTCAGCGCGCGGCCGCCGGTGGTCGTTTCCGGGTTGCCGAACATCACGCCGATTTTTTCGCGAATCTGGTTGATGAAAATCAGGCAGGTCTTCGACTTCGAGACGATGGCGGTGAGCTTGCGCAGCGCCTGCGACATCAGCCGCGCCTGCAAGCCCATTTGAGGCTCGCCCATTTCGCCTTCGAGCTCGGCTTTGGGAACGAGAGCGGCCACGGAATCGACGACCACTACGTCCACCGCGTTCGAGCGGATCAGCGTTTCGGCGATTTCGAGCGCCTGCTCGCCATTGTCAGGCTGCGAGACGAGCAGATTATCAACGTCCACGCCGAGCTTGCGCGCGTAAGCAGGATCGAGCGCGTGTTCGGCGTCAATGAACGCTGCCTGGCCGCCCAGCTTCTGCGCTTCGGCGATTACGTGAAGAGTGAGAGTTGTCTTGCCGCCCGATTCCGGGCCATAGACTTCGACGACGCGTCCTCGGGGAAACCCGCCGACCCCCAGGGCGGCATCGATGGAGATGGAACCGGTTGGGATCACGTTGACCGGGACGAGCACATCCCTGTTCCCCAGCCGCATGATCGAGCCCTTGCCGTACTGCTTTTCGATTTGGGAAATTGCCAGATCCAGATTTTTTGTTTTTTCGTCCGTCATGCTGCCACCTCGAAGGGCATTCGTTTGGTTTTAGCTGGAGACAGGGGCTGGCGTATTCTAGCAGAGTCCGGCAGCCGCTGACCCGGCATTTCTGAGGGGCAGGATAGCACAAGGCGAAGAAAAAGCGAATACATTTCTCGACGGGACCGCAGGGGTAGATTTCACAACCGAATTAACGTATGAGTCAGAATTCAACGCCGGTCCTAGGGTGCGCACCGGGCATATAATGCGGTCATGGAAGGCCCCAGGCTGGTAATCGTCGCATCCTATGGCGCCCAAGCGGAAGCGGAATTAGCTAGGGGAGCACTTGAAAATGTCGAGATCCCGGCGATGATACAGTCAGACACAGTGGGAGGCATGCGCGAGCACATCGCGTGGTCTGGTGCCGGATTTCAGATTTTGGTGCGAGAGGAAGATGCGGCAGCGGCGCGTGAGGTGCTCACTTCAAGGGCTGATTGCGGCGGATTGTTGGATGCCGGCGATGACCGCGATCCGCCCTTCACGTGGCGTAAATTTACCTGACCTGTAGCGTGGCACAGCCGACACCACTAGACTTTTCTTCACTTAAGAAGAGAAGCGCGACCTACGAGATCCCTCGCGGCCGAGAAGTTGCAGCGAGCGTGATTGCCTGGAGCCTTGGTTTGGGGCCGTAAGAGCACAGGCATGAGTGCCTGTACCACTTAAACCCATGCGCTCATTCTGAGCGGAGGGCTTGGATCACATCGACGCGGGCGGCGCGGGCGGCCGGCAGCATCGAGGCGACGACAGCAGCTGTGAGCAGCACGAGCGCCGAAAGGACTACCGGCAAGGCGCCAGGCATCTTCAAGTCGCCGAAATAACTAGCCGCCATGCGCGCGACGACGAAACCAAACGCCGCTCCCGTCAGCACGCCGACAGCAGCAATGATTGCGCCTTCCGTCACCACGCTGCGCAGCAGATCTTCCGGCTGAGAACCAAGCGCCAGGCGAATGCCGAATTCGCGCGTCCGCGCGCTCACCGAGAATGCCAACACGCCCGCAACGCCAACCACTGCGATCGCCAACGCGACAGCCGCGAACACGCTAAATACGAGCGAGTTCAAACGATCCGGCGCGAGCACTTTTGCCCGGATGTCCTGGAGAGTCGAGGCATGTTCGACAGGTTGATCGGCCGACAGGTTGCGAATGATATGCGTGACGGGCTTGACGAGGGCATATGGATTGCCATTGGTGTGGATGAAGAGGTGGCCTCCGAAAATGAAACCGTCCGCGAAAGTCCCGTAGATAGTGGCCGTCGGTTCGGGGACAACATGCAAATCATCTACGTCCGCCACGACGCCAATGATCCGCTGTGGCGAAGTAAACCGCGCTTTTTCGGCGTCGGTGCCCGGCAGAAATTGCAACACGGGATCGGTCCAGTACACGTGGCGACCCACCGCATCCTGGCCCGGAAACATGCGTTCCGCAAGCGTCACGCTGACGATGGCTACGGGCTCGCTCTTCTCCGTATCGAGATCGTTGAAGTCGCGCCCTTCCAGGATTGGTACCCCGACAGCCGAAAAGAAGCCCGGGGAGATGGAGCGCGTCATCGCGCGAGGGTCATCGGTACTGTGAACGTGGCCATCGGCGGAGAATTGGAGACCGGGCCCAAAATTCTGAGCATCGGTCCAGGGTTCCACGCCGCCGAAAGCGGTGCGCGACACGCCGGGCAGGGCATCCACTTGACGAATGACTTCTTTGTAGAAATCGAGTACTTGCTCGTTCGTTTTGCCGTAAGTCATCGCGGGGACGTCGATGGCAAGGACGTGGCGCGTGTCAAGACCGGTCCGTACGGCTTGAAGCGCGAGCAGGGTCGTGATGAGCGCGCCCGCTCCGGCCAGCAGAACGAAGGAAGCAGCAATTTGCGTAATGGCAAAGGCGCGCTGACGGCGGCTGGTGCTGCTGGTGATGCGGACGCTGCCGCTCGCAACGTTCAGGCCATTGGCTTTGTCAGCAGAGGGCAGGCGCGGAACGAAAGCGAGAATGACAGCGGCGACAACGGCGAGAGCGGCTCCGACCCACAGGAGGCTGGAGTCGACGGTCAAGTCGAGAGCGCGGACGGAGAAGCGGGAAGCGTAGCGAGCGAGGATCAAGACGAGCGGCTGCGCGCTCATCACGCCGATGGCTGCACCCACACCGCACAGCAAAAGGCTTTCGGCCAGCAGCATGCGACGGAGCGCGCCTGAACTTGCGCCGAGCGCGGCCCGGATCGCGAGTTCGCCTTCCCGGCGAACGGTTCGCGCGAGAATGAGGTTGGCCACATTGGAGCAGGCGATGATGAAGACAAGTCCTGCGGCGGCGAGAAGAACCAGGAGAACGGTACGCGCGCCCGAAGTAATCTGGTCGCGAAGCATTTTCGCGTCAATTGAGTACTGATCTCTTGCGGGATAGGCTTCCGGGTGGTCTTTTTTGATGCTCGCGTAAACGGTGCGGATTTCGGTGCGAGCCTCATCGAGAGTGGCGCCCGGAGCGAGCTTGCCGAAAAGTTCGGTCATGCGATGCACGCGGCCGGTGACCATAGTTGCAGAGAGGTGGTGCGGGCTGGTGACGATGTTGGCCATGATTTCGGTCTCTGCTGGATAAGGCACGGAGGGCTCAAGGACACCGATGACCGTGGCCGAACGGTTACCAATGCTGCCGAGGCGAACGGTTTTGCCGATGACCGAGGGATCATTCTTGTAAACGGTCGTCCAGAAGCGGTGGGTGAGGACGATGACGCCTGCGGCGTTAGGCCCATCGTCTTGGGGCCCGATCAGCCGGCCGAGAACGGGGCGAAGGCCCATCACATCGAAATAGGATCCACCGACGACGCCACCTTGTACCACGCGGGGCTCGCCGAGCCCGACCATGGTGAATGTCATCACGGAGAAATCACCGAACTCTTCGATTGAGTGGGTGCCCGATTCAATGTCCTTGATTTCGGGGACTGAGAAGGTCGTGTTTTCGTCTTGCAAGCCGGGCGCGCTCTGGCGGATGTAGATCAGGCGATCTTCGTCGCGGTTTACCAGAGGCTTCAGGAGAACGCCGCGCACGAGCGTGAAAATGGCGGCGTTGGCGCCGATGCCCAGCGCCAACGTGAGAATTACGGTAATGGCAAGGCCCCGCGTTCGGAGGAGCGAATTGACCGCGAGTTTCAGATCGCGCAGGAATGACATTCGCTTGCGCTCCTTTGCCCTGGCAGCAGCATGGTGCGTGCCGATGCCAATCCCAGCATTATAAATCACTTAGCTCGGGAAACGCTCAACCGTAGTGCCCGTTTTTAGGATACCGTGTCGCAGATTCGGACACGGAGTCGGCAGTTCCACCGAGTTGCCGGCGGCATTGCTGTGCCGTCAGAGGCATGATAGGTTGCCCCGAACCTCACACCTCCGTCGCGTGTGACACCTCGGAAAGTGCCATAGGGCGCGACCGCCGACGCACAGCATGGCTCTAGACTCGCCGCCAGTTTTGAGGAGCCATGCCGTGCGTCGAATGCTTGCTGCCATAATCGCAGTCCTGCTGCTTGCACCGCATCTCACCGCAGGCGACGTCCACGATTGGCAAAATGTGCAGAATTTGAGGAACGGCACGCCAATCCTCATCGCGTTTTGGGGCGGCAAGAGGCTTACCGGGAATCTTCTCAAGGTGAGCGATGCGGGCCTCGAGTTCGTCCCCTTCCGCAGAGCGCACGGTAGGACAATTGAGCCGCAGCAAGTGGATCGAGCGGACATCCAGAGGCTGGCTCGCATCCGCGAAATAGTTTTACCGGACGCCGAATCCTGGATTCTGGCGGGGACGGTTGGAGGGGGCGCGGCCGGTGCGATCGCCGGGGGCGCGTATGACGCGACACATCATTCGCCAACCCCTCACGGTCTAACGTGGGGATTCAGCGGTGCTGTAATCGGCTTTCTGGGCAGCGTGGTTGTCCTCGCCGGAGTCGGAGTTGTCCGTGCATCCCCAGCGATCGTTCATCACACCAAGATCGTGTACGAGGGGATCGCTCCGCGTCCGACTTCGCCGAAGTGAAGTTTACCTCGTCATGCTTCCACGATGGCCTTCGACCTACTGCTCGAGGTGCTGCTCTTTCACTCCGCGGTCGACCATGTGGTCGAGGCACAGCATCAGTTCCAATCTCGAACGAATTTTCATTTTGGGCTTGCGGAGGACAACTCCGGTGCAACAAGCAGCAGCTTGCGGGGGCTAAGTGAGACTCTAGCTGGCCCTCAGCTTGCACACATATCCATTCAGGACCAGTATGCCGGACAATACGAAATCCGACCTGCGCGGCGCGGCTGGAACCGCGGAGTCACATCCGAACCAGAGGCGCGAGCGCCGCTACCCGCTTTTGATACCTATCGAAGTCAGCGGGATCGGCAAGGATGGCCGGCCCTTCCACGAAAACACGGTGACATCGGATGTAAGTGAACGCGGCTGCCGCTTCAGCCTCTCAAAAGAACTCGAGAGAGACTCGATTGTTGCGATTCGAGTGCTGCGTACGCTGGCTGGCGCTCCCGGAGATTCGCGGATGGTGATGTTCCAGATCATTCATGTCAGGCAAGAGCCGAGTGCCTGGAGCATGGGCGCTTGGACTCTCCAGCCGGACGTGACCTGGTGCCCGGACATTCCCCGGGAAGGGGAACCTCCCCGGTGATGCAAATAGAGAGGTCGCCACGTTAACTCTTCCCACGCTGAATCGAGAGCTTCCGGCCGGCTCCGGCGGAGTGGAAATTGCCGGCTTCCCACAAGTCCTGCACACGCGAAATTATGGCCATCCGGATGTCCTATTCGTTCCTCTCATCCAGGAGGCGCGCGCGGCAGTCAGTTTCTGCGAGCGCTTGATCGCCGATGGAGAGACGCAGGAAGAGGCGGCTTCGATGAGCGGGATTCAACTGGCGACCTCGTTTCTCAAGAACCCCAGTTTTTCGCTCTCCGCCCGAGGCATGCAAGAAGAACATTACTATTTCCTGGATTTGGCCTCGGGAACCATCCGCATGAAATCGCGGCTCTATGCAGAGGTGAGCCGGCGCACGTCTATGTTCAAGGTCGAGATTGTGGGGAGAATCCCGGAAGGAATCTACGCTGTCCGCACGATTGGAGAATCTCCGGCCACTTTCCAATTCGATCATGAATCGGCGCAGCACCCGCTGTTTTTCTCCACCATCCTCGCGGAGGAGTGTCTTCATCTGAAAGTTCAGCACGAGCGCTTCCTGCGCCCCGATATGCCCGGCCGAAAACCGGAACCGCCGGAAGTTTGCCTCACCGTGGAGACATCAAGTCGAAAGGTCCCCGTCATTCTGAGGAAAAAGGGGGAGCGCGAAGAGTGGGAGTTGTTTGACGCCGAGCTGGGCGCCCGATTCGGTGTGCTTCCCGCCGAAGCCACCGATCATTTGCAGCACTTGCTTGAATCGCTCTCAGAAATGTTGGAGGCAGTGGCAGGCGGGAAACATTCGGGACCGGCAGCGTCCGATTATCTTGCTACAGCCGTAAAGGACCGAGCCAAGTCCTGAGCGTTCCATGTCCGATTCTCCATATCAAATTCAGCCTTCACTCCGGATTTGGCCTTGCTGAGGCTCCACTCAGCCGCCTCAGGGCACCGCCCGCCGCCAAATCTGCTTCGATTCCACCAGGCGCGTGCAGGCGATCCACTTCCCATCCGGCGCGACTCGCGGGTGCAGCAAGTTGCCGGAATCTTGGGTCAATTGGCTCGGATCGCCTCCCGCCCTCGGCACGGAGAACAATTGCAGGCGTTCGCCCGCGAGCGCGCTGAAGATGATTGTTTTGCCGTCCGGCAGCCAGTCAATTCCGTCGTAGCTGGTGCCTTTGTAATCAAGCAGTTTCACCGCGTGTGACCCATCGGACCGCGCGATCCAGAGGCTGCGGTCCTGGCCGCCGCGGTTGTCCTCGATGGCAATCTCTTTCCCGTCGGGTGACCACGCCGCCCAACTGACGCTTCGGATTTCAGGCGCGAGCGGAAGCATTTCGGCGCGCAAGGCCCGCCCTAATTCCAAATCCATTGTGAGCACCCAAAGCTTGTCGATTCCGGGCTGGCCCCCGCGCTGCCACGAAGTGAACAGCAGCTTCTGGCCATCCGGAGACCAATAGGCTGGACCGGCTTCCCAGCCGAAATCGGTGAGCCGTATTTCAGGGGCATGCACATCGCCGGCCCGGCGGAGATAAATATCGTCCGTGCTGCCCGGGCTGGAATATTCCGGGACCGGCTTTGACGACCGATGCGAATGAAACGCGATCCAATTGCCATCGGGCGACCACGCGGGAGGAAAATCCTCGTGGTAGCCGGACACGATGATGATCGGCTGCGATCCGCGGCGTCCATCGGCATCGACGTCCACTTCCGCCGCGTCCAGGTCAAGCGCCCAATCCGCTAAGCGCCAGCCGCCGTAACTATAGGCAACGCTCTTCCCTTCCGGACCCCACATCGGCACCTGGCCTCCCACGACGAGCTCTCGCGCGGCCCCTCCCCCTGAAGGCACAAGTGCAATCGCTTGATGTATCAGGTTCCGCGCCCAATAGAGGTTCTTGCCGAGGACGAAAGGGTCGAGGTTGTCCTCTCCGGCGGATTCCACAACCGGATGGCGGACTCCAGTGGCGATATCGAACTCGAAGATTTTGAGCCAGCGGTCTGCGCTCGGGTTGTGGCGCGCTTCGTTATCGGGAGGCCCGGCGCCAACGAGCGCCAGGTACAGGCTCTTACCGTCGGGCGAGATCGCGAGCGTGCCGGCCAGCGGGCTCGCGTCGAGGCCGGTGGCAATCGTTCTCGACGCCAGGCTGTTCACCATAATCCGCACGATCGCCGAATCTCCCGCGGCGCGAAACACCTGTGCGTAGAGTGTGTTGCCGTCCGGCGAAAAAGCCATCGCCGTGATTCTTCCGCCGATTTGGAAGATTTTGTAGCCGCCCGGCGGGCCGATGGAAAGGCCTCGGTCGGGATCGTTCGAATCGTAGAACGCAATCGTGCCGCCGTCCGGCGAGCATGCAATCGTGGCGCTGGCAGGCAGCGAGGCCAGCTCCCTGCTTTCAACGTTCGACGCAAACCATCCCTTTTCGCCGCCGCGCTGGCCGAAGCGGAGAAGGCCTCTGCGTCCGCAAAAGGCTGCGCTTTCCACCTGATCGAGCCCGGCGCGCAGAATTCCGGATTCCTCTCGTCCCGTTTTCAGCGAAAACAGCCACACCGGACTGTCGGCGCCGGTAAAAAGCGCCCATTCGCCGTCGTCCGAGATCGTCACTTTGGCGGCCGGGCCTTCGAACCATTGATTGAGCGGTTGATCGCGCACGAGCACGTCGGAGCCGGACGGAGACTGCCCTGCTGCAAGTTGCAGCACGCACGCAAAAAATGCGACAGCGCAAAAGCGATGCCCCAAGAATCCCTCCGCTGGATTTCCCAGGTGAAAGGCGAGCGCCTTAGACAATCTTACGCTGAAAATTAGGAGTATTTATAAAAGCCGCGGCCCGATTTTCTTCCCAGCCAACCGGCAGCCACGTATTTTCGGAGGAGCGGGCAGGCGCGATATTTGGGATCTCCAAACCCTTTGAAGAGCACCTCGAGGATATCGACGCACACGTCGAGCCCGATGAAATCGGCGAGTTCGAGCGGGCCCATCGGATGATTCATGCCCGTTTTCATCACCGCATCCACGGCTTCGGGCGTGGCCACGCCTTCCATCACGCAAAATGCGGCTTCGTTGATCAAGGGCATGAGCACGCGATTCGACACGAAGCCCGGCGCGTCGTTCACTGCCACGGGTTTTTTATCGAGCTTTTCGCACAGCGACATCGTCATTTGGAACGTGTCGTCGCTGGTGGCCAGCCCGCGGATCACTTCCACGAGCACCATCATGGGCACCGGGTTCATGAAATGCATGCCGATGAAGCGGTCGGGGCGGCTGGTCTGCGCGGCGAGTTGCGTGATGGAAATAGAAGACGTGTTGCTCGCAAGAATTACGCCGGGGCGCAACATGGCATCCACGTCTTTCAGCACGCGGAGCTTCAGGGCGAGCTGCTCCGGCACGGCTTCGACCACGAAATCGGCGGCGGCGAGCGCGGCAACCTCCGTGACCGGCTGAATGCGCGCGACCACCAAGGGCTTTTCGCCTTCCGCGAGTTTGCCTTTCTTGATTTCGCGGTCCAGGTTCTTGCTGATGGTTTCGAGCCCGCGGTCGAGGAACCGCTTTTCGACGTCGCGCAAGATCACGTGGTAGCCCGAGCGCGCAAACACGTGGGCGATCCCGTTGCCCATCGTCCCCGCACCCAGCACTCCAACCGTTTTGATCGTATCTGCCGGCATGAGCGTGGGGATGATAGCGAAACTAAGGGACACATGGGAAGCGGGCGAGTGTGGACGGCGGCCAAACCGCGATCGGTTCGATCAGGAGGAGCTGCCGAACAGCCGGATCAATTCGGAGATGCGGGCCAGGTGGTAATCGTCATGCTCGGCCTGGAAGTAGAGGGCATCCACCACGCGCATTGGCTTGTTCAACCGCGGGTGCAGCGCGGTGCGCACGAAAAACTCCGGGGCGCGGACTTCAATCCGCTTCACGGTCTTCTCCCGAGCGCGCCGAAATGATTCCAGAATATCGTCGATGTGTTTCTCGTTATGCTCCGCATCGTAGGTTTTCTTGTTCGTCAGGTCTGCCGCGCGCAAAGTGGCCACGCCGCGGTCAAAATCATCGAGCCGGCCGCTGAACAGCGTCTCAAGATCATAGAGGTGCCCCACATTCTCTTGAATGGACCAATGCTCGCCCTCGCGCCGCGTCAGAATTTCCGCAGGGAGGATTTTCACGCGCTCTTCGAGCCGCGCCGGAGTTCCGCGCAGCCGCTCGATCATCTCCGGATAAAGGTCCGGAGGAAAACTGAAATCGAATTTCCGCTCAAACCAGGGGATTCTACTCATGCGCGTTCCTATGCTCGAATCAGATGCGGCCTACGCCAGAACGGTGCGTGAATTGGCGGATTTCTCATTCCGGCGGCGTAGCCTCAAGTACTTCGCGGATAATTTCCCGCGCGCGTGCTTCGTCAACTGGCCGCACCGACACTCGCTTCTCGACGCCTTCCTCGGCGACAACAGAAGCGATCCCGTTCTCCGTGAGGCAGGCCTTCACGTCCAGCAGCAGCTGCGGGTCGCTTCCCGCCCACACAATCGAGGTTGCTTCCTTGGGTTTGATTTCAGCGGGGATGTCGTCCGGCGTCTCCTCTGAAGTGGCCTCCACTGCTCTGTCGCCCGCCAGTTCTGCGTCCGGTTCCAAAAATTGAGTCTTTCCCTTCCAAATGTCTCTCGCATGCGCCCAAGCTGCCCGCTCTCCAAATTGCGCGACAAGTTCAAGAGCTGCTTGCAAATCTGCTTTGCGAACCATGATTTCATAGCGAGGCTTGGGAACCGCCAATCCCCAGGCGAGTTGGTCGTGATCGGAAATTTGAACGCACGGAATTCCAGCATCCTTCAAGGCGGCCAGCGCTGCGCTGAAGGCGCTTGGGTCCGTGCCTCGTTACGCGATGGCTAGGTCTTGACCCGCCAGCATGGACGCGTCGTTTGGCAGATGCTCGACGAGATCGACGTCGCAATCGGAGCAGTGAGTGAACCCGAGGCGGTATTCCGCTTTGCAAACGGGGCAGAACATGGGTGAAGCAGTTCTATCGCAAAGACACAGTTTGCGCTAGTGCCGATGGTTCGCCAGTGCGAGCCAGGCGGCGAGCGATGCGAATTTTTCATCCTGCGACCAAGGAGAACCGAACGCGCGGCCGATCTCAGTGATCCGCCTTTGAATCTCGCTCTCCTTCAGACGAAGCATTTCGGACGCGGATTTGAGCAGTTCCTTCTCTTTAATTTTCACAGATCTCAAACCGCACTTGCTGCCCGCGTGAAGCAGCGCTTCGCGAAACAGTTCGCCGTCCGCGGTGTGAATCAGCGCATGCGACGCCAGAATCTTTTGCAGCGGTGGAAGCGCTCTTCCGGATGCGAGAAGCAGGCCGCAACAGTCCAGCCGGAACCCTTCGATTTCAAGCTTGCGTTGAAAGCTGCGGATCGCGCGAGCAGCCAGCCGCCGCGCTTCGGATCGCACCTGCGAAACGAAGGCGCCCGCTTCCGCAGCAGGCATTTTTTCGGCGGTATGATACGGCTGCCGGAATTTGTAGCTGAAAGTTTTGACGAGGTGAATGCGCTTGCGCGCCAAAACTATGGGCTCGCCATCCGCGACAGCCACGGCGACCATCGCCGCCCAGCCCGAATGGACGCGAAACCCGACCGCAGCGTCATTCATGGAATCATTCGCCGCTGAGATCTTCAGTTGCGTTCGATGGCCAGTGCGACGGCATTGCCGCCGCCGAGGCACAGCGCCGCGATCCCGCGCTTTTGGTTGCGGCGCTGCAATTCACAAAGCAGCGTGACGAGAATGCGCGCTCCCGATGCTCCGATCGGATGCCCTAGGGCTACCGCGCCGCCGTTCACATTCACTTTTTCGGGATTCAGCTTCAGCACGCGTGTTACGGCGATGGCCGCAACCGAAAACGCTTCGTTCAGCTCATACAGATCCACGTCCTTGTCGCGGTCCCAGCCCGTTTTCGCCAGCAGCTTCTCCACCGCTTCCACCGGCGCCATCATCACCCATTTCGGCTCGACGCCGCTCACGGCATGCGCCAGGATGCGCGCCATCGGCTGCTTGCCCAGGCGCGCGGCAGTTCGCTCGCTCGTCACGATGACCGCCGCAGCGCCGTCATTTGTTCCCGGCGCGTTCCCTGCTGTGACGGTGCCGTCCTTCTTGAACGCAGGCTTGAGCTTCGCGAGCGCTTCGACCGAAGTATCCTCGCGCGGCGATTCGTCGGTCTTGATCACGACGGGCTCGCCCTTTTTCTGCGGAATCTCGACCGGCACAATCTGCTCGCCGAAAAAGCACGACTTGATCGCGCGCACGGCCTTCTGGTGGCTTTCAAACGCGAATTTGTCCTGCTCCTGGCGGGTGATGCCGTATTTTTCTGCCACCAGCTCGCCGGTGTTGCCCATGTGGAAGTTTTCGTAGGCGTCCCACAGGCCGTCGGTAATCATCGAGTCATAAACTTCCTGATTGCCAAGGCGGAAGCCGGTGCGTGCGCCTTTCAGCAAGTAAGGGCAATTCGACATGGACTCCATCCCGCCCGCCACAACAATTTCGGAATCGCCTAGCGCGACGCCTTGCGATGCAAGAGCTACGGCCTTCAGTCCCGAGCCGCAAACTTTGTTGATGGTCATCGCGGCGACGCGCGAATGAAGCCCCCCGCGCAGGCCCGCCTGCCGCGCCGGATTCTGCCCGAGCCCGGCCTGCACCACGTTGCCCATAATGATTTCGTCCACCTGTTTGGGATCAATATCCGCGCGGCGGACCACTTCGGCGGTAACTTTCGCGCCCAGCTCCAGCGCCGAAAGCGGCGAGAGTCCGCCCATGAATTTTCCAATCGGCGTGCGCACTGCGCTCAAAATGACGGGATTTTCCATGATGGTCCTCCGTGGCACAGCCACTCGTGCTCGCCCTGAGCTTCGTCGAAGGGGCTGTGTTCCTGCCTGCACAGGCAAGACTGCCTGTCCCACCGAAGCACAAGTATAGGCGCGCGCAAAACCAAAGGCAACGCGGCCCAATGTAGCTCACCTCTTCAGAGGTGAGGGTTTTGGTCGCCGCTCAAGCTCTCGAATTGGACGAATCCTAGCAAGGTGTTCGATCATCTCACAGTGAGCCTCTTACAACAGGAGGACCCACCATGGACCGCGAGGATTTCCTGAAATTCTTCGAGCAGATGCGCGAGCGGACGATGCGCCTGGTGCGCCTGTTCCCGCCCGATAAGCTCGAATGGACCTGCCGCGAGGGCGACTTCACGCTGGGCGATCTCGCCCGGCACATCGCCGCCACCGAGCGCGACGTCTTCGCCGAATGTGCCAATGGCCGGCCAAGCCGCTACAAAGGCTGCGGCCGCGACGTCGCCGACGGCCTCGACAATGTGATCGCCTACATGGAACGCATGCATGGCGAATCAATGGAAATTTTTCGCGGCATGACAGACGCGCAGTGGAACGCCAAAGGCACCTCGCCCGAAGGCAAGCCGGTCACGGCGTGGCGGATGCTGCGCGCCATGCTCGAGCATGAGGCGCACCACCGCGGCCAAATCTACGTTTACTTGGGAATTCTCGGCGTGCCCGTCCCGTCGCTCTACGGCCTGAACGAAAGCCAGGTCAAAAGCCTTTCGACGCCCACCTAGCCGAGAATCTCAAACGAACCATCAGACGCCGCGTGGCAATGGTGTGGTCAGTTCTGTTGTGTCTTCTTTGCAGGCGATGTGTTTCCTTCTTTGGCCATTCGATCCAATTCTTCCTGGATTCGCTCCATGATTCTTGCCATCAACTTCTGCATCGCGCCAGTGGTCGCCTCGGTGGCCTCTTTCGTGATGGCAGGCAACTCCTTCAGAATTTTTTGCCCAGTTGGACTGG
>DASPSD010000063.1:0-2261 GCA_035624115.1 Candidatus Sulfotelmatobacter sp. | reverse complement strand
CCGTTTGTATGGCGTTTGGCGACGCGGGTGCGCCCGCCGACTCGGCGATCCAATTGCTGCCGCACGGTTTCTGGTCCAGCTTCGGATACACCACCCACGACAAGATGGCGGCGTTGCCCAACTCTCTTCTCACCGTCACTCTGGCTTCTAACTTCGGCACTTTTGTGCTTTATGCGCTCAGTTGCGTCATCTGTATCGTCGCCTATCACAACCATCCAAAGTTCGAGCTGGTTCGCCATCTGCTGATCCCAGTCTTCGGATTGCTCGCCAACCTGGCCTGCATGGCGTTCTATGTGATTGGCCCCTTCATGGGCTATGGCACCAAGATGGAGCCGCTCTTGGCGCTGGGGATCGCTCTGGTCTGGGGCATCTACGGCGGAATTTACTTCTTCCGCATCAGTAAAAGCTCGGGCCGCACCACTCTGATTAAAGACCGTGTGACGATGACAACGATCGCATGAGGTCAGGAAAAGCCGGGCGCGGCGAAGCCTGACAGCCGCACGGTTGCCAGGACCCCGTTTGTCAGTAAGAATTAGAGATTAAGAACTGGCCATAGCCGGCGAGAGCGCCGTGCAGGTCTCTATCCCCACAGTTCGCTCTTCTATGCTGGATCTTGAATTCGCGGAGCTCTCCGACGTGGGTCGCGTACGCGCGCGGAACGAGGACTATGTTGGGCATGTCGTCCCCGGTTCGCCGGCGCGCGCCCGTTCGCACGGTTGGTTGTTTGCCCTGGCCGACGGCGTTGGCGGACAGCGCCAGGGAGAAGTGGCATCGCGTGCCGCCGTACAGGAGGTGGTGGGAGGCTTCGAGCGCGCGAAAGAAACCGCTCTGCAGAAGGAACTGCTGAACCAGTTGGTAAAAGCCGCGAATGCGCGCGTCTGCGAAACCGGGGCGCTCGCCGGCCCTTCGGGCGCCGGGATGGCCTCGACCATCGTAGTTTGCGGCGTGCGGTTCGATCGGGCCACCATCGCTTACGTTGGCGACTCGCGCTGCTATCTGATCCGCAACGATCACGCGCAGCCCATCACCCACGATCATACGGTCGCCGCGGAACAGGCGCGTATGGGCTTGCTTTCCGCCGAAGAAGCCGCGGAGGCGTCCACCCGCCATCTTCTCAGCCGCTCGCTTGGGGGCAACCTGTTCGTCAGCGTCGAGATCAATGAGGTTCAATTGCTGGCGGAGGACGTGCTGCTACAGTGCTCGGATGGGCTGCACGGCGCGGTCAGTGCGCCGGAAATGGCGCAGACCGTGGGCCGGCACCGGGACCTGAACGCCGCTGCCCGGGAGCTCGTCGCCAGCGCCAACGAAAAGGACGGCGGCGACAACATCAGCGTCCAGTTGATCCGCATTCTCAGCGTCGAGCGCATGGGAATGTACCGGGGTCGCCCTTATAAGCTGCGTTGATCGGTGGTCTCTTGCGGTATGGCGAATCCTTACACTTTTCTTACGTGAGTTCTGGCATGATGACTGGGTACAGGCTTGAGCGAAGTTTAGCCGCTGGCCGAAACGCTTGATGCCGGCGGGCTCGCGATGACCATACTCCATTCTGGCGACCAACTCGATCACTACCGCATCGATAGCCTCGCTGCCCGCAGCGGCATGGCCTCGATCTTCCGCGCCACCGACCTGGAGAACGGCCGTCAGGTCGCGATCAAGATTCCCCATCCCGAAGTCGAGTGCGACCCCGCTCTGTTTGAGCGTTTTCGCCGCGAGGAAGAAATCGGCAAGCTGATGGATCACCCAGGCGTCATGAAGGTCTTTACCGATGGCGACCGCAGCCAAGTCTACATGGTGATGGAGTGGGTGGAGGGGCGGCTGCTGCGGAAAATCCTCGACGAACAGCCGAAGCTGCCGACGGAGCGCGCCATCCGCCTCACGCTGCGCATTCTCGATGCGCTCGACTACATTCATTCGCGCGGAGTCGTGCATCGCGACCTCAAACCGGAAAACGTTATGGTCGACGAACACGACAACATCAAGCTTATCGATTTCGGCATTGCCGGCAACGCCAGCTCCCGCCGCATCACCTTCGCCAAGTTCTCCCCGACGATGGGAACGCCCGACTATGTTTCTCCCGAACAGGTCAAAGGCCAGCGAGGAGATGCGCGCAGCGATCTTTATGCGCTCGGCGTGATGTTCTACGAAATGTTGACCGGCAAAGTGCCGTTTTCCGGTGCGAATCCTTTCCTGATCATGAACGATCGCCTGCTGAACCACCCGATTCCGCCGAGCGAAATCGATCCCACCATCACGCCGCAATT
>DASPSD010000049.1:0-16421 GCA_035624115.1 Candidatus Sulfotelmatobacter sp. | reverse complement strand
CGCATTGATCTTCGCGTAAGCCTGGATCGCGGAGATGTAGGCCGCGGCGGTGATGTGGACCGCGTGGCCGCGCTCGATGAAGCGGGCCAGGGCCGCTTTGATGTTTCGGTCGCGCTTGTCGAGCAGTCCCACAGCGCGAACGTGCCGATAGAGCGAGGCGCGCGGGATGCGGCGCGCTTTAGCGATGGCCGCGACTGGCTTCCACTCGCAAAATTCCCGCTCGATGTCCTCGCGGTCGCGATGGGCGCAAATACGGCAATCGCGCTCGTGACGCGCGGCATTGACTGGCGTTTCTTTTTTTCTCTTCATCGGCCTGACCTTCCGCAAGCAATCTGTCGAAATGGTAGGCAACCTGGCTCCGGTACTCGAGAACCCGCTCGACAAAAAGCAATGAAAAACGCCGGCGCAGAAATTGTTCTTGGTCCTCGCTCACACCGATGAGCTCGCGCGCGCCCGCGATCGTCAGGGTTCCAATTTTGCAGAGGCGGAGCATCTGCCGAGCTTCTATCCGACGCCGCTCAAATGCCCAACGGTGGCCGCTCCGACAAAATACAAGTCAGGCGGCGGCGCGGACTTCGGCCTGAGTTGCCGTTCCGAAAACTCAAGCCGAGCAAAATCCTCGCGCGCTTTCACGTGGTCATAAGCGAGACGGTGTTGCAGTTCGACGGCTTCCTTTACCTTCACTCGCGCGCGCTCGCGAATCGCCTCCAATTCGGCTTCGCCGTCTGCGTGCTTCTTGAGTTCAGCATCCGTGGGATAACGTCGAGGATTCGGCTTTGCCTCCCGGTGTTGCGCGATGCGTTGGTCGCAAAAATCCAATGCACTTCGCGCCGCCATCGCGATCGAGTTTTGTCGCTCAAAGTCGCGGCCCAACTGCTCCACGCGATCGAGAGCTTCACGGCACGTCGGCAAAATCGCTTTCCACTTCGCGAAACGCTCGCGTTCCTGTTCCCGTTTCATGCGATTGACAACGAGCAGATTAACGGCCGCGTGGAGGTCTGCGATCGCGGCGTCGAGTTCGCACAAGGTTTCCGCATCTATGTCGGCCCGGACGAGCTCGGCGCGGCGCGCGGTTAGTCGGGCCTTCTGCTCCATAAGGCAATCCGTGGCCACAGCCTCAAACCGCTCGATTGCGTCGTTCATCGGCTCTGCTCCTCTCAGTGTTTGCTCCAGAAGTCGCGCAGCTTTTGGTTGAAGTCGCGCAACAATCTCCAGTATTTTTCGTTGGATGGCCGCAACGTATTTACGTCGTGCTCCGGGTCGCGGTCGCGCTCGATCAACTGTTCGAGCTCGGCGACGGTCAAATCTCCGAACGTCCGCTCCTGTCGCGCACAATCGGCGACGTGGATCGGGTGTGGTTTCTCAATGAATCTGAATCGCATGGACTTCTCCTCTCTCAGCCGCGAATTTTTTTCGGCGCGCGGTCCTCTTCTTCGTTTTCACCTGGGCCGGCCGGCGCCGAGGTTGGCGTGCGTGTGCTTGGAGTAGGTCCGCTCGGAGAGCTCAGTTTTGTCGGCGTGCCCGACTCCCCGCGACCACTTGCGCCGGCGAGCGCAGCAACACTTCGCGACGTTGGAAGCGCGGAGCTCGTCGCGGGCTCGCTTGCCGCGGACGCATCGGGCGCCGCTGTTGTCTCTTCTCCCCAATAGCGGCGCGATGCGGCTGCTGATTCATTCTGCAAAACCCGCTCCGGCAACTTGCTCGGCTGCGGAGTAAATTCCCGCGAGCCCGCGGCCTGATCGCCGCCGGATGGTGGAATTTGCTCCTCGAATTCTTCCGATTCCTGTTTCTCTCTCTTCAATGGGTCCACTTTCGTTCTCCCTTCGATTCAGAATCCTCCGCACGGCGCAAGTCGGGTCGGTGTCCGCTCGCGCCGCGCGGATCTGCTGGATTTGCCGATCGGCCGGTTGATGGAGGATCGAGCCGTGGAGGGACTCTTCCTGTCCGGCCTGCCGGCAAAGTCAGAAAATTCTTTTCATCTCGCATACCTAAACTCACGCGGTTGGTGAGTCAATAAAACATTGCCATGCTGTTTCCTCAAGCGACATCGTTGCGCACGTCCTGGTGCTCCGCAGCGCGATTTTTTCTGCTCATTCACGCGCAAACTCGGGTGGTCCCGAGCGCGAGTGTGCCCGGTGTGCAACGAGTGTGCAACGGTTTGGGCAGAATTCGAGACGAGCAAAATTCGTAAAGGATTTGTTTTCAGGTTAGAAGGTGTGGCGCGCCCGGAGGGACTTGAACCCCCAACCCTCTGGTTCGAAGCCAGATACTCTATCCAATTGAGCTACGGGCGCGCTGCGGTTTTATTCTATCGCGCCCGCGGAGGATTCCGCTAGCTGGCCGCGGCCAGCTCTTCGGCTTTCGCCCGCATCACGAGCACGGGACATTCGGCCGTGCGCACCACCTTTTCCGTCACGGAGCCGAACGCCAGGCGGCGCCAGCCGGTCATGCCGTGCGTGGCAATCACGATCAGGTCCACGTTTTCTTGCTCGGCCAGGCGTACCAGTTCCATCCCCACATCATTGGCCGTGCCGACCAGGCAGCGCACCCTGATGCCCTGCTGCGAAATCTTCTTGGCCATTTCCTCCAGTCGCTGAAGGGCATCTCTGTGCAGCGCCTGCTCGTACTCGCCTTCCTTGAACATCGAGACCGTCGAGGGAAGCTTTGGAATTGCCGGCACAACGTAGACCAGCAACATCTCGGCTTTGAAATGAGCCGCCAGGTCCGTTGCCTCCTTCACCGCCTCGGCGGAAGGATGGCTGAAGTCAATCGGAGACATGATTCGTTTCGGCGGCAGCATGGTTTCCTCGCTTTCGGTTCGTGCGTCGGCCTGCCTACCTTCCTACGCGGCGGAAGGCCCAGAACAAAAATGCCGCGAGAATGATAGATGCGGGCAGCGTGAGCACCCAGGCCATCAGCAGATTGCGCACCGTTCCCCATTGCAGGCCGGAACGGTTCGCGGCCATCGTTCCGGCGACGCCGGAAGAAAGCACGTGCGTGGTGCTGACCGGCAATCCGAAAGCGTCCGCAGCGCCGATCGTGGCCATGGCCGTGATTTCGGCGGCGGCGCCCTGGCCGTAGGTCAGGTGGTCCTTGCCGATTTTTTCTCCGACGGTGACCACAATCCGCTTCCATCCGATCATCGTGCCGAGGCCCAGCGCGAGCGCCACCGCCACCTTCACCCACGTGGGGATGAATTTGGTGGCGTTGTCGATGTGCTTTTTGTAGTTGTTGAGGGTGGCGGTATCGGCTTCGGAGAATTTCGGCGAGCCCGACTTTTTGATCAGGCGCAGCGCCTCGCTCACCACGTACATGTCGTTGCGAAAGTTGCGCACTTTATCCTGCGGCACGGATTTGAGCTCTTTGTAGAGCGCCATTTCGGTGCCGATGCCGTTGATCAGCGTGCGAAGGGCCAGCATCGTATTGGGCGTGAATTCCCGGGTGCGGATGTAGTCGGTCACTTCGTCGCGCGCGTCGCCGATCACCGCGCTCGGCGAAACGTAATTGCTGAGCGCGTCGGCGGCTTGCGTGGAAACGGCCACGAAATCCTGCGTCTGCTGGTAGGTTACCGCGTGGTTCACGGCATACGCCGTGGGGACCGTGCCGATCAGGATCAGCATGATCAGCCCCATGCCTTTTTGCCCGTCGTTCGAACCGTGAAAGAAGCTCACTCCCGTGCAGGTGAGCACCAGTAAGCCGCGAATCCAAAACGGCGGCGGCTCAGTTCCCTTGGGCGCCTCATACAGCGCTTTATTTGGAACCAGCGCCTTGCAAAGCATCAGCAGAAGCGCCGCGCAGATGAACCCGACGATCGGCGAGAGCAGCAGCGACTTGCCGATGTTCGTCGCCTGCGCCCAGTCCACGCCGCTCGTTCCGGTCTTGATCGACATCAACTGGTTGGCGATCCCCACCCCGATGATGGACCCAATCAGAGTGTGCGAACTCGAAGACGGCAGGCCGAAATACCACGTGCCCAGATTCCAGATAATCGCCGCCACCAACAGCGCAAACACCATCGCGAATCCCGCCTGGCTTCCGACCTGGAGAATCAATTCCACCGGGAGCAGCGAGACGATGCCGAACGCCACCGCGCCGCTCGAGAGCACCACCCCCAGGAAATTCCACATCCCCGACCACACCACGGCCACGTGCGGCTCGAGCGAGTGGGTGTAGATCACCGTGGCGACGGCATTTGCCGTATCGTGAAACCCGTTCACGAATTCGAATCCCAGAGCCACGAGCAGCGCTACCCCCAGCAGGATGAAGGGCATCGCGTTCGGCGGATGCATATCCGCCAGGTCGCGGACCAAATGGCTGCCCGCATAAATGAACCCGACCAGCAACGCCGCCCCGAAGATCAGCATGCCGATCTTGCCGGGTTTTGCCGACAGCTTCTGTTGGATTGCTGTTTGCGCTGTTACAGCAGACGCCTCGGTTGCCATGAATTGCTCCTCCGCCTAGCGATGGAATCTCTGAGGAACTTCCGGATAGCGGTGGGAAACTATATCGGATGATGTTACGGCTGTGTAACACCCAGATGAACGCTCGGAGACGGGACGGCAGGCCGCGTTTCGCGCGCCGCGCTAGACCAGCGAGCGGCCGCCATCGACCACGATGGTCTGCCCGGTGACAAAATCCGCGGTCGCCAGATATGCCACCGCGCCGGCAATATCCTCGCCCTTCCCCGTGCGGTGCAGCGGGACCCGGCGGATGTAATCTCTGTCCGGAATTTCGCCGGGGAATTGAATGGTGCCGGGCGCGACGCTGTTCACCCGAATCTTCGGCCCGAGCGCGCGCGCCATGCAGCGCGTGAGCATGATCGCACCCGCCTTCGAAACGCAATAATGCATATACGCCGGCCACGGGAGAATCCCGCCCAGCGAAGTGAGGTTGATGATACGCCCGCGGCCCCGGCGCTTCAGCAGCGGCGCCGCCGCCTGGGAACAAAGGAATTGCGACTTCAGATTCGTGTTCATGATGCGGTCCCACTGCGCTTCGGTGAGTTTCTCGAACTGGGCGGCGAAGAACATCCCGGCGTTGTTGACCAGGATATCGAGCCGGCGAAATTCCTTCTCGACCGTGGCCATCATTTTCCGCACTTCCGCGCGCTTGGAGACATCCGCTTTGATCGCGATGGCGCGCCGGCCCCCCGCGCGGATTTCCCGCACTAATTCTTCCGCTTCTTTTTTCGAGGTTGTGTAATTCACGGCTACGTCCGCGCCATCGGCGGCAAGCCGCAGGGCGATCGCCCGCCCGATACGCTTGGCCGCGCCCGTCACCAGCGCCACTTCTCCCGCGAGCGCTTTCTGCGCCATGCTCCTTCTCCCGGTTGCGCGTCAAACCTTAGCACCAAGCGCGAGCGAATCAAACCGGCGCTGTAATTCACAGGTCATCCTGCCTCTCTCCTCGAATCCTCAGTGTTCTCTCGTACTTGGTTTTCCTCAGTGCCCTCTGTGTTTAGTGCGGCCGCACACCAGGCAATCCGCAGCCCACGAGCAACCGCCCCAAACTCGCCGCTCCCCTGCTAGAATCAACCCGCCCCGGAGGAGCGATGAATCTCGACTTGCTCGTGATTGCTCCGCATCCCGATGACGCCGAACTCACCAGCGGCGGCACGCTTCTGAAAATGGCCGAAGCCGGCTATCGCACCGGCATTCTCGACCTCACGCGCGGCGAGACCGGCACGCGCGGCACTCCGGAAACCCGCCTCCGCGAAGCCGCCCAGGCCGCAAAAGTTCTCCGCGTGAAAATTCGCCGCAATCTCGCCCTTCCGGATGCGCGCCTCAGCGTGAGCGAAGAATACAAGCTGGCCATCGCGGAGGTGCTGCGCGAACTGCAACCTCACACCGTTATCGTGCCCTACTGGGACGGCCGCCACCCCGACCATTACACCGCCGGGCGCCTGGGTTACGAAGCCTGCTTCATCGCCGGACTGAAGAATTATCCGCTTTCGGGCGAGCCGTTCCGCCCCTTCAAGATTATTTATGCCGCCGCCTACGACAACGTGCGCCCCACATTTGCCGTCGATATCACCGCGCAATTCGACCGCCGCCGCCGCGCCATCCTGGCCTACCGGTCTCAGTTCCGCCCGCCGCGCAAAGAGCGCCACTCAAAAGTGGCGCTGCCGCTCGACGAGCTCGAAGAGCGCATGACTCACCAGGCCCGCCATTACGGCCGCATGATCGGCGTAAAATATGCAGAAGGTTTCGTGGTGAAGGAGACGCTGCGCATTGACGACATCGTCGAAATGCCCGTCCGGTCGATCTAAGCGCCGCCCGGATTTCCTCCGCCGCCTCAAGAAGATCTTTCGGGGAAAACCTCTGAAAGTGTCGGGGGCGGAGCTTCTGGAGCGTGAACGAGACCGGTACTAAAAATCGCCGGATTCTTGGGCGTAGGTGAAGCCGGGGAGGGTCACGCTGGGGCCGTTGTGCGCGACTCTCACTTTCACCGCGCGTTCGTTTTCCGCGCCGGCCTTCCGCAGCATGGCGTAGGTAGCGAGCGCCTCGCTGTAAACTTTCGTCACCAGATAGGAGTCGCCGCTGTCGTCTTTCTTCCACACCTGGCCGACTTGAATCTTCTTTGCGGGCACAGTACGAATGTAGTCAGATTCAGAGCGAGCGTCAATAAGACTCCGCCCCCGCGTTTCTGCCTGCCCGCGCAATGTCGTCGCTCACCAGATGGCCCTCCTCTTGGAGTATCATCGCTGCGACTTTGCTTTCTCGGGAGCATCCCTTCGGTATGGGCGCACCGAATCCATTCGCAGCCTTCGAAGGCCGGAGATATCTTTCGCTCGAAACTTTTCGCAAGAACGGGCAGGGTGTGCGCACGCCCGTGTGGTTTGCGGAAGATTCCCCTGCACCCGGCGCAACGTCCGCGGCGCTGGTCGTTTACACGATTGAAACCACGGGCAAGGTGAAACGCATCCGCAATAATCCGCGCGTGCGCATTGCTCCTTGCGACGCCCGCGGCCGCGTTCGAGGCGAGTGGGTCGAGGCCCGCGCGGAAATTCTCGCGGGCGCGCGGGCTGCCGATGGACTCTGCCTCCTCAACCGCAAATACAAGCCCTGGAAGCAACTCCTCGACTTTTTCGCCCGGTTCCGCCCCCGCGAGCACGTTGTGTTCGCGCTTCGGCCCGCTTCTTAGATGAACGAAGGCGTCGATCCTAGGGTCGAGTGACTTGAGGTTTCGAAGAATCGCTATGCGGAATACTTCGACTGCGGGGCTTGCGCGTAAACCGGCCCGGGTCGGGGCGATTCGGTTCGCCCGGCCACATGCGGGGGAAAGTGAATTTTCCAGAACGACTCGGCCGGACGCGCAAATTCAATTCCTACGGTCCATTTGCCGTTCTTGACGGGGCCGACGTAGGTGACGCGGCATTCCTGCTCTTCCCGCGTGTGGCCGTTGACGACCAACACGCTCTGCCCCTGCTGCAAGCGCGCCGCGAGAGCCACCGCGCCGCCGTGCAGGCTCACCGAAACCGTGCGAGCATATTCCCGGAAAGTTTCCCGCGAGGCATTCTGGCCGAAAACCTGGACCGGCACGGCCAACCCCAGCCGCTTACTGCGTCGCAGCGTCCGTCCGAATCCGTTCTGCGAGCTTGCTGCGCCCATTGAGCGCGAGCGTAGTCCCGCCGGGGAACTCGAGCAATAGTACTTTTGAACAGGCTGGACTTCGTTGCCGGCGCCCGGCTGCGTGTCAGCCCGCCGCGCATGGATATGGCGTTGCGGCTGCCCTATACTTGCGGCTGGTTCCAAGCCCACCGCGAGGTGAATCGTGAAAGATCCCCACGAGCATGACCCGCATCCACTCGTTCAACTGACGAGCCACACGGCGCATGACGACGACCTCCCTTCGCCGTTTTACGAAATCCGCGAAGGGGCGGTGTGGTTCAGCGAAGAAATCAAGCGCGAGCATCGCCGGCTGAAGACGTCCCTCTGGCGCTACATCCGCAGTTCGCGCTTTTTCGTGGCTCTCACCGCGCCGCTGATCTACGGCTGCATCGTTCCGTTTCTCTTGCTCGATCTGTTCGTCACGATTTACCAGGCGTTTTCATTCCCCATTTACGGAATTCCCAAGGTGTCGCGCTCGCGCTACATCATGATGGACCGCGGCAAGCTCTGCTACCTGAACGCGCTCGAGCGGCTGAATTGCCAATACTGCGCCTATGCCAACGGCCTGATGGCGTTCGTCGTCGAAGTCGCCGCGCGCACCGAGCAGCACTGGTGCCCCATCAAGCATGCGCACCGGAATCTCGCTCCTCATTCGCGCTACTCACATTTTCTTCCTTACGGCGACGCGAAGGCTTACCGCGAGCACATCGACGACATTCGCAACGATTTCAGCGATGTTCGCAAACGGCGCTAGGTTTTGCGGGATTGGGTCGCGTTCAGTCGGCGGCGGCCGAGCCGAATGTCTCGTCCGACTCGGCGAGATGTGCGCGGACCGCTTCGACGGTCAGAAGCGAAATCGGAATGGCGAGGGTGCTTTTCGTTTGGCGTGAACTGAACAGCACGATAGCTTCTGTTTTTCCCGGGATCTCGTCCATCATTCCCACGTAGATTCCACCCGCGGCGGCAACCAGCGCGGCAATTTCGGCCTCGCGCAGTTCTTGGGTCCCCGCGCTGTAAACCCGCTCCCTCTCGCGCTCAGCCGGCATCATGGTGATACGGACTCTTGGGCGCAGCCGTTTATTCCCTCGAAAATCTCCGGTGCGATTCATGGGCGGAAGGGCTTCATCCTCTGGCGGGAATATTTTCACGCCTCAAAGTGTCTCCTGAGTGTGAAACAACCGAGGTGTGACAATGCATCCGTTCGATTTCAAGTCAGCTCTGCTGGCCAAGCATGCACAGCACGTGGTGCTCATCCATTTCCCCATTGCGCTGCTGATCATCGGCGTCCTGTTTGATCTCATCAGTCGTTGGATGAATCGCCGGGCGCTCGAGGTTGCCGCCTATTAGAACCTTCTGGCAGCCGCTATCTCCACTCTGCCGGCGCTGGTGACCGGCGTGCTCGCCTGGCAATGGGCGCTCGATGGGCACAAGCTCAAGGGAGTGTTGCTCTTGCATGTCGTGTTTGCTTCCGTCTCCGCCGCGCTCATCTGGATTGTGGCCTGGTTGCACGTCAAGTCCAGGCGCGCACCCGAAGCACCCGCGCCTGCCTATCGCCTTTGTATCGAGTTGATTGCGGTGGCTATGGTGGCCCTGACCGGCCACCTCGGTGGTTTTCTCAGCGGCGTGAACATCCCGTCGTAGGCCCATGGAGCTCAGGTCTTCAGATCTGAGGCTCTCAAGCCGATGACATCCACCGCAGCGTACCATTGAATCCCGCGGTTTTTTCTGCCACGCTGCGCGCGGAGATTCGCAGAATGCAGCACACCAACAAATCGGCGCCGCGGGAAGAATGGCGAGTGGCTTTACTCGGCGTCCCATTTTCCCGGCGGGGGCTCCGGGGAATGTCTATCGCGCAGGCGTTGGGCCCCTTCCACAGACCCCAATTTCTAAACGCGACATCGGAATCAGAATTTCGCGTAAGTGATTGAAAACATGGGGCCGGGACCAATTCTAATCGCGACAAAACACGCGTTTTCGAATCACGCAGATTTTTGCACTCGGGCGTTTGATCCACCGCTGCTCGGCTCCCCCAACTACAAATCCCCATGCTCCAAGGAAACTAAATTGTCAACCCTGCCATCCAACTCAACTAGGGCGTTGACGTTCAAAGGGGTGTATACTCAACCGAGATTCCTCGGGAGGTACCTATGAGGAAAGCATTCGCGACGCAATTGGTCGCAGCCGTTTTGGTGGCGTTGCTGGCCGCGCCGGTGAGCTATCCCGCGCCCCAGCAAAGCCAGCAGCCGCCGTCGCAAGACCCGTCGCAGCAGACTCAACAGCCTGCAGCGCCTCCGCCGGCGCAAAAAGAAACCCCGATCCAGACGCCCGCCGATCAAACGCCCGGCGCGCAAGGCCCGGCTCCAGTCCAGCAGCAATCCGATCCGAACGTAAAGGGCGGGAGCAAGGACGACGTCAACGCCATCGGCAACCGCAATGTGGGCAAAGGTCTGAATTTCTATTCGATCGAGCACGAGATTGCGCTCGGCAAACAGCTCGCGCAGGAAGTGGACCGCCAGGCGAAATTCGTGGATGACCCGGTCGTGGTCGAGTACGTGAACCGCGTGGGCCAGAACCTGGTGCGCAACTCCGACGCGCAGGTGCCGTTCACGATCAAAGTGATCGATTCGGACGTGGTCAATGCGTTCGCGCTTCCCGGCGGATTCTTTTACGTCAATAGCGGCCTGATCCTGCACGCGGATGAGGAGTCCGAGCTGGCCGGCGTGATGGCCCATGAAATCGCGCACGTCTGCGCGCGCCACGGCACCAAGAACGCCACCAAGGGCGACATCGTCCAGCTCGCTTCGATCCCGGCGATGATTTTCATCCCCTATAGCTGGGCCGGCTACGCCATCTACCAGGGCATGAACTTCGCCATCCCGCTCACGTTCCTGAAATTCTCACGCGATGCGGAGCGCGAAGCGGATTTCCTGGGTCTCCAGTACATGTACAAGGCGGGATACGACCCGAACTCGTTCGTGGCCTTCTTCGAAAAAGTGCAGGCGCTCGAAAAGAAGCAGCCGGGAACGATTCCGAAAGTTTTCGCTACGCATCCGCCGACGCCCGACCGCATCGAAGCCGCGCAGAAGGAAATCGCCACGATTCTTCCGTCGCGCGACGAGTACATCGTCTCCACGTCGGAATTCGACATGGTCAAGCGGCGGCTCCAGCTCATCAACATGAACTTGAAGGTGAAGCCCGGCAAGGACGCCCCGAAACTGCGCAAGAAGACCGATCAGACGCAGAAGACGGGCCAGACTCCGCCGGATACCACCGCCGGAGGATCGGATCAGACCGACTCGGACCGCCCGACGCTGAAGCGGCGCCCGGACGATCAGTAATTTGCACTTGAAATTTCGAATCTGAAATTTGAAGTCGATTTGCAGAAAATAGAGGGGCAATCGGAGAAAATCCGGTTGCCCCTCTCGAATTTTTCGGGAGAAAATCAGGAATGCGCGTGCACTTCCGCGACGCCGAGCCGCTTCAATCCCTCGGAATAATATTTTCTGTACAGAATGTCCCACTCCTCGCTGCCTTCGAGGATCTCTTTTTTCTGCGACCCGATCTTCGCGCGGACTTCCGTGTCCACCTGCTCTTCCAGCTTCAGCAGCGACGTGAGAATGTTCACGATTTCCTGCCGGATGGTGTCGCGGTCTTCGATGAAGTCCACGTCCGGCAGCGACACCAGCAGATCGATCACTTTGTGGGAGATTCGCACCGTTTTTTCGCGGCTGAGTCGCATATCAGCGGAGAATCAGTTTCCTCTCGCGGGCCAGCTGTCCTTTCACCTTCTTGTACATTTCCTGGTAGGAAACGCCCGTGCGGCGCATCTCTTCGGAGTATCGCGCCAGAATCTCGCGCACTTCCTCGTTCAGCCGGTCCTCGACCGTCACTTCCTCGGCCATCACCTGGCGCACCTGCTGCGTCACGGCTTCACCGCTTTTCACTTCGATCATTTTGCCGGCCAGCAGCCGTTTCACAACTTCCTTGGCCATGTAGCCGACATAATCGCGAGAGAGAAGCATTCACCTCAGCTCCGTACGCCCCGTACCGACATTTCAGTCTAGCGGTTGGCCGCGAGAAGTGTCAAGGCAACCGCCGGAAAGGGAGATTCTGAATTGGGCTCCATTTCAAAATCCGCAAAAGCTCGAGCGTTCAATTTCAACGCCGGCCCGGGAGCGTTGCCCTTGCAAGTGCTCGAACGCGCTCGCGAAGAGTTCCTCGATTACCGCGGGACCGGAATGTCCGTCATGGAAATGAGCCACCGCTCGCCTGAATTCGAGGAGATCGTCACGCGAGCCGAAGCGGCGCTGCGCCGGCTGCTGGCGATCCCGGAGGACTATGCGGTCCTGTTCCTTCAGGGCGGCGGCAGCATGCAATTCACTATGGTGCCGATGAATCTTTACCTGGCGGGGAAACCTGTCGACGTGCTTCACACCGGAGCCTGGACTGCGAAGGCCATCACGGAGTTGAAGAAATCCACGCCGTACCGGCTCGCGGCTTCCACCGAAGCGGACAAGTTCATGCGCGTGCCCCGGAAAGACGAGATCGCGCTGGCCGCGGACGCTTCCTACGTTTACATGGCGTCGAACAATACGATCGAAGGCACTCAATGGCAGGCGTTTCCCGAAACCGGCAGCGTGCCGCTGGCGGCGGATATGTCGTCGGACATCGCCTCGCGGGTCTTCGATGTGCGGCGCTTCGGACTGATCTTCGCCGGGGCGCAGAAAAATCTCGGGCCATCGGGCGTGACCGTGGTGATCGTGCGGCGCGACCTGGCCGAACGCGCCGACAAAAATCTTCCGACGCTCCTGCAATATCGCACGCACGTGAAAGAGCATTCGCTCTATCACACCCCGTCCACATTCGGCGTCTACATGGTGGGGCTGGTTCTCGAGTGGCTCGAAGCTCAGGGAGGCGTCGCAGGAATTGAAAGAAAGAATGAAGCCAAAGCGAAATTGCTCTACGACGCGATCGACGCTTCCGGCCTCTACCGCTCCCCGGTCGAAAAGGACTCGCGCTCGCGGATGAATATCGTGTTTCGCGTGGCGGGCGGCGACGAAAAGGTAGAGGAGAAATTCTCCAGCGAAGCCTCCGCAGAGGGCATCGCGGGAATTAAGGGCCACCGGTCGGTGGGGGGAATGCGGGCCTCGCTCTACAATGCGGTCAGCCTGGAGGCGGTCGAAGCTCTGGCGGGGTTCATGCGAGAATTTGAGAGATCCCGTGCCTAGAAGGCCAGAAATGCGACTCTTCCGGGCGTTTTTTGGTGGATTCGCGTTCATGCCACACCACTGTGGCAAATCTACAACACAAGTTCTTGACTTGCACTTGCCGCCTCATTATCGTGGGGCTTCCATGAGATTTTCTCCTCAACCGAGGCCCATTCGGACCCCCTTTAGCCTGTTCCGCGGAGAGCGGCGATGAAACACGGCGACTGGAGACGCCAGTTGTGGATGATCGTCGGTGCTGTCGTCGTGGTGTTACTCGCCGCGGTGGTGTTCACATTCGGGTCCCTGAAGGTGCCCGTCCGTCCGGAGGAAGGAAACAACTCGGTCATATTTTTCGCACTTTCCACCTTTACCGGCTCGGCCCTGCTGGTATTCACGCTGATCCTGCTGCGCAGCCTGGTGCGGCTCGGGGCGGATCGGCGCAGCGGGCAATTGGGCTCGCGCTTCAAAGTGAAGATGGTTTTGGGCGCGATGGGGATTTCGCTCCTGCCGGTGCTCTTCCTATTTTTCTTCAGCTATGCGCTGGTGAACCGCAGCCTCGGCGCGTGGTTCCCGCGCCCGCTGGAAATTGCCAATGAGCAAAGCCAGGCGCTTCTGGATGAAGTAAGCGCGCGAGGGCATGCCCGGCTCACTCAACAGGCGCAAGCTGCCTGCACGGCTTTGGCTCAACCGAGAGCGACCTTGGAAAGCGCGCTGCACAGCGCGGCACCCTCCGCTGAAGCGATCTGGCTGGTGGGGGCAGTTCCGAGGGGCGCGGAAACGCCCGGGGTGTTCGGCACGGACGAACCGCCAGAGCTCAAGCGGAATTTGCGGAGTGGGGGAGAAGTTTGGGGGAACTCGAGCGCCACCTTCGTTGCCGGACACGCGAACTGCGGGGAAGGAGCCGTCGTGGTCGGCCGGACAGTGCCCAGCACGTTCCTGCAACGCCTGGACGACATCGAATCGCAGACCAGCATTTACACGAAGCAGAAGCAAAACTTGCGGCTGTACAAACGCGAGATCGTCCTGGCGCTGCTGCTCATCACCCTGCTTCTGATTTTTACCACCACCTGGGTGGCGCTGTTCCTTTCGAAGCAGGTGACCGTGCCGATTCAGGCGCTGGCCGAAGCGACTCGCGAAATCTCGCGCGGGAATTTCGATCACCGCATCGAGATGCAGGCGCAAGACGAGCTCGGCACGCTCGTCCGCTCGTTCAATCGCATGACGGAACAGCTCGGCGAAGGGCGCCGCCAAATCAACGAATTCACCATGAGCCTCGAGCAGGCCATCGAAGAGCGCGAGCGCCGCCGCAAATTGATGGAAGCGATCCTCGAAAATATCCCCACCGGCGTCATTTCGCTCGATTCATCGGGTGGGATTACGCGCGTCAATTCGGCCGTGGGAGCCATTCTCGGAGAGCATTCGCGCGACGCCCGCACGCTCGAGGAATTGCTGGGCGAAGAGCCGGCGCGCGCGGTCTTGAATTTGATGCGGCGCTCGCTCCGCATGGGCACGGCGTCGCGCGAGATTGAAATCGCTACCACCGGGCGGCTCGTTCGCGCGGCTGTCACCGTCAGTTCGCTGGGCCCGCGGCGCTCGAATCCCGGATTTGTGGTGGTGATCGACGACCTCACCGACCTGCTCCGCGCGCAAAAAGCCGCCGCCTGGCAGGAAGTGGCGCAGCGGATTGCGCACGAAATCAAGAATCCGCTCACGCCCATTCAGCTTTCCGCGCAGCGCCTGCTGCGGTATCTCGAGCGCTCCGCCGCCTCGCGGCCGGAAACTTCGCGCACCGATTTCGACAAGCTCGTGGCCGAATGCGCCGGACTCATTGAACGCGAAGTGCAAACACTGGAATCGCTCGTCGACGAATTCTCCCAGTTTGCGCGCTTCCCTGCCGCCCGGCTGGCGGTCACGGATATGAATGCGATCGTCTCCAGCGCCCTCGACCTGTTTCGCGGACGCCTCGACGGGATCGCATTGCGCACCGACTTGGCGGCGACGCTTCCACCGGTCCGGGCCGACCGGGAACTCCTGCGCCGCGTGATCGCCAACCTGATCGACAACGCTGCCGAAGCGATGGAGGGCTCTTCGCTGCGCCAGTTGCGAGTGGCAACGCGCACCGAAGGCGACGGCGACGCCGTGGAGATCGAGATTTCCGACAGCGGCCACGGGATTTCTCCGGAAGATAAAGAGCGCCTCTTCCTTCCGCATTTTTCAACGAAGGAAAGAGGGACCGGGCTGGGGCTCGCGATTGCCAGCCGGATCATCGCCGAACACCATGGGACCATTCGGGTAGAAGACAATCTGCCGATCGGCACGCGATTCCTGATTCGCTTTCCGGCAGCGGAAGTCGCCGCCATCCCGGCGCAGGCGGGAACGCCAGGGGTGTGACAGCTTGATTGGGGTTTCACATTGAGCCGCTGCGACGCTGCCCGGCATGGAGAAACTCCAGTGGCGGCGCGCAAGAGCGCACATCCAGGAGAGGCTGTGCCACGAAAACCTTGACGGCAAAGTGAGCTCACAATTTTCTTCTTTAGATTGCATGAAATTCTAAGGCGGGACTTCCGACAGAATGCCGGCTTCGATTCTTATCGTTGACGACGAAAGCGGGATCCGCGAATCGCTTGGCGCACTCTTGCGCGACGAGGGTTACCGCGCCGAAGCCGTCGCCTCCGGCGAGGAATGTCTCGAGCGGCTCGAGCAGGGCGGTCTCGACATGGTTCTTCTCGATGTGTGGCTCCCGAAAATGGACGGCCTCGAAACACTCGAGCGAATTCACGCGCACGATAGCCCTCCCGTAGTGGTGATGATTTCCGGCCACGGAAATATCGAGACGGCGGTGCGCGCCACCAAGCTCGGGGCTTTCGATTTCGTGGAGAAGCCTCTCTCGCTCGAGAAAGTCGTCCTCGTCGTGCGCAACGCGCTCGAATACCTGCGGCTGGAGGAGGAGAACCGCCGCCTGCGCGCCGAGCTGGAGGAGCGGCACCAGATCCTCGGCTCGAGCGTGCCCATGAAAGCATTGAGGCAGCAGATTGCTTTGACGGCGCCGACCACCGGCCGCGTGCTCATCTACGGTGAAAGCGGAACTGGGAAAGAGCTGGTGGCGCGCGCGCTCCACGCGCACAGCCCGCGCGCGCCGATGCCTTTTGTCGAAGTGAACTGCGCGGCGATTCCCGAAGAGCTCATCGAGTCGGAATTGTTCGGCCACCGGAAAGGGAGTTTTACGGGCGCGAGCGATGACAAGACGGGAAAATTCCAGAAGGCCGATGGCGGCACGCTGTTTCTCGACGAAGTGGGCGACATGAGCCTGAAGACGCAATCCAAGGTTTTGCGCGTGCTCGAAGAACAGCGCGTCGAGCCGCTGGGCTCGAACCAGCCCGTCACGGTCGACGTGCGCGTGATTGCGGCGACCAACAAAAAGCTGGAAGAAGAAATCGGGCGCAATTCGTTTCGCGAGGACCTTTTTTACCGGCTCAACGTGATTCCGTTCTATGTTCCCGCGCTGCGTGAGCGCACCGAAGACATTCCGATTCTCGCGGCGCATTTTCTAGCGGAATTCTGCGAATCGTACGGCAAGAAGCCCAAAGAATTCACGCCGGCCGCG
>DASPSD010000016.1:0-13537 GCA_035624115.1 Candidatus Sulfotelmatobacter sp. | reverse complement strand
GCGAGCGAATCTTCCGTGAGAGGGAGCACGAATTCCTGGAAAGGAAACGCGAGGCTGTCGTTTTGCGTGAGCATGAAGCGAAGGTGCCGCTTCCCTTCGGCGGGTTGCTCGACCAGATAGAGCGAGCCCGCATCGGCGCCGGTAATCTGGCGCGCCATCGCCAGAATCAGCGTGAGCAAAAGCTTGATATCGCGCTGCGAGGAGAGCGCCATACCGATGCGGTTGAGCTCTTCGCGTTCGCGTTCGGCAATCTTCAGCGCTTTGCGCGCGGCGCGCTCGCGCCCGGCCAGCTCGGCATTTTGAAATGCCGCGGCAACCGTTTTCTCGACAATGCCGCGGGAAGCGCGCGAAGGAAGATAAGCAAACACGGAGGGAGCTTTTGCAGCCGAGCGCAGGCGCGGCGGCAACCCGGCGCCACTGCCGCTTGCCGGGATCACGCCGATGACGCGAAATCCGTTCCGCGCGCTGCGAGTCCCGCCCGGCAGAGCGAGTCCGCCTGCCTTCAAATCCGCCAACCACACGGCGCTATCCGCACCGTGCCGGGGCAGAATGGGAGCAGCATCGCCCGCCGTGCGCGGCACAGCGTGCAGAGTGTATTTCGCGCGCAGCGGGGCGACGAGCTTTGCAGCCGCCGAGCCCTCGACGTACCAAATTTGTCTCTTTGCGGACATGAGTACCCACGGGCGCGGGGGTGGCCAATAGTATAGCGAAAGCGAGGGCGGGAACACAGCCGCAAGCCTTTCCCGCAGGCGGTGAGGCTGCGGCGGGCCATGCGGCCGCGAGGAGTGCGCCTTGAATCGCAAGCACGCGTTTGTTAGCCTTGCGCGGAATTGCAGTCCCGCGCTTCCGCAGTGAGTGCGACAGCACGGCGGCCATGGCAAACCCGATCGGCAAAAGAATTCCTGCGATTTTTCGGATGTGGTGGCAGCACAAGGGATCGCTCGCCATCAGCGTGGCGCTGACGCTCTTCGCGACGGCGGTCTATTACCTGGCATTTCTCGGCGAAAAGCCGACTCCGCTGTTCGATTTCGTCAAGCGAATTGAATTCGACAGCCTCGACACGCGCTTCCGATTGCGCGGGCAGACGCCGACCGATCCGCGGATCATCATCGTGGATATCGACCAGCACTCGCAGGAAGTGCTGGGGCGCTGGCCGTTCCCCCGCCTGTATTTTGCGAAGCTGCTGGATGAACTGCGCCAGGACAACGCGCGCGTGGCGGCATTCGATATCACTTTCAGCCAGCCCGACGCGACGGCGCGGCCTCTCGAATTCCTGCGCGACCAATTAAAAGAAGAACAGAAGAAAGGCCTGCCCGCGAATCCGCAGCTTCTTGCGAAGATCGCGCAGCTCGAAGAGCAATTCGATTACGACAAGCAATTCGCGGAGGCCATCCAGAAGTTCGGCCGAGTGGTGCTGGGAAACTATTTTCTGTACACCGAGGCCGACCTGCGCGGCGTGACCGCTGCGCAGCTCGACCGTTATGCCAACCTGATCGCCTTTTTTCCTTTTCCCCAAGTGCGTCCCGAACCTTCGGCCAAAGTGGCGGGCGACTTAGGCGGCGAGCAGGGACGATTGAATTTGATTCAACTCTACGAAACGCACGACCTCGTGCCCCGGGGAGCGGAAGCCAACACGGAAGTTCTGACCGGCGCGGTGGCCGCCGAGCAAGGCGGAAGCGGATTCTTCAACGTGACTATCGACCCGGATGGCGTGGTGCGGCGGCTGCCGCTCGCGCTTCCCTACGGGCGCTCCGCGGACCAGAAAGATTGGGACATCTATGCATCCATCGATGTTCAGACGCTGCGAATTTTTCTGGGCGTTTCGAACCAGGATACCGTGCTGAACTACGGCGCCGCGGGAGTGAGCAGCGTCGAGTTCGGCAAGAAGCTGGTGGTCCATCCCGACGGCGTCAGCCGCATGACGGTGGACTTCCACGGGCCGGCGAGAACGTACCCCTACGTTTCGTTTGCGGATGCGGCGCTCGGGAAATATCCTCGCGGGTCGTTCAAGGACAAAATCGTGCTCGTCGGCGCGTCGGCCACTGGGATCGGCGACTTGCGTGTGACTCCCTACGGCAGCCTCGATTTTCCGGGTGTGGAAATCCACGCGAACATGATCGACAACATGCTGAACAGGCAGTTCCTTTTGCGCGGAGCGAACCAGGCGCTGGCGGATCTCGGCTGGATTTTTTTCTTCGGGATTCCGCTGGGCATTTGGCTTGCCGTCGTTCAGCCGCGTTGGATGGCGCTGGGATTTCTGCTGGCCGCGCCTTTCGCAGCCATCAACTACTGGGCGTTCCGCCACGAGTGGTGGCTGAACTTCACCATGCCGCTGCTTTTCACGCTGGTGCCCAACGTGAGCCTCGTGGCGCTCTATCGCGTGCTGGTGGAAGAACAGGAAAAGCGAAGAGTGCGCGGCGCGTTTCAGCAGTACGTGAGCCCGGAAGTCATCCGGCGGCTTTTGACCGACCCCGAACGCGTGAAACCGCGGAAAACGCCGATAACGATCCTCTTTAGCGATGTGCGCGGATTCACCACCATCTCGGAAGCGCTCGACGCCCAAGAGCTGGCGGACTTGCTCAACAGCTACCTCACGGAAATGACGCGCATCATCTTTCGCAACCGGGGCACGCTTGACAAGTACATCGGCGATGCAGTGATGGCGATCTGGGGCGCGCCGTTTGACGAGCCGGAGCACGCCTCGCGTTGCTGCAAGGCGGCGCTCGAGATGCTTTCTCGCCTTAGCGAATTGCAGCAGACCTGGCGCGAGCGAGGCTTGCCCGCGCTCGACATCGGAATTGGAATCAATACGGGCGTGGCGTCGGTGGGCAACATGGGCTCGTCACTGCGATACGGCTACACGGCGATGGGCGATGCGGTGAACCTCGCGTCGCGCCTCGAGGGCCTGAACAAAGAATACGGGACGCGCGTGATCATCAGCGAATCCACTTACGCCGCGGTGCGCGGCGACGCGCTCGTGACGCGCGAGCTGGACCTGATCCGCGTGAAGGGCAAGGCCTTGCCCGTGACAATCTACGAAGTGCTGGGGCCCGAGATGATTGCCAACGCCGGACAAGAGCTTGTCGAGCTTTTCACGCGAGGTCACGCGGCGTACCGGCAGCGCGAGTGGAGCAACGCGCGGCAGATTTTCGAGGCGGTACTGGCGCGCTGGCCGGGCGACGGGCCGGCGCGCGTTTTTCTGTCGCGGTGCGAGGAGTATCTCGCCGAAGCCCCCGAAGCGGATTGGGACGGCGTGTACGAGATGAAGCATAAATAATCGCCCTTGAAACAAGAGTGGCCTTCCTACGTTTCATTCAGTGGCAAGCGCATCCTTTCTGCTTCGCGTAGCGATGCCCTCAATCATGTGCTTGGGGTTCGGGCCAGGTGGGAGCCCCCGCATTTATGCGGAAGAAGGAGCGCTTCAGCGCTCCGAAAAAAGCTTTGAATTTGATATTGCGCTTTAGCGCTGGGCCTTCAAAATTCCCCGGGCTGAAGCCCCGCTTGAATTGCAACCACTTTTCCGCCGGACGGAAGTCCGGCTCCCCTTGCTGAAGCAGGGGGCTCCCACCTTTTGCGCCGTGGGGCATGATATGTGCACCCGCAATTCATCACCCTGCGAAATTTATTCGCGAACTGGGCACTACTCGTCGAGGCGGACGACGAACGTGCTTGCTTGCCCATCGGAGCGCAGGCGCTCGGCGAGCTGGCCCGCGGCAACTTCGCTCGGGACGCGCCCGACACGCACGCGATAGAAAAGGCCCGTCGGCGAATCATAAGTGACGATGTTCACCGGCGAATAGCGCGCCGCGAGCTGCGCTTTCAGCCGCTCCGCATTTTCCTGCACCAGAAATGCCCCCACCTGCACGCCGAAAAAGCCGATCGCCGGATTCGGGCCCGAAATAATTTCCAGGCGCACCGGAGCGGTGCCGGGGCCGACCATCTCGAGCGCCTCGGCGGCGGAGAGCGAGAGGTCAATCACGCGATTAGCGACGAACGGGCCGCGATCGTTGATACGCACTTCAGTGTGCTTGCCGTTGCGAAGATTGGTGACGCGCACGACGGCGTTGAACGGCAGCGTGCGATGGGCGGCGGTGAATTCGTGCATGTTGTAAATTTCGCCGTTCGACGTGCGCCGGCCCTGGAAGGGATAGCCGTACCACGATGCGACGCCTTCTTCCACGAACGCGCCCGGCAGAGGCGGCCTGCCTTCAGCCGGAGGCGGCGGGCCGGCGGGCGGCGAAGGTTCGGGTTGCGGCGGCGGAGTGGGCTGTGGCACGGGGGCGGCGGCCGGAGGGCGCGTGGCCGGGGGATGATGCGCGCAGCCTGCGAAAAAAATCAGTAAGAGAAGGAGAGAAGCCAGCCGGGGGCGGGAAAGTATCACGCAGAGGTCCGGTTCACTTGTTTTCGCCCATTTTCGGTATTATAGGAACGCACCCAAAAACTCGCAAGGAAGCCGATTGCCTCTCTCGCCGCGCCTGCGTTGGAAACTCGATAAGATCCGCGAACAAATGAGCGGCCTATTCGGCATGAGCGACGAGCCGAAGCGGCCGCGGCTTTGCCCGGCGTGCGGCACGCTCGTAGGCGCCACCGCCACTCGCTGCCACCAGTGCGGCGCGAGCATGACGTTTTCGATCGCCGCGGCCAGCAAGTCGCTCGAGCGCTGGCTCCCGGCCACTTCGCCGGCAACGTACGGAATCCTCGCTTTCAGTTGCCTGCTCTATGGCGCAAGCCTGGTGGCCACCATGCGGACCACCGGATTGCAGCCGCCGCAAGGGGGCGGCCTGGGGGCGCTGCTGAACCTCGGAGGGATCGACGGGCGCGTGCTGCAACGCCTCGGAGCTTCGCTGCCGCTGTTTTTCAATCTTCAGGAACCCTGGCGATTTGTGACGGCTGTGTTTCTCCACGGCAGCCTGATGCACATCATTTTCAATATGTGGGTGCTGATGGATATCGGGCCGCAAATTGAAGAGCTCTATGGCTCGGCGCGGTTTCTCTTCATTTATGTCGCAACGGGAGTCGGCGGATATATTCTCAGCAGCGGTATCGGGCATCACTTCAGCATCGGAGGCTCCGGCGCGTTGCTGGGGCTGATCGGCGTCATGCTGGCGATTACGACGGGGCGCCGAAGCGCTGCGGTGCAGATGCTCCGCAGCCAGATTGTTCGCTGGCTGATTTACATCGCTGTCTGGGGATTCTTTTTTCCCGGGATTGACAATCTCGCGCACCTCGGCGGGTTCATCAGCGGATTCATTCTGGGCAAGATCATGGCGGATCGCGCTCCCGTTTCGCCGGAAGAGCACAAGCGCGCGCAAATTTTGGGATGGGTGACGGCGCTCGTGGTGATCGCCAGTATTGGGATGGTGGTTCGCGGGCTGTTTCGGGCGGGGTGAACAGGGCAAGTCCTCCTCGTCTTGCCGGTGCATGAAATCTTCCAGGGGGAACTTCAGCGGCTAAAGCCGCGTCCCCTTCGCGGAACTAATGTCGTGGCTGAAGCCACGACCTACAAAGATTTCTACTGCCCGGCGTTGAGGCGGCGGGAAACGACGATGCTGTAGTGGAAACCGGAAATGATCACGAAGGCGGCCACAAGATACGTGCACAGGTGCCGCGCAATCCATAGGTAGTGGTTGTCCCACACGGCCAGAAGCAAAACCAGAAAAACCATGAGCAGCTCGAAGAATGTGGTCGCTTTGCCATAAATGCTGGGTGGAAACGGCCGGTAGCCGACCGTGATCAGAATCACGGCGGCGGCCACCAGCAGCAACCCGTCGCGGCCGAGCACGAGGATCGTAAGCCACCAACTGATTTTCGCCCGCAGCGCCAGCTCAAAATAAGACGTCGAAAGCAAGAGCTTGTCGGCGATGGGATCGAGATAAGCGCCCAGCGGCGTTTTTTGATTGAGGCCGCGCGCGAGCAAGCCGTCCAGAGCGTCGGTGAGCCCCGCGCCGATGAAAAGAGCGAGCGCCCACAAGTAGCGATCGTAGTGGATCGCCATGATCAAAAATGGAATGAAGCTGAGGCGGAGGAAAGTGAGCTCGTTTGGGACCGTGAAAATTCGGCTGTTCATGGGCGGGTGCGAAGAAGAGCGCGCGAAACTCATTCAGGCGAATTGTTCCAGATAATCCTCGAGCGAGCGCCCCACTTTCCTTTCGAATGTTTCGGCCAGCGAGGGAATCGAGCCGCGCGCTTCGTCGAGCGCGATCCGTTCGATGCGCAGCATGGGAAAAAAGAGCGTCGGCAGACCCATGCGGTCGCCTTCGGGATGCAAAACCTGGCTGATGAAATCGTCGAAGGCGCTGAGATCGATGCCGCGCAGCGTGACGCCCGCGTTCGAAACCTCCACCAACTCACCCCACAATTTTTCTTTGGGACTGTGCAGGCTCACTACCACGATGGAATGCGGCTGCATTGCCTCTCCTTGGAGACCCCGTAGAATCCATGGTATCGCAGCTTCGAGCCGGCGCGCAGTCCGGGCGCGCGCAAAAGTCATCGGCGGGCGGAGCGCTAGACCGCCATCGTTTTCAAATCCGGCGTGATGCGGAGCTCGGGCCCGGTGGCCTTCTGCACGTCTTCCGGAGTGACGCCGGGGGCGAGCTCGCGAAGCAAGAGACCTTCGGGCGTCACGTCGATCACGCCGAGTTCGGTGACGATCATATTCACCACGCCGACGCCGGTGAGCGGCAGCGTGCACTGCTTCACGATTTTGTGCTCGCCTTCTTTCGTGGTGTGCTCCATGGCGATGATCACGCGCTTGGCGCCGGCCACCAGATCCATCGCGCCGCCCATGCCCTTCAGCATTTTTCCAGGAATGGCCCAGTTCGCCAGATTGCCTTTTTCATCCACCTGTAGCGCGCCGAGCACGGTCACATTGACGCGCCCGCCGCGGATCATCCCGAAGGATTCTGCGCTCGAAAAATAAGAGCTTCCGGGAATTTCCGTGATCGTTTCCTTGCCGGCGTTGATCAGGTCGGCGTCTTCCTCGCCCGGGTACGGATACGGGCCGACGCCGAGCATGCCGTTTTCCGATTGGAGGACCACTTCGATGCCGGGCGGCAAATAATTTGGGATCAGCGTGGGAAGGCCGATGCCGAGATTTACGTAGTAGCCGTCGCGCAGCTCGCGGGCTACGCGGCGGGCGATGATTTCTCGTTTATCCACTTCTGCCGGCATTCGTTTCCTCCGAGACCAAGAAAACCGGACAGGCCGGGAGGCCTGTCCTACGGGCGCTTGCTTAAAGTGCGCCGCTCGATGCGCTTTTCGTAATTCTCCCCCTTGAACACGGCGTCCACGTAAATTCCCGGCGTGTGGATGCAGTCCGGATCGAGTTTGCCGAGCTCGACGATTTCTTCCACTTCCGCAATCGTGTAATCGGCGGCGGTGGCCATCACGGCGTTGTAGTTGCGCGCCGTCTTGCGATAGACAAGGTTTCCCCACCGGTCTGCTCTCCACGCTTTGATGAACGCGAACTCGCCGCGGATCGCCGGAATCAGCACGTGCGGGCGGCCGTTGAAATCGCGGACTTCGCGGCCTTCGGCGGCCATGGTTCCATAGCCGGTCGGCGTGAAGAACGCGGGAATACCCGCGCCGCCGCAGCGGATGCGTTCGGCCAGAGTGCCTTGCGGGTTCAGCTCGACTTCGATTTCTTTATTGAGAGCGAGTTTTTCGAACGTCTTGTTTTCCCCCACGTAGCTCGCGATCATTTTTTTCACTTGCCTGGTCTGAAGCAGCAGGCCGATGCCGAAATCATCGACGCCGGCGTTATTGGAAACGAGCGTGAGATTTTTCGAACCCTTGCGGCGCAGCGCGTCGATCAAATTTTCCGGAATCCCGCAAAGGCCGAACCCGCCCAGCAAAATCGTGGCGCCATCTTGGATGCGGGCGATTGCGGCATCCGCATTGGCCACGCGCTTATCCATCACGCACTCCTCGAAAACCAGCGGTGAAAAAACAAATGCGGAGGGAGTGTACTGCAAACGCGGCCGCAATTCACCGCCCTCCTCCACCGGCGCACATCACTCAGCATCGGTTTTGCTCCGGCGGCTCACACCGCGGCGGGCAGCGGTCTTGAGCGCGCGAATCCGCTCCGCGACGGCGCTGGCGGCAGCTTCAGCGGACGCGGCTTTTTCGATTTCGGCCACAAGCGCGGAGCCGACCACCGCGGCATCCGCGAGGCCACCCAGAACGGTGACGTGCGTGGGCAGCGAGATGCCGAAGCCGACCGCAATGGGCAAATTCGTGAAGCGGCGCGCGCGGCGGATGAGCGCGGGAAGCTCTTCGGGCAGAGCGTCGCGTTCGCCGGTGACGCCCGTTCGCGAGATGAGATAGAGGAAGCCGGTGGTGGCTTTCGCGATGCGTTCCAGGCGTGCATCGGTGGAAGTGGGCGCGGCGAGGAAGATCGTATCGAGACTGTGCGCGCGCAGAATGGCGATGTAGTCCGCCGCTTCTTCGGGAGTCAGGTCAGTCGCGAGGACGCCATCAACGCCCGCCGCGGAAGCAGCCGCAGCGAATTTCTCGAGGCCCATTTGCAGGAATGGGTTCAAGTAGCCGAAAAGCACGATCGCACGTTCCGAGCGCTTGCGCAGGCGGCGGACGAGCTCGAGGACGCCCGAAAGAGTCGTTCCGCTGCGGAGCGCGCGTTCGCTGGCGCGCTGAATGACGGGGCCGTCGGCGACCGGATCGCTGAAGGGCACGCCGAGCTCGATGACGTCCGCGCCCCCATCGGCCGCGGCAAGGAAGATCTTTTCGGTGGCTTCGAGCGAAGGGTCACCTGCGGTGAAATACGCGACGAGGCCAAGCTCGCCCGCCTCCGAAAGCCGGCGAAATTGCCGCGCGATTCTCCCAGTGGAATCTGCGCGGGCCGCGGAGTGTGAAATGCCGGGCTCAGACATAGCGAGAGAGGATTTCCATGTCCTTATCGCCGCGGCCGGAGAGATTAAGGATGACGATCTCGTCTTTGCGCATTTTCGGCGAGCGATGAATCAACTCGGCGATGGCGTGCGCCGATTCGAGCGCGGGAATGATGCCTTCGACCCGCGCGAGAGTCCGCGCCGCTTCGATGGCATCTTCGTCGCCGACGGCGGTGTATTCGGCGCGCCCCTGCTCGGCGAGCCACGCGTGCTCGGGGCCAACCGCGGGGTAGTCGAGCCCGGCGGAGACGGAGTGCGTGGTGGAAATCTGGCCATCGGCAGTCTGAAGAACGTAGGTGAAGGTGCCCTGGAGCACGCCGGGATGCGCTCCCGCAAAGCCGCGAGCAGCGGCAAGCCGCGCGGCGTGTTCGCCAAGCGCGTAGCCGCGTCCGCCGGCTTCGACGCCGGCCATTTTCACGTTCGCATCGCCGAGGAAAGCGTGGAACAGACCGATGGAATTCGAGCCGCCGCCCACGCAGGCAAAAAGATGATCGGGAAGGCGGCCTTCGGCGCGGAGAATTTGCTCGCGAGCTTCTTCGCCGATCACTTTGTGAAAATCGCGCACCATTTGCGGGTAAGGATGCGCGCCGAGAACGGAGCCGAGCAGATAGTGCGTAGTGCGGACGTTGGTGACCCAGTCGCGCATCGACTCGTTGATCGCATCTTTCAAGGTGCGGCTTCCGGAATCGACGCCAACGACTTCGGCGCCGAGCAAGCGCATGCGGAACACGTTCAACTTTTGCCGCTCCATATCTTCGGTGCCCATGTACACGGTGCAGGCAAGCCCGAGGCGCGCGGCGACGGTTGCCGTCGCTACCCCGTGCTGGCCGGCGCCTGTTTCTGCAACGACGCGGCGCTTGCCCATCCGCGCGACCAGAAGGCCCTGGCCGAGGCAATTATTGATTTTGTGCGCGCCGGTGTGGAGAAGATCTTCGCGCTTGAGATAAATGCGCGCGCCGCCTAATTTTTCCGTGAGGCGCGGCGCGAATTGAAGCGGCGTGGGGCGGCCAGCGAAATTTTTGAGGAGCGACTCCAATTCGCCCTGAAATGATTTGTCTGCTCGGGCTGCCGCATAGGCCTGCTCGAGTTCTTCGAGCGGAGCTACAAGCGTTTCGGGAACGTAGCGGCCTCCATACGCGCCGAAGCGTCCACGGGAGTCCGGGACAGTCTGCGTGATGGCGCTCAACGATTTCTCCTTCGCGTGGATTTCACCGCATCCATCAGCGCGCTGATGCGGGCAGGATCTTTCCGGCCCGGCCGCGATTCCACTCCACTGCATACATCGACGGCGTAGGGGCGCGCCATGCGGATTGCCTCGGCCACATTTTCGGCCGTCAACCCGCCGGCAAGAAAAATGCGGCGTCTCGAACCGGCACTCCGCGCAAGCTCCCAGTTGAAAGTCTTTCCCGTGCCGCCGTGGCGGCGTGAATCGAAGCCGTCGAGCAGGAATGCGCTGGCACGCCGGAAGCGGACGAGCTGCGCAGGCCGGAAGCCATCGCGAACCCGGACGGCTTTAATCACAGGCAGCGTGGCGCGAAGCTGCGCCACCAATTCCGGCGTTTCATCGCCATGAAGCTGAAGGAAATCGAGGCCCGCGGCACGCGCAATTTTTCGCATGCTTTCATCCGGCTCGTTCACGAACACACCGACGGCGCCTATCCCCCGGGGCAGGCGACGAATGATGGCGCGAGCTTTTGCCGGAGAAATATATCGCGGGCTCGGCCGGTAGAAATTGAAGCCGAGAAAATCGGCGCCGGCCTCGACGGCACAGCGCGCGTCGGGCCAATTCGTGATGCCGCAAATTTTTACTTTCACCCTGGGCATTGGATTCTCATGCCGGCAATTGGGATGCGGCGCCCGGGCCTCGGAGGGCTCGAAAGGCGCCGGCAAGGTCGTGGTTCTTCATCAGTTGTTCGCCGATCAGGAACGCGTCAAAGCCGGCGCGGCGCAAGCGGGCTAAATCGTCATGGGCGCGCAGGCCGGACTCGCTCACCGCGATGCAATCCTCGGGAATCGCTTCGATCAGAGCGAGCGATGTCTCGAGATGGACCTGAAAATCGCGCAGGTCGCGGTTATTGACGCCGACAATGTGTGCCCCCGCTGCGAGAACGCGATCAAGCTCTTCGCGCGTGTGAACTTCCACGAGCGGCTCCATTTTAAGGGTGCGGCCGAGAACGAGAAGATCGCGCACCGCTGCATCGGAAAGAATTGCGGCAATCAACAGAAACGAATCCGCACCGGCTGCTCGCGTCTCCCACACTTGCCAGGGATCGACGATGAAGTCTTTGCGAAGAATCGGGATGGACGTGACCCTCGAGGCTTCCTTCAAATCGGCGAGCGAGCCGGAGAAAAAATCCTCCTCGGTAAGCACAGAAAGGGCGACCGCGCCTTCTGCTTCCAGGCACTCCGCCAGGGCCGCGGGAGCGTATTCGGCGCGAAGGACTCCTTTCGAGGGAGAGGCTTTCTTCAATTCGGCGATGATGTTGATGCCTTCGCGCGAAAGCGCCGCGGAAAAATCGCGCACCGGCGGCGCCTTTTTCTCGACCGCCATTTTCAGCGCGACTTCCGGAAGCACCCGTTTGCGATGGGCGATCGAGTCGCGCCGCGCTTCGACAATGCGGTCAAGTAGGGTTTTCGAGCGCGCCGTCGTTTCCATGAGTCCAGGTGCTCGCCGGTTCGCAACTTTGGGATTATCCCGGATGGGAGAATCGCTCTAACTATGCTAGTCGGGCGGGGCGCGGGATGTCAATTTCGGACGAGGATGCCGAAAGCCCGAAGCGGAAGTAAGGCGCACAGCTGCGAGCGGTCGTGCCGCTGGGAGTTAATGGGACAACAGCGGCTGGGAGAAGCGAATGGGGATGCCGAAATTGGAGCCGCCGAAGCCTTTCAGGACGGCGTAGGTGACGCCGATGACTTTGCCGCGCTGATTGAACACCGGGCCGCCTGAGCCGCCGGAAGTGGTTTGCGCGTCGAAGACGATTTTGTCGGGGAGAATATCCCCGATGTGGCCCTGGGTGATGAGCGGGTGAATCAAGTTGCGGTGAGCGAGGTCGTCGAGCACCTGCGAGACGTCGCCGCCGCTGCGGGCGAGAATCTGCTGCGCGGTGTCTTCGTCGGTGCGCGCGAGAATGGCGGCGAGGCCCGTGGCGTAGCCCATCACGACGATCGGCTCGCCCGTGGCGGCGGCCGCTTGCCCGCCATCGATCGAAAGGATCGCGCGCTTGAGGTCCTGCAAATCCACGCGCATGGTGGCGAGGTCGGTTTCTTTGGAGATGTCCTGAATTTCGGCGTGGAAGGCGCGCGGATCGCCGGGGAAATAGACGCGGATGATGGAGATTTCAGGCTGAAAACCCTGGCCGGTGAGATCGCTGAGCTCGTCGTTTTTCCACCAGGGCTCGGCCACGTGGCGGTTGGTGATCAGCCGGCCGCCTGCGCCGGCGAGGAATCCGGTGCCGAACACGTCGAGCTTCACTTCGGGGCCGTGTCCTTCGAGCGTGAGGATGGGATTGCCGGAGCTATCCTGAAGAGGTTCGCCCTGCGAATTGAGGCCGGCATAGCGAAGCCGCTGGCCGCTCGAATGCCGGAAGGCCACGGCCACATGAAGCAGGCAGACGCTCGGAACGTCGGCGGAGATGAGCGATTGAGCGGATTCGCCTTCGCGCTCGACGCGCTTGAGGCGGGTGTTGGTTTCTTCGAGCTGCTTCTGGAGCGACGCGACCTCATCCGAATTCGCGTGCGCCATTTTGGCCTTGAGATCGTCCGCCTGTTTTTTCAGCTCGTCTTTGCCGAGAGGGGCGGAGCCCGTGAGACCTTGTTCGCTGCGCAGTTTGCGGACTTCCGCGAGCACATCCTGCTGGCGCCTCAGGCCGCCTTCGAGGCGGGAGATGATAGCGTTGGCGCGCTGCGTCTCTTTTTGGGCGCTGCGCGCGAACAGAAAATAAATTGCCGCCATCAGCGCGGCGATGGCAAACACGGCGCCGAAACCGATCTTGAGCCGGCGGTCGAGAGTGAAAGCATCGCTGGTCATTTTCTCGGTGACGGCGAGGGCTTCGAACGCGGTGTGGGCGATCTGCTGGCCCTCTTCGGCGAGGCGCATTTTTTCGCGAAGCTGTTTTTCCGCGCGGCGCACGCGCAATTGGGAGCGGACGCGCGCGAGGACTTCCACCGGAGAAAAGGGACGCGAGATGGCATCGTCGGCGCCGAGATCGAGCGCCGAGGCGCGGTCTTCCGCGCCTGCGCCGACGAGCAGAATCAGCCGAATGGATTCCGTTGCCGCGGCGCCGCGAAGCGCGGCCACAAATTCATGAGCGCGGGAATCTTGCGAGGCGGATTCCAGAATCAGAAGATCGGCGCCGCCTTCGTGAATGGCACCGAGCCCTTCGCGAGCGGAGGCGAACGCGGCGGCATCGTAACCGGCGGACCCGAGTGCGCTCGCAAGTGTTTCGCGGCTCGTGGCGTCGGAATCGACGAGAATGATTTTTTCGCGAGCCGCTGGCATTTAGCAGACCTGCGCCGGAGGTCCCGGGGCACCTATCCTAGTGGAAAAGCCGTCCTGCGCAAAATGGTGCGAAGGCTGGAGGGGCGGCGGGTGAGGCGGGTGAAAGGCTATTTCAAATTTCAAATTTGAAATT
>DASPSD010000009.1:0-2753 GCA_035624115.1 Candidatus Sulfotelmatobacter sp. | reverse complement strand
ACGGTATCCGGTGGTGGGGACGACATACGGGGATGCTGCCTCGCTTCGCTCGGCTGGGCGGACGAATGCGTCCGCCCCTACGCAGGAATTTATTACTGTTGCTACTACTCGTCCGGAGACGATGCTGGGGGACACGGCGGTGGCGGTGAATGCTGGCGATGAGCGGTATTTGCATCTGCACGGCAGGAGCGTGCTGCTGCCTTTGATGAGGCGGGAGATTCCCATCATCCTGGATGACATTGCGAAGCCGGAATTTGGCACGGGCGCCGTGAAGATCACGCCGGCGCACGATGCGAATGACTTCGAGGCGGGGAAGCGGCACGGCTTGCTGCAGATCGAGGTGATGGATCTGCACGCGCGCATGAATGAGAACGCGGGCGCCTATAAAGGACTCGACCGTTACGAGGCGCGCGAGGCGGTGCTGGCGGATTTGAAGGAACTGGGTTTCCTGGTTGGCGAGAAGGATTACACGGTGCCGCTGGGCAAGTGCGACCGGTGCGGCACGGTGGTTGAACCGCGCCTGTCGGAGCAGTGGTTCGTGAAGATTGAGCCGCTGGCCAAGAAGGCGATCGCGGCGGTGGAGTCGGGCGAGATCACGATCATTCCGGAGAACTATAAGCAGATTTATTTGAACTGGATGTACAACATCCACGACTGGACGATTTCGCGGCAGCTGTGGTGGGGGCACCGGATTCCGGTGTGGCACTGCGGGGATTGCGGGGAGGTAATAGTAGCGCGGGAGGCGCCGGTGAAGTGCCCGAAATGCGCGAGCGCGAAGCTGGAGCAGGATACGGACGTGCTCGACACGTGGTTCTCATCGGGGCTGCTGCCGTTCACGACTTTGGGCTGGCCGGAAAAGACGCGCGACGCAGAAGTTTTTTATCCGACGACGCTGCTGATCACGGCTTACGAAATTCTGTTCTTCTGGGTGGCGCGGATGATCATGTTTGGCTGCCACTTCATGGAGGGGCACGCGCAGGATGCGGCGATCAAGAGGGCGAGCGGCTGGGCGGAGAAGAAGAACGACAGCGTGCCGTTTCGCAATGTTTATATTCATTCGCTGGTGCGCGATGCCGAGCGGCAGAAGATGTCGAAGACGAAGGGGAACGTGCTCGATCCGCTGGAGGTGATCGAGCAGTACGGGACGGACGCAACGCGCTTTACGCTGGCGTCGATGGCGGCGCCGGGGACGGATATTGCGTTCAGCGAGAGCCGCACGGCGGGGTATCGGAATTTTGCCAACAAGATATGGAATGCGGCGCGGTTTATGTTCATGAATGTGGATCGGATCGAGCCGGGCCTGCGGCCCGGGGACCCTTCGGCTTCGCTGAGGGCAGGCTCACGGGACAGCGGTCTTTCCACAAACGCCGGTGTTGCTGGTTTTCTTGCGCAGACGCTGGAGGATCGGTGGATTCTTTCGCGCTTCAATCGGGCTGCTCGGGAGGTGAATGAGGCGATCGCGACTTACCGCTTTCATGAAGCGGCAAATCGCATCTACGATTTTTTTTGGGGCGAGTTTTGCGATTGGTACATTGAGCTGATCAAGCCTCGGCTGAGCCTGGAAGACAGTGTGGGGGCGGGTCTCCGACCCACTCTGGCCGGGGCAGAGTCCGGCGCCCACAGGGCGCGGGCAGTGTGCGCGAATCTGGTGAATCTGTTCGAGGCTTCACTGCGCCTGCTCCACCCCGTGATGCCGTTCATCACGGAGGAAATTTGGCATGCGATCTACGACGGCAAGCCTCCGCTGAAGTCGATTGCGCTGGCGGCGTATCCGGCGGCCGATGAGAAGCAGATCGATCTGGGCGCCGAGACGGAGATGGCCATTCTGCAGGACCTGATCGTCAGCGTGCGCAATCTGCGGGCGGAATTGAAAGTGGAGCCTAAGGTCAAGGTCGCAATCGAGGTGTTCGCACATGAGCCGGAGATTCGCGCCATGCTGGACAAGAATCTCGGCGCGGTGCTGCTGGATCGTCCGGCGAATGTGGAGAAGGTGACATTTGTGGAAAGCTCGCTGGCGAATTTGCCAGGCGCGCGCAGCACTTCGCGCTTCGATGTGCATGCGATCTACGAGAAGAAGATCGATGTGGCCGCGGAGCGCGAGCGGCTGACGAAGGAACTGGAAAAGATCGAGAAAGAACAGGCCAACGGCCAGAGGCAGCTTTCCAACGAACAGTTTTTAGCGAAAGCTCCGGTGAAGGTGGTGGAGGGGCTGAGGGCGCGAGCGGAAGAGCTGAGGGTGCTGCGGGAGAAAACCGTGGCGAAGTTGAAAGAGCTCACATAGGGGCGGCCGCCCCTACACGAACCTGGACGGGCGATGGCGCCCGTCCCCACACGGCCTACACATATCATGGACTGGAATTCACGGCGGATTACCGCGATTATCGAGAACGCGCTGACCGAAGATCGGGCGACGCGCGACGCGACCAGCTACGCCTGCATCGATCCTAACCAGCGCGCCTCGGCGACGATCATCGCCAAGCAGGAATGCATTCTCGCCGGCCTGGGATGTGTTCCGCGGATTCTTGACGTCTATGCGGCGCTGGACGGGGCGGTGACTTCGCATTACGAGGTGACGAGCCATCCTTCGATTTTTGATGGCGTGCGCGTGAATGCGGGGCAGCAGATCGCGGTGATCCGGCATAACGCACGCGTGATTCTTTCGTGTGAGCGGGTGATTTTGAATTTTGTGCAGCGGATGGCCGGAATCGCGACCACGACCCGCAAGTTTGTCGATGCGGTGGAAGGCACGCGGG
>DASPSD010000005.1:0-132976 GCA_035624115.1 Candidatus Sulfotelmatobacter sp. | reverse complement strand
TGAAGGCGTTCATCTCGACGGGCAGCTCGGACGGGCACTCGATCTCCGGCAAATAGAGGAAGCGCCAGCCGCGCAACTGCGCGCGATAGGAGAGGTCGGTATCTTCGGTGAGCGTGTCGTGCTGCCAGCCTCCGGCGTCTTCGATGGCGGCGCGGCGCCAGATGCCTGCGGTGCCGTTGAAATTAAAGAAGAGGTTGCTGCGGTAGCGCGACGAATGCTCGATGGCAAAATGGCCGTCGAGCAGAATGGCTTCGACTTCGGTGAGCTTCGAGTAGTGGCGGTTGATGTAGCTCCAGCGCGTTTGCACCATCGCCAGCTTGGGCGCGGCGAAATAGGGCACCGTGCGGCGGAGAAAATCGGCCGGCGGAATAAAATCCGCGTCGAAGATGGCGATCAGCTCGCCCTCCGCTGAACACAGGCCTTCCTGCAACGCGCCGGCCTTGAATCCCTCGCGATTGTCGCGGTGCAGGTAACTGATGGTCAGGCCGAGCTGCTGGTAGCGCTCGACGCAATCGCGCGCCACCTGCTGCGTTTCGTCGGTCGAATCGTCGAGCACCTGAATTTGCAGCCGCTCGCGCGGGTAATCGAACAGCGCGACGGCGTCGATCAGCCGCTCGATCACGTACCGCTCGTTATAGATGGGAAGCTGGACCGTCACCCGGGGCCACTCGGAAATTTCCGGCGGCGGCCCGGCCGTGCGTTTCCGGTTTTTGAAGTAGTTGTAAACCAGCGCGTACCGGTGGATTCCGTACGCCGCCAGAATCACCATGACGAAAAAATACGGCAGCATGACGGCCAGATCGAACGCGTTCGGCGTGTAAAGCCCGGTAAACGTCTGGTCGGTCAGCTTGTGCCAGTAGCTCGTCAGCGGACCCGTTCCGAGCGCGAGGCACAGCGCGAGTGTAGGCGACCACATCACGAGAGGGCTCCAGTCGTCTTTCGGCTTGGTTCCGAACTTCTGGGCGCAGTCCGGGCGAGCAAATCATTATACGGTCGCACGCAAACGTGTCAACGATTCTAGCAATCCATCCAATTGCCGCTCTCCTCCCTCAAAATTCCAATTTCGGATTTCAATTTCAAATCTCAAATTTGAAATTTCAAATTTCAAATCTGAAATTCTCCGGCGCCTCCTCCCCGCTGCCCGTTTACCCGCCTCATCCCTCGCGGTAGAATCTCGCCCATTTCCGTGCTTCCTTCCCGCATCAGGAGGCGCCATGGTCGCGCGCGTGACGCACTATCGCATTCGCCCCGGCAAGGTCGAAGAGTTCACTTCCACCGTCCAGTCGCTGATTCCCGCGATGGACAATCTTCCCGGCTTTCGCGTTCTAATCATGCTGCGCGGCGCCGAGCCCGATAGCCGCGACGCCATGGCCATTTCCGTGTGGGACACGCCCGCGGACCTGCGCGATAGCGACAACAACGCTTTCTATTTCCACGTGATCGCGCGCCTGTTGAGTTGTTGCGAGAGTTTTTCTCCCATGCACGAACAGGAAGTCCTGCTCAGCAAATTCGCCCACCCCTCCAATCAATAGCGGCTTATTTCCAGCTCAGAAGATAAAGGTCGGCGCGACGGCCGGGGCGCCAAAGATCTCTCGACCTCGCGCGCCTGCCAACAACTGAACCTGGCCAGGTGTTAAGCCTCTCGACACTGGTACCACCGCTCTATTGCCGGAGTCGGGCGGGCTGTTCATGCTTCCAGAGGGAGCAAGATGCGGCGAATCATCCATCTTCTGCGCGTCAGCCTGGGACTTCTCCTCTTGTGCGTCGCAGCATTACAAATTCCCACCTACGGCCAGGAAAGCAGCCCCCAGTCAACCGGGCGCGCCGTTGTCACCAAGATCGAGCCGGCTTACCCGGCCTTGGCCAAGCAATATCACCTGAGCGGCAAGGTGAAAATCGAAGTGGCGGTTTTGCCCAACGGGCGTGTGAAAGAAGCGAAAGTTCTCGGCGGCAGTCCTCTACTGGCCAGCGCTTCTCTTGTGGCCGCAAAGGAGTTTAAGTACGAAGCCGCTCCGAAAGAGACCCTCGAGACCATTGAGTTCAACTTTCACTGACCAGTAGGGTGCTCCACCCTCTTCCCCACTGGACCTTTGGATTTTGACTCTCCGGCCTCTCCAGTTTTCACCCCCCGCCTCCCGACTTTCTCCCACGCGCAATTCCTTCCCTCGCCGGTTGACTGGCGGCTCAGACCCAGCATCTAACCCCTGGCGGAGAAAGACTTGCTTCTGGAACGCAAAACTCGAATCGAGGGGCCGGATGGCGGAGCGGATGCGAGCCTCGTTCAGGGAGCCCCTTTGCAACTTCTGCGTCCTCTGCCTCCGCTGCCCCCCGATTTTTCCCCTTTCGCCCCTGCCCTGACGAAGGAAGGGTATGATTTTTTCAATCGCCAACCCGACGAATTGAAAATCGCCGTAACTCACTCAAAACAAACGGCGGCGGCTTGCCTCAATCGCCAACCCGACCCCGTGATTCCATCTTCGCCTGCCGTGAGCACATCCTGCATCCGGACACTTATGATCCAAAGTTTTCGTGTCTCGCGCGGCGCGGGTCCAATCTTACTGGCCACTGATCACCGGTCACAGTTCACACGCCTTTCCCCCTCGTTGACACTCGCTGGAGCCCCGCCTAACATGGCCCTCGCTCGAAAACCAGCCTCGCGGGAGATTGGCCGATGACCTCGGACCGGAATCGCCTGTCGTACACGCTATTGATCACGCTGGCAGCGGCACTTGCTGCCGCGCAACTGCTCGTCCTCGGCAGCCGCCATGCCGCCCAAGCAGCCGCGGCGCAAAGTTATTCGAACGACCCGCACCTCGCGAAAGCCTACCGCTTCGAGCGCGGCGGATGGATTTATGTCCATCTCGAAGGCGCGCCGTTCGACCTGGGCTATCAACACGGCTACCTTCTCGCTCCTGAAATTGCCGATGCTTTCCAATCCGTCCGCCTCCAGATGACCCACACCACCGAGCGCGACTGGGAGTTTTTCCGCCGCGCCGCCCGCGAGATGCTCTGGCCGAAAATCGATCCCGACTATCAAGCGGAAATCCAGGGCATCGTGGTCGGCCTGGAAGCGCGCAAAGTGAAACTCGATCGCGACGACATCGTGGCCATGAACGCTTTCGAAGAGCTTCCCGGCTATTACGTTCCCTGGCTCAACGAACAGACGCACGCTGCCAACGCCCCCGCTCTTCACAGCCCGGGGAATTGCAGCGCCTTCGTCGCCACCGGCAGTTGGACCAAGGACCATCAAATCGTGATGGCCCACAACAACTGGACCAGCTACTCGAACGGCGAGCGCTGGAACATCCTGTTCGATATTGCTCCCGACCGCGGCTACCGCATCCTGATGGACGGCTTTCCCGGCGTCATCGTCAGCGACGACGATTTTGCCGTGAACTCCGCCGGAATGATGATCACCGAGACCACCATCTCCGCCTTCCACGGCTGGGACCCCAACGGCATCGCCGAATTCGCCCGCGCACGCAAAGCCATGCAGTACGCCGCCTCGATTGACGACTTCGTGAAAATCATGCTGGAAGGAAACAACGGCGGCTACGCCAACGACTGGCTGCTCGGCGATCGCAAGACCGGCGAAATCGCGCAGTTCGAGCTGGGCCTGAAGAAAACCAAGCTCTATCGCACCATGGACGGTTACTTCATCGGCTCGAATTTCCCGAGCGATCCCGAAGTCATGAAGGCCGACACCACCTTCAACCCCAAGGACATGGCCAGCTCGCCCAACGCCCGCCGCGCCCGCTGGGAACATTTAATGGAGCCCAATAAAGGCAAGCTGGACGTCGAGTTGGGGGAAATTTTCCTTTCTGACCACTTCGATACTTACGAAAAGAAGGCGGGCGCCGATCGCCGCACTCTTTGCGGCCACGGCGACACAGACCCCGCAGATGACCCGAATTTCGGCTCGGCCGCATTCGAGCCGATGGGCGCGGTGCAGGGAAAAGTGATGGACAGCGCCATGGCGAAAGACATGTCTCTCATTGCCCGTATGGGCCATCCCTGCGGCACAAATTTCAACGCAGCAAAGTTTTTGGAAATGCACCCCGAATATTCCTGGCAGGCTTCGATTCTCCGCGACATGAACGCCGGGCCGTGGACCCAGTTCCGCGCGGGCGATCAGGAGCAGCCGGCGGCGCCCATGTCGCCGGGCTCTCTGGGCGCCAGTGTGAAATAAGAATGCGGCGGGAAAAAACGGAAGCAGAGGCCACGCGGCGCGCGGCCTCTGCTGCGGGAGCGTCAGCTTTTCTTTTCGACGCGCAGGTTGTTCGTCACCGAGAAAACGCCGGGCACCCCGTCGGCGCGGATGTAGGCGACGTTCTTGTCCGCCTCATTCGCCACCACGCCTTCGAGCGTCACGTTTCCGTTTCTCACGATGATGTGAATCGAAGGAACCCGCGCGATTCCATAGCGCTGAAGCGACGGGAAGGAATAAATCGCCCGCAGCTCCTGCCGGCGAATGCGGTTGTCGTTGGGCGAAAGCGGCAGGATTTCGATCTGATTGTCCACGGCCGTCACGCCCTCGATCTTCTTGACTGCGGATGCGGCGTCGTCCTTCAGGAACGGCTGGGAAACTTGCCCCGAAAGCGTCACTTTGGTGCCGTCCACTCGATACTCGAGATTGTCGAACAGCGAGTACCACGGCAGCATCACCAGCTTGTGCCGCACTTGATCGGCGAGCCACGCCTCGTACTGCGCCGCATCGCGAGGAGCCTGCGTGCTCTTCGGCGCGGCGCTCACTCCGGCGGCCATGCCCAACATGAATAGCAGGGAAAGAATGATGGAAAGAATGGTGCCAGCAAAATTGCGTATGATTTGATTCACTTCGAACCTCCTTTCTTTGATCCTTACATCTTTTTAGATGCCCTCCCGATTGTGCCGGTTTCGATCGGCCGCCTTGGCCCGCGCGCTCGAAATCGCGGGCCCGCGCTGCTATCTGATTGGAACCATGCTGGGGCCGTCCGGTGGAATTCAAGTCCGGCAGGTGCTACAAAAAAAGAGATTGTGTCAGGTGTGTCTGTGCCGGAAACGTGCACCGCAAAGGGATGCAAAATCCAGGTCCCCTCGGGACTTGCCGCCGAGCAGATGTGCATCCTTCACTACACGCTTTTCATCGAGCAGGAGTGCGCCGAAATGCGGCGCGAATCGGCGCTGGGGAAAAACAGCCACGAACGCCACAACGAATTCATGCAGAAAATCGCCTCGCGCGGCGAAACTCTGGTGAAGACGGCCACGAGCGGCTATCCCATGAGCGATGAAATCAAGGCACGCATTCTGAGCACGCTGCTCACCCTGATGAACTGCCGCGAAAATATCGACCGCGCCGCCATGCGCCAGTCCGCCCTGCGCCGCTTCGTCGGTTAGCAGCCGCCTCGCGTTCTCGACGCCCTCCGCCGCATCGAGCTCGCCTATATCTTGCAGGGGCACGGCATGCCGTGCCCGTCCGCGGCAGGAAGCTGCATTCATGCGCCAATGTACCGCGCATAAAGCGACCGCGCCACCGCCGGATCTTTCGTTCCTTTGATAATCGCGCGGCCGTCGGCAAAAATGGTCATCTCGTAGGGCGGCACCGAGAAGCGCAGAAGGAACTCGTTGTTGCGCACTTCGGCGGCGGAGCCGTTCGCAAGCCTGCGGCGCAGCTCTGCCAGGTCGAGCTTGCGCGCGCGCTCGTGGATCTGAACGGAATCGCGCCCGCACATCGTAATGTGCGGCTGCGCTTCGCCGGCGAGGTAATCGAATTCGCGGCGGACGCACGCGCGGCAATCGGGATTTCGCGCCACGCGGATCGATCGAAACGCTCCCGTCCAGACGTCGCACGAAACCAGCCGGCCGTGCAAAGCTTCTCGCTTGCCTGCAAGCATCTTGATCGCTTCGCCCGCTTCGATCGACGCGATCACGCCTGCCGCAGCGTTCAGAATTCCTGCGGTATCGCACGTCGCCTCCGCACCGATTGCCGCGGATTCGCCCTCGCCTTCGAGCAAGCACGCGAGACACGCGGTTTCGCCCGGCAGGATCGTCATCGTCACGCCGTAGCTGCCGACGGCCGCCGCATAAATCCACGGAACACCGAGCGAGATCGCCACGTCGTTCAGCAACAGCCGCGTTTCGAAGTTATCGGTCCCATCGAGAATCAGCGGGAAATCTGCAAGCAGGGAACTCGCATTCTCGGCCGTGAGATCGGCGACAACCCCCTCCACGCGCACCCCCGAGTTGACCGCCCGCAGCCGGCGTTCCGCGGCGACGGCTTTCGGCAGCGCATCGCGCGCGTCCGCCTCCTCGAACAGCGTCTGCCGCTGCAGATTCGAAGCCTCCACAAAATCACGGTCAATGATTCGCAGCTCGCCGGCGCCCGCGCGCACCAGAAGGTTCGCCGCGACGGTTCCAAGCGCCCCGCAGCCCACCAGCACAGCCTTCGCCGCCAGCAGCTTTTCCTGGCCCGCCTCGCCGATTCCGGCGAAAAGAATCTGGCGCGAATATCGTTCGCGTTCGTCGCGATTCATCGAGTGTTTCCGGCTTCGAACTTCATCATATCCCTCTTTTACGCCGGGCAGCCAATGACGCTATTCTAGCCTTCTCATTTCTTGGACGATGAAAATCCCGCGGAAATCAACGTTCACGCGAGTCCGGCTCGCGGCCCGGTCTGCGATGAGGATAACGCGGGGACTCGCCTTCAGCCTCCTCTTGCCGTCCTGTGCCGCCGCGCAAATCCCGGCGGTGGAAGGCAAGCGCGTTGCGGAAGTTCGCATCGTCGATGAGTCTGGAAAACCCGTCCCGCGGATTCCTCCCTCCCTCCCTCTGGAAGCGGGCAAGGTGTTCGATTTCGCCGACGAGCGCGAAACTCTGCGCGCGCTCTATCGCCTGGGCGATTTCTCGGAAATTCGCGTTGCTGCTGCGGAGCAATCGGACGGCCTCCACGTGGATTTCATCGTCGAGCGCAACTTCTACAACAACGTGATCCGCATCGATGGCCTGAAAGAGCCGCCCACCGAGCCCGCTGTTCTCGCCGCGATGCGCCTGAATCTCGGCGAGCCCTTCCGCGATAGCTCGCTGCGCGACGCGATCGGCCGGTTGAAAGATGCGCTGCACGCCGACGGCTTCTATCTGCCGAAAGTCGCGTGGGACCTCGAGCCGCACCCAGACACGCGCCAGATGGACATCACCGTCCACGTCGATCCCGGGCCTCGCGCGCTGATCGGCGAAATACGACTCACCAATCAAACGCCTTATCCCGATGCCGAGCTGCTCCGCCGGACAAAGATCAAGAACAAAAATGAATTCACCTCCGTGCGCATTTCCCGCGCCACGCAGCGCCTGAAGAATTATCTGGTCGATCAGGGGTACCTCGGCGCGGGCGCCGTGGCCGCTCCCGCGGAATACAACGCCGCGGCAAATCGCGTGCCGCTGCACCTGGAAGTGGTCGCCGGACCGCGCGTGCAGGTGAATGTCACCGGCGCGCATCTCAGCAAGGGGAAAATCAAAAGCCTCCTGCCGATCTATGCCGAGGGCGCAGTCGATGAAGACCTGCTCCAGGAAGGCCGGCGCAACATCCGCGATCAACTCCAAAAGCAGGGCTATTTCGACGCGAACGTGCAGGTGAGCTCGCAAAGCGGCGCGAATGGCGAGCGTCTGATTGTCTACGAAGTCGCGCGCGGAGACCGCTTCCGCCTCGCCGGCGTGAGCTTCGAGGGCAACAAATATTTCGGCACCGGCCTGCTTTCGGGCCGGCTCCAGCTCCAGCCGGCGTCTTTCGCCTCGAACGGCCGCTTCAGCCAGCAACTCGTGCGCGCCGATGCCGATTCGCTTCGCGCTCTCTATCTTTCAAACGGCTACCGCGACGTGCAGGTGACTTCGACGGTGGACGACAATTACAAAGGCAAAAAAGGAAGCCTCTACGTCACCTTCCACATTGTGGAAGGAGCGCAAACGCGCGTCGCCTCGCTTCAGATCGAAGGCAACCGGGCGATGAGCAAAGATGCGCTGCTGGCCGTGATTGGCTCGACTCCGGGGCAGCCGTATTCCGAAGCCGACGTCGCCAGCGACCGCAACAACATCCTGGCGATGTATTACAACGAAGGCTTTCCCGAGGCCCGCTTTCAAGAAGAGGTGCAGCCCGCCGACGATCCCGACCGGGTGGAGCTCACCTATCACATCCGCGAAGGTGAAAAGATCGAAGTCTCCCAGGTGCTGCTCACCGGCTATCAATTCACGCGCCCGGGAATCATCCGGCGCCAGGTGCAGATTCAGCCGGGCGGGCCGCTGCGCGAAGGCGATGTGGTGGAATCGCAGCGGCGCCTTTACAACCTCGGCGTCTTCAGCCGCGTGACCATCGCGCCGCAGAATCCCAACGGCACCGATCCCGAAAAAGCCATGATCGTCAACGTCCAGGAAGCCAAGCGCTACACCATCGGATATGGCGGCGGATTCGAAGTGCAGCGCATTGCCGGCAACAGCACGAACCCAACCGGCACGACGCTTGCCGCCAGCCCGCGCGGCATCTTCGAAATCTCCCGCTCCGATATGTTCGGCCGCGCCCAGACGCTTTCCTTGAAAGCGCGCGCCAGCACGCTGGAATACCGCGGCGTCCTCAGCTACACGGCCGACAACTTTTTCAACATTCGAAAGCTGAGCCTGCAACTGACGGGCTTCGCCGACAAAACGCAGGACGTGGACACGTTTACTTCGACACGCTACGAAGGCGCGCTCCAAGTGGTCGAGCAGCTTTCTCCGGGGAGTTCTTTGCTCTATCGCTATTTTTTCCGGCGCGTGCTCGTCTCCAACATCGCCACCACGATCAATCCGGCGCAGATCCCGCTTTTAAGCCTGCCGACGCTCGTCTCGGGCTTCGGCGTCACTTACGCGCGAGACCGGCGAGATAATCCGGCCGATCCCCGGCGCGGGAACTTCAATACCGTTGACGCCAGCGTCGCTTTGCGTTCGATGGGGTCGAGCGCCTCGTTTTCGCGCGTCTTCTTTCAGAATTCCACCTACCATCCTTTCGGCCGCGCCTTCGTGTTCGCGCGCTCGGCGCGCTTCGGATACGAAAAAACGCTCAACCCCACTCACGAGGAAGATATTCCGCTGCCGGAACGTTTTTTCGCCGGCGGCGGCACTTCGATTCGCGGATTCGCGCTCAATCAGGCCGGCCCGCGCGATCCGGTCACGGGCTTTCCCATCGGCGGGCTGGCCTTGCTGGCCTTCAACCAGGAACTTCGATTTCCGATGAGGCTGCCGATTGTGGAGAACCGGCTGGGGGGCACGATCTTTTACGACGCCGGGAACGTGTTCCAGGATGTCAACCACATTTCCTTCGCCTGGAAGCCGCCGGCGAATAACAACCTCGCTTATTTTTCGCACACCGTAGGATTCGGCGTCCGCTACCTGACGCCCATCGGGCCCGTGCGCGTGGACTTCGGCTATCAGCTCAATTCGGCGCGGTACGAAGCGGTGGTTCCGCCCGCGACAACGCCGGCGTCGTACCGGCTCCCCGCGTTTCAGTTCTTTTTCAATATTGGACCGATTTTCTGATGCGCATTGCGTCACTCATTCTCGGCGCCGTTGCTCTTCTTCTCTCGCCCGGCATTCCCCGCGCCACGGCGCAGACGCCGCCTTTTTCCGGGCCGCAACAATCGCGCGGCGGCGGCGTGCAGGTCGACGCCATCGCCGTGCGCATCGAAGACGACGTGCTGACCGATAGCGAAATCCGCGAGCTGGCGGCGTTTCAGCAGCTCGTCGACGGCCGCGCGAAAGACGATGCCGCCCTCCTGCGCGAATTGGCCGACCAATGGATCGTCCGCAGCGAAGCGAACACGGCCAAGTATCCGCACCCTTTGCCGGCGGATGTGGACCGCGCCTACGCGCAGCTCGTCAAGCAATTCGCCTCCGCGGAAGATTTTCGCGCCCGCTGCGCCGCCGTGGGGCTTACCGAAGCAGCCGTGCGCCGCATGCTCGAGCAGCAGCTCTATCTTTCCCGCTTTATCGATTTTCGATTCCGTCCCGCCGCGCAGGTGGACGATAAGCAGGTGGAAATCTATTACCACGAAGAATTCGCGCCGCAACTCAAGGCGCGCGGGCAGGAAGCTCCTCCGCTCGATTCGGTGGCCGACACCATCCGCGAAGTCCTGATCCAGCGCGGCATCAACGATCGCGCCACCAAGTGGCTCGACGATACGCGCGGCCATTTGAAGATCGACGTGGAATCGCCGGGAGCGGGCCGGTGAAAATTCGCTGGTCGCGCTGGTTGAAACGCTTCCTGCTGCTGGCCGCGGGAATTGCCATCGCCGGATGCGCATTCATCGAGTCGGGCATCGTCGAACGGTGGGTCCGCGGCCTGATTCTTCGCGAGCTTGCGGATCGCACCGGAGCGCGCGTGGAACTTCGCAATTTTCGTCTTCACGTGTGGCAGCGGCGAGTCGAAATCGAGGACCTCACGCTGCACGGCTTGGAAGGCCCCGCCGCTCCGCCTCTTTTCCATGCCGCGCAGGTGACCGCGGCGTTTCGCATCCTTTCGTTCCTCGACCGGAAAATTGCGCTCGATGATCTGCTGATCGACCAGCCGCGCCTGGCCGTCCACTTCGAAAAGGACGGGCGCAGCAATTTCCCCTCGCCGAAACTTCGCACCGGCCACGTGCCCTGGCACGAATCGCTCCTGAACCTGCAAATCGGCCGGCTCGAGCTGCGCGACGGCTCCGTGCTTCTGAACGACCGGAGAATTCCGCTCGCCGTCCGCGGCCAAAATTTCGAATTCCGATTGCATTGGGCCACCACCCCCACGGGCGCGCCTTCTTACGTGGGCCAGTTGAATTGGCGGCAGGTGGAGCTGGCCGAGCGGCGCGATCTCGCGTTCCGGTTCGATCTTTTCTCCAAATTCACGCTGCGCAAAGATGCCTTCGAGCTTGATGAGCTCCGCTGGAAGCTTCCTCATTCCGAGCTCGACCTGCGCGTCCAACTGCCCAGCATGGCGCGCGCCGACTGGAATTTGTGGTATCGCGGGCGGCTTTCGCTCGAGGATGCGCGCACGATTTTTCACCAGCGGCTGATTCCCGACGCCACCACGGATTTCTCCGGCCAGGCGCGTTACGTCTTGGGCCAGTGGAGTTCGAGCGGGCACTACGCCACGCGGGAAATCAATTTACCGTACAAATGGTTTCACGCGCGAGGCTTCGAAACGTGGGGAGATTTCGAGCTGGCCAAAAAACTCCTGGTCGTTCCCAATCTCCATATTCGCGCGCTTGGAGGAGAGGTGACCGGCCGGCTGGAAATGGACGTGAACACGCTGGCGTTCCGCACGCAGACGCAACTTCGCGGCGTGAGCCTTGCCGCGGCGTTCGACGCGGTGAACAACAAGAATTTTCCGGTGGACACGTTCCACTGGGACGCCCGGATGGACGTCGATTCGGTGAACACCTGGGAGAAAGGCTTCAAGCACTTTCGCACGAAAGGAAAATCGCGGTGGTCTCCTCCGGCCTTGGCGCGCCCGGGAATCTATCCCGTGAGCGCGCAAATCGACTACGACTTCTCGCTCGACGGCGGAATCCTCACGCTCCAGCCGGGCCGGATCTCGACTCCTCACACCGAGCTCGATATGTCCGGCACGCTCGGCGCGAAAGATTCCGCCATCGAATTGCAGGTGCGCGCGGAGCGGCTGGTGGAATGGGACGACTTCATCAACGATCTGCTGGGCGATGTGAAAGACCCGCGTTCGATTTCCGGAAAAGTCCAGTGGAACGGAAGAATTCTCGGCCCCATCGCCGGCCCCACTTTCTTCGGCCATCTGCATGCGACGGAGGCCCGCTACGACACGCTCTACTGGGACGAAATCGACGGCCAACTCGAATATTCTCCCGACGCATTTCACTTGAGCGGCGCCACGGTGAAACGCGGGCAGACTTCGGCGGCTCTCGAAGTGACGCTGCAACTCGACCGCGACTGGAGCTTCAATCCCGACAGCCAATGGTGGCTCGAGACGAAACTCACGCGCGCTCCCACCAGCGACATCCAGGGCCTGTTCGGCACGTCCTACCTGGTCACCGGTTTCTTGAGCGGCACTTACCGCGGCAGCGGCACGCGGCGGGCGCCGGTGTTCGACGCCGACTTCGTTTTCGAGGAAATCGATGCGAAAGGATTCCGATTCGACCGGCTCAGCGGCCAGCTTCATCTGGCGCCCGACGAATTCCGCTTCACTCGCGCCGATCTTCGCGCGGGGCCGGGGCGCGTGACCGGCGACTTCGACTATCATCCCCTCGAGCAGGAGGCGGAATTCAATCTCGTCGGCAGCGGAATTCCACTGGAAAAATTTTCCGCGCTGCAAAACCCCTCCCTGCCGGTTGCCGGGCGCCTGGAATTTTCATTGCAAGGCCACGGGCCGGTTCGCGCGCCTACCGCGCAGGGGAGCCTTCGCCTTGTGAGCCTCCAGGTCGGCCCGGATATTCAGGGCGATTTCCGCGGCCAAGTCGTGTCCGACGGCCAAAACGCGCACTTCACCATGGAGTCCGAACTCGGAATCGGGCGGCTGCAAGGCCAATTCGACGTGGGGCTCTCGGGCCAAAATCCCATCTCCGGCCGGCTTTCCGTCCATCAGTTCGAAATGAACGCTTTCCTCGTCGCGGGCCTGCACTTGAAACAGATCAGCGGGCACAGCAGCGTTGACGGCCACTTCACCATTTCGGGAGCGCTTCGCCAGCCGGACTTGATTGAAATCCAGGCCGAGATCGAAAAAATCTCTTTCATTTATGAGCTCGTGCAACTGCAAAACCGGGAGCCGGTCCGCCTCACCTACCGCCGCAACGAAGTGCGCATCGACCAGGCGCACATCTACGGCTCCGATACCGATCTCGAACTCAGCGGCTCGGCGCGCTTCGACCGCGACCGCCCGATTCGCTTCATGTTGGCCGGCGGGGTGAACCTGAAATTTCTCGGGAGTTTCGTGCCGGATCTCGAAGCCAACGGCCAGGCCGACGTGCGCGTGTCGATGGAAGGAACGATGTCGAAGCCGCGGATCACGGGGCGCGCGAGCGTCGCGGACGCTTCGGCTCACTACTCGGATTTTCCCGTCGGCCTGAGCCACGTGAAGGGCGAATTCGTTTTCGACCGCAGCCGCCTGCTTTTCGACCGCATCACCGCCGAGGCGGGAGGCGGGCAGCTCACGCTCAACGGCAGCGTCACGTACGGCGAAGGCCCGCTGCGCTACGAAATCAACGCGACCACGCCGCAGACCCGCGTTCGCTATCCGGCCGGATTGAGCTGGCTGGTGGGCGGCACGCTGCAACTGGCGGGCACAAGCGACGCGGCTCTGCTCAGCGGAAGGGTGAACGTCAAGCGCATCCTGTTCGGGCAGGGCGTGGACGTCGCTTCGTTCTTCGCCGCCGCTTCGCAAACTTCCGTGGGCCCGAGCTCTTCCTCGCCTTTCCTGCACAGCCTGACGTTCGACGTGAGCGGGCACACCAGCCCCGGCGCGCGCATCGAATGGACCGGCGCGCAAATCGAAATTGACGGCGACGTCCGCCTCCGCGGCACGTGGGACCGTCCCGCGCTGCTCGGCAATATCCATCTGCTCGGCGGCGAGATGGCTTTTCGCGGCAACACTTTCAAACTGAATCGCGGCGACCTCAATTTCTCGAATCCGTTCCGGCTTGACCCCGTCCTCAATATCGAAGCCACTTCGCGCATCAGCCAGTATGAAGTCACGATCAATTTTTCCGGGCCGGCCAGCCGCCTCTCGCTCAGCTACCGCTCCGACCCGCCGCTGCCGGATACCGACATCATCGCTTTGCTCGCCCTCGGCAGCACCGGCGAGGAAGGCGGCCTGCGCTCAGGCTCTTCCGCCGGCTCGCAGAACTACGGCGCCACCGCCCTGCTTTCCGAGGCGATTTCCTCGGGGCTGGGCGGCCGGATCGAGCGCCTCTTCGGCATCAGCCATTTCCGCGTGGACCCGTTCATCGCCGGCACGGCCACCGAATCCAACGCCGCCGCGCGCATCACCATCGAGCAGCAACTTTCGAAAGACCTCACCATCACCTATTCAACCAACGCCGCCACTTCGAACCAGTATCAGCTCATCCAGGTCGAGTATTCGGTCAAGCGCGGCCTCTCCGTCATTTTCCTGCGCGATATCAACGGCACCTACGGCGGCGACATCAAGTTCGTCCGCCATTTCAAATAGAAGTCACCCACCAAATCCCTCTCATCACACCACGGCTCGAAAGGTTTTACTGTAGGGGCACGGCATGCCGTGCCTGGGCAGCCGATTCCCACCGATTTGCCTGCGCCCTTCGCGCCTCCGTGCCCTCTACGCTTTTCTCTGTGCACTCTGTGTTAAGCGGCCTCGATTGGCTGCGCTGGCTGAACCACAGAGGGCACTGAGCAAACCATCGAGTGCACAGAGGAACCGCACCGCGTCGCGAAATTACTCCGCGACCAGGAAAAGCGATTCGGGCGAAAGCTGCACATGCCACGGCTGCGGGCTCGCGCGCAGCCGCTCCCATTTCTCTTTGAAGATTTCCACTTGCAGGTGCGGCGCCCCGGGCTCTCCCGGCCCGTTTTCCAGCCGCAGAAACAGCGTCATGCGAAACGGCGTTTCCGAGGAATTCAGCAGCCGGCACGGAAACGTATTTTCCGCCGAACTCCCCGGCGCCGGAGCTTCCGCGAAGCCGATGTGGTGCGCGCGGATTCCCACGTACGCCGGCGGCCGCGCGAGCGGCTGCTCCACGCGCAGCCGGCATCCCCAGTCCGTCGCTTCCACGATGTGATCGGCGACGACTCGGGCGCGCGAAAAATTCTTGCAGCCCGTCAGCCGCGCCACTTCGAGCGTCGGCGGATGCCGGAAAATTGCTTCCTTCTCTCCCGCCGCCGCCACGTGCCCCCGCGAAAGCACCACCAGCCGGCTGCACAGCCGGTACGCTTCTTCCATGTTGTGCGTCACGAGAATCGCCGGGCGGCGGTACTTTGCGAATGTTTCCTGGAGCAGGATTTCCACCTGGCTGCGCAGGTGCGTGTCGAGCGCCGAGAGCGGCTCATCCAGAAGCAGCGCTTCGGGCTCGATCGCCAGCGCCCGCGCCAGCGCCGTGCGTTGCTGCTCGCCCCCGGAAAGCTCTCCGGGGTGCCGCGCCTCCAGGCCTTCCAGGTGCGCGCGTTTCACCAGCTCCGCCACGCGCGCCTCGCGCCCTCCGGCCGGATGGCCGGCGAGGCCGAACGCGATGTTTTCCGCCACCGTGCGGTGCGGGAAAAGCGCGTACTGTTGGAAAAGCAGCCCGATGCGCCGGCCCGAGGGCGGAACATCCGCGCGCCGCCCGGAGTCGTAGAGACCTCTGCCGTTCAGAACGATCCGCCCGCGGTCGGGCCGCTCGAGCCCGGCGATGCATCGCAGCAGCATCGTCTTGCCCGCGCCCGACGGGCCGAGGATCGCCAGAGGCTCTTCCGCCGCCGAAAACGAAACATCCAGCGTGAATTCGCGCAGCTTCTTTTCGACCTGGAGTTCGAGAGCCACGTCAGCGCCGCGCCCAGCGCAAGCGGCCCGGGCCCTGCGCGTGCGTCCAATAGTAAAGCCCGCCCAGAAGGACGATGGAAATGGCGATGTCCACTCCGCACCAGGCCGCCGCGCGGCGAAATTCGTCGGCTTCCACAGCGAAGTAGATCGCCAGCGGAATCGTTTCCGTTTTTCCCGGAATATCTCCGGCAAGCATCAATGTGGCGCCGAATTCGCCGAGCGCTCGCGCGAACGAGAGAATCGTTCCCGCCAGAATGCCGGGCCAGGCCAGCGGGAAAACCACTTCGCGCAAAACGCGCCATTCCGGCGCGCCGAGCGTCCGCGCCGCTTCGTAAAAGCGAGGATCGACCTGTTCGAGCGCCGCGCGAGCCGTGATGTACATCAGCGGAAACGCCACCACGGATGCGGCGATCACTGTGGCCGGCCAAGAAAACACCACGGTCGCGCCGAACGCCAGCAGCAGCTTTCCCAGCGGCCCGTTGCGGCCAAACAGCAGCAAGAGCAGAAAGCCGAGAACGGTCGGCGGCAAGACGAGCGGCAGGACAAGAACTCCATCGACGATCGCAATTGCAGGCCCGCGCCGGCGCTCGCGCCACGCCGCGGCCGCAAGCCCTGCAACCAGAGTGATGGCAGTGGCGCACACGCTCGTCGCGAGCGAAATCCAGAGTGGGGACCAATCCATGGGCACTGGATTGTAGCCTCTTCAGTTTTTTCGGCTGATTCTTTCCGGCGCTACGAAGCCGTACTTCTCGAAGATCGCGCCCGCTTCCGCTCCGCTGAAAAATTCCAGCAGCGCAATCGCGGCGGCCTCATGCTTCGTTTGCTTTATGATAGCCGCGGGATAGCGGATCGGCTCGTGCGACCCGGCGGGCGCGGCCGCCACCACGCGCACCTTCGCCGACCCCTGCGCGTCCGAGCGATACACCAGCCCCGCATCGGCGTTTCCTGTTTCCACGTACATCCGAACGGCGCGCACGTCTTTTGCAAACACGATTTTCTTTTCGATCGCAGGCAGCAGCCCCAGATGCTTCAGCACGTGGTCCGCGTACTTCCCCGCCGGCACCGTCGCCGGCTCGCCCAGCGCAATCACTTTCACGTCCGGCCGCGCGAGATCTGCGAAATCCTTCACGCTTGTCGAATTGGCGGGCACGATCAGCACGAGCTGATTCGCCAATAGGTCGCGCCGCGTCTCGGGAATGATCAGCCCTTCCGATTGCAGTGTATCCATTTCCTTTTCGGCCGCCGAAAAGAAAATGTCCACCGGCGCTCCCTGCTCGATCTGGTGTTGCAGCATTCCCGATCCGCCGTAATTGAGCGTGACTTTCACTCCCGGATGGCCCTGCTCGTACACATGGCCGATTTCATCCAGCGCGTCTTTCAAGCTGATCGCCGCCGAGACCGTGAGCGACACCTTTTCCTGCGCTGCCGCAGTGGGAATGAAAAACGCCATCGCGCCGGCAACAACCAACGCCAAGATCGCAGTGGACAATCCTCTCCGCGATAACAAGCTAGACCTCCTTCTTGCGACGTAGTGCTTCAGAGAGCTCACAAACCCGCTCGTCAGGGCACGGCTTCAGCCGTGCCGAAGGGCAGAGAAATCTCAGGGGTTTTAACCCCTGAGGGCAGCGACATCGCTGCGTGCCAGCTACGATACGAATCCTTACGGCGCTTCTACTTCTCCCGAGGCGTGGGCGCCGGGTCTGATTTGGGCGGCGCGCCATTCGGCGCAGGCGCAGGGGCAGGCGCCGGATTCGGCGTGGCCGCGGGAGCGCCGGGCGATGCCGGCGTCGTTTCGGGCTGCTTGCCGGGTTCGGGCGGAAGGATGCGCTTCAGTTCCGTGTATTCATCCGACATTTCGCGCAGCACCGTCAGCGCCGCTTGCTGATCGATTTCCCGGCTCGCGGCATCGGTTTCGCGGCTGATCTGCGGCATAGCCTTCACCACTCGCTGGCCGATGGGCGACTCATAAAATTGAACGAGCGTCTTGATATCATCCATCGAAAAGTGCCTGGCATAGATGGTCACTTGGACGTCGGTGACGGCGCTCGCCGGGGCGGCCGCGTTGTATTTCTGCGCGAAAGTTTCCATGAACTTCTGCAAGCGATCCGGCGGGAGCGTCCGGCTCATTCCCTGGCGCACCTGGCCCGTGACCCAATTCCCCATCCTTTCGCCCATCTTCGATTCTTCGGTGATCTCGAGCAAGTGCCGGATCGCGGCGTCTTTGGCCGGGTCGACTTTTTCGGCGGCCGCGCCGGGCGCTGCGGGCTTCGCCGATGACTCGGCTTGTGAATCCGCCGGGCTGCCGGAACCGGCCGGCTTTGCCGCCGTGCCGGCCGCCGGCGCCGGCGATTGCGCGAGCGCCGCGCTTGCCGCGCCCAAAACGGCGATGATCAGGGCAGTTCGAAATCTCATGAAGTTCTCTCTTTTCCGGTCCGGGCCCTCGTTCTGCCCCGACGCAATGAACCTTGGAATCCTATCCGACGCCGTGATTGGATGCAATTCTGCCACCCGGCGCACTGTCCGCGTTCGTAGAACAGGCCTCCCGGCCTGTCCACTCCTGCGATGGATGTCCCCGCCCCCATTTTGGCTCTTCCCAGTGGGTGAAGCCGGACCGATTCGCATGGCCCGCCTTCGCCGCGATATGCTAATTTGTCTGTTTGCACCCGGCAGCGTACTCCGAACCAGGGTAAAAAAATCGCAATGAACGATCTCCTGAGCTGGCGCAAAGAGTTCCCTATACTCGACCGCACCACCTACCTGATCAGCAATTCTCTGGGCGCCATGCCCCGCGCCGTGTACGACCGCCTCAAGGAATACGGCGACTCCTGGGCTCTACGCGGCGTCCGCGCGTGGGAAGAAGGCTGGTGGGAGATGGCGGTCAGCGTGGGCGACAAAATCGGCGCGCTCATCGGCGCGGGCCCCAGCGAAATTTCGCTCCATCAGAATGTCACTCTCACGCAGGCCGTGATCGCCTCCTGTTTCGATTTTTCCGGCCCGCGCAACAAGGTCGTGATGGTGGACCTCGAATTTCCCTCGATTCTTTATTTCTATCTCGAGCAGCGGCGGCGCGGCGCCCGCGTCGAGATTCTCCCAAGCGAAGACGGCATTCACGCCCCGCTCGAAAAAATTCTCGCCGCGATTGACGAAACCACTCTGCTCGTCCCCATCTCGCAAGTCCTGTTCCGCAGCGCCGCGATTGTCGATGCGAAGGCCATCATCGAACGCGCCCACAAAGTCGGCGCGCACGTCGTCCTCGATTGTTTTCAAGCCGCAGGCACCATTCCGGTCGATGTTCGAGCCCTCGATGCGGACTTCGCGGTTGGCGGCGTTCTAAAATGGCTTTGCGGCGGCCCGGGCGTCGCTTATCTCTACGTTCGCCCGGACCTTCGCAAGAAACTTTCGCCGGCGATTACCGGCTGGCTTGCCCATCGCCGCCCCTTCGAATTCGAAGTCGGTCCGGTGGACCAGCGCGACGACTCCTTCCGCTTCCTCAACGGCACACCGCACATTCCCGCGCTCTATGCCTGCCAGCCAGGACTCGAAATTCTCCAGAAAGCGGGAATTGCGCGCATCCGCGAGCGCTCCATCCAAATGACCGAGCGGCTCATCGAAGGCGCCCTGGCCCGCGGCTGGCGCGTCAACACACCTCGCCAGGCTGCCGAACGCGCCGGCACGGTCTCGATCGATTGCCCGCACGCGCCGGAAGTAAAATCCGAGCTCATCGCCCGCGAAATTCTGGTGGATTATCGCCCGGCCGCGGGTGTGCGCCTCTCCCCGCACTTCTACAATACGGACCAGGAAATCGATCTCGCGCTCGCGCAAATGGACGAGATTCTCCGCACCGGCGCATGGAAACGCCATCTGGCGGACCAGGAAGTGACCCGCGCATGAATGGCAACGGTAATCGCTCGTCCGGCGCCGTTGCCGATTTCGAAGCGGCCCGGCACGAAATGGTCGCGCGCCAGATCCGCAATCGCGGCATCCGCTCCGAACGCGTCCTGGCGGCAATGGATTCGGTTCCTCGCCATCTTTTCGTTCCGCCCGGCCGCGCGGTCGAAGCCTATGCCGATGAACCGCTCCCGATCGGCGAAGGCCAGACCATCTCCCAGCCGTTCATGGTCGCGGCCATGGCCGAAGCGCTTTCGCTCGAGGGCCCGGAGCGCGTCCTGGAAATCGGAGCGGGGTCGGGTTACCAGGCCGCTGTCCTCTCGCTTCTCGCTCGTGAAGTGATCGCCGTGGAGGCGCAACCCGTGCTTGCCGCCTCTGCCTGCGCGCGCCTAGCGCATTTGGGTTACGCCAATGTGCGGGTCGAGGAAGGCGATGGCACTCTCGGCTGGCCTGCCGGTGCGCCCTATGACGCGATCCTCGTCACCGCCGCAGCTCCTTCCGTTCCTCCCCCGCTCATCGAACAATTGGTGGAAGGCGGCCGGCTGGTGATTCCCGTGGGCCGGGCCGATCAGCAGGAACTTTTCCGGATCGTGAAACGCGACGGCCGGATTGATCGCCAAGCGCTCTACGCGTGCCGGTTTGTCCCGCTGATTGGACGCTTCGGCTGGAGCCAGAATTTGCAGGAACCTTTCCGCGGATGAGCGCGCCTACGCCTGAGCTCTCCATCATCATTCCCGCGTACAACGAAGAGCGGCGCCTTCCTCGCGCGCTCGAGCGTATCCAGGAATACCTCGCGAGCCGCAAAATGGATTCGGGCGAAGCTGAGATACTTGTGGTGGATGATGGGTCCGCCGACGGCACCGCGCGCGTCACCACGGAATGGCAGAGCCGGCTGCCTTTTCTCCGCCTCGTCTCGAACGGACAAAACCGCGGAAAGGGTTATAGCGTCCGCCACGGCATGCTGGAAGCGCGTGGCCGCATCGCACTCTTCACCGACGCCGATTTATCCGCGCCTATCGAAGAAGCCGACAAGCTCTTCGCCGCCCTGAAAGCCGGAAACGACGCCGCCATCGGCTCGCGCGCCATCGACCGCTCGCTCATTGCCGTTCACCAATCGCGCCTGCGCGAAATCGCGGGAATCATTTTCAATGGATTCGTTCGCCTCGCCACCGGGCTCCCCTTCCAGGACACGCAGTGCGGCTTCAAGATTTTCCTGCGTGAGCCTTCACGCATCGTTTTCGAGCAGCAGCGTGTGGAGCGCTTCGGATTTGATCCCGAAATACTTTTTCTGGCGAAGCGTCACGGCTTGCGCACGGTGGAAGTCCCGGTCCGCTGGGCGCACGATCCCGCCACAAAGGTCCATGTGATTCGCGATAGCCTGCTGATGTTCGCCGATTTGCTGTATATCCGCTGGAACTGCCTGCTCGGCCGCTATCCAAGGCCTGTCAAGTCGTAGGGGCACGGCATGCCGTGCCCGCGCCGCCAATCTCCGGGGTGCCGCCTCAATTCTCCGCGCCGCAAACGAGACCTTTGGAGTGCGGGAGCTTGCTCCCGCTTTGTTTTCAATCCCAGCACAGCTCCGGCCAAGATCTGCGCCGAGCCATACCGAGCAGGATCTCTGCAGAGCCGAAGACGCTTTCGTGCCCTTTGCATCCCGATACCCCTCATCGGGGAGCCCTGGGCATTCACACGGCCCAGCGCTAAAGCGCAAACCAATTTCGCTGCGCTTGCCGGAGCGCTGAAGCGCTCCTCCCCTCACATAAATGTGAGGGCTCCCACCCTAAAACTCTCCCTCGCGGTGCTTGCTTCCAGCTTGAGCACGCCGCTATTCCATCCGCGCGTGTCATGATGCCCGCCGCTTTTTCTCGTAGGGGCACGGCATGCCGTGCCCGCCTGCTTGGCAAGAGGATTTGAAAGGCTAATCTTTTTTCGGTTGCGCCGTCGGCGGCGTCACTCCGTTCAACCGGAGATAGATCGCCGCCATCCCGTAATGATCCGCATACGCATCCGTAAGGACGATCATCGCCGTCGCTCGCGATACCTTGCGTCCGCCGAAAAACGGCACCGGCTCGCTCAAATTGGTGTCGTCTAATTTTGCCAGCGCCTGCGTGCAATAATCGACCGACGCTTTCAAGGCCGCCACGAGCTTGTCCTTGGAATCCGTCTCGGAGAGTTTGTCGTCCGCCGGCGCAGCATTGCCGGAAATGCTCGAACAAAGAAAATTGTTCGTTTCCGCCGTGTGCGCCAGCAGGTGCCCAAACGTCATTTGGTCCGGCGTGGATTTGTAGCTGTACTTTTCCGCAGGCATAGCTTCGGCTGCCGCCGTCATGTTCTTTGCCTGCCGCTCGACGATTCTCTTCACCGCTGCCGTCACCGGATTGGTTTCCGGGGCGGCCGGTTGCGCCGCCTGCTGCGCGGGCAAGGTAACCGGCAAAAGCAGCAGGGCTGCGATCGCTGCTGGAATTCCTCTGATCATGGTTTTTCCTCCGTCCTTTGGACGCCCCGGGAGAGGATAGCTCCGGTCCCGCCGGCACAACAAGCTTGCCAATTAACTTTGCGATGCAAAGTACTTGACACAACCAGCCAATTTGGTATCCTCGCCTCATGCGCCGCTTGCAATCCTTCCCGCACCGCCCGGCCGATCCCGTCTCCCTCGACGATCGCGCCCGCGACAATCTCCGCTTCATTCGCGAGACCATGGAGCGCGCCGGCTCGTTCACCGCGGTTCCGGGCTGGGGCGGCATTGCCATCGGCATCACCGCGCTGGGCGCCGCCGCAATCGCCTCCCGCCAAACGCAGCCGAATGCCTGGCTCGTTACCTGGCTCGCCGAGGCCGCTGTCGCCGTCGCAATCGCCGGCTGGACCACGGCCACCAAAGCCCGCGCCACGGGCACATCGCTCCTGGCAGGCCCGGCGCGGCGATTTGCCTACAGCTTCGCGCCGCCGCTTTTTGTGGGCGGCCTGCTCACGGTGCTCCTCGCCCGCATCGGCCATCCCGGCGCGATTCCGGGCGTGTGGCTCCTGCTCTATGGAACCGGCGTAGTCACCGGCGGCGCATTTTCGATTCGGATCGTTCCCTTGATGGGGCTGTGCTTCATCGTTCTCGGCGCCGTGGCCCTGTTTTGCCCGTGGAGCTGGGGAAACGCGCTGCTCGCGGCGGGCTTCGGCGGAATTCACATCGTGTTCGGCGCGGTGATTGCGAGGAGATATGGCGGCTAAATCCGGTGCGTTGCGTTCGGCGCGCGAGGAAAAATTGAAGCGCGGCGCCGCCGTCTCACGGCCGGCGGAAGCGGCCGCAGCAAGTCTCGACCGCCTGATTCACGAGCGCACCCGGCTCGCCATCGTCAGCGCGCTCGCGGTGAACCCTTCGCTCACTTTCAACGAGCTGAAGCAGCTCTTGCGCGCCACCGACGGCAATCTGAGCGTCCACGCCCGCAAGCTCGAAGACGCCGGCTACATCGCCTGCACTAAATCCTTCGCCGGAAGACTTCCCAAGACCGAGTACCGCCTGACCGCCTCGGGCCGCCGCGCGCTTGAAAAATATCTGGACCACATGGAAGCCCTCATCCGCGCCACACGCGAAGGCTAGAAACGGAATTTTTTTTGCCCGGACACTCTATGACCAAAAGCACTTTGAAAATGCTCGCTTATCCCAAGCTTCACGTCGCCATCCTGCTCGACGGCAATGGCCGCTGGGCTGCCGCGCGCGGGCTTCCGCGCTCCGATGGCCATCGCGAGGGTGTTGCTGCCGTCCGCCGCATCGTGCGCGCAGCGCCTTCGCTCGGAATCGGCACGCTCACGCTTTACGCCTTCTCTTCCGACAACTGGGGCCGCCCGGCCGGCGAAGTGGTCGCGCTTCTGAATCTGCTGGAAGAATACCTCCGCGCCGATGCCCCGGCCTGTGCTGCGGAAGGAGTCCGGCTTCGCGTGATCGGCCGGCGCGACCGCATTCCACCCACGCTGGTTGACGCCATCGAATTTGCCGAACGCTTGACCTCCGCCGGGCGCGCCCTCGATTTGCGCATCGCTCTCGATTATTCCGCGCGCGACGCCATCCTTCGCGCCGCCTGCTGGATGCTTTCGAGCCTGGAAATTTCCGAGCGCGAGTTTTCGCGCCGCCTCGGCGAAGTGACGCACTCGGGCGGCCCCGCCGCCGATGTCGATCTCGTGATCCGCACGGGCGGCGAGCGCCGCTTGAGCGACTTCATGCTGTGGGAATGCGCCTACGCGGAGTTGCACTTCACTCCGCGCATGTGGCCCGAATTCGAGCCCGCCGATCTCGCCGCCGCCGTCGAAGATTTTCTCGGCCGCGACCGCCGCTTCGGCCGCCTCCCCGAAGCCGCCGCCAGCTAACCGAAGCCGCGTCTATCCCTGGTAGGGGCACGGCATGCCGTGCCCGCGCCGCCAATTCTCTCCTCGCCTCTCATCCTCTCCGTGCTGCGTACGAGAAATTTGGAGTGCGGGAGCTTGCTCCCGCTTTGTTTTCAATCACGAGCTAGCGCCCCCACTTCGTTCCCGCGCCATTTGAAACGCCCGCTGAATCACCCGCGTCGCCGTCGGCGTCAATTCGTACTGCGCCAATTCCGATTCCGTAGCCCACGCCACGTCCGTCACGTCGCTCCCAGCGCGTGCCTCACCTCGAACTCGCTGGCACAGGTAATCCAGAATCACGAAGTGGTATTTCGTCCGGCCGCCGCCATCCGGAGAAATCCGCTCGAACACTTCAATCAGCTCGCCCACGCGCACTTCGAGCCCCGTTTCTTCGGCAAGCTCGCGCTGCACCCCCTCGGCGATCGTCTCGCCCACTTCCAGCATCCCGCCCGGAATCGACCACTGCCCCTCGAGCGGCGCACTCCCTCGCCGGATCAGCAGCACGCGGCCTTCAGCAATCACCACGCCGCCCACTCCCACCACCGGCCGCGCCGGATATTCGCGCCCGTCCGTCACCTTTACATCCCCTTGCCAGCAAAGCTTGACACCGGCGTTATATAATACGCTCGGAATCGAGCTTCGCCCCAGGGAGGTGCCGCCTCATGACCAAATGCCCGGATTGTGACGCCGAAATCGACCTCGACGAAGACGAGGTCGAAGAAGGCGAAATCCTGAGCTGTCCGGAATGTGACGCCGAGCTCGAAGTCACGCAGACGCATCCCGTGCACCTCATCGTCCTTTCCGAAGATGAAGACGAGGAAGAGGAAGAAGACGGCGACGAAGAATCCAGCCATGAGGAAGAAGAGGAGGAAGAAGAAGCGGAATGAATTTTCTCCCCCCGCCTTTTCGCGCATCCTTTCCCGATTCACAGCCATCTCACCGGCAGAGCTTTCCAGTGAGCCGTAATCCAGCAGAGGAACTTTGAATCTCCGCAGTCTTTTCCGGATTTCGTTGTTACTGGCGCTCGCGCTTGCCGCTGCCGTTCCCGCCCACACGCAAACCAAAGAGGAAAAAAAAGAAGCGCAATTGCGCACGGTGCGCGGCGTCGTCCTCGATAAGGACGAAAACCCCGCCCCGTCCAGCGTGGTTTATCTCAAGAACACGAAGACCCAGGGCGTGAAAACCTACATCGCCGACGATACCGGCCACTTCCGCTTCAGCGGCCTCGATCCCAATATCGATTACGAACTCCACGCCGAGCGCAACGATATGACTTCCCCCACGCGCCAGATCTCCAGCTTTGAAACCAAGCGCGACATCGATATTTCCCTCAAGCTCTCTCACAAGAAAAACGCGCATTAACTCCGCGCCGCTTTTTCCCGCGCTGCAATCCGCACCATCGCTTCCAGGCTGCGGTCCACGTCCGCTTCCGTCGTCGCCCACGACGACACGCTGATTCGCATCGCCGCCCGCCCGTGCCACACCGTTCCGCCGCACCAGCACGTGCCGTCTTCCTGCACGCCGGCAATCACGCGCCGCGTTTCTTCGTCCGTGCCGAACGACACCATCACCTGATTCAGCGCCACTTCGTTCAAAATTTCGAATCCCGCCGCCTTCAGCCCTTCCGCAAACCGCGCTGCCTGCCGGCAATTCCGCTCGATCATTTCCGCCAGTCCCGCGCGGCCAAGCGACTTCAACACGGCCCAGATTTCCACCCCGCGCGCCCGCCGCGACATCTCCGGCGTGAACTGATACGGCTCGCGCTTCTCGCCGCGCGCGAGGTACGCCGCATCGATGCTCATCGCCGCTTGCAAATTCCGCGGCTCGCGCACAAACGCGATTCCGCAGTCGTACGGCACGTTCAGCCATTTGTGCGCGTCCGTGGCCCACGAATCCGCTTCCGCGAGCCCGCGGCCCAGGTGCGCGCGCGCCGGCGCCGCCAGCGCCCACAATCCGAACGCGCCATCCACATGCACCCACGCTCCAGCAGCATGTGCCGCACGGCAAATTTCTTCCGCCGGATCGAACGCACCCGAATTCACATTCCCCGCCTGCATGCACACGATCGCAGGCGGCGTAATTTTCGGCAGAGCATCGGCGCGCATCCTTCCCTGCGCATCCACCGGCACGCGAGTCACACGCTCGCGCCCGAGCCCCGCCATTCCGAGAGCCTTCAGCATGCTCACGTGCACTTCTTCGCCGACGATCACCCCGATCGGCGGCGCGCCGAACATTCCCTGCGCCTCCACGCCCCAGCCCGCTCGTTCGAGCACCGCATGCCGCGCCGCCAGAAGCCCCGCAAAGTTCGCCCCCGTCGCCCCTGTAACGAACCCCGCTCCCGTGCCCGCTGGCAGCCCCAGCAATTCCACCAGCCAGCGCACCGCAATTTCTTCGAGCGCTGCATTGACCGGCGACTGTAGCCTGAGTCCGGCATTTTGGTCCCACGCGCTCGCCAGCCAATTCGCCGCCACAGTCACCGGCAGCGCCCCGCCCGTCACAAAGCCGAAGTATCGCCGCCCCGCCGACGCCACCGTTGCGGGCGAGCCGATTTCATCGAGCAGCCGAAGCACTTCGCTCGCGTCGCCCGGCTCCGCCGGCAATTCGCTTCCGAGCTCTCGAAGCCGCTCGATCGCCGCGCCGCTCGGGAACACCTCCCGCGAATCCAAATTCTCCAGATACCTCGCCGCCCGCCCAGCCGCCTGCTCCAGCAATTCCGCCGTCCCTGCTTCCTTCGCCTTCATCTTCTTCCTCCCCTGGTTTTTTGGTGGGGGCCTCCGCGCCGCTTGCCGTTTCTCGTAGGGGCATCCCGATCCATCGGGACCGTGCCCGCTCTGCCAATTACCCGGCGGTTGCCCACATCTCCTGCGCTGTCCTTGCCTCCTGAGTGGGAGCCCCCGCATTCCCAAGCTACGCAATGTTCTCAGGGTGGGAGCTCCCGCATTTATGCGGGGGAGGAGCGCTTCAGCGCTCCGGAAAAAGCGTCATCTCATATGATGCGCTTTAGCGCTGGGCCTTGGGAATTCCCGGGGCTAAAGCCCGCGTTCACTCCGAGTCCATTTCCGCCGGACTGAAGTCCGGCTCCCCCCTGCTAAAGCAGGGGGCTCCCACCGTAAATCCTCCGCCCCCGCCATCACCCCTCGCCCCTATCCCCTCGCCATCGGCGCCACCACCCGCACCGCCCTGATCTTTGTGGGTCGCGGTTTTAACCGCGACATTAAGGCTGCCCAGGCGCAGGGCCTTCAGGCCCTGAAGCTCACTCCGTTGCACCCATTGAGCTTGACTTCCGGCATACTCCATCATCCCTCGCCCCTCATCCCTCGCCCCTACGCCCTCGCCGCCGGCGCCACCACCCGCACCGCTCCGGGAACAACTTCAAATTCCGCCGGAGCTTCGCCCAGTTCCTCGCCGTCTCCATGCACCATCGCCGGGCGATCCGCCTTGAGCGCCACCCGCTTGCACCGAAACCGTTTCACCTCATCGAATCGCACATCCCCGGAACCAAGCACAATCGGAATCGCCTCGAAGAGCCGCGTCCACTTCATTTCCTCGACGAGCACCACGTTGAGCCAGCCATCGTCCATTTTCGCTTCGGGCGCAATCCGCACGCCCGAGCCGTAGCTGGTGGAATTGGCGACGGCGGCAAAAAGCGCCCGCCCGGCCCAGCGTGTCCCATCCATCTCCGCGCTCAATTCCATCGGCCGCTCGCTGAAAAATGTCTCGAGCGCCCCGGCCAGATACCGCGTTGCACCCGGCCAGCCCCGAAACCTCGTGTTCGCCAGGCGCGCGGCTTCGGCGTCGAGCCCCATTCCTCCCGCGCCGATAAAATGCGCCGTGCGCCCATCGCGAAACCGCACGCGAACCACATCCACCGCCCGCGGCCTCGCCTTCAAAAACGCCGCCGCAGCGCAAACTGGGTCCGCCGGAATGCCGAGATCTCGCGCAATGTCGTTCCCGCCGCCCGCCGGGAAAAATCCCGCCGCAGCCGCGGTCCCAAGCACCCCCTGGACAACGTAATGGAACGCTCCATCGCCCCCGAGCGCGACAACATAACGATACCCCGACGCCGCGCCTTTCGCGGCCAGCTCCCTCGCGTCCTCCGCGCTCCGCGAATGGACAAATTGGACGCTCCGCCCCTGCCCCGCAAGAAAGTCGCGCACGTGCGGCTCCGCCGCCAGCGCGCCCCCGCCGCCCGCCACCGGATTCACAATAATGAGCGTGTCCGCCCTCATCTAATCGCTGCCAATTTCCGCGCCGCTGCCTCGATTCCCCGCGCCGCCGGTCAGTTCTTCGTAGGGGCACGCCATGGCGTGCCCGCGCTGCCAATTTCCTCCCGGCGGCCCATGTTCCCCATGCAGCCTACGAGACATTTGGAGTGCGGGAGCTTGCTCCCGCTTTGTTTTCAATGCAAGTACAGCGTATGCCTGCCGCTAATCACTCTGTGCCACGAACTGCGTCCCCCGCCTCCAAAAAACACCACAGGACTCGACGCTTGCAATCCGCATCGCACTCTGCCACGCTAAATGCCGTTTCGCGCGAGGTGATTTTTGTTCGAAAGCGGGCGAAGAAAACTCCTCAAGTATGATCGCCGGTTTGAGTGGCACAGCGTTCACCCTGCCCGCCGGAGCCTTGGCGCAGGCGGGGCTGTGCTCCGACGAGCGCACGTCCCTCCACCAGCGCAAGCTGTCCTCGGCCCCCTGTTCATTCGCCCCAGCTCCGGGGGTCTCCTGGTTTTTTGGGTCGCGCCCAATCCAAAGCGTCCCCATGCTCCTCGCCAACTCCCGATTTCTAATCGCGGATCCGCGATTAGAAATGGCTGCAACTCGTTGAAAATAAAGGAACGGAGCAATGGTTAATCGGCTCAAAACGGGGGGGACCAGCCAGTATTCCGACTGGGAGGCGCCAAGTCATGCCGAAAATGGTTTTCAGACTGTTTGGCCCGTAACTCTATGAAAACAAACGATCGGACCCTCTTCATCCCGATACAAATTCGCGAAAATTGCACAATTATTGTGCAATCGCGGGGCGCCTCCGACCTTTTTGCCGGCCGATCCTTCGGCCGCAGGCCGCTGCCGACCGGTGTGTTACAATCTCCCCGGCCATGAGCAAGCTGCGCATCTCCATCGTCGAGTACCTCAATACCGCCCCCCTCGTCTGGGGCTTCACCGACGGTCCGCTCGCGGGCAAATACGACCTTTCATTCACCGTGCCCTCGCAGTGCGCCGAAGCTCTGCGCCGCGGCGAAGCGGACTTGGCCATCATCCCCTCAATCGAATACCAGCGCATCGAGGGCGTTGTGGCCCTTCCGGGCATGGCTGTCGCGGCCAAGGGCGAAGTCCGCAGCATTCTGGTGGTGGCCAAGCGGCCCATCGAAATGGCCACAAATATCGCGCTCGATTCGAGTTCGCGCAGCTCGGCTGCCCTGGTCCGTTTGCTCGCCAGGAACTACTGGCAGATTCAGCCGGAATTCGTCGAAGCCGCACCCGAGCCTTCCGAGATGCTCAAGCGCGCCGATGCAGCGCTGGTGATCGGCGATCCCGCGCTGCGCGTCTCGCTCAAATGGGAAGCGCTCAATTCGAAAGCGCCGGGCGACGGCGCCTGCTGCCAGGGCGACATCGAAGACATGCCCGTGCCGGGCTACGAAACGCTTTTCATCTACGATGTCGCCTACCAGTGGCGCCAGATGGCGCAAAAGCCATGCGTTCTGGCTCTCTGGGCTGGACGCCGCGAGGCCATCACTCCGGGAGTGGTCGCGGATTTTCAGGCATCGAAGCAGTACGGCCTCGAGCGCCTGCGCGAGATTTCCGAAGCGGCTGCCATCAAGCTCGATATGCCGCCGCGCGCTCTGGAGCGCTACCTCACCGAAAATATTGATTTCAATCTCGACGAAGAAAATCTCGCGGGCCTGCGCCTGTTTTACGAGAAAGCTTTCGCGGCAGGTTTGACTCCGCGCAACCGGCCGCTCGAATTTGTTTCCGGCGCCGTGAACGGCGCGCGCGCAGGCGCCGGCCGCTGACAACCCGATGGGAATTTCACCGCAAGAAGCGCTCGACCTGTTCAATTCCGACGACCTGATCGGCATCGGGATGGCGGCGAACGCCCTGCGCCGCAAGAAAACCGACCCGCGCATCGCCACCTACCAGATCGACCGCAACATCAACTACACGAATTTCTGCACCGAATACTGTTCCTTTTGCGCCTTCTACCGGCCGATGGGCGCGAAAGACGGCTACATCCTTCCGTTCGAGACGATTTACGCGAAGATCGAAGAGATGCTGGAGCTTGGCGGCACGGGCGTGCTCATGCAGGGCGGACTCCATCCGGATCTGCGGATCGCGTTTTACGAAAATATGTTGCGCTCGATCAAGGAGCGGTATCCGCGGGTGCACCTGCACTGTTTTTCGGCGCCGGAAATTTTGTGCATCGCCGAAGTTTCCGGGCTCTCGGTCCGCGACACGATTGCCCGCCTGCGCGACGCCGGGCTCGACTCGATTCCCGGCGGCGGCGCGGAAATCCTCGATGACGAAATCCGCCAGCGCATCTCGCGCCTGAAATGCCGCTCAGATGAATGGGAGGACATGCACCGCACCGCCCACGCGCTCGGGATGCGCACCACAGCCACGATGATGTTCGGCTGCGGGGAAGAGTACCGCCATCGGGTAAATCATCTCGAGCGGCTGCGCCGCATTCAGGAAGACACCGGAGGCTTCACTGCTTTTATTCCGTGGATTTTCGCGCCGGAAAATACTCCGCTCGGAAAGAAAATTCCGGAAGCCACGGCTTTCGATTACCTCAAGACGCTGGCCATCAGCCGCCTTTATCTCGACAATATCGACCACATCCAGTCGAGCTGGCTCACACCCGGAATCAAAATCTGCCAGGTGGGCCTGCAATTCGGCGCCGACGACGTGGGCAGCATCCTGATCGAAGAAAACGTGGTGTACGCCGCCGGCGTCCGTAACCGCACCAACGAATCCGAACTTCGCCGCATCATCTCCGACGCCGGCTACATCCCCGTCCAGCGCGACACGCTTTACCGCTCCTACGCCCTGAAATAAATTCCATGGACAATTCGCTGCCCCGCTGCATCCGAGACCTTTGGAGTGCGGGAGCTTGCTCTCGCTTTGTTTTCGATTTTGGCACAGCGCGCAACGTGCGCTTCCCCGTGCGCTATTTCGGTCAGTTGGAAGCCTACAGAGCCTGTTGCGATTTGATCTCGAATCTCAAGCGTGGATCGGAATTGGAGAGGAGACGGAGGCGAAAGGAAGCTCGATCGAAACGCGCGCGCCATAGGGCTGATTGTTCGCCAGCGTGATTTCGCCGCCGCATTCCTGCGTGATGCCGTAGCAGATGCTGAGGCCGAGCCCGGTGCCCTTGCCAACGGGCTTCGTAGTGTAGAAAGGATCGAAGGCGCGGTTCAGATCGGTGAAGCCGGGGCCGGAATCGTTGAACTCGATCACGACGCGGTCCTCGTGCCGGCGAGCGCGGATGCGAATCGAGCGCTCGGCGCTGTCTTCCACGGCATCAACGGCGTTGTTGAGGATGTTGAGCAGGACCTGCTTGAGTTCGTCTTCGCCCAGCAGGACGCGCGGCAGATCCGGATCGATCTCGAGATCGACGGTGACGCCGAGTTTGCGCAGATGATACTCGCGGAGCTGGACGACGTCGCGCAAAGTGGCTTCGAGGTCCGCAGCGCGCGCTCCGGGATTGTTCTGGCGGGCGAAGCGCAGCAGGCCATCGACAATGCGCTTCATGCGATGGGCTTCGCTGCCCAGCTTGTGAACGCGCTTGAGCGCTTTGTCGTTGTGAATCTCCTCGGCGAGCAGCTCGGTGTAGCCGATCACGCCGGTGAGCGGGTTGTTCAGTTCGTGAGCCACGCCGGCGACGAGCTGGCCGAGCGCGGCAAGCTTCTCCGATCGCACGAGCTGATGATGAAGCCGCGTGTTCTCGATCGTGACCGCCAGGTCCGATGCCAGCACTTCGAGTTTCACCATCTCGGATTTGTCGGGGCCGGCGTGATGGCGCGAGCCGGAAAGCACGAGGCAGCCGAGGTTCGAGCCGCGCCAGGTTATCAGCGGAATAATCACTTCGCCGGCGGGAGATCGGAACGAATGGCGGCCCATTTGGCTGCCTTCGGCATGGGGCCTGGCGAGCTTGGCGACGGCGAAGCTGCTCGCGCGCCCTTCGAGCTGCGTCCGTTCGTCCGGATCGAAACCGTTCGAAGCAGCCAGATGCAGCGGCTGGTTCTCTCCGGCAAGGAACAAAGCGGCACGGCCGAAACTGCTCGCGTCGGTGATGGCTACGGTGATCTCGCTGCACAGCGCCGCCGGATCTTTCCCCGCGAGCAGCCGCGAGGTGATGTCCGCCAGGCGCTGGAGCAGCCGGTTTTCGGCATGCTCGCGCGCGCTCGACTGCTCGATGATGCGCGACTTATCTTCCAGCATCGCGAGCACCATGCCGAATGCCACGAAGAACTTCGGCACGTTCCAAAGCTCCGGGTTCACTTGCAGCGCCGGCAGGAAATGTTGCACCATCGCGCCGGCCGGGAAAACCGCGCCCCACGCGAGGAACCCGAACGAAACCAGCAACACGCCGGGCGAGTAGCGCGGATAGCGCCGCCAGTACAGGATTCCGCACAGCCCGAATGTGAGCGTCAGCAGCGCGAGGATTCCGAAGTCGGGGCTGCCGCGGAGCTGTTCCTTGATGGCCCAGACTCCTGCCGCCGAAAGGAGAAGCGCAACGACGATTCCGAATCGCTGAGGCTTCGGACGGAGAACCAGCAAGAGCGCTGCGCCCCCGAAAAAGACCAGCCCGAGCGCGGCGGCCATGGTTCGCGGCACGGGCCAATTGAACGTGGCCGCCGCTGCGTGGAACGCAGTCGGCACGCCCATCACGGCCAGCAGGGCGGCACGCTTGGGCGCGTGTTCCGCGGCGAGTGTCATGGAGACGAGGAACACGACGCCGGAAAGCTCGAGTGCGCCAAGGTCAATCGACTCGATGATGCTTTCGATCACCCCCGTGTGCGTCTCGAATGCCTGTATGAAGAAATGAAGGAAGATCAGCGCCCAGGCGAAAGTCCACAGTCGAACGCGCGCCGATGGCGCATGGCGGCGCAGCACCAGGAAGATGCCGACCAGCACCGCGAGGACAAGGATTGTGGGCAGCTTATCTAGCAGCGCAGCCAAGGACACTCCCCTCAGGAACAAGATTAGAGTGGCCAGGCGTTGTTCCTCAATGGAGCATTAGTACCAAGATCGGCGCACGTGGGAGAGGCAGAAATTGGAGCTAAAGGTCAATCCTTCAGAGGTTTACGGATGTCCAGCAGCACCTCGGCTCCCTCTGGAAAATCGAGGGGATCGAGAGGCTGCAGTAGACCGTTCGTGTAGCGGGCGCGCACGGAGAGAGTCGAGGACTGATGTCTCGATGATGCCGTGCTTGACGGATTCCCCGAAGAACGCGCGCCGGCTTGGTCAAGGGCCAGATTCGCAAGCCCATCGGCATCGCGATTCTGTTCGCGCGGGACATGCTCGATGGCGAAGTACGGAAGCTGGCGAGTAAGGCTCAGCGCGCGCTCGTGGAGAGGCTTCAAGTCGGCGCTCTTCACTTTGTAGCGGCCCTGCATTTGGCGGACGAGGAGTTCGGAATCGCTGCGAATCCGCAGAGCCCGGATGCCGTGACTCGCAGCGTAATCAAGGGCGGCGAGAAGTGCGTAATATTCGGCCACATTGTTGGTCTGCCGGCCGATCTGCTTCGCAAGCTCGAGGACGACCTTTCCGCTCGGGTCGCGCAACACCACCGCATAGGCAGCCGGCCCGGGATTGCCGCGGGAGGCGCCGTCGATATTTGCAACGCACACGCCCGCAGGCGGCGCAGCTGGGTGCGAGTCGGAAAACAGGCGTGCGCTCGAGGGAGGCAATATCTTGGAAGTCCGCTTCATGCGCAGGATTCCCGGGCGGCGCTAGTTTTCACTGGTCGGAGGAAGCGAGCTGGAAGCTTGTCCAGCCTGCGAGGCCGACGCTGCCGTGGAGGCCGGCGCGGCGACGGGTTCGATGTAATAGAGAATCCGCGTGCACGTCTCGCAGTGGAACAACTCCGCGGTCTGCGCGCGGCGCATTTCCTGGAACACATGCGGGCGAACGCGCATTCCGCATGCGGTGCATTTTTCATCGCGAACTTCGGCGAGCGAGATTCCGCCATGGCGCTTAGAAATCCGCTCGTAATGGTCGCGGAGATCCTCGGGAATTTCGGCGATCACGCGCGCGCGCTCCCCATTGAGTTGCGCGAATTCCTGGTCGGCCGCGGTTTTTTCCGTTTGAAGTTTCGCGCGCTCGCCGCGCACATTTTCTTCGGCTTCTTTCAACGACTTTTCGGCAGCTTTGATGCGCCGGTCGTATTCTTCGCTCGAGACCATTTGTTCCAGCAGGCGGTCTTCCGCTTTGGCAATTTCCGCTTCGGCCATTTGCACTTCGTGCTGGAGCGCTTTATACGCTTCGTTCGTCTTGATCTGCGAAGTCTGGTCTTTGTACTTGCGGACTTTTTCCTTCCACTGCTCGACGTCGAGTTCGTACTTCTTGCGGTCCTTGATGGTGGCCACCTGCGCGGCCTTGCTGCGTTCGACTTCGCCTTTCGCCGCAGCAATTCGTGCATCCAATTCCGCGGTTTTCTTGGGAAAAGTGGCGAGGCGGGCACGGACTTCATTCAGCCTCAAGTCCACGTTTTGGAGTTCGAGCAAATTCTGGAGGACTTTTTGCACTGTGCCGTAATTTTAGCACAGTGGCCCGCAGAGTCCGGCTCGCACATGAGGATCACAGGTGAGCGCGGAGGAAAGCGATCGAGCGGCGCCAGGAATCGGCCTGGGCTTCGGCATCGGCTTCGGGCGTGCCGCCGAACGAATAGCACGCATCGCGCAGTTGCGGATGGCCGGACTTGCGCGAGGTGGTCGGAAGATGCGGATAGCGAAGCATGTGGCCGGCGCGGGGATAGTGAAGATGCTCGAGCGCATGGGCGAAGCGATGCCGTTTCAGGCGTTCGACGATCGCTTCGCTCATCTCGGCTGCGGGCCACAGATGATCGTCGCCGCCCGAAATCAACAAGAGCGGCCCGCGAATCTTTTCGACCGCGATGGCGGCGCGCGCGGATTCTTCAAGATTTTGCAGACCACTGCGAAAAAGATTGCGGAATATGACCGGCCGCCGGAAGACGACAACTGGAAAAGCGGAACGCAACATGAAGCTCTGGAGCGGGAGCGGAGCGAATGGAATGGGGCGGTTGTTGTGCGTCCAGGAAGGAATAATCTCGCCGGTGGATTTGTCGCGCCCGCCAGCTGCCCAGGCGACACTGCTCGGCGCATACGCAACGACCGCGCGAATCTGCGGATACGCGGCGGCAAGCAAGAGCGCGAGTTCCGCTCCGCGCGATACGCCCAACACTCCGATTCGCTGCGCATCAATTTCCGGCTGCGCGCCAAGCCACTCGAGCGCGGCTTCGAAATATTCAAGCGGGATTCGGTGCAGCCAATTGGGAAGCGGCGGGATTCCCAGGTACGCGAGCGCCAACGTGGCGATGCCGTGTCGAGAGAGCGCGGCGGCCTTGTCCAGATCATATCCGCCGCCGGTTCCTTTCAGCACGACGACGGCCGGATGCGGCCCGGGCCCCGGCGGAAGGAAGAGTTTTCCCGCGTGGCCGTTTACTTTCAGGTCTCGCGTTTGAATCTCCGGCGCGAGATAGATTCTGTTCAATTGAGCGCTTGCGAGCGGATGGCCCGAATTCGTGAATTCGAATGTGACCCGATTCGGCGAGGCATCTTTCTTCGAAAATATCGAGCTGCGCTGCGGCTCGGCGCTATCGAGATGCATGGACCAGAAAAGGCCCATGGGCGAGATTCCGCGATACGTTCCTCCAAGCGATTCCTGCGCGGCGGCATCGACCGAGCCGGAAGAGTCCGCGCGAAATTCGGCGTGCGAGGTCCACTTGCGGCGGTCGTCGTCTTCGGCCGTGGCGTGAATTGTGATTTTTTGCTGCGGGGAGAGTCCGCGGATGCGGATATGCAGATCGTCGTCAATGAATGCGGGGTTCGGCGAAATCTCGATCTGGATTTCGCGCGCGCGAGCAGGGCTGGTTGCCGTGGGGATGGTTGATTCTCCCGCACAAAATCTTACAGCACAAATTGGCCGGTGAATATTTATCGGAGGGCGCAGGCGAAGCCAGCCGCGGACAGGGGCTCGTTCACCTCGTGGCAGACTTCGGGCACGGCATGCCGTGCCCCTACGGGAACGAGGCCGGCCGCGAGTCTTATTGGCGATTACGCCGAGGGATGCAGCTCGCGGCGGGTGAACATCGCATCCACAAAATAGCCGATGCCGATCGAGATCGGAAGCAGGCCGAAAATCGCGGCTTGCGTTGCATCCGGCTCGAACCGGCCGAACAAAAGAAACGTGAGCGTGTAGCCGAGGCCGCCAGCCGTGAGAAGGATGCCCGCGCGGCGCGACCGCGCATGCGGCAGCAATTCGTCGGCGAACGGCACGTTGGCTCCCTTGGCGATGGCCGCCAGGCGCTCTTCGGTGCGCAGTTTGCGTGCGCGGTACCAGGCATAAACAACGGCCAGCGGAATGCTCAACGACAAGACAACAGCGGCCAATCCAGTAATCTCCATTTCCAATCTCCTTTTTTTCGCGCCGCACGGCGGCGGCAAAATCTCTCTTGGGAGTCTCACTGGAATGTACGAAGGAAGACGCTGCGAAGTTCCGTGCGGCCGGGGGTTTCATGTATGCAAGCAAACAGCGGGTGGTCTCACGCCCCCCCGTTGCACCGTGGGCGGGAACTTCAGGGGCTAAAGCCCGCGAAGCGGGCATCCTAATGTCGCGGTTGAAACCGCGACCTACAAAGCGGGTCCAGGAGATCGTCAGGGAGCGGGTTGGACTTCCATGCTGGAATCGACGAACCAATTGGTGCAACCGGGAGTGGTGGAGGCAGGGCAGTGGGCCACAACCCGGAACGAACCGGAGGAAGTATCGACATCGTAGGTATAGCCGTCGCGGCCGGATTTCCTCATGCTCAGTGCGCCGCTGGAAGTCAGCTCGCTCAACGAGGCGTACGAGCCGTGTTCGGCTTGATAGACGCGTTCGGCTTGGGCGATGGCGATGAGGTCGTTTTTCACACCGACGATATTGATGGTCTCCACGGGCGTGCGGGTTTCCGGAGACTGCATTTTCGAAAAGTAAAGCTTGTAGGCGCTGACCACGATCAGCGCGACAACCAGAAGCCCGAGGATGCTCCTCATGAGCGCCTCCGAGCGGGCAGCGAGACTCGCAAATCGTCCAAGAGCAGAAGCAACTGTGTCAGCGCCCCTTGTGGTTCGCTTTGCGCTGCTGGCTCCAATACCACCACACGCATTTTTCCTGGGGCAGCGCGGGATTGCGCGCCTGCGCCACAGCGGCCGTAAACACATCGAGGCAGCAAGGATCCTGGCGCTTTCCGCTCAGCCGATTCAGCTTCGCGTAGAGAGCTTCCGGCTTGCACCGCGCAAGCTGCGCCACTGTACGGATGCCCATCCGATGAAGATCGCGGACCGTGGCGGGGCCGACGGAAACCAGATCGAGCAACTGGCGTTCGCCATTTCGTGCGGGGCCTGCGGAGCCAAATTTTTGTGACTGCATATCTTTTCGCATGATGAAGCAGCTTACTCTGAGCAGAAATGGCACGCAAGCGGCTGCGACGGGAATCCGCAAGGCAATCTTTTCCTCGCAGAGCGCGTCTAACAAAGGAGCGATCGGGAGAAGTCTCGCACGGGCGAGGGGACGCGCATGAGCCCGTTTGACACCCGTGCGCAGCGTTTAGGATACTTGCAAGCTCGAATCCTGCATCCGGACTCTGCGCAGTAAATCCCCTTTGACGGGAGCCATCGAGAATGAGGAATTGGATTCGCTACAGTGCCGCCGCTCTGATCCTGGCCGCGTTGAGCCTCGCCGCTTTCGCACAGGATAAATCGCCGGAAATCCGTCCGCCGAAGCTCGAATTCACCACGCACACGCTCGCGAACGGATTGCAAGTGATCCTCCTGGAAGAGCATCAAGCGCCGGTGATCAACCTTCAGGTGTGGTATCAGGTGGGCGGAAAAGACGAGCAGCCCGGAAAAACGGGCTTCGCGCATCTGTTCGAGCATCTGATGTTCAAAGGGTCGGCGCACGTGGGCGCCGAGGAGCATTCGCGAATCATCGAAGCCATCGGCGGATTCGACAACGCCAGCACCCTGGACGACTACACCAATTATTTCGAAACTTTTCCCAGCAATTATTTGGAGCGCGTGATCTGGCTGGAAGCGGACCGCATGGGAAGCCTCAACGTGGACGAGGCGAATTTCAAATCCGAGCGCGAAGTGGTGAAAGAGGAGCTGCGGGTCCGCGTGGAAAACCAGCCGTACGGATATCTCGAGCAGGACCTGCGCGCCGCCGCGTTCACGGTTCACGGCTACCATCACACGCCCATCGGATCGAAGGAAGATCTCGACCGGGCGACGCTGGAAGATGTCCGCAATTTTCACGACATCTACTATAAGCCGAACAACGCAACTCTGATCATCGTCGGCGATTTCAATTCCGAGCAGGCGCTCGGCTGGGCGAAAAAATATTTCGAGGGCATCCCCGCGTCGGCCAAGCCGATTCCGCGCATCGACAAGCCCGAGCCGCCGCAGACCGAAGAGCGCATGGTGAAAAAGTCGTATTCGAACACTCCGCTTCCCGCGGTGGTGATCGGCTACAAGATTCCAGCGCGGTACGCGCCGGACTCCTACCCGCTCGACCTTGCTTCGAACATTCTCGCCGGAGGCGAAAGCAGCCGGCTGTATCAAGCGCTCGTGTATAAGGAACAAATCGCCGTGCAGGCGGCCGGCTTCGGAAATTTTACGGAGGATCCCAATTTGTTCTGGGCCTACGCCATCATGAATCAGGGCCACACGGCGGAAGAAGGCGAGAAGGCGGTGATTGCCGAGCTGGACGAGCTGAAAACGAAGCCGGTGGACGCGCAGGAGCTCGAGAAAGCGAAGAACCAGGAAATTTCGGGCGCGATTCTGGGGCGGAACACGGATCAGGAAAAGGCCGAAGCGCTGGGCTCCGCGGCCGTGCTGGGGAAGGATCCGGAGCTGGTCAATACCGAGCTCGACCAGTATCTGAAGATCACTCCTGCTGACCTCGAGCGCGCGGCAAAAGAATATTTCGTGTTGGAGCACGCGACGGTTTTGCTGGTCACGCCGGCGGAAGCGGGCCACTAAATGCGGATTCGAGGAGCCATGAGCAAGCGCGCGAGATTGGGTTGGATTGTCTTGTTGGCAGCGATTGCGTCCACGCCCGCGCCAATGAAGGGCCAGGAAAACGCGCCTTCGCCGGCAGCGGGCGCCCAACAAGACCAAAAGCAGGGAACAGGAATCGTTCCGCCCGGCGTGAAGCTTTCGGCGCAAATGCCTCCGCCGGGAGCACCGAAAGAATTCCGGTTTCCACCGGCGGCCACTAAAACGCTTGCGAACGGATTGCGTGTGTTCGTGGTGACCGACCATCGGGAACCTGCCATCGCCGCTCGATTGGTGATTCTCACGGCCGGAAGCGTGGAAGATCCGGCGCAAATGCCCGGCGTGGCGCAGATGACGGCGGAGATGCTGACGCAGGGAACCGAAAAAAGATCGGCGCAGCAGATCGCCGAGGCAATCGATTTTGTAGGTGGCTCGCTCAACGCCGCCGCGGGCAAAGACGCCACGACGGTCACCCTCAATGTGGTGAAAAAAGACCTGGCCACCGGGCTGGATTTGATGTCGGACGTGGTGCTGCATCCCGCGTTTCGCAGCGACGAGCTCGACCGGCAGCGGCAGCAATTGCTTTCGAATTTGACCGTGCAGTATTCGGACCCGCAGTACATGGCGTCGCTCGTGTTTTCGCGCGTGGTGTACGGCGATTCGGCGTATGGCTGGCCGGCGGAAGGCACTCCGCAAACTGCGCGGGCCATGCGGCGCGAGGATCTCGAGAAATTCCACCATCGGAATTACGCGCCGAATCAAGCGCTGCTGGCCTTTGCCGGCGACGTGACGCCGGAAGAAGCCTTCGCCGCGGCCGAGAAGTACTTCGGGCCGTGGGAAAGGGTGGAAGTCGCGGCGGCCGCGCCTAAAGAGGCGCCTGCAATTTCCGGGCGCCACATCTGGCTAATCGACAAGCCCGACGCCGTGCAAACGCAGATTCGCGTGGGCAAGCCGGGAATCCGGCGCGCCGATCCCGATTACATTCCGGTGGTCGTGACCAACCGGATTTTCGGCGGCGGCTACAACAGCCGGCTGAACACCGAAGTTCGCATCAAGAAAGGGCTCACGTACGGCGCGTTCTCGAATTTCAGCCCTCACCGCTACTCGGGCGCGTTCACGGTGGGAACTTTCACGCGCACGGAAGCAACGGTGGAAGCGGCCAAACTCATAGTGGATTTAGTTGCGCGCATGTCCACCGGCGATGCGACGCCCGAGGAACTCGATTTCGCACGCGATTATCTTGCCGGCGTGTACCCGATTCAGACGGAGACCGCCGAACAGGTGGCGGAGCGCGTGCTCACGGTTGCGGCGTTCGGCCTTCCCGCGGATTTCAACAGCACGTATCCGGAGAGGGTCCGCGGCGTCACTGCCAAGCTCGTCCGAGAAATGGCTAACAGATATTTCACGGCCAAGGATCTGGACATCGTGCTGGCGGGAAACGTCGGAGCGTTCCGCGACGCACTCAAGAAAGAATTTCCCGATGCGCACTACACGGAAATTCCGTTCGATCAGGTGGACCCGCTCGCCTCCGATTTGCGAAAGCCGAAGGAGAAAACAGCCGCGGCCACGCCGGAGTCGCTCGAGCAGGGCAAGCAGGTGCTGCTCGCGGCGGCGAAAGCGGCAGGCGGCGACGCGCTCGCATCGGTAAAAGGGATCGCCATGTCGGAAACCGGAAAGATTTTCGATCCCGATGGCGCGCAGGAGGTGCGTGTGAAGTGGGTGGTCGCGTATCCGGACCGGTCGCGAGGCGACGTGGACATCGGCGGGCAGACCATTGTCGAAGTATGCGACGGCAAAAACGCGTGGCTCCAATTTCCCGACCGCACGGTGAATGTCGCGGGGGTTCTTGGCGAGTACGAGCGAGGGCTTTCCCTGTTCGGAGGCGGATGGGGGATTTACCAGCAGGTGCTCGCCGGAAAAGTGGGAGGACAATTCATCGGCGAGGAAGAAATCGACGGGAAGAAGACCGATGGAGTGGCGGTACAGGCAGCCTTCGGTTCGGTGAAGCTTTATTTCGATCCAGCCACGCATCTGCTGGTCGCCGCGCGATATCAATCGGCGGGGCGGCAAGGGCCGCAGGAAAATGAGCAGCGCTGGAGCGACTACAGCGCGGTGGATGGCAGGCCATTCGCGCGCATGACGGTGGTCTATCGCGACGGTTCGAAACACCTCGAGAGCAGAGTGGACGACCTGACCGTAGATCCCAAAATCGATGATGCGCTGTTCTCTAAGCCGTCCGCGCCGCCCGCCAAGTAAGCTTCCCCGGCTTATTTCACCGTCAGGACCACTTTGCCGATGTTTTTTCGTTCATGGATGAAGCGGTGAGCAAGCGCGGCATCGATCAGCGGAAACGATTTGCCGATCACCGGCTTGATCTTGCCCTCCGTGTACATCCGGAAAAGGTCCGCGAGCTCGCGGCGGAGAAGCGCCGCACGGGAACGCATGCGGCCCAAATGCACGCCGATGACGGAAATGTTGTCGCTCATCAGCTGGAGCGGCGCAAACTTCGGCGATTGCAGAAACGCTTTCGCGGCGCGCCACAGGCTGCGCTCTCCTCCCGGTCCGGCAGCCGCGGAGAAGCCGTACACGACGAGCCGTCCCGTGGAGCCGAGACATTTTTGGCTGAGCGTCCACGATTTCCCGCCGATGGGGTCCATCACCATTTCGATTCCGTCGGGGGCGAATTTGCGCACGACTTCCACGAAATCGTTTTTCGTGTAATCGATCGGATGGTCCACGCCCGCCTTGCGCAGAAATTCCTGTTTCGAAGGCCCCGCGGTGCCGAACGTGACGAGTCCGCGAGCCTGCGCCAATTGCACCGCGGCAATTCCCACGCCGCCGGCAGCGCCGTGAATCAGCAGGCGGTCGCCCGGCTGAAGGTTCCCCATTTCGATGATGGAGTGGTAGGCGGTGAGATAGTTCACGGGGATTGCGGCGGCATCGTCGAAGGGCATGCCGGCGGGCAAACGAAACACTTGCTCGGCGGGAAGGGCGGCCCACTCGGCGTACGCATTGAAATGCGTAAGCGCGGCGACGGCATCGCCCGGCTGAAGCGGCTCATCCTTCGACGGTTTCCCGCCGCCCATCACTTTATCCACGACGCCGGCGATTTCGAGTCCGGGAATAAAGGGCGGCTTCGGCGTGCCGGGATAAATTCCCATGCGCTGAAGAAGGTCGGCGAAATTAATGCCCACCGCCTTCACGCGGATCAGCACTTCGCCCGCTTTCGGCTGCGGGTCCGGCACCTCCTTCGATTGAAATACTTCGGGAGCTCCATACCGCCCTACGACCATGGCGCGCATCTAAATCTCCTCCTGCCGAGTGAAGCCTGCATGGATCGAAATGCGGCTCCGCTCGGGGATGAAACACGGCCCCGGCTTTTCATTTGGGGATCGAGGGCATCCTATCTTAAACTGTTGGACTTTGCCTGACGATGAAAACCAAACAAACATACAGAGGATTCCTGGCGGGAGCGGCGATTCTGACTGCGGCCTGCGTTTCTGTCGCGGGAGACAAGCCGGCGCCTCCGCCCCCTGCCGTGCTGACCGCTCTCCAAGAAGAGCTCGGCCGCTCGATGTCTGCTCTCTCCAAAGGAGACCCGGGCGTTTATTTCATCAGTTACGGGGTGGCGGACCGCGAGTATTCCGAAGTGTCCGGGTCGAATGGAGCGCTGCTTTCGAGCTCGGACAACCGCGGCCGCTGGCTCGAAGTGCAAACGCGCGTGGGCAACTACCAGCTCGACGACACGCACAAATTGGGCGACCGCCAGCCCAGTTGGACCAGCCCTGGCTCGACGGTCGCGCTCGACGACGATATTCCCGTCTTGCGCCGCGAAATCTGGCGCGAGACCGACCGCCAGTACCGCGCCGCCTCCGAAGCCCTGATCAAGGTCCGGACCAGCCAGCAAGTGCAAGTGCAAACGGCCGAAGGCGCCGCACCGGATTTTTCGCACGAGACGCCGCATACATCCATCGGCGCGCGCGTAGAGATTCGCGTCGATCGCAGACCCTGGGAAGAACGCGTCCGGAAATACACGGCGGAGTTCAGCAAGTCGCCCGCGGTGCTGAATTCGATTGCCACGTTCACAGCTCTGGCAATGAATCAGTACCAGGTGAATAGCGAGGGAACGAGTCTGGCGTTCGGCCAGATTCATTACAGGCTCGAGCTGTACGTGCAGAGCAAAGCGCCGGACGGAATGGACATCAACCGGTACGCGAATTTCGACTGGCTGGATCCAAAGGATGCGCCGGACGACAAGACGGTGCTGGCGCGCGTTCACACCATGATCGAGGAGACGCAGGCGCTCGATCAAGCCCCGCTGGTGGACCCCTACGCGGGCCCCGCCCTGCTCACCGGCCGGGCCGCCGCCGTGTTCTTCCACGAAGTGTTCGGCCACCGCGCCGAAGGATTCCGGCAAAAGGACATCAACGAAGGGCAGACGTTTACGAGCAAGGTGGGCGAAAAAATCCTGCCGGATTTCATTTCTATAAAAGACGATCCGACCGAAGCGCAGTTTGCCGGCCAAATGCTGCTGGGGCATTACTCGTTTGACGACGAAGGAGTGCCGTCGAGAACCGTTTCGCTGGTGGACCATGGGGTGTTGAAAACTTTTCTGATGTCGCGTTCGCCGCTCGTGAATATCCCGAATTCCAATGGGCACGGGCGGCGGCAGCTTGGATTTGTGCCGGAGGCGCGGCAGGGGAACCTGATTGTCTCGAGCACGCGAACGCTGACCAACGCCCAGCTTCGCCAGAAACTCGTCGAGCTGATCAAGCAGCAGGGAAAGCCCTTCGGCCTGTTGATCGACGACATCGCCGGAGGATTCACTTTCACCGGCCGCGGACAGCCGCAAATTTTCCAGGTGCTTCCGCTGGTTGTGTACAAGGTGTATCCGGACGGGCGGCCGGACGAGCTGGTCCGCGGCGTGGATATCGTGGGGACTCCGCTGCTGGCGCTCACCAAGATTGTAGCTACCGGCGACACGCCCGAAGTTTTCAACGGCTATTGCGGGGCGGAATCCGGGTCCGTTCCGGTGTCGGCGGTCGCGCCTGCGATTCTCACATCCGAGATGGAAGTACAAAAGAAAGAGACTTCCACCGATAAGCCGCCGATTTTGCCACCGCCGGCGCATGATCCGGCAGCCAAGGGACAAGCACAGTGAAAAGGATCCTGGCGCTTTCCTTGTTCATGGCATGCGCGATTCCCGCGGCCGCTCGCGCGGAGCATGGCAACCGCTCGGGGACTCCCGCTTCATCCCAAGCGCAAGCTCCCGATAATGACCAAACGCTTCGGGCCATGCACGACGAACTCGAGCGTTCGCGCGAGCGGCTACAATTGCCCGATGGTGACAAGCCTTTTTACATCGAGTACCGGCTGCTCGATGTCGACGTCCGCAGCGTGACCGCTTCCTTCGGAGCCCTGATTTCTTCCAGCACTACGCGAAACCGCTTCATGAGCGTGAACGTGCGCGTGGGCAACTATCATCTGGACAGTTCGAATTTCGTCAGCGAAGACGGCTTCCAGGGTTTCATCGGTTCCACCGGCCAGGTGGGAATCGATCGCGACTACAACTCGTTGCGCCAGGATTTGTGGCTCGCCACCGACCAGGCTTACAAAGAAGCCGCCACGCAGATGTCGCTCAAGCAGGCCTTCCTTCGCAGCCTGACCAAGCCGCCTGAAATCGACGATTTCTCCGAAGCGCCCGCGGTGGTGAAGCTCGACCCGCGGCTCGAGCCGGATTGGACGTCGCGAAACTGGGAAGCAGAGGCCCGCGCCGCTTCCGCCGTGTTCCGCGATTTCCCGGACCTCTACAGCACCCGCGTGAACTACTACTTCGTTTACATCACGCAGTATTTCATGAACACCGAAGGCACGGAGATTCGCACGTCGCGAAGCCTCGCGGCAGTGGAAGCGGCGATCAATACGCAGGCGGACGACGGAATGCCGCTGCACAATTTCTACGCGAAATACGTGAATCGGCCCGCCGACGTGCCGGATCCGGCCCTGATCGCGAAAGAGCTTGGCGGGAAGGCCAGCGAGCTCGTTGCCTTGCGCCGGAGTCCGCTGGTGCCGGATTTCACCGGGCCAGTGCTTTTTGACGCCCCGGCGGCGGGCTCGGTGCTTGCGCAAGTTTTGGGACCGTCGCTTTCCGGCGCCCGGCCCCCACTTTCGATGACCACCCAGTTTGACGCCGTCATGGAGCGATTCGGCGGGCGCAGCGAATGGACCGGCCGCGTGAACACGCGCGTCCTGCCAGCCGGTGTGTCGCTGGTGGACGATCCCACGATCAAGGATTTTCGAGGCAAGCCGCTGATCGGCGATTACGAAGTGGACGACGAAGGCGTGAAGTCCGAGCGCGTGTCGCTTGTCGAGAATGGCATGCTCAGGAATCTCTTGATGTCGCGCCGCCCGGGTCCGGATTTCCAGCCCTCGGACGGCCACGCGCGCTCCGCCATGCTTTCGACTCCGCAGGCCCTGAGCAGCAACCTGATTTTCCAGGGCAGCGACGCCCTGGATGCCGGCGCGCTGCGAAAGAAATTTCTGGAAGCCTGCCGCCAGGACGGGCACGAGTGGTGCATCGAAGTGAAGCGCATGGATAACCCCGCGCTTGCCGCGATTCGCCAGGAGGATTTCTCCGAATTTATCGGCGAAATTGCGGGAGGCATCGCCAGCGGCGAGCGGATGCCGCTGCTGATTTATCGCGTGTATGTGGACGATGGCCGCGAAGAACTGGTGCGCGGCGCGCGAATCGAGGGGCTGACGCTGCGGTCGATCCGCAATATTCTCGGAATCGGAAGCGACGCGGCCGTTTACGATTACATGCAGAATCCCGCCGGAGGATTTGCCGAGACGGCGCTGGGGCCGTTCGGCACGGCCCAGGGAGGGATTCCGAGTTCCATCGTCGCGCCCTCTTTGCTGCTCGAAGAAGTGGATATCCGCGGGTTTCACGGCGAACCGCGGCGTGTTCCTCTCGTTCCCGCCCCGCCACTCCGCTGACGCACCGCCGGCTGTTCCGCTAGAACACGCTTTTCTCCGGTCCCGCAGTAGCGCTCGGGCCGCGAGCGTATAATCGCCCGGAAGATGGCCGAGATTGCTGAACAAGCGTCGCGCGAAAAGCGGTTGGCAGCGCTCGCTTCCGTGGGTTCTGCAATCGTGCTTGTGTCGCTGAAAGTGTTCCTTTCGGCGGTGACCGGCAGCCTCGGCATCCTTTCCGAAGCTCTGCACTCGAGCCTCGACTTAGTGGCCGCGGTGATCACGTACCTTTCGGTGCGCGTGGCGGATAAGCCGGCGGACGCGCAGCACCTCTACGGCCACGGGAAAGTGGAAAACTTTTCGGCGTTTGTCGAAACGGGGCTTCTGCTGCTCACCGCGCTTTACATCATCTGGGAGGCGATCCAGCGGCTCGTTTTTCATTCGGCCCATATGCGACCCAGCCTTGCGGCCATCGGAGTTCTGGCGCTGGGAATGGGCGTGGATTTTTTCCGGGCGCGGGCGCTCAAGCGAGTCGCCCGGAAGTATCCGAGCGACGCGCTTGAGGCCGACGCACTGCATTTTTCCACCGACGTTTGGAGCACGTTTGTCGTCATTCTGGGGATCACCGGCGCATGGATCGGAATGAGATTTGGAATTCCCTGGCTTGGCACGCTCGACGCCGTCGCAGCATTGGGCGTCGCGGGGGTGATTATCTGGATCGGCTCGCGGCTGGGACGCCGAACCATCGATGCGCTTCTCGACGTGGCGCCGAGCGGCCTGCGCGAGCAGATTACCAACGCCGTGGATGAAACCGAAGGCGTGCTGCGGACCGAGCGGGTGCGCGTGCGGCGCGCGGGGCAGCGCTTTTTCGTGGATGTGACGATCAGTGTGCCGCGCACGGCCAGCCTCGAACAAGCGCACGCGGCGAGCGACGCAGTCGAACAGCGCATCACCCAGATTGTTCCCGCCGATGTTGTCGTGCACGTTGAACCGCTGGCCCGCAGCAACGAAGACCTCTTCGAAAAAATCCGCGCCATCGCCCAGCGCCGCGGGCTGGCCGTGCACGAGCTCTCCGCGCATCAGTTCGACGGCCACCTTTTTATCGAGCTGCACCTGGAAGTGGATGAGGCTTCGAGCCTCCGCCAGGCGCACCGCCAGGCCACCGAGCTCGAAGAGGAAATCCGCAGCGCCACCGATCCCGGCGCGAGAGTCAATATTCACATCGAACCGCTGGGGGCCAGGGTCGGCGGCGCCGAAGAGATGAAGGATCTTTCCCGCTCGGTGCAGCATTATTTGAATTCACTGCAGTCCGAGTACAACGAGCTGGTGGATTGCCACGAAGTGCACGTGCGGAGCGTGGACCACAAGATTCTCGTCTCCTGCCATTGCGCCATGGACGGCGCGCTGCCGATTACGGAAGTCCACGACATCACGGCAGCGCTGGAAGACCGCGTGAAAGAAAAATTTCCTCAAATTTTCCGGCTGACGATTCATCCCGAGCCCGTAGAAGAAAGCTGAGGGCGGGAGGAAAACACCTGGGCGCCGAGCGCGATCAGCGCCGGAAAACATTCGAGCACATAGCGGGGCTCGGGCGTTTCCACGAAATAAGCGAAAAAGAGGGTGCGAATCAAAATGAAAAGGATCAGAAACGCGCACGCGGGGTGGGATCGCGCGAGCCAAGCGCCGGCGAGCGCAAGAGCGAGATAAATCGCGTTCAGCAGCACAAAGCTCAGAGTGAGCAGGAAGTCGCGCCGGTCGTCGCGCCATTCGTCGCGAATCGGCCATAAATGCCCGCCGAAGGGAAGCAACTCCACGCGCGGGCTGAACCACATCGTGAACGCGCGCAGAAAGGGAATCCGAAGATACGTGCGCAGCGGGTGGCGGGCGGTCCGCTGGCGCGCAATTTCGCGGAATTGAGCGTCAAGGCCGGGCGAAACGTCGATGACATCGTTGTAGCTTGCCAATAACTCTTCCACCCGCGCCCGCTCCGCCGGAGAGTCAAAGGCCGAGTCCGGGATAGCCTCGATTGGAATTTCTTCCGATCCGACCTTCCAGGTCACGAGGTAAACGTCCCGCAGGCGCCACAGCCAGGTATTCGTCCAGTCGATGAATCCAATGGGAACGTACTCGCCCGGCAATTCGCTGTGGCGCGGAGCAAGAAACTGCGCATCGTGAAGCGTGAACCAGTTCCGCGCCGCCCAGGGAAGCAGCGGGAGAACAAGTCCCGCGGTCATCAGAATCCCGGCGCGAAGTAACTTCGGCCAATTCGCCGGCCGCCACCACTGAAACAGCAGAACCAGCCCGGCCGCAAAAAGAAGCAGAGGCGCTTCGGGGCGGACGAGCGTGCCGAGTCCAACTACGATGGCGCCAAGAAAGAAAGGGCTCAGCTGCCTTTGCGGCGGGGAAGGAATCGAGCCTGCACTTTGTGCCGGGCTGGCTGGCAGATCCACCAGCACGAGGATGGCGAGCGCCGTCAAGAAAGTGAACAGAGTCTCCGTGAGAGGAACCGCGCAATAATTTGCGGTGAACGGACACAGAACTGCGAGCCACAGCGCTGCGAGCGACACACGCCTGCGGCTCGCTTCGGGCGCCAGCCGCGAAGCGACCCACGCAACCAGGAAGCACGTGGCCACATCCACGATCGCTTGCGCGATTCCGATGGCAATCGTCGATTTTCCGGTGACGGAAAAAATCGTAGCGAGGAATGCCGGATAGCCCGGCACGCGCATATCGACCGGCGTCAGGCGCCCGTTGACTTCGAAGCCGTACACGCCGCGCTTCAACCAGTTCCAGGCGAGGTCGATGTAAAATGGAGCGTCACCCGAGTTGGTTACGGGAAACTTGAGGACGAAAAAGACCCGCAGAGCCAGGCCTACCAAAACGGCAAGCACAATATTTGTGCGCACTTTGGGAGCAGGAGTCATTGACACTGTTTCAATGGACGGCTAGCTTGGATTGTCCCAATGCCTGAACGCAAGCCCATTTTCTACGATCAGGAGCGACGCCGGTGGCGCCGCACGCGGCTTGTGCTGGAGCTTGCGGGCGGCTTTTTCACCATCGTATTGGTTCTGTTCCTGGTCAACGTGGTGCGGCAGCCGGGCCTGCCCGATTTGCTGCGGGTGGATACGCACGCCGGACTTCATGCGATTCGCGGCAAAACAAAACAGAAATCCATCCGGCCCGGCCGGAAGCGCAAGATTGCGGCTCTCGGAAAGATTCCCGAGCACTACGATCCGCTGCGAGCGGCGTTTTATGTAAGCTGGGATTCCACGAGCCTCGCTTCGCTTCAGCTCCATTATCACGACATCGATTTGCTGATTCCTGAATCGCTCCACGCCGTTTCGCCGGACGGCCGCATGGACGTCGAGCAAGACCCGAAACTGCTCGCCTGGATGCAGACGATTCGCGACCGCGGAGTCGAACTCCCGATCATGCCGATGGTGAACAATTACGACGGGAAAGACTGGCGGGTGCCGGAGATGGCGGAGATGCTGGCACGCCCGGCCTCGCGCCAGCGGTTATCCAAAGAGCTCACCGATTTTGCGACGGCCCAGCACCACCCCGGCGTGGTGGTGGATTTCGAGGAGGTCCCGGAATCGAGCCAGGAGAATTTCCAGCTCTTCATCCGCGACCTGGCGGCGGCGCTGCACGGCGGCAATCTGAAGCTGATGGTGGCGCTGCCCGCGGCCGATTGGAGCTACGACTACAAATCGTTCGCAGCGCAGGCCGACGCGATCATCCTGATGAACTATGACCTGCACTGGCCCACTTCTCCGCCGGGGCCGATTGCCGCGCAGGATTGGTTCGTCCGCAACATCGAAAACATTCTGAAGATCGTGCCGGCCGATAAGATCGTGATGGGCATCGCCAATTACGGCTACGATTGGCCGCAAAAATCGAAAAAACTGCCGCATCCGGTGGCCCAAGCGGTCACGTTTCAGCAAGGCGTGGTGACTGCCGAAGAATCCGAAGCGGATATCGAATTCGACTCGGATTCTCTCAATCCGCATTATTCCTACGAAGACGAAAAAAACGTGGTCCACAACGTGTGGATGCTCGACGGTGTGACCGCCTACAACGAATTGCGCGCCGCCGAGCGCGCGGGCGTGCGCGGCACGGCGCTCTGGCGGCTGGGAATGGAGGATCCTTCGATCTGGTACATCTGGGACGCCACGCATCCCGATGATACGGTCCGCGCCAAGCTTCAGGATGTCCCTCCGGGCTACGATCTGATTCTCGAAGGCGACGGCGACATTTGGAAAATCACCGCGACTCCTCAGAGCGGGCGCCGCAAATTCGATTACGACGCGTCGCCGGACCTATTCACCGACGAGACCTTCGAGAGCTATCCGCTTTCCTGGCGGATCGACCAGTTGGGCGCCGCGCCGAAAAAAGTCGCGCTCACCTTCGACGACGGCCCGGATCCCCAATGGACGCCCAAGATCCTCGACATCCTCGAAAAGAAGCAGGCGCCAGCGGCTTTCTTCGTGATCGGAGAAACGGCGAACCAGGAAACGGCCATCCTGAAGCGCGAATATGCGCTCGGCAATGAAATCGGCAATCATACTTTCACCCATCCCGATTTTGAAAACATTCAAAAGGGCCAGCTTCAGATTCAGCTCAACCTCACCGAACTGTTTCTCGAAAGCAGCCTGGGAGTGAAAACGCTGCTGTTCCGCCCGCCCTACGGGATCGACCATCAGCCCGAAACGGCCAGCGAGATTCAGATGCTGCCGATTCCGCAATCAATGGGGTACATCATCATCGGCGCGCGGATCGATCCCCACGACTGGGGCGAACCGAATGGTGGGGCGCCGCCGCCGGTCGACACGATCGTGAAGCGCGTGCTCACCGACATTGACGACGAGAAGGGCAACATCATTCTCATGCACGACGGCGGCGGCGATCGAAGCCACACGGTGCAGGCGCTGCCGGGAATCATCGATGGCTTGCGGGCACAGGGCTATGAGTTCGTTTCCGTTTCGAACCTGCTCGGGCAGACGCGCGCCCAGATGATGCCGCCGCTCACGCAAAGAGAATGGCTGCTGGTGCGAGCCGATGCGGTGATCTTCGATATCTACCGGCTGCTGCGCACCGGGATTGCGTTTATTTTTGTGGCGGGGATTTTGCTCGTGAGCGGGCGCGCGCTGGTGATCGGCTTGCTGGCGCTGGCGGAAAAACTGCGTTCCGCGCCCAGCGATCATCCGGAGTACAGACCGGAGGTTACGGTCCTGATCCCTGCGTTCAACGAGGAAGCGGTGATTGTCGAGACGGTTCGCGCGGCGCTGGCCTCGGAGTACGAAAAGCTCGAAGTGATCGTGATCGACGATGGTTCGATCGATCGCACCGCCGAGCTTGTGCGGGCGAATTTCGGAAGCGATCCGCGCGTCCGCCTGCTTCTCCAGCCGAATCGCGGGAAGCCCGCGGCGCTCAATCACGGGCTCGCGGAGGCGACCGGCGAGATCGTGGTCTCGATCGACGCGGACACCATCGTGGACCCCCCGGCCATCCCGCGGCTGGTGCGCCACTTTGCCGATCCGAAAGTCGGCGCCGTTGCCGGAAACGTGAAAGTGATGAATCGCAATCGCTGGCTCACGCGATGGCAGGCGCTTGAGTACATCACCAGCCAGAATCTCGAGAAACGCGCTTTCGATCTGCTCAACTGCATTCCGGTGGTTCCCGGAGCTGCGGGCGCCTGGCGCGCCAGCCTTCTCCGCGCCAACGGCGGATTTTCCGGCGATACCGTGGCGGAGGATACGGACCTGACGCTCACGATCCGCCGGAACGGCTGGAAGATCCTTTACGACGAAGATGCCGTGGGCCGCACGGAGGTGCCCGAAACGATCGAGGCCTTGATCCGGCAGCGCTTTCGCTGGACTTTCGGCACGCTCCAGGCGGTATGGAAGCACCGCGACGCGGTCGGCAAGCGGCGCTACGGCACGCTCGGATGGATCGCCATTCCCAATATTTTCCTGTTCCAGATTGTGCTTCCGCTGGTCTCGCCGGTGATTGACCTTCTTTTCCTGATGTCGATCGCCTTGTGGGGGCTGGCGCAGCTCCGCATCGCGCAATTGCCCCAGCTCTGGACCTTGCAGGACGTGGAGCGTTCGCTCATCTTTTTCGCGATCTTCATGTTGATCGACCTGCTCACCTGCTTCGTAGCCTTCGTCCTCGAGAAGCATGAGGATTGGACGCTGCTTGCGCCGCTCATCATTCAGCGGTTCTACTATCGCCAGATGATGTATGTCGTGCTGTTCCGCGCACTGAAAGAAGCCGTGCAGGGGCGTCCGGTCGGTTGGCGGGGTGTGGAGCCGCAGATGCCGGCGCCCGTAGCTCAGGCCTGACAATCCCGAAAGGAATTGAAATTGACACCCGCCAACGGCGGGAATATATTTTCAAGGTTCCCGTTGTTCCCGTTTCTGTTGCCGGCAGTTTGCGGGTTTGCAATACCCATGACGCTCTTGCTGGGGTGCGTCGAGAGGGTGCGTGTGCCTCTCGCATGGAAAGCCGCGAGCGGAGTGGGCGCGATCGGGTGAGAGCTCAGCCGTCTTCCCGGGGGATGGTGGGTTCACTGCTGCGGAACGTTGCCCGGCATAAGCTGTTCTACCCGGCGCAGGCCCCGCGGTACAGACTCATTTCGAATTCAAGAAATATGCCGCCTTCCAACCTTTTGAGGCGGCGTGACCGATTTCTATGATTAGGAGGCACGATGAATCCCAGCAAGTCCAGTAAGAATACTCTCCGGGTTTTTTTCGCAATCATGGCTCTACTGATGCTGCCCCTGATGACACAGGCGCAAAAGAAGGGTGGCGGAGGTGGCGGCTCAGCACCCAAAGCGGCCCCAGCGGCCAAGCCGGCGGCCAAGCCGGCGGCCAAGCCGGCCGGCGGCGGCGCGAAGCCTAGCGGTGGTGGCGCCGGCAAGACCACCACGACCACCGGCAGCAAGACTACTACCGGCAGCAAGACGACCACCACCGGCGGCAAAACCACGACGACCACCGGCAGCAAAACTACGACCGGCTCCAAGACCACCACTACAACCGCTGGCAAGACGACTACCACCGGTGGCAAGACCACCACCACGACTGGCAGCAAAACCACGACCACAACGGGCGGTAAGACCACCACAACGACGGGCGCCAAAACGAGTACGACCGCCGGCGGTAAGACCACAACTACCGGCAGCAAGACGACTACAACGGCAGGCGCGAAAACGACAACTTCCGCGGGAGGCAAGAGCACAACCACGGCCGGAACGAAGTCCACCACTACGGCGGGGAGCAAGACTTCGACGACCGCTGGCGCAAAGACTTCCACGACCGCCGGTGGCAAGACGAGTGCCGCGGGCGGGAAGACGGTCACTACCTCCGCTGGTCACACCGTCTCTTACAACAAGGGCGGAAAGATGACGTCGGTGAGCACCAAGGGCGGCGCTTCCGCTAAATTGACTTCGAGCGGCAAACTCGGTTCGGTCAAATCCAAGAGCGGCGCGACTATCAGTCACGGCGCCAACGGCAGCCGGCGTGCCGAAGTCACGAGGAAAGACGGCACCCATGTGGTTTCGCGCGGGCATGGCCGCGGCTACACTGAGCACGGCTTCCGTCGTGGCGGCCATCCCTACATGCGCCGCACCTATTGGAGAGGCGGCCGGTTCTATGGGCGGGCGTACCGAGGCTACTACTGGCACGGCGGCCTCTATTACCACTGGGGCCCCGGCTTCTATTATGGCCCGGCGTTTTACGGGTGGGCGTGGAATCCCTGGCCAGGGCCGATTGCCTATGCCGGCTGGGGCTGGGGGGGAGCTCCTTGGTTCGGATGGTACGGCTACTATTTCAACCCGTGGCCGGTTTACCCGAGCCCCGCATTTTGGGTGACCGACTACCTGCTGGCCGCGAACCTCCAAGCCGCGTATGAAGCTCAAGCGGCTGCGGCTAACGCAGCAGCAGCCAATGCTGAGGCGGCTGCCGCCGAGGCCAACGCGGCCGCGTCAAACGCCGCAGCGGCGGGGGCGCAAGCGAATGCCGGCGCGGCTCCGGCCGCCGAGGGTGGAGGCGCGAATGCGGTCGTCCTCACTCCGGAAGTAAAGCAGCTCATCGCCGAGGAAGTGAAGCGGCAACTTGCCGCCGAACGCGATGCGGCCGCGGCCGATGCCTCAGCCAAAACTGCGGCTGCTGCTCCAGCCCCTGCGCCGAGCGGTGGCGGCGATCAGCAGGCCGCTGCAGGCGCCGACCAACAAGTTCCGGCGGCGCTCGACCCGAACATTCGCACCTTTGTGGTAGCCGATACGCTCAATGAAGACCTCCCGGACGGCTCGCAGTGCAGCCTCTCGGCGGGCGACGTCATCACGCGCATCGACGACACACCCGACGCCAACCAGAACGTGAAAGTGCTCGTCAGCAGCAGCCAGAAGGACGATTGCCGCTCCGGCGCGCAAGTGATGGTTGCGGTCAACGACCTTCAGGAAATGCACAATCAGTTCTGCGAGAAGGTTGATGACGGTTTGCAGAAGCTCGCAAAGGACAACGGCAAGGACGGCTTGCCAAAATCGCCGGCCCCTCAGGCCCGCGAAGTGGCGGACTCCAAGGCCGATCCGGATCCGAACGCCGCTTCAGATTTGCAGGCGCTCGATCAGGATGCCGACCAGACCGACACGGAAGTTCAGCAAGCCATCAAGAGCGCGCAAGGCGATGACGACGATTGAGTTGCAGTCGGAACGCTTTGCGTTCGATAGGAACCGGCAGTCCGACTTAGCTTGAAGATCGGTACCGGGAGCGCTGGGAGGTTGGTTCTCCTCGTGCTCCCCGGTATCATCCCGCCGATCACGCCAGCCCGAGCAGCAGATATCTTCTGAAAAGTTGGCCCGGAGAATTTTGGAGTGCGGGAGCTTGTTTATCCCGAGCGCAGTCGAGGGGCTCCCGCTTTGTTTTCGATGCGAGTAGAGCCCTTATCCAAGGTCGCGACTGACCCAGGCCTCGGCAAACCCGATTTAAGAAGTGGGGCGAGCTGTCCCTATTGAGCCGCCACTCCAGACATCCTACTGCGCGTCCGTCACCTTGCCCTTAACAAACGTGACCTTCAGATCCTTGTACACATAAATCTGCTTCGCTCCGAGGTTGATGATCTTTTCCGGCTGGCCGAGGATCCCGACCACATCATCGACGGATTGCCCGATCTCCACCGTCGCCGGTTGCGCTGGCGGAGCTTGTTCTGCCGGCGCTGCCTGCTGCTGTTGCTGCTGATTCGCATCGGCGCCCTGCTGCTGATTCCCGCTGTTGTCCGCTTTCGTGGAATCGTCCTCCTGAACTTTCAGCACCTGCCCGACCAGCTCCAAAACCTGATCGGACGTCAGGTTCACTCCTTTGGGGTAGACAAATTTGAGCGTCGAATAATAGCGGACGTCATTGATGGCATCGGTGAACAGCCAGAACACGACTCCGTCGGCCGGGTAATCAATTTTCGTCACCCAGAATTTTTCGCCGGTGACAAAATAGCGCGTGTCCACCGTTTGCGGCGGCGGATGCCCGATGAATTTTCCGAACTTCTGCGCCGCGTCGTGCGCCGCAAACACCCCGGCAGAGAGGTGTCCGTCTTTAAACGTGTTTTGCGGCGGGGTGGGCGTCGATACGGGATACATCAGCAGCCTGTCTTTCTGGAGGATCAGGATCGCACCGGCGGTGACGATGTCGCTCTTGTCGTCGGTCGGCTTCGTCAGCGCGTACTTTCCTTCTACCGCTTTTTGGAGGTTCGCGGCCTGGGCCGCGCTGCGGGGGCACATCCCGAGAAATGAAACGGAGACGATTGCGGCAAAGCTTGACGTGATAAATGCTCGTCGTGAAACCATCGGCTTTCCTCACTGAGAGAAGAATTTGTTTCGAGGCGCGGGAATAATCAATTTCCGTGCGCGGTTACTATAGGAAAGCGGGTTAATCGTGTCAACAGTTCATCTCCCGTACTCGGCCGGCTGCAAGCCGGCAACCCTCCTCGATTCCCTTTGCTGCCGCCCCTCGATTTCTGGTAGCATCAACCTGCAAGCGGGCTGTATCCCGAAAGACGGGAGCGGCACCGGAGGTTAACATGAGCGTTGCACCGCGTGCGGGCAGCGGGAAAATCACCGTGCCCGACATTCTCTCCCGTAAGTCCCCCTCCTCGGAAGTCCCTGTTGCAGAAAATCGCAAAATCACTTGCTTGACCGCGTACGACTATCCCACGGCGCGTCTGCTCGACGAAGCGGGCGTGGACATACTGCTCGTTGGCGATTCGCTCGGCATGGTCACGCTTGGGTACGACAGCACGCTGCCGGTCACGCTCGAGGACATGCTGCATCACACTCGAGCCGTCCGCCGCGGAACCAGGCGCGCCTTACTCGTGGCCGACATGCCATACGGATCGTTCCATGTCTCGCTCGATGAATCCGTCCGCAACGCCGTGCGGCTTGTGAAAGAAGCCGGCGCGGAAGCCGTAAAAATCGAAGGCGGCGAGCGGCGCCTGGAATTGATTTCGCGGCTCGTCGAGGCCGAAATCCCCGTGATGGGCCACATCGGCTTGACGCCTCAATCGATCAACGCCCTGGGGGGATTCCGCGTGCAGGGCAAGACGACCGAGGCCGCCGAGCAGCTCGAGCGCGATGCCTGCGCCGTCGAATCCGCCGGCGCATTTTCAATCGTGATCGAATCCGTCCCCCGGGAATTGGGCGCGCGCATTACGCAAAAGCTGCGGATTCCCACGATCGGCATCGGCGCGGGGCCCGATTGCGACGGCCAGGTCCTCGTGTTTCACGATTTCGCAGGGCTCACGCTGGGGCACAAACCGAAATTCGCGCGGCAGTATGCCAACCTGGCATCGGAGATTTCCCGGGCAGCGGCGGAATTTTGCAGCGACGTGCGGGCCGGCCGCTTCCCTTCCGACTCGGAGTCGTACCACACGCCGGCGGAACTGCGGGACCATTTGCTCTCTCCCCGGCGTTCTTGATAGGACTCGCTTTGTAGGTCGCGGTTTTAACCGCGACATTAAACTAGCCGAATATGCAGGGCTTCAGCCCCTGAAGTTCCCTGCGACGCTGGAGTTCGGCATTTGTATAATTTCCTCATCACTGACCGCGCTGGCTAGCAGTCGGCGAAGGAGGTGTGTCGAATGAATACGGAAGATGTCCGCCTTCTCTACGACTACAATTCTTGGGCGAACCACCGGATACTCGAGGCTTGCCGTCCTCTCACTCCCGAGCAATTCACTCGCAGTCTCGGCTCGAGCTTTCCCTCCGTTCACGCCACGCTCGTTCACATTTGTGAAGCGGAGTGGCTGTGGCTCGAGCGCTGGCACGGACGCTCGGCACCCGGCTTGCGCCCTCCGAGCGATTTCCCGGATTTTTCATCCGTCGAGCGCCGCTGGACCGAGGTCGAGCGGAATTTGATCGACTACGTTGCCAGCCTCCGCGCGGAAGATCTCGCGCGCGTGGTTCACCACAAGACCACGCAAGGCGTCCCGCAGGCGGCGCCGCACTGGCAAATGCTTCAGCATCTGGTCAACCACGGCACCTATCATCGCGGCCAGGTCGCCACGATGCTTCGCCAGCTCGGAAGCAAAGCAATTTCCACGGACCTGATCGCCTTTTACCGCGAGCGCGCCTCACAAGCCTCCGCGTGATGCGAATTCGGTTCGCAGTCTTCGCCCGCGCCGGGAACCAGCCTGCGGGAATTTTCTGATGGAAATCATCCGCACCGTGGAATGGATGAAGCAGGTGTCGCGCGAAGCGCGGGCTGCGGAGCGCATCATCGGCTTCGTTCCGACGATGGGCGCGCTCCACGAAGGGCATTTCTCGCTCATTCGCGAGGCGCAAAAGCAATGCGCGCCGGTGGTCGTCTCGATTTTCGTCAATCCGAAGCAGTTCGGCCCGGCGGAAGATTTTCAAAAATATCCGCGGACATTCGAAGCCGATCAAGCGGCGCTCGAACGGCTGCGGGTCGATTATTTGTTCGCGCCCCCGCCGGAGGAGATTTACCCGAAAAACTTTCGCACGGCCGTAATTGTCGAGGGCTTGAGCGAACGCCTCGAGGGGCGCTCCCGGCCGGGACATTTCCGCGGAGTTGCCACAGTGGTGCTGAAGCTCTTCGAAGTCGTCGCGCCGCGCTTTGCTTATTTCGGCCGCAAGGATGCGCAGCAATGGCGCATCATCCGGCAAATGGCTGCTGACCTGAATCTCGATACGCAGATCGTGGCGTGCCCCATCATCCGCGAGCCGGATGGACTGGCGCTTTCCTCGCGCAACCGGTACCTCAACGAGAGCGAACGCCGCACAGCAACGGCGCTCTATCGGTCGCTCGACGCCTTGAGGCGCGCGATCGATTCGGGCGAGCGCGATGTTACGCGGCTGCTCGCAGCCATGCGCCGCGTGCTTGACGCCGAAGCGGGCGTCGCGGTCGACTATGCTGAGATTGCGGATTTAGAAACGCTGGAACCGGCAATGAGCTTGCGCCGCCCCTGCCTGGCCCTCATCGCTGCAAAGGTCGGCGCGACGCGCTTGATCGATAACGCTCTCATTGAACCGGAGGGCGATGCGATCCGGGTGACGATCTAGGCCGGCGGCATCTAATTCGCGCTCACTGCTTTTCCGGAGCCGTCTACAATCGCGGCGAGCACTTCGGCGGCATGGCCTTTCGGCGTGACGTTGTCCCAAATCTTGCGGATTTTCCCTTCGGGGCCGATCCAAAACGTCATGCGCACAATCCCGAGGAACGATTTCCCCAGAAAACTCTTCATCCGCCGCGCGCCGTAGGATTCAATCACCTGAAATTCCGTGTCCGCCAGCAGCGGGAAATTCAGTTTGTGCTTCACCTTGAATTTCGTCTGCGCCTCCATCGAGTCGGCGCTGGCTCCGATGATTGCGGTGTTGGAATCCTCGAACTTCTTGATCGCGTCACGAAACTCGGACGCTTCGTTCGTTCAACCGGGCGTGTTGGCCTTCGGATAGAAATACAGCACGAGATTCTTGCCCCGGAAATCTTCGAGCGACACCGTCTTTCCGCTGTCGTCCTGCACTTTGAAATGAGGAGCCCGGTCGCCTTCTTTGAGCGTCATCATTATCTCCACTAGGTCTGGGCTTGTGAGCGGCGCAAGCGATTACGCCGCCGGTTTAACCTCGTTAAGATCCGGCTAGGATCCGCTTCAATATGCCGTTGACGACTTGCGGGTTCGCCTGCCCCCGCGTTTCTTTCATCACTTGCCCCACAAAAAATTTGAACACGCCTTCATTCCCTGACTTGTACTTCGCCACATTTTGAGGATTCTTGGCCAATACTTCGCGCGCAATCTTCTCGATCGCACCTGCATCCGATATTTGCAAGAATCCCTCCGCCGCGATGATCTCCTGCGCAGTCTTCCCCGTTTCGAACATTTGGGCGTAGACGTTTTTTCCCGTCGCAGCGGTGATCTCGCCTGCCTCTACCTTCGATATGAGTGCGCCAGACGCGGAGGGTGGAACGGTGGTTGATGCTGCTTCAAATCCCTTTTCTTTTGAGTGACGCAGAAATTCTACGGTGATCCACGGAGCAATGAGGTCTCCAGAAATTTGAGGAGCGGAGCTGACAGTAGTCTCGAAATAAGCAGCGAGCTCTCGAGTCGTCGTGAGCACGTTTGCGTCGTATTCACTGATTCCGTAGTCGTGGACAAATCGCGCGCGCTTCGAGTCCGGCAATTCCGGCATTTCGCGCCGGACTTCTTCGATAAACGCATTCGATACGGTCACCGGCAACAAGTCGGGATCGGGAAAGTAGCGGTAATCGTGCGCGAATTCTTTCGACCGCATCGGCTCGGTGCGCCCCGCCGCGACATTCCACAAGCGGGTCTCCTGCGGAATCGTGCCGCCCGAATCGAGCACTTCGATTTGCCGCACGATTTCATATTCGAGAGCGTGAGCCAGATAGCGAAACGAATTCAGATTCTTCACTTCCGCTTTCGTCCCGAATTTTTCAGCGCCCTTGATTCGCACGCTCACGTTTGCATCGCAGCGCAACGAGCCTTCTTCCATATTGCAATCGCTCACGTCCGTGTACTCGAGAATCTGCTTCAGCGCGTACAAGTATTCATACGCTTCCGCGGGCGTCCGAATATCAGGCTCCGAAACGATCTCGGCGAGCGGCACGCCGCAGCGGTTGAAATCGATGTAGCTCCAGCGATCCGAATCCGGGAAACCCTCGTGGAGATTCTTGGCCGCGTCTTCTTCCAGATGCAGCCGCGTGATGCCGACGCGCTTCGTCGCGCCGTCCACCGCCACTTCGAGCCATCCGCCCGTAGCGAATGGAAGCTCGTACATCGAAATCTGGTAGCCCTTCGGCAAGTCCGGGTAGAAATAATTTTTTCGCGCGAAGATCGAGCGCGGCTGAATCTTGCAGCGCAGCGCCAGCGAAGCCCGCGCGGCCAACTCAACTGCCTTGCGGTTCAACACCGGCAGCGCGCCGGGCAGGCCAAGGCAGACGGGACATGTGTTCTTGTTGGGGGCGTCGCCGAAGCGCGTCGAGCAGCCGCAGAACGCTTTCGTCTGCGTCTCGAGCTGCGCGTGGACCTCAAGCCCGATCACGGCTTCGTATCGGGCTCTCACTTCGGGCGCAACGCGCGGCGATTCTTGTACAGTCCGAGCCATGGGGGAACGCAGATTATATCATTCGGGGCGGCGCGCATGCCGCGCGCGGGGCGGGTCAGCCGAGCCAATTTGGAAGCGTTCTCAGCGCCCCCCGCGAGCGGCGGCGCAGCTCGGCCAGCGCAGCTTCGGTGATCCCGTCATGGAACCGCTCGATCACCCGCCAATAAAAGTCGCCGCGGCATCCCTTGAAATTCGCGAGCGTCACGTTAAATACGCGGGTGCCGTCCGGCGCCGGGTCGAGCACCCAGCACATCATCGCCCGGGTGAGCCGGTTTTCGACGCTCATCCCCACTTCGCGGGGCGGGTCTGCGTGCTCAATCAGGAAGAAACCGTAGTGTTTTCCCGGCTCGAGCGGCTCGCCGGGGTGTGTCTTCAGTCCCTCGTCCCATCCGAACACTTTCCCGATCGCAAGGCGAAGGCCCAGCAGAAGTTTCCATTTCCAACCGGGAGTGAGCAGGCCCGGGCCGCCCAGCTCCGGAAAAATGCGCGCGGCAGGCGCGGGCATTTCCGCCATATGAATATTCCTGACGGAAAATTCCCCCGCCCGCCGCGCCGTCCAGCTACCATTGTGCGCTTTCAGGAAATCCGCTTCCGGGATTTTCACCGACCCTTATTCGCGCCCCCAAACATATCTGATGCCCGCCCGGTAATTCAGTCGCAGCGCGGGATAGCCCACGGCCGTCTGATAGTGATTGTTGAAGAGATTATCCACGCGCCCCATCAGTGTCACATTGTGTCCGAGATCCATGCTGTTCCACAAATCCCAGCGGACCCAGGCCGGCGTGCTCGTGATGCAAAAGCCGATGCAGACACCATCGGTCACGGAGCTATCAAAGTCGCTGTCGGCGCGCCGCCCCATATACTGTCCAGCTATGTTCCATCCCATCCGCCAGAAATGCGTGCTGGCCGTGAGATTCGCGGCATGGAGCGGCCGAAAGAACAGCCGATTGCCAGCAATGAGCGCGAGATCGGTCGCGTTCGGAGATTTGAGCACTTTGGAATCATCGTAGGTGTAATTTCCCGCAATCCGCAGCCAGCGCGCGACCTTCGCCTCCAATGACGAGTTCGCGCCCCAAGCGCGTGCGAGGTCCGTATTGAAGAAGCTTCCTCCGAAGGGCGGGCAATTGGGTGTCGCGGCAGTCGGATTGAAGCTCACGATGTCGTGAAACGTGTTGTGGAAATAAGTGACCGAAACGCGCAGCCGGTCGTTCGCCAGCATCTGGTCGCCTCCGGCCTGCACCGTGGTGCTGCGTTCGGGATCGAGAATCGGGGTGCATCCTGAGGGAAACATTTGGGGTTCGACGATTCCGAGCCCGTAGGAAGCACGCAGTCGCGTGTCCCCCCAGAAATCGTGGCCGTAGCGCAAGGCGTAGGACCCGCCCACTCGCGGCACGACGCGCGTGCCGAAAAATCCGTTTGCTTCCGCGCGCGCGCCCACGATCGTCGTCAGCCGCGGCCCGAAGTTGTAACGGACCTCCACGTAGCCGGCCTGGTTCTCGCGGTGCTCCGGGCCGTTCTCGACTTCGAACATGTAGCCCGCGGTGGCCGCTCCATTGTGAAAGAGATATGAAGATTGCTCGGTCAGCCCCGCGCGATTGTATTCCGTCGTGAACGAGCCAAACTCCGGGGAAAACTCCACCAGCTGGAAGCGCGACTCATACCCAGTGAACTGTTGCTGCCAGTTATTTCCAATCTGAAAATTCCATGCCAGATTGGCAGAGAAATCTTGGAGGTTGCTTGCCTGGCCGATCTCTGACTCATTCGGAAGAAGCGTCTGTCCGGGTTGTCCGGCGCCGCTCGTGTTGCTGCGAAGAGTGAGCCTAAAGGAATCGGTCTCGGAAAATTTCCAGCCGAAATTTCCGGAGAGCGTGGTATCCCGGAATGTGTCGCCGGGACCTTGACCATTGCTGCTGATGTATCCCACGGTCGCCGAATAATCAAACGCGCCCAAAAGCCCGCTCAATTGCGCGCTCCCTCGGCCGGTGCCGAAGCTTCCACCTTCGCCGAACAGAATGAGTTCGGGCGTCGTCGTCGTTCCTCGATGCGTGAAAATCTGGATCACGCCGCTCATGGCATCGGAGCCATAAAGAGCGCTCGACGCTCCGTGCACAACCTCGATTTTGTCGATTCCATCCAAAGTAAGATTCGAAAAATCCACCGCGCCGCCAGGCTCGTTCACCGGGGTGCCATCCACCAGCACCTTCGTGTAATAGGAATTGCCGCCATCGAGAAAGTAGGATGCGATTCCACCCATCGGACCGAGCTGCGCAAAGCTTGCGCCCTCTTCGGAAGTGAGGAGTGACAGCAGCACATCCTCCTGCCGCGCCTCAATTTCTTCTTTCGAAATCACGTCCACGAGCGCCGGCGTGTTTACGGCTGTGGTGGGTTGGGCCGATGCCGTCACTACGACCGTCGAAGAGAGTTTCGCAAGCAGGAGGCGCACGTCCCACACTCGCGATTCTCCGGCGCTCAGAGTGAAATCCTGTGCGGCTCGTTCGAAGGACGGATGCGCGACGCTGAGCCGATAGCGGCCGGGAGAAAGCGTAAGCGAAAATTTTCCGTCCGCCTCGCTTTTTGTTTCTGTAGGCTTTGCGTTTGAATCTTCCACCTGGGCCGAGACAATCGCGCCCACGACGGCGGCGCCGCTTGGGTCGGTGAGTGTGCCGTGAAGCGTGGCGGTCAATTGCGCGTGCGTGACTTTCGGGAGCGGCAAAATCGTGCAGAGCAAACCGATTGCGATTGCAAACGGAAGGGGACGAAGTCTCATGGTTTCCTCCTCTCCCTCTCGCGCGGGAGTTGAAGGTTGTTCCGCCGCCGATGCGGCATGCCTCAGCGCCGGAATTGAGACTCCGCCGGTCTCCTGGCTTTGGCGGCTCTGCCCCATGCTTCGAGGCGCCAGCGCGGCCTTCCCATCCTTTCATCGAACCGGGGAGGCTCGATCTACAGGACAGTGGCCCGCGCTAGATAACGATCCGCCTTACAGTCGCGCGGCGGCGACGGCTTTTCACCGTCTTCCCGTGCGCGGAGTCTCCAGTGATTGTCGACGGCTCCCGATCATTTGACCGAAAGCCGCTTGCGGAGGGCAGATGCCCCCGCAGTGTGACGACCTGCAAAAAGCCCGGCCCCTACTGACTGCTTTTCAAAATCACGCGAGGCCGCCCGCTCCTGCGGATTTCCACTTCAAGCGGCGCCTCGAAAACTTCTTCGAGCACTTCGCGCTGATACACTTCGGCAGGCGAGCCGGTGCGCAGGCCCTTGCCCTTGTGCAGCAGCACGACGCGGTCGGAGAATTCGGCGGCGAGATTCAATTCGTGCGTCACAACGATTACCGTGTAGCGGCTGTCGTCCGCGAGCTTGCGCAGCCGCCGCAACAGCTCGACTTTCCCGCCGATATCCAGGTGCTGCGTGGGTTCATCGAGCAGAAGCAGCGAAGGCTGCTGCGCGAGCGCACGCGCCAGAATCGTGCGCTGCTTCTCGCCGCCCGAAAGATGATCCATCCAACGGTCGCGCAAGGCATCCGCGCCAACCTGCGCGAGCGCGTTGCCGGCGAGAAGGCAATCTTCCGCCGACTCGAAGCGCAGACGCCGCCCGTACGGATATCGCCCCTGCAAAACGTATTCCCAGACGCGCAAGGGAAACAGCAACTCGCTTTCCTGCTGGACCAGGGCGATGCGCCGCGCGCGGGTGCGCGGTTCGAAGTCGCCTACTTCGGTGCCGTCCACCTCGACGCGGCCGGAGAGAGGGCGCAACATCCCGGCGAGGATTTTCATCAGCGTCGATTTGCCGCTGGCGTTCGGACCGAGAATCGCGACAATTTCGCGCTGCTGCGCCTCGAACGTCACTGGACCGAGCGTGAACTTCGGCGCCGAGCGATCGCTGGCCGCATAGGCATAGCTCACTTGCTCGACCTTCAGCCGCGGCTTGGGCGCTGCGTCGAATGGCACGGACGCCGCCGCGACCGACGCTCTCCCTCCCGTGCCGGCGCTCATCGCACTCTTCTCCGCATCAGGTAAATGAATACCGGCGCGCCGGCCAGCGCGGTCATCGCGCCGACGGGCAATTCCGTGGGAGCCACCACCGTGCGCGCCAGCGTATCGGCCGCGACAATGATGATGGCGCCGCCGATGGCCGAAGTCGGAATCAGCAGGCGGTAGTCGGTGCCGAACATCATGCGCATCAAGTGCGGCACCAGCAGCCCGACATAACCGATTGCCCCGCTGACGGAAACCGCGAGCCCCGTGAGCACCGAAGCAGCCACATAGACCACGAGCTTCACGCGATGCACATTGACGCCCAGATGCCGCGCTTCCTGCTCGCCGGTCAAAATCAAATTCAGATCCGACGCCGTCGTGTAAATCGCGCCCGCGGCAATCAGGAAAACTGTAAAGAGCGATTCGAACCACCACAGCACGTGTTCGGTCGGGGGAGTGGTGGTCAAATCGCCCATGAGCCAGAAGGCCATCCCGCGCAATTCGTGCCCGCTCAGCGTGGTCAGTAAAAACATGATGATCGCCGAAAGAAACGACGCGGTGATGATTCCGGCGAGCAAGAGCGTGCCGCTATCGAGCTGGCCGCCGCGCCGCCCGAGAAAATAGACGATGGCAATCGTCACCGCGGCTCCGAGAAACGCCGAGAGCTGGATTACGCCGAGCAGACGCGGCGAGAACGCCAGGCTTACGATTGCTCCGAGCGCCGCGCCGCTGGAAACTCCCAGCACGTAGGGATCGGCGAGCGGATTTCGCAGCAGCGCTTGAAATCCCGCTCCTGCCACGGAAAGCGCCGCGCCGACCAGGATTCCAAGGGCAATCCGCGGCAGCCGCAAGCCGAACACCACCAGCTTGAACTCCGGCGGAATGTCGTCCGTGCGGCCGATGACCTGGCGAAAGAGAGTCGTAACGATGTCGCGCACCGAAATCGGATACGCGCCGGTTCTCAGCGAAATCACCATCACCACGAACAACACCGCAAACAGCAAAGCGCAGATTGCCGTGATGCGCCGAGGTGTCAGCGGGCGCATCGGCCGCACCATTCTGCCGGCTGAGCGGAGGGATCCGGCTGCTCTCCACCTGCCAGTTTCCAGTTTCCGCTGATGGCATCCGCCGAAAACGCTTCCGGATGGAGTTCGCGCGCGAGCTTCTCGATCGCGCCGATCAAGCCGGGCGCCGGCCGCGCCATTTCATCCTCTACCATGAGCGTGTGCCCGCGCTCGACAGCCGAAAGCTTTTTCCACACCGGGCGGGAGCGCAGCTCGTCCAATTCTTCCTCGTTCGTCCCGCCGTGGTTTCGTGTCAACAAAATGTAGTCCGGCTGGAGTCGCACGATTTCTTCGAGGCTCACCCGCGGCCAGTTTTGCTTCGAGAGAATCACGGATTCCGCGCCGGCCCAGCGCAGCGCGTCGGCGATGAATGTGTTCTGGCCGATCGTCAGCAGCGGATAGATCCATTCAACGAACAGCACATGGACCATCGGCCGCGCTTCCAGCCGCGTATGCAGCGCATCGAGCCGCGATTGCAGCCGCTCGACCAAGACGGCTCCCTGTTCCGCCGCGCCGGCCAGCTCCGCAATATGCTCGACCGATTCCAAAATTCCGCGCACGGTGTGCGGATACGTTGTGTAAACGGCGATGCCGAGGTGCTTGAGGGCGTCTGCGGTCTCGCGGCGATTGATCGTGGCGGTGACCAGCACCAAATCCGGATGGAGCCCAACGATCGCCTCGAGGCTGGGGCTTTGCGCGCTGCCGACGTGCGGCTTGCGTTTTGCTTCCGGCGGCGTGTCGCAGTAATCCGTGTCGCCCACAAGCTTTGCTTCAAGCCTCAGCGCGTAAATCGTCTCGGTCAGGTCGGGTGAGAGCGTCACGATGCGGTTTACTTCGGCCGGAAGCGTCACCTTTCGGCCCACTTCATCCGTGACCTCGCGCGTAGCCTCTGCCGCCTGGCTGCTCCTCGCCACGTGTGCACTGATGCCCGATGCGCATCCGCTCGCAACAATCCAGCACGCGATTATTTGGGCCGCCCGACGCACAATCCGCTCCAACAAAAAAGCCTCGCGGAATCAGCGAGGCCGTCGCCGCACTCTCTCTCGCGAAGAATGCCGGCTTCAACCGGCACGGGCTGGTTCCTGACTTGCGGCTCGCCTGGCGCACGCGGCAGCCGGTCACAGTGGCGGGACCGTGGCCGATTTTCACGGCCTTCCCGAAATCCCCGTGCCAGTTCAATTGTCCCGGCGAGTGTAAGCTGCGAGGTTCGCAGTGTCAACTCGCTCGAAATGGTTCCTCATTTCTTCCCGCCGGGCGAGGTGAGCAGCCAAATCGAAAGGCTAGCGGTTCTTCCACTTGGGCGCGCGCTTCTCCACCTGCGCGCGAAGCCCTTCCTGCGCATCTTCGAGATCGGCCAGCTCGTTCAGGAAGACCTTCATCGAATTGCGCACGCCATCGCGCAAGGGCAATCCCATGCTCCCGATAATGGCTTTTTTCGCCATCGTCAGCACGGGGCCCGATTGCGCGGTCACTTTGGCGATGAGCTCATCGACTTTTTTCTGAAGTTCGGTCTCCGGGACGAGCCAGTTCACCAGCCCCAGCTCGCGCGCCCGCTCGGCGGTCATTACTTCCCCGGTGAGCACAAGTTCGAGCGCGAGCTTGGGGCCCAGGATGTAGGGCAGAATCGCCGCGGCCAGCGGCGGGAAAACTCCTAGCTTAATTTCGGGCTGCGCGAATCGCGCCTTCGGCGTGGCGATCACCAGATCGCCCAGCGCCGCAAGCTCCGCGCCGCCTCCGTAGGCCGGGCCGTTGATCACCACAAGGACGGGCTTGGAAGTATCGAGCATCGCCGTGAATGCGCCGTGGAAGGCGTCGAGCAATTGAAACACGCGCCGCTGCGTGTACTCGCCGAGCTCGATGCCGCCCGAAAATGCCTTCCCGGCCGAGTCGAGGATGATCAATTTGACGTCGTTTCGTTCGCCCAGCCCGTTGATTCCCGCGGCGATTTCCGCGAGCATTCGCTCGTTCAGCAGATTGTGCTCGGGCCGGTCGAGCGTGAGCCGCGCGATCTCCCCGTCGAGCCGGAATTTTACGAACTGAAATTCTTCGGGCTTGGGCGCCGCCGTCGCCAGCGTCCCCAGCACCTCCGGTTCCTGCACTGCCACGCCTCGCCCGCGCCCTTCCTTTGTCAATTGCATTGAGTCGGTCCCCCAAGGACAGTGGAATATCGAGCTTACCTTGTCCCGAAGAGCCCCGCTATGCGCTTCCCGGGCCCTGCGCACTATCCGCCAAGACCCTGACCGCAAGTACAGCCCGCGAGAATTTTCGGGGGAAAAATTCGGGGGCCGGCAAATCGCTCTATTGCGGCGGGAATTTCACCACATCGCCTTCCAGCGGAATTTCCACCTCGTGCTTCACCGGCGCATCTTTTGCTTCTGCGGACTTCCAACCCCAACCATGCCCCTGCACCTCAAACGACGCGAAGGCAAACGGCAAACCCTCGCAGCCGAGCGCCGAATTGGCGTCGCAAATGTGGAAGTGAAGATGCGGCTCGCTGGAATTGCCCGAATTCCCGACGAGGCCGAGCACGTCGCCTTCGTGCACTTTGTCGCCGACCTGCACGCGGAGCGATCCCGGCTGCATGTGCGCGTACACGGCGTAGAGTCCGCGGCCGATTTCCACGGTCACGTAATTCCCCGCAAGCGTTTCGAGCGTCATGGGCACCGCACGCGATTTCGGGCCCGGCACGTTTTGCTGAATGCCGTCCTTGGTCTGCGTCACGATTCCGTCGGACACAGAGCGGATTTCCGCGCCATACGCGCGGTAGTTCCGGTTGTCCTGCGGATCGTCATGATGCGTTTTCCCGTCGGGATAGAGCTGGACCCAGTCGATGGCAAAGCGCTGCGCGATTACAGCATGACCCGCGATGGGGATCAGAGCCTTCCGATGAAGCGACGTGTTCGAGGGGCCATTCCCAGCCAGCCAATTCTCTCCCCGGACAGGCGGGCTGACCACGACAACCGGATTCATGTTGACTTCCACGGGCACGCCTTCGAGCGTGAGGGCTTCGGGATAATCGCCGAACTTCAAAATGAGCCGGTGGCGGATGGCGGCGGGAACCTGCTCTCGCTTTTCGAGTGTCACCCAAATGGGAATTACTGCAAAGCGGGCGGGCCCGATCGTCACATTCAGATTTGCATCTGTGCTCAGGCGCTCGAGCAGATTTTCAATCGCCGGCCCCGAAAAACTGCTCAGCAAAAGCGGCGAAGCATCGCCGTTAAGCACGTCAATGCGCGTGATTGTGGTTTCCCATCTGCCGAGATTTGCCACGTGCAGCTCGTAGACGAGATTCCATTTTCCGCCGGCTTTGAAGGCGGTCGGCGCTATCGGCACGACGATATCGAGCGGCGGTGTGTTTGGTTTCGGCGTATGTTCCGCCGGTGGAGCCGCCGGAGCGACGGCGGATTCCGTCTTTTCACGGCGTACGAATGTGAGCGGCTGGGGAGGCACGCCCGTTTGCGTCCACGTTCCGCGAATTTCCTTGTTGTCGCGAACAAAGTAGCCCTGATAGACGCCGCCGATTTTCCCCACTTCGAAGCGCACCGCATCGCCTTTCAATGTCGCGTTCTCGATCGGAAGCGTTGCGCCCTGGTCCACGCTGTTCAGCTTGCCGGCGTAGGATCCCTCCTTGATTTTTGCGAGCGTCACAATCAGCCGGAGCTTCGCCGCGCCCGTTCCGAGAGTTCCTTCCCACGTGCCCTCCAGGTCCGCCTCTTTTTCAGGCTTCTGCGCGGGAGTCCGCACCGCGAGGATTCCGAGCGCCACAACCGCCACCAATGCCAACACTCCCAGCCACCACATTTTCAACTCCTGCTTCCCGCCACCAAGCCGCTTGGCTCGGAGCCCGCCGAAAATCCTGGAACTAGCCTTCAAGAAAGTCTCCCTGCCGCGCCGACATTTTGACTGCCCGCATCCTCCCTGTCCACTTGGAGCGCAAGACCGCTCGTTGAGTTGCCGCCCGCGCCAGGAATAGAATTATCCGGACATGCTGCAACCCCACGGAGTTCTCGAAACCTCGCTTTACATTTCGGACCTCGATCGCGCGATTGCTTTCTATCGGGACGTGCTAGGGCTGCGACAGATGGAGGATGCTTATTTCGGCGGCGGCCGCGGCGCAGCTTTCCAGGTGGGTCCGGGCCCGGGGGTGCTGCTGCTTTTTCGCGCGGATATCACGCGCCAGGGTGGCATGCTGCTTCCGCACGGGACCACCGGCGCGGGCCACGTGGCTTTCCGCATCCACGCGGATGAAATCCCGGCCTGGCGCGCGCGGCTGCGAGAACGTGGAATCCCGATCGCTCAAGAGTTTTCTTTCGATGGAAATCCGCCGTCCCTTTATTTCCACGACCCCGATGGAAATGTGCTCGAGCTTGCCGTCGCGTCCATCTGGCCGCTCAAGAATCCGTAGCCGTGCGCGTAGGCGGCCTCTCCATGGCACTCGCAAACGACGCCGCAGCCTTCCCTATGATTGAACAGACAGGGTGGTCCCCGGCTTGGTGATTCCAGAAGCCAAAGGCTCCCGCACATCGGGACGCACATGCGAGAACTTTTTCTTCAGGTCAAGGAAGGGTGTCTCGAAATATTTATAGCTGAAAGCCGCGGCCGCCACAGCCAATCCGACGCCGCAGGGAAACAGCAGAAGAGGGTGAAGGATCCCCAGTCGCTCGAGCGCCGCCTTGGCCGCGTGAAGCGAGAGCGAATTGAACAAGTACATCCCGTAGCTGAGGACGCCCATGTAGGCAATCGGGCGCAGCTTCAAGATGGGGGCCAAGCCGTTGTCTTCACGGACCACGCACGCTCCGACAAGCGCCGTCGTGGCCAGGCAGGCCGTGATAAATGGCACTCTTTCGGGCCATAGCGTCAACGCCAGCGCGACCAGCGCCGCAGGTGCCGTCCATTTGGCCCCCAGCACGCCCGAAATCCACCGGAAGCCGCGCTCGCTATCGAGCGCCTGCGCCAGCAGCACACCCATGCAAATGGAAATCGCGATGCTAAGCACAATTCTTGTCGGCAGCCATCCGGGCGGCAATATGTGGTCGGTCCAGCCGTAGTCTGCGGCGATCCGCAACCCAATCAACCCAACCATCACCACCGTCGACCAGATTCCTCGAAAGAACCGCAGGACCAGCGGCCAAAAGGCATAGAATTGCTCTTCGGTTGCCAGTGTCCAGGCCAAGTTGAACGGCCCCGCCGGCCAATTCGGAGTGATGCACCACGTGTAGGTATACGTCAGGAAACCCGGCAGGTAGTGAAAAAAGCTGCCGGCCCGCGCACTGCCCCTTTCGATCGTAAGCATGATCACCACATAGATGGCCACCGTGGCGTAATAAAGCGGCCAAATGCGCAGCGAGCGCCGAATATAAAAGTCTCGGATGGAAATTGTTCCGGACCTTTTCCGTTCCCGCAGCAGGAGCGTGGTGATCAGAAACCCACTGATCACAAAAAAGATGTGCACTCCCCATTCGCCTTCGCGCAGCACCGGCAGCTTTTGCAGCGTCGCGTAGTACGAAGTGCTCCACCACGAGTGGAACCAAATCACGCCGATGATGCTGAGGGCTCGCAGGCCGTCGAGCGAGCCGAACAATCGCACCTCGCGGAAATTGGCGTAGCTAGGTTTCAAAGCCACCCGCCGAAATTCTACTATTCCTCGGCGACTACGCAATCATTGTGGCTGCTGCGCGTGCTTGGAGGCGGCCTGGAGCTCCTGCGCTCGGGCCAACAGCTTTTTCAGCTTGCCCTCGACCGATACGTCGCCGATGTGCTCGTCCTCGAGCACGCCATCGGCGTCGATCGCGAAGGTATGCGGAATGGCGCTGACCCCGAACGGTCGGGTCCTGGGCGGCGGCGGAAGCCAGGATGCTGCACGCCAGCGCGGCCAGTATCACGGCGGTTCGCATGAACGCCTCCGTTACGTACCCTGGGAGATACCAAATGTACCACAGAAGGCGGCGATTTGCGCCGGGGCGGGGAAGAGAGGCTATCCCTGCCCCCGTCTGGGCAAAGAAGCCGGCACCGAAATTCCCGCAATCCGCCATCCGTAGTAACCGCAACCCGCGTAACCTGGCTTGACACTCGCCCGCTCTCGTGCCTACGCTCCCTTGCAAGCTCTCCGGCCGATGGAATCCGACCAATACTTGGGATGGTTGGCGCTGGCTTTGACTCCGGGCCTCGGCGCCCGCATGGCTGGGAAATTGCTTCGCGAGTTGGGCAGCCCGGACGCGATTTTCAATGCCTCGCTGACGGAGCTGGAAGCCCAGCATTTGCCCGCAGCAGTAGCGCAGGCAATCCACACCCGGCGCCCGCTGAGCGATGCGGCCAAGGAATTGGCTCAGGCGCAGGCTCTTGGCATCCGGCTGCTCACGTGGGATGAGCCCGAGTATCCGGAGCGACTGCGTGAAATTTTCGATCCGCCGCCCCTGCTGTATGTTCGCGGAAACATTGAACTTCTGCGCCGCCACCTGATTTCGATCGTCGGGGCGCGACGCCCGACCCCCTACGGGAATCAAATGGCAGAGCGCCTTTCGAGGGACCTTGCCGACCGGGGGCTCGTGATCCTGAGCGGCCTGGCGCGGGGAATCGATTCAAGCGCACACAGAGGAGCGCTCAGTTCTGTCCGCGGCGCCACAATCGGCGTCCTGGGCTGTGGCATCGACATCGTCTATCCCAAGGAGAACAAAAAGATCTTTGCCGAGATGGAGCAGCGCGGCGCAATCATTAGCGAGTTTCCCTTGGGGACATTTCCGGCACCCCAGAATTTCCCGATTCGCAACCGCATCATTGCCGGAATGGCACTCGGGGTTGTCGTCGTCGAAGGCGCGCAGTATTCTGGTTCTCTGATTACGGCGCGGCTGGCCATGGAATTCGGCCGCGAAGTATATGGGGTACCCGGCAACGCCACGCATCCGGAGAGCTTCGGTCCTAACCAGCTCATCAAGCAGGGAGCCAAGCTCGTAACAGGCTGGGAGGACGTGGTCGAAGAGCTGCCCACGCCCGTGCGCGCCGAACTGGTGCCGGTGGAAGCGGCCTCGTCCGAAGAGCGCACCGCGCTGGTGGAAGAAGCGCTGGCTCCGGCCGAGCGCCCGCTTTACGAACTTCTGAGCGTTGACCAATCGCGCCACGTAGATGAATTGGTCGAGCAATCCGGCCTCACCTCTTCCGAAGTGCTGGCGGCGCTGTTTGACCTGGAGCTCAAAGGCGTGGTACGTCAGTTGCCAGGTAAGCAATTCCTGAAAGTCCTGTTGTAATCTCCGAGGGGACACCAGGGTTAGGATGGAAGGCGCCGCACGGCGGCATCGCTTCACGGGAAACACGGGGGACCGCAATCGAGCATGGCTAGATCGCTTGTAATCGTCGAATCGCCTGCGAAGGCGAAAACCATCAACAAATATCTCGGCCGGAACTACAGCGTGAAGGCCTCTTACGGCCACGTGCTGGATTTGCCGAAGAAAACTCTGGGCGTCGTCCTGCCCGGAGAGGAAAACGGCAAGCGCAAGTCGAAGCGCAAAGCAAAAGCCAAGCCCGAGGCAAAAGCCGGCGCCAAGAAAGCTGCAAAGGCTGCCGCGCCGGATTCGAACGGCGTCTTCGAGCCCACGCTCGAGATTATTCCGGGCAAAACGAAAATCATCGGCGAGCTGAAGAAAGCCGCCGAGTCCGCCGAAAACGTCTACCTCGCCACCGACCCGGACCGCGAAGGCGAAGCCATCTCCGCTCATTTGCTGGAAACGCTCGCGCGCCGGAAATCGGACCGCGCCAAATTTGCTCGCGTCATGTTCAACGAAATCACGCAAAAGGCGATCAAGGCCGCTTTCGAGCACCCCGCGCAGGTGAATGAAAACCTCGTGGACGCGCAGCAGGCTCGCCGCGTGCTCGATCGCCTGGTCGGCTACAAAATTTCTCCGCTGCTGTGGGACAAAGTCCGCCGCGGGCTTTCCGCCGGCCGCGTCCAGACTGTGGCGCTGCGCATCATCGTCGAGCGCGAGCGCGAAATTCGCGCCTTCGTCCCCAAAGAATACTGGACCATGCACGCGCTGCTCCAAGCCGGCGAACCGCCCGCCTTCGAAGCCAAACTCGTCAAATACAAAGGGCAAGATCTCGAAATCCCCGACGAAGCCGAAGCCAAGCGCATCCTGGCGGAAGTCGAGCGCGCCATCTGGCAGGTGGCCAGCGTCACGCAGAAAGAGAAGCGCCGCTACGCGCCGCCGCCCTTTACGACCTCGAAGCTCCAGCAGGCCGCTTACAATCGCCTGCGCTACACCGCCAAGCGCACCATGATGCTCGCGCAGCGCCTCTATGAGGGTGTCGAACTCGGCGCCGAAGGCGCGGTTGCGCTGATCACTTACATGCGCACCGATTCCGTGCGCGTTTCGGCCGACGCTCTCGAGCAGGTTCGCGGTCACATCGGCTCGAATTATGGCGAAAAATATCTCCCCGAAAAACCCAACTTTTTCAAATCGAAGAAAGACGCGCAGGAAGCGCACGAAGCCATTCGCCCCACCGACGTGGCGCGCACTCCGGAAAGCGTCCGCCCCTATCTCGAAGACGACCTGTTCAAGCTCTACCAGATGATCTGGCAGCGCTTTGTCGCTTCGCAGATGGTGCCGGCCGTTTTCGATCAGACCACTATCGACGTCGCCGTGAACGACTACACGTTCCGGGCGAGCGGCTCGATCCAGAAATTCGACGGCTACCTTGCCGCGTACCAGGCGGTGAAGGAAGAAGAGGAAAAGGAGGATGAAGGCGATTCCGATAGCCGTCCGCTTCCGCGCGTCACCGAAGGCGAACAGTTGCGCCTCGAAAGCATCCGCCCCGAGCAGCACTTCACCGAACCGCCGCCGCGCTACACCGAAGCGACGCTGGTAAAAGAGCTCGAAGAGAAGGGCATCGGCCGCCCCTCCACCTACGCCACGATTATTTCCACGATCGTCGAGCGCGAATACGTGAACAAAGACCAGGGCCGCTTCACGCCCACTCTGCTCGGCGAAAAAGTGAGCGACCTGCTGGTGAAAAGTTTCTCCGATATTTTCGACGTCGGCTTCACCGCGCGCCTGGAAGACGAACTCGACGAAATCGAGGAAGGCAAGCTGCCCTGGAAAACTTCCGTGAAAGAATTCTGGGACCGCTTCGAAGAAGACCTCGACAAAGCCGCCGGCGAAATGGAGTCGTACAAAGCCGGCATTCCCACGGGCCAGAAATGCGAGAAGTGCGGCCAGGGCGAATTGCTCGAGCGCATCAGCCGCCATGGTTTCTTCCTCGGCTGCTCCCGCTATCCCGAGTGTGATTTTACGCAGGACCTCGCGGAGCCGGGCGGCGAAGAAGTGGAAAGCGAAGCGGCGACGGAATACTGCGACAACTGCGGCCGCGAAATGGCCATCAAGCGCGGCCGCTTCGGCCCGTTCCTCGCCTGCACCGGCTATCCCGATTGCAAGACCACTCGCCGGCTTGTCCGCGGCACGCGCAAGGCGCGCCAGCCGGATGTCCCCATCGGCGAAAAATGTCCCGACGATGGCGGCGAACTCTTGAAACGCCACGGCCGCTACGGCGAATTCATCGGCTGCCAGAATTATCCGAAGTGCAAGTACACGCGCCCGATCACGCTGGGAATCAAGTGCCCCAAGTGCGGCGAAGGCGAATTCGTCCGCCGCGGCAGCTCCAAAGGACGCGGGCGCGGCCGCATCTTCTACGGCTGCTCGCGCTATCCCGATTGCGATTTCACCACTCCCCACGAGCCGCTTGCCGAGCCGTGCCCCAAGTGCGGCGCGCCCTTCATCGTCGAAAAGCGCACCAAGCACGGCAATCTGCGCGCCTGCATCAAGGAAGGCTGCGACTGGGAAATTGAAGCTCCCGCGCCTGCGCCCGCTCCTCCCGCTGAAGCCGCGCCACCGCCCGCCGAACCGGAACCAGTCGGCGCCGGCCCCGCTTCGCGCGCGAAAGCCTGGGCCCGCAAGCTGGTTCGCTCCACGCTTGGTTCCGACTGAGCCTTGCACTGCCGACGCCCGCTGAGTATCCACTTACTGAACTCTCTGGAGTAAGGAGTTCTGGGATAAAGTAAGGAATTGGGGGACTTGACTTGAAGAAGAAAGCGCGGATCACGAGCAAAGGACAAATCACCATCCCCAATGAAGTTCGGCGCCTTATGGGGGTTCGCCCCGGCGATAGCGTCGTCTTTGAGCTAAAGGGCTCTAAATTCCATGTCGCTCCGGTGCGCGCAGTCAGCCCCTTCGAGAAATTTCGCGGCATCGGCAATCCTGGAATCTCCTCCGGCCGGAAGTGGATCATTCGATATATGCGCAAGCTGCGCGGACATTGAACTCCGCAGTTGATTCGAACATTTTCATCGCTTTGTGGGATGTCGAGAGCACTCTCCACCCGCCAACTTCACATGATGAAATGCAAATCGTGCCAAACACGCACCCTTCGCCCAAACCGCGAAGAGTGCGGCACCCCCCAAATCAAAACCAAAACCCAAAGTCAAAAACAACCCCGCCGCGAATCAACCACACGATGAGCTATCTGAGTGATACTGTTCGCAGGATGGGGAACCAATTGTGGGGACTACTGACACGGAAACGCTGTCCCACCCGCCAAGTGACAAATGACAAGAATTAGATATTCGAGAGCCTTCGGTAAGGATTTCAAGACTCTAGACGATGAGGATCTGGCAGATCTGCACTCATTAGAGCGCGAAGGCGCAATCTACACTGACCACTGGATCGACGAGCTGCAGGATTTTCGCCATGTCCGTATACCGTTCACGCCAGAGGAAGTAAAGGAGTATGTCCGAAGCATGTGGGCGCTTGAGTTGTTCCTTCGGGCGGGAAGCCCAGCCCGTGCGTCAGAAGTGAAAGGGATTCCCAAGGACATAGCAAAGCGAGCGGATTCGTACGGAGGCATAGTTACAAAATCCGGCGCCAAAATCCCCAAGCCGTGGCACTGTGCAGCGGGATTTCTTGGTAAAGGTCTAGAAGACCTTGTTTGCAGCAACGTCCGGGCAGAAATCCTTGAAGAGATGGGGCGGAAAGGCCTCATTCTCACAATTAAAAGAGTCATAGATGCCCTGGTCCCCGCTATCCGAACCCTAGAGAAGCGGGAAAAAGGCCTAATATCGTGGCCAGTGTCCCGAGAAGACGATGTCCGCGACCTCTTGCATGTGCTGCTGCGCGCAGCAATTTCAGATATCAAAAAAGAGGAGCCCGTGCCTGGTCGAGGAGGCACGCATAAGTTTGTGGACCTCTACAGCGCTCTTGGAGCAGTGTTCATCGAAATAAAATGGATCAAGAAAAGAGGATCCTGGAAGCGAATCGTACGCGAAATTAATGACGATGTTCAGTCGTATCCTTCACACCCGGGGTGCGGTACGCTGATATTTCTTGTCATTGATGCAACTAGGGAAATTCCAGATCCCGCCCAGTTTGAACAATCGTTCACCTGTACGCAAACTATCGACGGCAGGAGAGTGGATATTCGAGTCTTTGTCAGGGAGCCGTAAGAGGATAGCAGAGCCAGCTAAAAATGTGCCTCGGTGAATTTGAGACCCTCGGGATACTGAGAGCGAATTCGTAATCTTTCGTTTCGGACCCGAATTCCGGCATCCCGGTTCCTATCTTTTCCAGGAGAAAATCGCATTTAAGAAAATGACTGCAGTTGCCTATTCAACACAAATTATTGCAAACGGACTCGATACGGCCACAATCCTCGGAAAGCAAACCCTCCTGTTCCATTTTTCTTAAATATCCCGAATCCATTTTTCTTTTTCCGAGTAGGTTTGCGGAGTACGCCCGTTCGCCGTGAACAGTCCAGGGGCAAATCCGTATTCGCCGTTCTTTTCGCGCTGGTGAGTGACATTGGAATGACCGCTTTCCGCTTTTGCAAAGGAAGCCCGTTCTCGATTTCCACTCGACGCCCATTGCACCAAAATTGTGCGAGGGAGGGCAGTTTCGGATCGCGCTGTCTCCTATCCCCAGGAGTCGTTGACTTGCCCTTCTTCGCGGCCTAACATGCGGCGCTTAACGCGCTGCGCCACATGATCGGCCAAACAATCTCTCACTATCGCGTGATCCAGCAGCTCGGTGGCGGCGGGATGGGTGTGGTTTACAAAGCCGAAGACACCAAACTCGGCCGCTTCGTCGCCCTCAAATTCCTCCCCGCAGAAATGGGGCGCGATCGCGCCGCGCTCGAGCGCTTTCAGCGCGAGGCCCGCGCCGCTTCAGCCCTGAACCATCCCAATATCTGCACGATTTACGAAATCGACGATTACGAGGGCCAGCATTTCATCGCCATGGAGTTTCTCGATGGCCAGACGCTGAAGCACCGCATCTCCGGCCGCCCGCTCGACAACGAATCGCTCCTCGATTGGGGCCTCCAGATTGCCGAAGGCCTCGACGCCGCGCACTCGAGCGGCATCGTTCATCGCGATATCAAGCCCGCCAACCTTTTCGTCACCAACCGCGACCACGTCAAAATCCTTGATTTCGGGCTTGCCAAACTCACTTCGGCCCGCGAGCGCGTGGCTGAAGGCGCCACCGCGGGCGCAGGCGCCACTGCCCCTGGCGATGAGCTGCTCACGAGTCCGGGCACGGCTCTCGGCACCGTGGCTTACATGTCGCCCGAGCAGGTGCGCGGCGAAGAGCTCGATGCGCGCACCGACCTTTTTTCGCTCGGCGTTGTCCTCTACGAAATGGCGACCGGCGCGATGGCTTTTCCCGGCGCCACATCCGGAATCATTTTCGACGGCATCTTGAATCGCACTCCGGCGCCACTCGCGCGCCTCAATCCGGGGGTTCCCGCCGAGTTCGAGCGCATCGTGGATAAAGCGCTCGAACGCGATCGCCGGCTGCGCTATCAATCCGCCGCCGAGATCCGTGCGGATTTGAAGCGTCTGAAGCGCGAGACCGATTCCGGCCGAACGTCTTCCGCAAGCCGAGCCGTTGCCACGCCGGAGCCGATGCACCGGCGTAGAGGCGTGCTTGCCGCGTCGGTCCTTGTTGTTCTGCTCGCGATCGCCGGTGGCGGTTTGTATTGGAAATATTCCGCGTCTCGCACCGCTGCGCCGGCGGCTGCAAAACCATCCATCGCCGTGCTGCCGTTGCAAAATCTGAGTTCGGATCCCGACAGCACCTACTTCAGCGACGGAATGACCGACGAAATCACCACCAAGCTTTCGAAGATTCAGGGCATCAATGTGGCCCCACACTCCTCCGTCGTCGCTCTCAAGAGCGACCAGAAAGATCCCGCCGCAATCGGCCGCCAGCTCGGCGTCCGCTACGTGCTGGAAGGCACCATTCGGAAAGCGGCGAATCAGGTGCGCATCAATGTGCACCTGATCGATTCGACCACCGGCTATCAGGTGTGGGCCGACGATTTCACCGGCGAGATGAAAGACGTCTTCTCGCTTCAGGAGCAAACCGCACTGAAGATTGCAAGCGCGCTCAATCTCCACCTCAGCCCGCAAGAGCAAAAAGCCGTCCTCCAGCGCTACACCCAAAACCCCGACGCCTATCAGCTCTTCCTTGTCGGCCGCGCGCTCATCGAGGCGGAAACACCGGAAAAGCTCGAGATGGCCCGCAAGAATTTCGAGCAAGCGCTCAAAGACGATCCGAATTACGCGCCGGCGCTCGCCGGACTTGCTCACGTGGAATCGTTTTATTATCGCGACCTCGATTCGAATCCTGCGCACTTGGAGCGGGCGGAAGAATTTGCCCGGCGAGCGATCGCCATCGATCCCCAGCTCGGCGAAGCCCATGTCGCTCTCGCTCAGACGTACGCCTTGCGTTACGACTACACGCGCGCCGTCGGCGAATTCCGCGAGGCTGTCCGCCTGGATCCGGAGAATGCAATCGGCTGGGACCTCTTGGCGTGGGCTTTGGCCTACGAGCAGCCTCCCGAGGCGCTCGAAGCCGAGAAGGCCGCGCGAGAAGCCATCCGGCTTCAACCGACTTCCGCGGCCGCCCAGTACCACCTGGGCCGCGCGCTTGTCTTCCAATCGCGCTACGCCGAAGCGACCACTGCGTTCCACCGATCTTTCGAGCTCGGGAGTAATTTCTACGAGGCCATGGGCATGGCCCAGGTTTCTCTCGCTCAGGGAAACCCCGATCAGGCGGTGGCTTACATGCAGAGGCCGCACATAAGCGATACCGCCGTGGGAGAGTACTGGCTGAGCGCCTCGTATGCTGCCAAGGGCGACAAAGACAAAGCTCTCGCGGCGCTCCAAAAATCCTGCGAGCAGGGCTTCCGCGATTTCGCCGCCCTCGACGCCTCGCCCTACTTCAATTCCCTCCGCTCCGACCCGCGCTACCAGCAACTCGTCTCCCGTTACCGCCGCTAAATCGGGTTCCCTGACTTCTCGGGAACGTCAGCGTATCCTGCCCCGAGCGCTGCCGGATATCACGCGAAGGGGTGATGCGTGTCACTGTGCGCAGCCGGCACCGCCTCGATCATTTTCGAGACGCGTGGAAGTGGGAGCAGTCCCCTATTCCGAAACGCGTCAGCAAGGAGTATCCCTCATGATTACCACATCGGTAGCTACACAGCCCGCCGTAGCACGGATGCCGCTGAAAGCCAGAGACGTAATGCAACACCCCGTCATTGCCGCGACTCCTCGCGCCTCCCTTCGCGACATTGCCTCGCAGATCATCAACTACGGCTTCAGCGGGATGCCCGTCACCGAACGCGACGGCAAAGTTCTGGGCGTCATCACCGAGGCCGACATCGTTTTCTCCCTGATCGACGGGCACCGGCTGGAAAGCGTAGCCGCCGCCGACTTCATGACAAGCCCTCCGGTCACGGTCGACGTCGCGACTTCTCTGGAAGAGGTGATGCGGACCTTGCAAGAGCACCGCATCGTCCGCGTGCCGGTCACGGAGAACGGGAAACTTGTGGGGATCATTTCGCGCCGCGATGTGATCCGGGCCGTTCTGGAGCCTGAGTTCAACTCCTTCGGGACAGCCTAGAAACGCCAAACGCGAGGCCCCGCGATCTCCTTTCGCGCGCCTCCCGGTTTTTCGCGGGCCGGGCGCACCCGCCCTTGCCTGCCGGAGACGGAGGGCCGGCGCGTGCGCGGCTTTTCCAAACTGAGTAAGATGTGCCGCACGATGCGGCGCGGCACTCACTCCACGATTGATCCCACTCGCTACACGCCGGAATACCGCTATCGCCGCCAGACGCGCGGCGAATCCGGCAGCGAGCAGCTCTTTTGCGAAGGCGTCGCCGTTGAAAAAATCGCGGATGCCCTGGGCACGCCCGCCTACGTTTACAGCCGTGCGAGCATCGCCTCCGCCTATCGCCGCCTCGACCGCGCGCTTGGCTCTCTTCCGCACACGATTTGCTACGCCGTCAAAGCCAATTCGAATCTCTCCGTGCTGCGCCTGCTCGCGCGGCTCGGCTCGAGCTTCGATGTCGTTTCGGGCGGCGAACTCCACCGCTTGCGCCGCATCGGCGTCGCGGGAGAGCGAATTGTTTTTTCAGGCGTGGGAAAAACGCGAGAAGAAATTCGTGATGCGTTGCGCTATCGCGCCAACGGCCGCCGCGGCGGAATCCTGCTCTTCAACATTGAATCCGCTGCCGAACTCGAAATTTTCGAGGACGAAGCCGCGCGCCTCGTCCGCGCCGGCATGCCGCGCCCATCCGCCGCGATCCGCGTCAATCCCGATATCGAAGCCGGCGGCCACCGCCATATTTCCACCGGGCGGCGCGAACACAAATTCGGCATCGAGTGGACGGAAGCGCGGCGGCTTTACCTGGCGCACAAAAACTCCCCCTGGTTTCGCTGGCGCGGAATCAGCGTCCACATCGGCTCGCAGATTCTGACCGTCGCGCCTTTCCGGCGAGCGGCAGCGCAACTCGCTTCTCACGTCCGCGAGCTGCGTCGCGCAGGCATCGCGCTCGAATTCGCCGACATTGGCGGCGGAATCGGCATCCAATACACGCGCGAGAAGCCTTTTGCGTCCGCTGCCTACGCGCGCGCGCTCGCCCGTGCGCTGCGGCCTCTCGCCTGCCGTCTCCTCGTCGAGCCGGGACGCTCGCTCGTCGGCCCCGCCGGCGTGCTGCTCACGCGCGTGCTCTACGTCAAAGAGACACGCGGCACTCGCTTCGTTGTCGTCGACGCCGCCATGAACGACCTGATTCGCCCCGTCCTTTACGAAGCCACGCATCCCGTCACGCCCGCCTCGCGACGCATTCCGCGCCAAACCAGATGGGCCGCGGACATTGTCGGGCCCGTTTGCGAAACGGGAGATTTTCTCGCGCGCGGCCGGCCCCTCGAGGATGTGCGCGCCGGCGAACTCCTCGTCGTTTGGGGCGCGGGCGCTTACGGCTTCGTCGAAGCGTCGAATTACAACACGCGCCGCCGCCCGCCCGAAGTCCTTGTCGAGGGCCGCCGCTTCCGGATCATCCGCCGCCGCGAATCCTACGCCGGCCTCCTCCGCCCCGAGCTCTGATCAAGAATTCGGCTGCGCCGACCGCGCCGGGCACGGCGTGCCGTGCCCCTACGGGAGAAGAACCACGTGCGCAGATGACGTCAAGCCATCTCATAAATCCGCTTTGTAGGTCGCGGTTTCAACCGCGACATTAGTAGGACCGATTTTGCAGGGCTTCAGCCCCTGAAGTTCCCAGCGGCGTTGCAATTCGGCATTTATGAGATGACCTAGTATCAGGATTCACGAGTTACGAATTGCGGGTCACAAGCCACCGCCCGCAACTCACGGCCTCACGCCTCCAGGCGGAAGCGGAGACGCTCGATCGAGCGGGCGCGGCCGGTGGATTCGTCCACGTCGAGCAGGACGGTGTTCATCTGGATGTCGCCCTGGGCGACATCGAACCGCGCGGGGAGCGCGTCGAGGAAACGCTGCATGATGCCTTGCCTGTCCATGCCGATGACGCCGTCGTGCGGGCCGGTCATGCCCACGTCGGTGATGACGGCGGTGCCGCCGGGAAGGACGCGCTCGTCGGCCGTCGCCACGTGCGTGTGCGTGCCGATGACCGCGGAAACTTTTCCGTCGAGATACCAGCCCATGGCCTGCTTTTCCGACGTCGCTTCGGCGTGCATATCCACGAGCCGCACCTTCACGTCCGCGGGAATTTTCGCGAGCTGCGCGTCGGCGGTGCGGAAGGGATCGTCGATCGGGATCATGAACGTGCGGCCCTGCAAATTGAGCACGGAGAAGCCGGCGCCTTTCTTCGTCCGGCCGACGAAAAGGCCGCTGCCGGGCGAGCCATTGGGGAAATTCGCCGGACGCAGCAGGCGCGGCTCGTGCGGAAAAAACTCGAGAATCTCCTTGCGGTCCCAAATGTGGTTGCCGCCGGAGAGAACTTCGATGCCGTCGGCCAGAAGTTCCTGGGCGAGCCGAGGCGTGATTCCGAACCCCGAGGCGGCGTTTTCGCCGTTGGCGATGCAGAGATCGATCTCGCGCTGCGCCAGGATGTCGCCGAGGCGGTCGTGGACGATTTTTCGGCCGGGCGAGCCGACGATGTCGCCGATGAAGAGGATTTTCAAGACAGCCTTTCCGGAGAAGGGGGTAGAAGCGAATACGCCGCAAACTTCAAAACCCGGGCACGGCATGCCGTGCCCCTACACGGAAAAATCAAAAACGCCACGCAACCCACATCAAGAAATCAATGGGATCCGGTCCACTTCGCCGTGCGTGCTAGGCCCTGAACCCCACAAATAGGTGGGTGCCCTGCGCCTGTTTTCAGGCGTCCCGGCAAGCCGGGCAGCACAAGGACAGGACGACGCGGGCTCCCGGGGATCCAGTGTTGGTTCAAATAGGCTTTCGCAGCGTCACCTGCGTCGCAGGCCATCTCCCAAAATGATTGTACAGGAATTCCGCGCGCCGCGATTCCGGGGAGCGGGGCGATGTCAATGGTAATCCTCGGTGAGCGACTGGAGGAAAGCGGCGAGGGACGGGGCATCGACTGCATCAATCGACATTTGCTGGAATTGCGGGGGAGGATTACGAAGCTCGCCGACGCGTGCGAGGTGCGAGCTCTCGATATAAAAATTCACGGCGTCGGTGAAAGTGAGCTTGCTGCCGTTGTGGAAATACGGAGCCGAGTCTTCGAGGTCGCGCAGCGAAGGAGTCTTGAACTCGGCGATCGTCGTGGGGAGGCCCTGATCGACGGCGCAATTCTGGATATTCGCGCAAACCACGGAGGCGAGAGCCGCCTGCGGATTCGGAATGTCCGGATTCAAATAAACGTTCCAGAGTCCGAGGTCGGCATAGAACGGATTGCCGGCTAGGGCGGCGTGGCGAAAGCGCTCGGTGGCATTCGGATGATTGGCGGAAGCGGGCAGATATTGATCGAAATTCTGGTTGCGAACGGCGAGCGAAGGAACCGCGAGTGCCGCGAACGAACCCGAGCCGTTCGCGGCGTCGTATTCCTCCTGGCTCACGCCGGTATTGTGGAACCCGAAGTCGGTGAAATTGGGGGGGAGGTGGCAGGCGGCGCAATTTCCCGCGTGCGACGTCCCAGGGCCCGAGCCGGTGCCGAGGAAGATGCGCAGTCCGGCAAGTTCGGTGGGGCCGAAGACGAAAGGCTGCGCGTGAAATTGGAACGTTCCATTGCTTGGCCCCACAAAGCGGGGATTCGCGAGCGCCTGGACGGCGAGCGAAAGCCGCTGAACGTAATGCTCCGGAGATTCGCCGGGATACGGAATCTTCGGCAGGCGATTGAGAAATAGAAAAATATCGTAGGGAGAGCCGATGAAATCGCCCGCGTCGTTCTGCTGGAAGAGCAGGCTCTTCAAGTATTGGGTCACGAGGAGCGCGACAGCGTCGAGGACTTGTGCATCCGAAGCCGACGCCACGTCGAGGCGATACGCTTTGGGCAGACGGAATTGCAGGGGCACGGAATAGCTGCTACTGAGAAAAACGGCCGGGTAAGAGAGATGGCCGTAAGAGGCGGCCAGCCGTCCGCTGCCGTCATCCTCGCGGATCACCCGGGCGATGTGCGCGAGCGCCTGCGGGAATTCGTCCGGAGCCCAGCCGAAATTTCTGCCGGTGAGCGTGGCGCGGACCAGGTCGGCGGGATCGGAAAATTCGCCGTCGAAGTGCAGGAACACCGGCCCGGAGCGGGGCGCGAGCGAGCCGACCATTTGCATGCCGTTGCGCGGGGTCCGGGTGAAGCCGTTGAGCACGCGGGGAATCGGGCTCCGCGTGGTGAAATCGGAATAGGTGCGATTGCCGGCGTGGGGCACGTTCTGGAATTCATCCACAAAATGGCACGACCGACAATTGATCGAGGTCCCCGCAAACGGCCCGGGCATGGGCCCGGCGTAAACGTTCTGGACCTGGTTGACGACGGGATCGCCCACGGCGAGCGGGTCGTTGATGCCGGTCATATGCTCGGCGAAATATTCGGCGAAGCGCGTTTCCAAGAACAACCGCTCACCGAGCGCCTGGTCGGGCGGGTCGAAGGGCACCTCGGACGTGCCCACGCAATCCGCCAAAACCAGAAGCGGCAGGAGCAAAAACGGCCGGAGATGCCCGCGCGAAAAACCTCGAATCCTGCGATTCATTTCGGCTCCGATGGAGGCGCTCCACTCTCCGCGACCGGAAAGGCGACCACGAAAAGCGCGGCGAAGTCAAGCGAGAGAGACAGCCGAGGCGCTTGCAGGAACGTGAGCAGTCGCATGAGCGGGTGCGGTCCTTTTCCTCCGTTATCGAGCGGCGCCGGGACCAGTGGATATCGTTTCGGCGCTTAAAAAGCAAACTTCACTGCGAGCTGCGCGAGCCGCGGCGGAGCGGCGCTGAGGACTTCGCCGAACGTCGCGCTGCTGATATTGCCGTCCACGGCGCTGGGCCCGTAAAACTGCGCATGATTGAAAATATTGAATGCCTCGAGGCGAAACTGAAAGGATTTCGATTCCGTGAGCTTCCAATTCTTGAGCAGCGCGAGATCGAAGTTTGTGATGCCCGGGCCGTAAAAGAACCGCCGCGGCGAATTTCCCGGCGTGCCCAGCGCATTTTCGGAGAAAAGCGCGGTATCGAAGTAAGGCTTTCCATTGCGGGGATTGTGATTCAACTGGAGCGGGCCCGGGGTGAAATCGGGTTCATCGACCCCAAAATTGTTGACGCCATTGGGTTCGGCGCCGAGCAGGGAATTATCGCCCAGATTGACAAGGGTCACGGGGAAGCCGCTGGCGAAGCGCGCGATTCCGGAGATGGCCCAGCCCTGCGTCGCGCGGTTCCGGGCGCGGAACAACCGCTCGAAGGGAAGCTGGTAAGTGTAACTGATGACGAAATTGTGCTTCATATCGAAAGCCGAGATCGCGCGGCTCAAGCTGGGATTGATGGGGTTGACCTCTTCGCCGAGGTTCGAGGATTGGTCAATCGATTTGCTGTAGGTGTAACTGGCAAAAAATTCCAAAGGCCCGCTGACGTGACGCAGGCTGAGCTGGAGCGCATTGTAATTGGAGTTGCCGATGGAAGCCTGGTCGGTGTCGCTGCCGAAATTCGGACCGAGGGGCCCGCGAGTCCCTGGAATCACCTGTTTGGCGGCGGTCTTGTAAGCACTGTTCTCTCCGAACGGGCCGCAGGGAACCTGGCCGGGAGCGAGATTGACGGGATTGCTCAGAAACAAGCACAGCGCCGGATTGCCGGGATTGGCTTCTTCGAGCACTAGAAGGCGATGCGCCTGCGTGCCCACGTAGCCGGCACTCAGCAGCGTCTTCGACCCCAACTGCCGCTCGATGGACATCATGTATTCCTCGGTGTAGGGAATACGATTCGTGGGCGGGTAAGCGGGAATGCCGCTGATGGGCTCGTATTGCGACCAGTTCACGTTGGGATCGGGATGTTTTGCGGTCGTGTTCAAGGGCGCCAGCTCGACGGGAAACACCTGGCCGAGATCCGTACCGGTGGAGGCAGTAACAAAAGGCGTAGCGAAGAGAGGCGGAGCGGGGCTGGTGTAGGTGATTCCATAAGGAGCGTTCCCGCTGAGAACGCCGATAGTGAGCGCCTCGATCGCCGTGTAGAACATTCCGAAGCTGGCGCGAAAAGCCGTCTTTTGCGGCCCACCGAAAAGTTTTCCCGGAAACGTGTCGGTAGCAACGTCCGGCGAATAAGCGATTCCGAGGCGCGGAGCAAAATCTCGATTTCCCGGCGGCGCGAGCGTGCGTGGCACTCCGGGGTCGGTGGGAAACAGAATGCCCGGCGGAGCAGTGGGAAAAACCACCGACTGCCTGCCCGGCTCGAAAACCGAGAGCTGGTTGTATTTCTCAAACCAGGGCTCGATGCGATCCCAGCGCAAGCCGTAGTTGAGCGTGACGTTCGGCCGGATCCGCCAGCTATCCTGCCCGTACAGCCCCACGTATCGATTCCGGCCATAGAAAGGCTGGAGCTGGCTCTGGTTGTACTGCGTGGGAGTGCCGAGGAGAAAATCGGCGAAGTCGAGGCCGGTCTCGCTGCCGAAGAAAATAAAGCTGCCGTTGAACTGGGCGGTGGCGTCGGTATTGACCTCGTCGAAATGAACCTCGCCGCCGAACTTGAGGGTGTGAGCTCCCAGGACTTTGGAGAAATTATCAAGCCATTGATAGATGTTGTTCACCTGCTTGAGCTGGTTTGCGTTGGTGCCGATCGAGAAGCTATTGAAGTTAACGTTCTCGACTCCTTCGGTCGAGGGCGAGAGCGGGACAATTCCCGGCGTGCCGGACCCCACGACAAAACCTTGCGAGGCTAGGCTGACGCCGACGCCGCCCACCGGCCGGCCCAGGTCGTTTGTATCGCGCAGGTAGCTGAAGTGAAATTCGTTGACCGCGTTGGCGGAGAGAGTCTTGGTGTCGCTCAGGCTGAGCAACTGAGCGCGGCCGAGATTCATGGCATTGAAGCCGGGAACCGTCGCGCCGCTTTGCGCGAGCGGGTACGGATTGTTCTGCGTCCAGTTGTCGAGGAAATAGTAGGCGGACATCAAGCCCCAGCGCGTATTGGCATCGAGCCGAAATGCGCCCTTATTGTCGCGCAGCACCTCGTTGAACGCCGAAGTGGCGAACGTGCCGGCGCCTACATTGGGCGCCGGTATGTATTTCAGCAGGTTTGTGCCCGGCGCCGTCCAGGCAGCGGGGAGAACGATCGCGCCGGGGAAAACGCACTGGGCCGGTGTGGTGCAGGTTCCCGTAGTTTCTTCGTTGTTCGCGGGGTTGATGTAGTTGCCGTTGAAATAATAGGGCTCGCCGGCAGCGACGGGAACTTTGAGCGCGCTCGATAGCTGGCTGGCGATGTTAGGTCCGCTCACGGTGCAGGGGATTTCGTACACCTGGTGAGAAGCCGGGTCGGTTTGTGAGCCGCAGAAACCGAGTTGGGTAAAGCCCTGCGAGTTCTCGACGCCGGACATATCGCCGGTGGTGCGCGCCTGCTGCGACGGCACGGGAATCTCGCCGGTATCCACTCCCTGCGTGGAATAAGTTCCCTGGTAATCGGCGAAGAAGAAAATCTTGTTTTTGCGGATGGGGCCGCCGAAAGTTCCGCCAAACTGATTTTGGTCGAATGTGCCGCGCGTGAGAGAAAAATAATTGCGGGCATCCAGATCGGTGTTGCGCAGGAACTCGAAGGCGTCGCCGTGGAACGCATTCGTGCCCGATTTGGTGGCCACGTTGATCTGCCCGCCGCTGAATTCGCCGTATTCGGCGTCGAAATTATTCGTCAGGATGCGGAACTCGGCGATGGAATCGAGGTTGGGGATGATCGCCGTCCCCATGTTGACGTCTTCCTCGACGTCGCTTCCATTCACGATGAACGCGTTGGCGAACTCCCGCTGGCCGTTGATCGAGATCGTCCCGGGATTCAAGTCGCCCGAGGGAGAGTAAGCGCTCACGCCCACGTCCTGAACCGTTTCCGGAGTGATCGAAGTGCCAGCCGCGACGCCGGGCTGCAGCGAGAGCAAGTCGGTGTAGCTTCGCCCATTCAGCGGCACAGTGGTCATCTTCGCGCCGGTAATCAGCTCGCCCATGTGCGTGCTGAGCAGGTCCACTTGTATCTGCGAATCAGTCACGGTCACCGCTTCGCTTTGCGGGCCGATTTCGAGCACGGCGTCCACGATGGCCGAGCTGTTCACTTCGATCGCCACGCCGGTGCGGCGATAGGGCCGGAAGCCCCGGCGCTCGAACAGCAGGTCGTAACTCCCAATGGGCAGGCTGGGGAAAGAGTAGAAGCCTTTGTCGTCGGTCGAGGCCGCGAGCTGAATTCCGGTGCTGGTGTTTGTCGCGGTGACCGCCACTTTCGGCACCACCGCGCCGCTCGCATCTTTTGCGATGCCGGAAATTCGCCCGCTGGGGCCGGCCCAGACGACGCCGGCGGCGAGCACAACCAGTGCGCCCAAAGCGGCCAGAGGCCTGGGCGCGCGCCGCCAGCTCAGCCGATACCTCGGAGAAAGTTTCAAAGGCTCCCCAATTTGCTGGCCCCGTGGCGAGGACAGGAATGCTGAGACTTCGTTTCGAACGGAGCGGCGGCGCAAACAGAAGCGGCCAAGAGGCGGCCACCGCGGCTATTTCCAGTTGATACTCGTTTTCAAGAGGGCCAAGCCTATCCCAGTTGCAATTCAGTGTCAAGAAGAAAAACGCCCGCGGTTCCGCGCCAGCGGCGCGCATCCCGGCAGCGTCATCGAGCCTTGTGGCGCCTGGAAGAGAGGTTTAAAATCCGTTCAACAAGGCGCCGGGCAGTGTTGGCGCGGCCGGCGCAAGGAGGAAAAATTTCGTGCGAAAGATTTTATGGCTCGCTTTTCTTTTCACTCTGGCAGCGGGAACGGCAAGGGCGCAATACGACAGCCCGATGATTCCGGTTCAATCCTCGCAAGGGGCCAAGCCCGACTTCTCCATCACCGCTTCGTACATCGAGGCGTGTAGTTGCGACATGTTTTGCCCGTGCTATTTCAACAATCACTCGACCATGCACGGCGACAAGCAATTCTGCCGCGCCAATTTGGTGTTGAAGGTGGACAAGGGCTACTACAAATCGACGAAACTCGACGGCGCGAAAGTGTGGGTCTCGACCGATCTCGGCAGCGACTGGAGCACCGGAAAAGATTCGTGGGTGGTGATGACGTTTGATCCGAGCGACACGCCCGAGCAGAAGGCCGCGCTCACCGATATTCTCGGCCAACTTTATCCCTTCAAATGGCAGAAGGCGGCGACCGATACGGTGGCGTTTTCCTGGGATGTGGACGAGAAAACCGGCGAGGCGCACGCGCTGATGAGCAACGGGAAAGGCGAAGTGGTGCTCGAGCGCGTGGGGGGGACGAATCCCAAGCAGGAAATCGTGATTCCCAACCTCCAGTATTGGAAGGCGCAATCGAACAACGGCTTCCGCATGTGGAAATCGAAAGACGAAAGATATTCCGGGCAGGGGGAGGATTTCGATTACAAAGGCACGAATGGATTCCTGATTACGATCACGTTCTCGGGAAAGGCGACTCCGAATCCGGCGGATTAGTCTTCTGCCCGCGCGCTGCGCGCCCGCGCCGCACGCGTGAACAAGATGAAAGAGGCCGATCGAATGATCGGCCTCTTTTTTATTGGTTAGAAGTGGAACCCGATTTGAGCGGTCAAGGTTCGCGGAGTGACGTAGTGCGTTCCGCTGAACGTGGAAAGGAAATTGTAAAGCGCGAGGTTGTTGGCCGCGTTGATGACGGTGAATTGCGCGCTCCAGCGGAAGCGGTCGCCGCCGAAGATGTTGTCGTGCCCCACGGCGAAATCGAACAGGTTGCGCTGCTGGATCCGCGGCGGATTGCGGTCGTCGTTTTCCGTTCCCGGCGCCGGCACTTTGATGAGCGTCGAACCGAAATTTGCCGCCGGACAAACGCCGACAACGCCGCCAAAGCTGATCGGCGTCCCCGCAGGATTAGCCGCCGTGGGAGGCGCCGGCTGCACGCCGCCCTTGCAGAAGAAGCCGGCCTCGAACTCCTGGTCGGCCGAAAGCGGCACGGCTCCGGCATTGCTGGCCACCAGGGAAATGGTGTTGCCTTTCACTGGATCCACGAACGAGCCGGGGCAAGTGTTCGTGGCGGCGAGGCCGAAGCATGGAGTCGCGCCGGCCACCAGGCCGCTATCGAACCGCCAGGTGACTCCAAACCACGGCGCGCGTTTGAAGGGCTGATATTGAACGTGCGTGGTCTGGTTGTAGCGCTCGTCGTGGTCAATGCGGAACACGCCCTGCGGCGCCGAAGGAACTGCGCCGGCTCCGCCCACCTGCGGCGTAAAGAACCGCGCGGCCACGCTGGACATGACCACAAACGCCGTCAGTCCATGGAAATTCGGCACGGAGGCGCGCAGCGCGAATCCCGGAATTTTCGAATTGTGCCATTCGATGGGAAACGTGATCGGTGTGTTGCCGAGCACGCTGAAGTCGTATGCGTTGTGCGTGTACTTCCAGATGTACTCGCCGTCGATAACGAAATATTTGCCGAAAGCCTGCTGCAAGCCGGCGTGAAATTCGTTTCGATAGCCGGGAGTGATGGAAGTCGCCGAAGCTCCAAAGCAGCCGAGCAGAGGAGCCAGCACGTCGTTGCTGCAACCGATGCTCGAGAGCACGAGATTTTCGTTGAACGGAGTTTCCAGCGTACGCGCGTAGGATATGCGGAGGACGGTGCTCGTGGGCTTGATGTTGTACGCGACGCCCAGCCGCGGCTCGATCTGATTCGCTTTCGAAAGCCCGTTGTAAAGATCCTCGCGAAGCCCCAGGCTGAACGACCAGCTCTTCCACGTGATCGTGTCTTGGGCGTACACAGAAAGCTCTTTCACGTCCGTGTGCCCGACAAAATCGAACAGGCCGCCGCCACGCGTCAGGTCGAACGGAAGCAGCACGGCGTTAAATGCCGGAAATTGCGGCGTGTTCGGCGCATTCGGGTCGCACGGGCCCGAAACCGGCGAGCACACGACGTTGGGAAGGAGGCCCAGCCCGGCGCACTGCGCGGGATTCGTCACGGCCGCGGGCCCCTGCACCGGCACGTTCGTCGCGGCGTTCAGGCACGGTGCGTTGAGTGTGGGATCCACGATGCCGAGGTGATCGTTTTCATCGAGAAACGTCTGCTCGTAGGTGACGCCCGCCTTGAAATTGTGAATTCCCTTTACGATCGAAACATTCGAAACCACGCCAGTATTCAGAAGCGTGCGATCCTGCGCCACCGACTCGCGCTGAAGGCTTGGCGGACCGAGATCCGAGAAAGGGTCGGCGCTCGGAAAGTAATTGAAAGCATCGCGCCGCACGAAAAAGCCGAGATTCGTGACGATCGACTGGCTGATCAAGTGCGTCCACGTGGGTGCGATATTGAACGTCTGGATTTTCGAGCGCTGGTCCTGCGGCCCCACGGGCACTCCATTGGGACCAATGCCGTCGTCGTCCACCACCACGCCGAACCACGGCGACGCGAACTCGGCGTCGAAGGAGTTGGGCGTCTGGAACCACGACCGCGTGTACCCAAAATTCAGATGCACCGAGTTCGCGCCCGAAATCTGATAGTCCACGCGATCGAACAGATTTTCCTGGTTCCCTTTATCGTGCATCACGCTGAATTCGGGCGGATCGAGGAACCGCCCGGTGTTGAGGCCGCCGATCGAAATGAAATTGCCCCATTTCTGGCCGCCGTAGGAAAGATCGAACGCGCCGCTGGGGGAGCCGAACGACCCGTAGGAAGCGGTCACGCTGCCGTGGGGAGTCGTAACGCCCTGGCCGGATCGCGTCGTAGCCACGATCACAACGCTGGTCTTATCGCCGTATTCGGCGGGAGGCGCGCCGGAGATCACTTCGAGAGATTGGATCGAGTCGATTGGGATTTGATTGGAAAACACCTTGCTCTGCTGGTCGGTGATCGGCTGGCCGTCCACGGAAAACGAATTCTCGGCGTGATCGCCGAGCCCGTGAAACAGTCCGTTCGAATCGGCGGCGATGCCGGGCGACGCCAGCGTGACCAGCGAACTTACCGAGGAGGTTTGGCTCTCCAGCGGAAGCTTCTCGATCAGCTCGCGGTCCACGTCGGTATGAGTGGTGGAGTCGGTCTCAATCAGGTCTCCGCCGCCTTCCACCGTCACGGTGCTGTCGGGCCCGGAGATGCTCAGGCTCACCTTCACATTGACCGGCACCGAGGAGCGCACCTCGAGGTCCTGGGCGTACGCGGCAAATCCTTTCGCCGAAACGCTCAGGTGGTAGGGATTGAAGGGCACGTTCGAGAAATTGAAATTGCCCGAGCCGTCGGTTTTCGCCGTGCGTTCATAGCCGCTCACGGGGTTGTGGATTTTCACGCTCGCGTTCACCACCACGCCGCCCGATGGATCCAGCACTGTCCCCGAAATTGCGCCCGAATTCGATTGCGCGAGCACCGGGCGCGTCAAACACGGCAAACAGGCGACACTTAGAAGAACTCCCAAGAGAAAATTGCCAACTCGCATCAAATCCTCCTCACAGGATAAATGGGAATGTGTGAATGAATGCGTTCCGCGGCCGTTTCCGGGCCGGGCGCAAATGAATTCCCAGGCGTGAGTGCTGGACTAAGCCGGAGGAGCGCGCGAAGAAATCTGGGGCAGGACCGGGGCCAGATACGGATCCACGGCCTCGGCTCGAGTGGCCCGAATCGCTGGGTCGGGGGCCGGCAGGGCCGTGGCCTGATCCATGTCAACGGTGGCGGAATGGGCCAAATGGCAAACCCGGCAGTGATGATCCTCGTAGGCCTTCGCATGCCAGTGCCCCGCTGCCTGAAGGGCAAACGACACCACCAGCAGCGCCACAAAGGTGGCCAGGATGCGCCGGGCTGTCCCCTGCCGATAGATCAACTCGAAAACCCCCACCGTGATGGTAGTTAGACGCAGCAGGGAATGCAATCGTTGTCAAGAATTTGGCGTCGAGTCGAGAACCCCTGCCGGGAAACCGCCCGGGCAGCCGTTTCCCGTAGGGGCACGGCACTTGTGGTGAGCGAAGCCGAATCCATGCCGTGCCCGGATTTTACCTCGGCGTATACCCGGGGCACGTGAGGACCGGCAGGCGGGGATATTTCGGATACGCCGGGTCAGTGGCCGAGCGTTCGCACAAAATAAATTTCGAGCCGCGCGAGGATTCGATCCGGCGCGCATAGATGCAGTCGGCGCACAGCCCGGCGCGCTCGCGAGCGGCTTTGTCAGCGTCTTCCATTGTGCGAGGATAGCCTGGCACAGCACCGGACAGCGAGCCTATCTCTTGATGCGCCGCCTCAGAGACATTTGGAGTGCGGAAGCTTGCTTCCGCTTTGTTTTCAATACCGGCGCTCTGCGCGCCAATCGAGTTGAGTTGCAACCGGAGCCGGCCGTGATTAGAGCGGAATTGAAGTACGGAGGGATACGACCGTGAACACCAAGAGCGGAAAGATCTTCGTCGCAGCAGCACTGCTCACTTCGATTCTCTCCCTCGGGCCGCTCCACGCAGGCCCGCCAGAGCGCGCAGCGGACACAGTTCCTGCCTACACGATCAAAGCGGTCCGCTACGCCACGGTTCCGAAATTTCCGCTCGAGGAATTGGTGATGGGCGCGCCCAAAGACCAGACCATCGACATCGCCATGGTCTTCTGGGTCATCGAAGGCGGCGGGCACACGATTCTCTTCGACAGCGGCTTTCATCGCGAGCCGTACATGAAGGATTTCGGCGTCACCGATTACCTGGCGCCGGACGAAGCGGTCAAGCAGGCGGGAGTTTCCGCTTCCTCGGTGACCGACATCATCATCAGCCACGCCCACTGGGACCACATGGGCGGAATCGACCTCTTCCCCAACGCGACGATCTGGATCCAAGAGCAGGAATACGAATACTACACGGGCGACGCCTGGCAGCCCGGCGGCCATCATGGCGGAATCGACGCGGACGACGTAGCCGAGCTTGTGCGGCGCAATACGCGCGGGCAACTCCGGTTCGTCAATGGCGACGACGTGGAGATTCTCCCCGGCATCCGCGCTTACACCGGAGCGCGCCACACCTACGCCTCGCAATATATCCGTGTAGCGGGCGATCCCACGTACGTCTTGGCCTCAGATAATTGCTATCTCTACGAAAATCTGAACTCCCACCGCCCCAGTGCAACGTTCGACCCTGCCGATGCTCCAGCCAACCTCGCCGCCCAGCAGCGCATGATTTCGCTCGCCGGCTCCCCCGACCGTGTGGTCCCCGGCCACGACCCCGAGCAATTCAGGCGCTTCCCCACCACCGGCCGCGTCGCCCGCATCAAGTAAAGCGGGGGACGACAGCAAACCGATTGGCTGGTGAAGAGTTCGACACTCCATCGCGGGAAACGGGGCCAGTTTTCGCCCTGCCGCCCTCAAACTACTCTTCTGAGGGCAACGTTAAATGTTAAGAATTCGAAGGATCCTTGTGACAGTTCTGGGAGGCATCTATTTTGCCCCTGCGTGTGCGCCGCAAAGCAAGCCCGTTCTGAGCGCGCCGCCCGTCAGCGATGAGCAACTGAGCGTCTATCGGGGATTCCTAGACAGGCTTGCATCGTTGGATTTCAGGAACCTCGCAAAGACGACTATTCCCCTCGATTTCAAAGGCTTTCCGGAAGGGCGTCCGTGTTTGGTGGGAATCGACCTAGGAGATCCCTCAGAGGCGCTCCGGGCATCTCACACATTCGGCCCAGAAATCACCCAAGGAAGGCAGCTTAAAATTCTGGATTCCGAGGAACAGAAAACGCTTCTTCGTCAGCGAGACTCGAGATCCGTCGCCGATGCGCAGGATTCATTTCAAGACAGTCCGAATCGCGGACCAGAATCGAATATTCTCGTTCTATCTGAGATCGCCTTCGATAAATCACATCGGTTCGCAGTCATGAAATACCTCCTGTTGTGCGGCGAGCACTGCGCTTACGGGGCGACTCTTGTCATGGAAAAAGTGGGCTCTGGGTGGACAACAAGCCAGAGACACCTATGTGCGATGTTCCTGTCCCCCCATTAGAGGCCGGGTAGAACGAACCGGCGCGATTGAGATTTGGGTTGACCTTCTAGTGCGAGCCCACGCCTTGATGGGTGTGGATGGCTTTCGCGCGAAGCCCTTTGCAACTCTTCAGGTGGGAGCCTCCTGCTTTAGCAGGGGGAGGAGCGCTTCAGCGCTCCGGAATACGATCTTGTTCTTATCAGGCGCTTTAGCGCTGGGCATTGCACATTCCCTCGGCTGACGCTGGGAGGCTCCCGCCTCGACTGCCGCCCTTTCAACGAGCGTATGAGGCTGCCCGAGTTTCAGTTGATGCGGCTGTATCCACCCATTTTACAAGGTACTAGTTCTTGAAAAGGATGTTAACTGCGTGGTAAAATACGCGGGAAATGATCGGCCAGCGCAACTCGGACCCGCAACCGGCCACTCCCCGCAAATCTGCGTACCCCCTTGCCCTGGCGATGAAAGGCTATGATTTTTTCAATCGCCAACTCGAGAAATTGAAATCCCGCGTAATTGACTCAAAACAAAGCACGAACAATTTTTCCATCGCCAACCCGACCCCGTGTTTGGAATCCGCCCGGTTTCCTGGTTTCCCAAAATGGAACTGGCCGGGCACGGCCAAACTGCGGAATGTAGCTCGGTCCTTACGCGGTTTGTGCCTCCCGGTTTTGCTCGGACCTAGAAGACCTGAGCTGGCCCGAGACACCCTCGCCTCTGAAGAGGCGAGCTACATGAAATGCCCGCTTCTCAATGAAGGCTTCCATGCGGCGCAGCCCACGGGGAGCCGGCTCGCGGCACACAATTTCTACTCGTCACTCGATCCGAGTAGAAATCGGCGTAACTTGATGAAAACAAACGGTCGGCATCATTTCTACTCGTCACAAATATGGGGGGTGGATTTGCGGCGAGAGCGGGTCCTCAAGTCGGGCAATCGGCTCGCGTTGACCCGCCCAGGCGGGTCACCTAGAATCGAAATCCGATTCACGGGGCGGGGAACGGAGAGCTTTCCATGAGCGTGACTCAGGCGGAGAAGGCGAAAAAATTTTGGGCGCTGCATGAGAGGCCGGGGGCTTTTATTCTGCCCAACCCCTGGGATGCCGGCTCAGCGCGGATTCTGGCGGCGCTGGGATTCGAAGCGCTTGCCACCACCAGCGCCGGGTTCGCATTTTCGCTCGGGCGGAAAGACGGCCAGGTGACGCGCCAAGAAGCGCTCGCGCATTGCCGCGCAATTTCCGAAGCGAGCGATTTGCCGGTGAATGCCGATCTCGAGAATTGTTTTGGCGACGACCCGAAGACTGTCGCGGAGACGATTCGTCTGGCGGCAGCGACCGGGATCGCCGGTGGATCCGTCGAAGACGCCAGCGGGAATGAGGCGCGCCCGATTTATCCGCATTCGTTGGCCGTGGAACGCGTGGCGGCAGCGGTCGAGGCGGCACGCGGCGTCGGCTTTCCGTTCGTCTTGACAGCGCGCGCGGAGAATTTTCTGCATGGGCGCCCTGACCTTGACGACACGATCCGCCGGCTGAAGGCCTATGCCACGGCGGGCGCGGACGTCCTCTATGCGCCGGGATTGGCGAGCCTTGATGCCATCCGCGAAGTCTGCGCAGCGGTGGCGCCGAAGCCGGTGAACGTGCTGGCGGGAATGAAGGGCGCGAATTTTCCGCTGGCGGAGCTGGCGGCGGCCGGAGCGCGCAGGATCAGCGTCGGTGGAGCGCTTGCACGCACAGCTCTGGGCGCCATGATTCGGGCGGCGCGGGAAATGAAAGAGAAGGGCACGTTTACGTTTGTCGAGCAGGCGGCGCCGTCCGCGGAAGTGAATGGCTATATGACGGCTCGGACTCGGCAGGTCGGCGAGCGCGGGAATGATTGAGATGCTTGAGAGGATGCCATCGGAATTATCGTCCTCCGCCAGGGCAGGGCATTACAGGTTGCGGAAAAGCTCCCTTTGGTTGGGGGTCGGAGCTTCAGCTCCGACATAAAGGCCGTCTCTGAACTGGGCTTCAGCCCCTGAGGAAATGCAGGTCAAGGGCGGCGGGATTCAGGCGCGATCTCATGCGAGGCGATGGCAGCGCTGCAGGACTACTTGCTGCGATAAATACGGCGCATCGGTTCGCGCTTCGCGCGGTTTTTGCTATGTCGGAGCTAAAGCTCCGACCCCCTAAGCGGCCATGGAAGGGCGGGGTTTCAACCCCGCCGTTAAAGCCGCCCACGAGGGGGCTTTAGCCTCTGAAGCCGAACTGCTTTTGTGAGGTGAGTCTAAAGACTAGCGGGCAAACGTATGTTTGAGACGCTGACCGAAAAATTGCAGCGGGCGTTCAAGAACCTGCGGGGGCAGGGAAAGCTCACCGAAGAGCACCTGGACGCGGGGCTCGCGGAGATCCGCGAAGCGCTGCTCGATGGCGACGTCAACCTGGGTGTCGCGGATGAATTCATCGCGCACGTCCGCGAGAAAGCCCTCGGCGCGGAAGTGCTGCTGCAACTTTCGCCCGACCAGCAGGTGGTGAAAATCGTGCGCGACGAGCTGGCCGACCTGCTCGGGCGTGAAGCGAAGCCGCAATTCGGCGCGCGGCCTCCGTCGGTTTGGCTGATCGTGGGGCTGCAAGGCTCGGGCAAAACCACCTCCACGGGGAAAATCGGAAAGTGGCTCGGCGAGCACGGCCACCGCCCGATTCTGGTTTCTACGGACGTTTACCGCCCCGCGGCACGCGAGCAACTCGCGCAAGTGGCCAAAGCCACGGGCACGCCGCTGTGGCCCGGCGCAGGCACGGACAAGCCGCTCGAAATCGTGCGTGGCGCGCTGCGCGAGGCGAAGCTTTCGGCTTACGACGTGGTGTTGGTCGACACCGCCGGACGGCTGCACATCGACGCGGAGCTTATGAACGAGCTCGGGATGCTGAAGCGAGAACTGAATCCCGCGGAGATATTGTTCGTGGCCGACGCGATGATCGGGCAGGACGCCGTGCGGTCGGCCGGAGAATTTCACAAGCAGCTTGGCGTGACGGGCGTAGTACTTACAAAACTCGACGGCGACGCGCGCGGCGGCGCGGCGCTTTCCATCCGCAAAGTGACGGGCGCGCCCGTGAAATTCGCCGGCGTGGGTGAAAAATACGACGCGCTTGAACCCTTTCATCCCGACCGAATCGTCTCGCGAATTCTCGGGATGGGCGACGTGCTCGGGCTGATCGAGCGCGCCGAAAAAACCATCGACGAGAAAAAGGCGCGCGAGCTCGAGCGCAAGCTGCGCGAAGACGATTTCACGCTCGAAGATTTTCGTGACCAGTTGAAGCAGTTGCGAAAAATGGGCTCGCTCGAGCAATTGATGGGGATGCTGCCGAAGGTGGGGCCGTTTGCGAACTTGCCCAAAGACACGCAGGTGGACGAAAAGCGGCTGCGCTCGGTCGAGGCCATCATCAATTCGATGACCGCCGCCGAGCGCAACAATCACAACTTAATCGACGGCAAGCGGCGGAAACGCATCGCGCGCGGAAGCGGCACCACCGTGCAGGAAGTGAACCAGGTGCTCAAGCAGTATGCGGACATGCGCCGGATGATGAAGCAGTACGGCAGCATGGCCAAGATGAAACTGCGCGGCGTCGGAAAATTGGCCGGGCTGAAATAGTACGGGAACTTTCCGCCGGGCAAATGGGAAAGAATGTCATGGGACCGGCCGGGGAGGGGTGCCCGTACAACACGAGAATGCGATAGGTGAATCCAGGCAGCTTCGGTATAATGGGCGGATTGGAATGAGGAGGAATTGCGAGTGTTGATGATTCGGTTGTCGCGGATTGGCAAGAAAAAGCACCCGTTCTACCGCGTCGTTGTGACGGAAAAGACACGGCCGCGGAACGGGCGCTTCGTGGAAATCGTGGGAACGTACGACCCAGCGAAGAAGCCTGCCGCGGTGAATTTGGACCACGAACGCGTGCAATACTGGCTCGGCAAGGGCGCCCAGCCGAGCGACACGGTCCGAAGCTTTCTCCGCAACCGAAAACCCGCCTAGCGCGTCTCAAACCCAGCCGGTTCGGTGTGTTGCGCTCGTCCAAGCTCACGTAGAGGTTTGCGCGGAGCCTAACTGCCAGGCGCGGAGGAAGTGTGATGAAGGAACTTGTGGAAGAGATAGCCAAAGCTCTTGTGGATCATCCCGAACAAGTGCAGGTGAGGTCGGTGGAGGGAGAGCAGGTGACGGTGCTCGAGCTGCGCGTGCATCCGGAAGATCTCGGCAAAGTGATCGGGAGGCAAGGGCGGACGGCAAAATCGATTCGAACCCTGCTGGGGGCGGCGGGGATGAAGTTGCGAAAGCGGTTTACATTGGAAATTCTGGAGTAACCCCGCCAGAAGCTGCAGGGAACGCAAACTCCATTCGAATTTTCACCTCACAGGATGGGGCCATGGTGTGCGAATTTCTCGCCGCCGCATTTTTTTGTACGCACGGATTTGAACATCGCGTGAGAGAAATGCGATAGTGAGCAGCGAGAGCGCCGATGGCACAAAACGCAGGCGATCAAAAAGATGGGAACTTCCCGGACGCAGCGCGGGTCACGGTGGCGCGCGTCCTGCGGCCGCACGGACGCCGCGGCGAAGTAGCCGCGGAAATTCTTACTGATTTTCCGGCGCGGCTCACGAAGTTGCAGGCCGCGGCTTTGTGGGATGGAAAAACCGAGCCGCGCCAGACCGCGATCCGAAGCTGTTGGATTTCACAAAGCCGTGGCGGGCAGGCGATCTTTCATTTCGCCGGCTCGGATTCGATTTCGGACGCGAAAAAACTTGTGGGGCTGGAAGTGCAGATCCCGCTGGCCGAGCGTATGCCGCTGCCGGACGGCAGCTACTACATCTCGGATCTTGTCGGCTGCGAAGTGGCCGAAAGAGGCAAACCGCTTGGCCGAGTGCGAGGCGTGGAATTCACCGGCGAGTCGCTGCAAGGCGCGCCTCTGCTGATGATCGGAACGGGCCGCGAGGAAATTCAAATTCCCCTGGCGGAAGAAATCTGCGTGCAGGTGGACATCGCAGGAAAAAAAATCGAAGTGGCGCTGCCCGAAGGCCTCCTTGAATTGAACCGCGATTCCTAAGCCCCATTTGATGGCGTAAACTGGCACGACGACTCGAATGAAGCGGTTTGACATCATTACGATTTTTCCGGAATTTTTCAGCGGGCCGCTCGACTACGGGATTGTCCGCCGGGCGCGCGAAGCCGGGCTCATCGAGACGCGCATCCACGACTTGCGCGACTTCACTCGCGATCGGCATCGCACGGTGGACGACCGGCCCTTCGGCGGCGGCGAGGGAATGGTGATGAAACCCGAGCCGCTGTTTGAAGCGGTGGAATCGGTGCTCGAGGGCGGAGTATCGAGGCCGGTGCCGCCCGGGACAGCGATCGTCTTGCTTTCGGCTGCGGGAAAACTTTTCCGGCAGGACGCGGCGCGAAAATTCGCGCAACTCGATCAGATTGTGCTGATCTGCGGGCGATACGAGGGCGTAGATGAGCGCGTGGCGGAGCATCTGGCGAGCGAGGAAATTTCGATTGGCGATTTCGTGCTGTCCGGCGGCGAATTGCCGGCGGCGATGATTTTGGATGCGGTGACGCGGTTGATTCCGGGGGCGCTGGGGAATGAGGATTCGGCGGTGAATGAATCGTTCAGTGAGTTTGAAGCGGCAGCTGAGCGGGCACGGCATGCCGTGCCCCTACAAGAGAACTCCCAATCTGTCGCTCGAGGGATTTTGGATTATCCGCATTACACGCGGCCGCAGAAGTTTCGCGAGTGGGAGGTTCCCGAAGTGCTGATGAGCGGGAACCACGCAGAGATTCGCCGCTGGCGCCGGAAGAAAGCACTCGAGAAAACATTGCGGAACCGGCCCGAATTGCTTGCAGAGCCCGTACTCAGTGAGGAAGAAGAACGCCTGCTACGGGAGATTCTCGGACATCAGCAAGATGTAAAATCGGCGCGCAACATTCGATGAGCGTGGTCTGCCGCGGGCGCAGGCTAGCGGCGGATAGTGACTTCGCCGACGTTCGGCTCGTAGCCTTCGTCGCGGACGGTCTGCTGAGCGGCCGAGCGCAGCGCCTGGTCATCGGCGGTTTTGGGCGCGGCGCAATAGCGACGAAGGACTTCTTCGCCGGCAATAATGCGCACCAGCCACTTCGATTTATTCTGGTCCCATGAGAGTTCCACGCGGTCTGCATGCATGGCAGCCTCCCTCGCCCCGTTGCGGCGCATTGTAATCCAGAGCGGGATGCAAGAGAACAGCAACCCCATGGGGCCCTATCGGTATCCGAGACGATTGGACGCTTTGCGCTGCTATTGAAAACAAAGCGGGAGCAAGCTCCCGCCCTCCAAAGGTCTCGAAGGCAGCGCCGTTGAGATTGGGGAGCGATGCATTGCGGTTCCTCCGTGCGCTCGGCGGTTTGCTCAGTGCACCCCGTGTTTCAACTAACGCCGCCGGTTGAGGCCGCTCAACACAGAGTGCACAGAGAAAAGCGCGAAGGTCACGGAGGCGTTCAGTCGAGCAAGCTCCCCTTCGGCTCCGCGTAGGGCAGCCGCACGCCGAAGGTCTTGCGGGCGGCGCAGAGGAAATGGGCAGCGCTCCGGACGACGGCGGCGCGGGCACGGTCCGCCAGACTTCTGGCGGATGCCCCTACGGGAGAAAGGCTATGTCGCGCCTGGTTAAGTTACGCAGATTGGTGTAGGCAAACGGGCGGGAATTCGGTAGAATTGTTGATTGTTTGCTGTGCGCTGGCCCCACCTGAGCGGGTCTGCCGGGAATATTAGAAATGAAGCCGATTGTCGCCAAGGCGCAGGAGTCACAACTACGCAAAGACCTTCCCGCATTCCGCCCGGGAGATACGGTTCGCGTGCACGTGCGGTTGAAGGAAGGCGAGGGTGAAAAAGAGCGCATCCAGCCGTTTGAGGGTGTGGTGATGAGCCGGCGCGGCGAAATGCTCGGCGAATCGTTCACGGTGCGGCGCGTAAGTTTCGGAATCGGCGTGGAGCGCATCTTTCCGGTACATTCGCCGATGATCAGTTCGATCGAAGTGGTGCAACAGGGCCGCGTGCGCCGCGCGAAGCTGAATTACCTGCGCCAGCGCAAAGGCAAGGCGGCGCGCATCAAACGCGTGGAGACATTTGAGAAGGTAGCCGCCGGCGGCGCCGAGTAGCACGCAGTTTTCTCTCCCGTCACATTTCCTCGAAATTGCCTCTCCTCATCCAAAATTTTCGGCGGCGGCGTGTGTTAGAATTCGCGGCCGATGGGACGGCTTTGCTCTGCGCGGTACGAGCGCGAGGCGCGGCAGCACGGTTGGCTGCGCATCGCCGGGCTGGACGAGGCGGGACGCGGGTCTCTCTTCGGGCCCGTGGTAGCCGCGGCCGTGATCCTGAATCCGAAGCGGCGCATTGTCGGGCTGGACGATTCGAAAAAGTTGAGCGCCGAAAGGCGCATGGAACTTTGCCAGCGCATCCGCGAACACGCGCTCGCCTGGGCTACCGCCGAAATCGAGGCGAGCCGCATCGACGCCTGGAACATCTATCAGGCGAGCCGGCAAGCGATGGTTGCCGCCGTCTCGCAGCTCTGTCCTCTTCCCGACTATCTCCTTCTGGACGCCATCGAAATCGATTTGCCGATCGAACAGAAAGCGCTGATCCACGGCGACGCCCGGTCGGTCTCAATTGCGGCCGCTTCGATTCTTGCAAAAGTGGAACGCGACCGCCGACTGGAAGAGTTCGACCAGCTCTATCCGCAATACGGCCTGGCGCAAAATAAGGGTTACGGCACGCCGGATCACCTGGAGGCGCTGCGCCGGCATGGTCCTTCGCCGCTGCATCGGTTTTCGTATGCCCCGGTACGGGAAGCCGGGTGCTGGGCGGCGGGCGCAAAGCAGGACCCGTTGCCTCTTCTGCCGCTAAATATTTCGCCCGTCTGAGACTCCCGCCGGCTTTCCCGCAGATGGTACTCGGTGTTATCCCCTTCGTCACCACGCGCGCGGCGGCGCATAGACCCTCGTTTTTCGCGCGTGCTAACCTTGCGTTTTGAGCCGGATAGGCGGCGGGAACAGACTGCCCGCGGCAGGTTGGACCGGGCAGGCACAAATCATCCATGGCCTTCAATAAGATCAAGGCGCAGGAAAATGCGCTGAAGTACCTCAACCAGGGCAAAGTAGCCCAGGCCATCGCCGAATATCAGCAAATCCTCCGCAACGATCCGAAAGACCAGGCCACGCTGATGACCGTGGGCGACCTGTTTGCCCGCCAGAGCGACATGTCTCAAGCTGTCGAATATTTTGAGCGGCTCGCGCAGGTCTATCTGAATGACGGCTTCAACAGCAAAGCCATCGCGATTTACAAAAAGATCGCCAAGCTGGCGCCGAATGAACTGGCCCCGCTCGAGCGGCTGGCGGATTTGTACGTCCAGCAAGGAGTGCTGAGCGAGGCCCGGCCGCTGTTCCTGCAAATCGCCGAGGCCCACCTGAAAGCCAATCACGCGCAGCGGGCCGTCGAGGTGCTGCACCGCCTGCTCGAAGTGGAGCCGGAAAATCTGCGCGTGCAGATGCGGCTGGCAGAGCTGTACAACGTGATGGGCCAAAAAAAGGAAGCGGCCCACACGTACCTGGCGTACGCGCAGAGGCTATTTGAACGGGGCGAACTCGACGAGGCGCAGAAACTGATCGAGCGCTCGCTCGAAGTCGATTCCGGAAATGCTGCGGCCCTCCTTCTGAAAGTAAAGGTGATGAGCGCGAGCGGCAAAGGCGCGCAAGCCGTCAAGCTTCTCGAGAGCCATCCGGAAGCCGAAGCCGGCGGCGAAGTGACGAACCTTCTGCTGGATCTCGAGCTCAAGTCCGGCGACACGAAAGCGGCCGCCGATCGCGCCCGGAAACAGCTTGCTCGCGGCCACGACCACTGGAGCGCCCTGTTCAAGGTTTCTGAGGCGCTGATTGAATCCGGGCAAACCCTTGCGGCGCTTCCGCTTTTGCGCGAACTTCGCGACCCGATGATCGAAGCAGGCGAGCAGGACAAATTCCACAAAGCGCTCGGATCGATCACCGCGCATGCACCCGGCCGGCCGGAGCCGCTCGAAATGCTCGTGGATTTCTGCCGCCATACGAGCAACTCGCACGAGCTGCCGCTCGCCATCAGCCAGCTTGCCGATGCGTATGCAGCCGGCGGAAATCTTTCCCGCGCCGAGGAGTTGCTCCAGGAACTGATTGAAAAGAACAAGGACGACGAGCGGCTGGTTGAACGCCTGAACCAGCTTCGCGCGCGCACAGGCGGAGCCCCCGAGCCCGTGCCCACCGGCGAGGCGCCTCCTCCCGGTCCGGCTGTAGAAGCGCCGCCGGAAGTGACAGTCGCAGCGGTGGGAGAACAGGTTTCCGCGCCGCCTCCTATCACGGAAGAGACGCTGGACGAAGAAACGCAGCGCTACATCGCGCAGGCGCTCACGGATGTGGACCTGTTTTCGAGCTACGGCCTCACTCAGAAAGCCACTCATCTCCTCGAAAACGTCCTCCAGCGCGCTCCGCGGCATACTCCGACGCTCGAGCGGCTGCTCGACCTGTACCTTGGCGCCGGCGATGAGCGCCGCACTGCCGGGTTGGCCGCCCAGTTGGAACAGATTCATCGAGAGCGCCACGATGCAGTGAATGCCGACCGTTTCGCGGAACTCCGGAAGCGCTTCCAGAAGGCAGCCGGAATCAGCGAAGCGGAATTGCCCGCGGCGGCTGCTGCGCCCCCTGCACCTGTGGAAATGGCGCCGCCGGTCGCTGCCGCGCCTCCGGAACCTGCGCAACAGGCATCGGCTGTCGAAACTGCACCGCCTCCAGCTCCGCCGGCCAAAGCGGAAAAGCCCGCACCGCCGCCGCCCGCTACAGTGGAATTCGAGATTCCGCTGGCCGAGCCCGAGCCGGAGCCCGAAAGTGCGGAGGCTCCCGTGGCGCTGGACCCTGAGGTGGAGGCGCCTGCCGCCGCCGCTCCGCAAGCAACAGCCGCCCCAGAGGAAGTGGACCTCTCCGACGAATGGGAGGCCATGGTGCAGGAGGTTGCCGAGCCTCAGCCGGCTGCGCCTGTGGCCAAGACCGAGCCCGAGCCGGAGATCAAGCCGGAGCCGACGGCTCCCGCACCTGAAGAAGAGATCCTGCTGGAAGAGCCCGCCGCCGAATTTGAGATTACGGCTGAACCAGAATCCGCACCCGAACCGGTCGTAGCGCAGGAATCCGCGGAGAGCGCCGCCTCCGAACCAGCAATTGAGATCGTGGAGCAGCCCGCCGAGGAAACGCCGGTGGCGCAAGAGGTGGCTCCGACGAATGGCGATTTCGAGCTCGAACTTGCGCCCGCTCCGGTGGAGAGCAAGTCCGGGCCGGCCACCACCGAAGACTTTATCAGCGAATTAGTCGCCGAAATCGAAGACATGGAGGCCCCCAAGCGCGAGCCGGTGATCGCCGCCAGCTCACCGAAAACTCACGCGTCCGTGCCGGAGCCGGTGGCCGCCGCGCCTGTGGCGCCTGCCAGCGCGCCTGTTCCCGAAGCGACCGCCGAAAGCCTGAACCAGCTTGCGGAAGTCTTCCAGGAATTTCGCAATGAACTGGGAGAGTTGGGCGAAGAAGATGAAGATCTCGAGACCCACTACAACCTTGGGATCGCTTATCGCGAGATGGGCCTGCTCGACGAGGCCATCGGAGAATTCCAGCGGGTCGCAAAAGCTGTACAGAAGGGGAAGCCTTTCCGCTACGCCATGAATTGCTCGACGCTCCTGGGGCTCTGCTTCATGGATAAAGGCGAACCCAAGATTGCGTCGCTGTGGTATCAGCAGGCGCTCGAAGTGCCGGGGCTCGAGCAGGAGACGGTCCTCGCGCTGCGCTACGATCTGGGGGTCGCGCTGGAAGAGGCCGGAGACTCCGATAAAGCGCTCGACAGCTTCCGCCAGGTCTATGCGATGAACATCGACTACCGCGACGTTTCCGACCGCATCGCTGAGCTTCAAAAACGGTGATCGCGTCCCTGACTGAATTCCCTGATTTCTTCCAGCCTATTGAATAGCCAGCAGTTGCTCCCTTGCCGCGAATCTCCCATAATCCGTATCCTGATGCTCAACCGGTTGCTGCGCGTTATCCTCCTCCTGGCCTGGCTCGAGATGGGCTTGGTGCTGATCCTCGTACCGTGGTCGGAGTTCTGGGAGGCGAATTATTTTCTTTACCAGTACCCCGTGCTCGGATTTTTCGTAAAGAATGCCTATGTCCGCGGAGCGATCTCCGGATTGGGAATCATGAACGTGTTCCTGGCGCTCGAGGCCTTCCGCCGACGGACTTCCGCCGTTGCCACCCGCACCTGACTCCCGGCCTATCGTCTGCTACGTGACCGATCGGAAAGCACTCGGCTCGGGCGCCTCATTGCAGAACCTGCTCGCGAGAATTCAGTCCGCTGCGGCTGCCGGAGTCGACTGGATTCAAATTCGCGAGAAGGATTTGCCGGGCCGCGAGCTGCTCGGTCTGGCGCGAGGAGCCGTAGAGACGGTTGCTGCTCGCATCATCGTCAACGACCGGCTCGACGTGGCGCTGGCCGCAGGAGCTGCGGGCGTGCATCTCGGGCACGAATCTGTTCCGGCGGCGGAAGTGGTGAGGTGGCGCCGCGCCGGGAATGCGCCCGCTGGATTTCTGGTCGGCGTATCGTGCCACAGCCTGAAAGATGCGAAAGAAGCGGAAATGGCGGGCGCCGATTACGTGATCTTTGGACCGGTCTTCGAGACGCCTTCAAAAGCCGCATTCGGAGCGCCACAGGGTGTCGCAGCGCTTGCGGCAGTTTGTGCTGCGATTCGTCTTCCGGTCATTGCGATCGGCGGCATCGACGAAGAAAATGCGCCGGAATGCTTGCGGGCAGGAGCAGCGGGCATTGCCGCGATTCGGCTCTTGCAAGAGCCGGCAGACGCCGCGGAGCTCCGGCGCATCGTCGAGCGTCTTCACAGCGTGGGCTGAATTTCGTGTGCAGGCGAACGACTAACCGCTGAGCCAGCGGCCCACCGGCTGCATACTCTCCACGTGGTCGCAGATTACCTTGATCACCGCCGTGATCGGGATTGCCAGCACGAGCCCCATTGCTCCCCACAGCCAGCCCCAGAAGAGCAGCGACACCGTCAGCGCCAGCGCATTCAAGCGGACGCGCCAGCCCACCAGCGCCGGAATCAGCAAGTTGGCTGTCACCAGATGCAGGAATGTGAGCACCACGCAGATGATGATAAACGGCCCCGGCGTGTGGAACTGCTTCAGCCCGATCAGCACCGGCGGCAGCCACGAGAGCACCACGCCCAGGTAGGGGATCAGGTTGAACAGGCCGGAAACGAGCGCCGCCAGAAATGGAAATTCCAACCCGAGGACCAGAAACACCATCCAACTCGCGAAAACAAGCACGAGCCCCACCAGCGCCGTCCCGACCACGTAACTGCGCAGCACCAGCGTCACGTCCGCGAGCGTCTGCTTCACCTGGGTCCGTTCCGTCGTGGGAAACAATTGCATCGTGGCGTGCCACACCTGGCGTTTCGCGGCCAACATGAAAAACAGCAGGAACGGAACGAACGTCGCAGCGAGCACGAACGAGTAAAGCGAGCCCAATTTCGAAAACAGAGCCGCGCGTACTGGATGCGATTCGGCCACTTCGACAACCCGCTGGCCGCCCTTCTCAATGGGTTCAATCTCGGAAACGTGCGCCTCGAAGCTTTCGAGCTTCTTCTCGATTGCGTTCGTCGCGGCGCGCAGCGGCGCGCGGTATTGCGGCCAGTCGCGGCCAAACTGGTCTACGCGCTCCACCAGCACCCAGCCGACCACGACGAAGCAGGCGATCGTGGCCAGTACGATCAGCAGCGAGCCCAGCGCGCGCGGCACGCGCAATTCTTCGAGCCATGTCACAAGCGGATCGAGGAAATACGCCATCAGCACCGCCACGAGCAGCGTCACCAGCACCGTCGAAGCCCAGTAGCAAAACGCGACGACGATTCCGGCCGCGATGATTCGCGCGCTCGCCGAGCTTCGACTGATTACTTTTGTTTCTTCCATGGGTAACGCCGTACGATAGCACAGCCCGCGGCGAAGCGGGGCTTGTGTGCTCCCCGGCACAATGGCTCGCAATATCACCAAGGTGACCACTTCGCCTGCTTCGCACTCCGCGCTGCACGGAAGCCTTCGCCGGCAATGTTAGAATCGCTGGCTCTGTATCCCGGGAGGCGCGAGCCACACTTCCAATGGCCAAGGAACTTTTCGGCACCGACGGCATCCGCGGCATCCCGGGCGAATATCCGCTGGATGATTTGACGGTCGCATGCGTCGGGCTCGCCCTGGGCGAGTACCTGCGTGCGCAGCAGCCACGTCCGCGAGTCCTCGTCGGGCGCGACACCCGCGAGTCGGGCCCGCACATCGCCGGGCAAATCGCCTGCGGATTGAGCGCCGCCGGAGCCGAGCCTGTTTCGGTGGGCGTGCTGACAACGCCAGGAGTCGCCTGGCTCGTTCATCGCGAGGGATTTTCCGCCGGCGTGGTGATCTCGGCGTCGCACAACCCGTATCACGATAACGGCGTAAAGCTGATTGCGTCCTCGGGAATGAAATTTCCGGACGCCGTCGAGGCGCAACTGGAAGACGCTATCCTTTCTCAGAAATCGGCCGTCGTTGCACGATCCGCGCCGCACCAGGATGGCGACGAAAAGCTGCACGAAGATTATCTCGCCGGGCTGCGCGAAGGAGTATTGCCCGGCGCGAAATTCGCAGGAATGAAAATCGTCCTGGACTGCGCCAACGGCGCGGCGAGCAAGCTTGCGCCGCGTTTGTTTCGTTCCCTGGGCGCCGAGCCGATTGCCATCAACGATTCCCCCGATGGCCGCAACATCAACGCCGGTTGCGGCGCGCTTTATCCCGAAGGAATGCAAAAACGCGTGGTCGAAAGCGGCGCGGCGCTCGGAGTGGCGTTCGATGGCGACGCGGACCGCGCGATTTTTTCGAGCGCCTCGGGAAAACGCGTCGATGGCGATGGCGTCCTGCTGATCGCGGGGCGCTACCTGCAATCCAAGGGGAAACTCAAGGGGAATGTGATCGTTGGAACCACGATGGCAAATTTGGGGCTCGAGCGCGCGCTGGAAGAAACGGGCATCCGCTTCCTTCGCACAGCTGTCGGTGACCGCTACGTCCTCGAAGAAATGTTGCGCATCGGCGCCAACCTCGGCGGCGAACAATCCGGCCACGTGCTGTTTCTCGACGACGCCACCACCGGCGACGGCATGCTGACCGCCGTGAAAATCGCGTCCCTCGTTTCGCTTCTCGGCCCGCTCGATTCGCTGGTTTCGGACATGAAGATTTTTCCCCAGAAAATCGTCAACGTGCGGGTGCGATCGAAGCCCGCGCTCGATTCGCTGCCGGAAGTCTCCAAGCGCCTTGCGGAAGCGGAGAATGCACTGGGCAATTCCGGCCGCATCGTCCTTCGCTATTCCGGCACCGAGCCGCTGGCGCGCGTGATGGTCGAAGCCGAACGCAACGAAGACGTCGTGCACTGGACCGACACGCTTGCCTCAGCGCTGAAATCCTCCATCGGCGCCTGACGCCCACCCCGCAAGAAATTGCATCACGACCGTTCTCACACTGGCAGCGAATTCTGCCAATCGAAATGAGGGCCTGCCGGGGAACTTTTTCGCCACTCACGGCATTCTAAGAGAGGAAGGCACGGCATTCGGCAGCATGGCGCGGCAGTCGTCGGGAAAAGGGCGCGTGGCATCGCATGAATAGCGACGACCATTTGATCCTCGAATTTCAAGCGGGCTCGCAGGAAGCCTTTGCCGAGCTTTTTGAGCGCTATCGCGACCCGCTTTACGGTTTTTTTCGCCGGCGGCTCGAGAATCCCGCGCGCGCGGAGGAATTGACGCAGGAGTGTTTTTTGGCCCTGCTGCGCAATGTGGCCCGCTATGAGCCGCGCGCCGGATTCCGCAGCTACCTCTACGGCATTGCAATCAATCTCGTTTCAGCGGACAGGCGCAAAGCGGGGCGCGAAGTAGCTAAGGATGATGCCGCTGCCGATCCGCCGGCGCATGAAAATACCGAAGCGACGCTGTGGGTGCGCGATGCGCTCCGGCGTCTCGAGGAAAAAGACAGGGAGATTTTGATGCTGCGCGAATACGAACAACTGAGCTACACCGAGATCGGTGGCGTGTTGCGGCTGCCGGTGAATACGGTGCGCTCGCGACTTTTCCGCGCGCGAATGGCGCTCAAAGAACAACTGCTCCCCGCGCGCGATGAAGCTTGAGGTGCTGCGATGAACCGCTCCGCTCAACACACTTTTGAACCCGAGGAGATCATGGCTTATCTCGACGGCGAACTCGAACCGCAGCGCGCCTCCGCGCTCGCCGCGCATCTCGATCATTGCGCCGAGTGCCGGGCAGTCTCTGCCGGCCTCCGCCGCGTGTCGGATCAATTGGCCGCGTGGGAAGTGGACGCAACGCCGGAGCGATTGAGCGCGAACGTTTTGAAGGCCGCGCGAGAAAATGCCTTCAGGAAATCGCCCGCTGCCGGGGTCCGTGCGATTAAGCCGACGCTGGGGCGCTTTGACGCTGTGCGCAATTGGCTTCGCCCTCGTCCCTGGGCTTGGGCCCTCAGCGGCGCGGTCGCAACCGTTCTCTTTTTGACGCTGACTGTCTCGGTTCTCCGCTACCGGGGAGATCACGGCATCGCTTCGTCGCACGCCGTTGGGTACAAGACCTGGCTTGAGACAGGCTCTGGAAATGTTCCGGGCGACGGGACACTAGGCAAACTGGAGGTGAAGAAAGAAGCGAAATCCCGCGCGCCCGCGCCGCCTCCCATCACTGACCAACGCTCTCGTGTGGCCCCGGATTCAAATGGCCTGACCCATGGTATCGGCGACCACGCGGAAAACGCATTTAACGTCGATGGCCAGGCAAGTTCTGACCAAGCTTCCACTTTTCAACAGGCGCCGATGATCGCGCGGACTGCGGCGCTTTCCATCGTGGCGAAAGATTTCGCGCCGGTCGAGAACACCGTGAAAGATATCGTCGCACGGCATCACGGCTACATCGGCGAGCTGAATACGTCTTCGCCCAAAGATGCCGCACGGAATCTAAACGCCACTCTCCGGATCCCAGCGCCTCAATTGGACGGTGCTCTTGCAGAGCTCAAACAGCTCGGCCGCGTCGAGCAGGAATCGCAATCAGGAGAAGAGGTTTCGAAGCAATATACCGATCTCGTGGTCCGGCTCAAGAATTCGCAGGTGACCGAGCAGCGTCTGGTGGAAGTGCTCCGCACCAAGACCGGGAAAGTCCACGACATTCTCGAAGTCGAAAGAGAGATCGCGCGCGTGCGCGGCGAGATCGAGCAGATGGAATCGGACCGGCGGACATTGAAGACGCGTGTGGACTACGCCACGGTGCAACTCAACGTGAACGAGGATTTCCGCGCCAGCCTTCAGGTCGCGCCGCCTTCCACGGCGACGCGCCTCCATAATGCCGTGGTGCAGGGCTACCACGATGTCGTTGAATCCTTGATTGGATTTGCAGTCTGGCTGCTCGCAGCCGGCCCAACGCTGCTCCTCTGGGCCGCCGTGCTTTTCTTTCCGGCGCGCTTGGGGTGGAAACGCTGGAAGCACGCGAAGGCGGCGAAGATATCAACCGCCGGAGCCGCTTAACCATCCTTTGTCTCACCGATTTCGGAATCGGACACACGCGAAAGCGTTCGGTTACTCATCGGCCGGAACAATCGTCACCCCTCGCAAAGTCGCAAATTTGGATTCCTTCCAAAGAACATAGAATTGGCCGTTAGAGTTTTAATAAAATGGATTTGCCGGCCATGAAACGCATCTGCTGGACAGGGCGGTTTCTGCTAAGTCCCACGCCGACAATCACCTAGACCGTTTGATGAATTTGACGTGCCCTGGCAGCGTGCTTGCACACTAACCTGCGGCTGTCTCTTATCCCGGGGTGGGCCGGTTTCGCCGCGCCGAAACCGGAATCTTGGGGGTAGAGCAATCGGGGGCTCGAAAGAGCCCCCTTTTTATTTGGCTTCGTCCGGCGGGCGCTGCCACGCGGCTGCGGACTCCGACGCGCCGCACTCCTCGCAGGCAATTTCGATCTGGTCGAGCCAACGGAAGAGTTCGTCCATCGGTGGAAACTTGTGCCTCACGACGGACCACTGGGCAAAGAGTTCGCCGTAGCGGTCCGCCAGAAATACGCCGGTTCGCACAAAGCTGTTCGAGAAGAAAGCGTCATCTCCCAAGAACGCCTGCGCCCCGCGCCCGGAAATATCCGAACCCGCGATGATTTCCGCGGGCAATCTGCCGGCGATTGGGAGCGGCACGGGCGCCAGAAAAGCGATGAGCGCGACGGCCTGCCTCTCGCGCAATTCTCCCGCGCGGCGGGCGACCTCGGCGAGGAATTCGTCGCACGGCGCGCAATCCACATCGAGAAACGCGATGAACAGGTTCTTCTTCTGTTTGAAGTCACCGGAACGAATCGTTTTCCCTTCAGGTGCCCGCAGCGTGAGCGGAGGGATGAGTTGCCGCGTGGGAAGCATGCGCTTGCGCCGGACCGCTTCGCCGGCGCCTCATCTTACCATCGCGCAGAATATTCAGTGAACGCGATGGGCGAAAGAGGGCGGAAGCTCGTTGCCCGGCGCGGTTTGCTATGGTGTAATGCGCCACGCGGGAATTCCCCCGCTCGCCCATGGAAGCTCTCACGCCGTTCATCGGCCTGCTGGCGCTCTTCTTCTTCATCGCTGTGCCCATCCTCTCGATTGCCGCGTTTTTGGGCGTGAAGGAGCTGAGGGGCGCGATCGGGCAGATGCAGCAAATCCTCAGCCGGCTTTATAGTGTTGAGCAACGGCTCGACGGATTCGAAAAATCGCTCGCCGCACTCAAGAGTGCTCCTCCTGCAATTCCAGAACGCGCTGCGCCGGTGTCCGCTCCGCCGGTTGCCGCGCCTCCGGCTCCGAGTCGGCCAAAGCTGGAGCCGCCACGCGTCGCGCCGCCATCACCGCCTCCAGTGCGGCCCCCGATGTTCGCGGCTGTAGCGGCACCGAAGGCCCCGAGCAGCGCACCGGATGTGGGACTCGAAGCTCTCATCGGTGGCCGGTGGCTGAACTATGCGGGCATCGTGGCGCTGCTGGTCGGCGTGGCTTTCTTCCTGAAATACGCGTTCGACAACAATTGGATCGGCCCGCGCGGCCGCGTGGGTATCGGACTGCTGGCGGGAGCCGCGCTTTTCCCCTGGAGCCAGCGCCTCCTCGAAAAAGGCTACCGGTATTTTTCCGAGGGAATCGCCGGGCTGGGCGCCGCCATCCTGTATCTTTCGCTCTGGGCAGGTTGGCATTACTACCAGATATTTTCGCAATCCGCCGCTTTCGCCATGATGATCGTGGTGACCGCCGCAACCACCCTCGTCGCCATCGGCCGCAATTCCGAGCGGATCGCTTTCCTCGGTCTTCTGGGCGGCGCGCTCACTCCTGCGATCCTCAGCACCGGTGAGAACCACGAGGTCGCGCTGTTCACTTACCTGCTCGCGTTGGGAGCGGGAATGCTGGCGCTGGCGCGGGTGCGCGATTGGAAAACGCTCCCGCCCATTCAATTCGCCGCCACGCTGGTTTATTTCTGGGGCTGGTATGAAGAGTTCTATCGCCCCGACGCGCTTCAAACGACAATCCTCTTCGCCACACTGTTTTTCCTGCTCTTCGCGGCGCTGCCCGTCGTTCGGAGCTGGCGCGAGGGCGAACTTTCGCAGCTCGAAGCGGGAATCGTGCTCGTGAATGCGCTGATGTATCTGATCGCTCTGCGCGCGATGCTCTGGCCGGAGCATCGCTGGGCGCTCACGCTGGCCATGCTCTTGCTCGCCGCCGCGCATCTCGCTGCCGAGCGCGCGTTGCCGCAAAAGGCGAGTTCCGGGGCGATCGTCGCGCGAGTTCTTTTCGCCGGGCTCGCGTTAACCTTCGTTACGCTCACGATTCCCGTCCGGCTCGAAGGCCGCTGGATCACCATGGGCTGGGCCATCGAAGGAGCGATTCTCATCTGGAGCGGCTTGCGCATCCGGATCGGCGCGCTGCGAGCCGCCGGTTTTGTGCTTCTGGCGGTCGCGCTCGCGCGGCTGGCGTTCTTTCCCATTCCCGCGCCGCAGTTTCTATTCAACGCGCGGTTCGCCGCCTTCGCCGTGTGCGTTGCATGCGTTCTGATGGCATGCTGGTTTGCCCGCACGTCCCCCGTCGAACTCGGCGAATCGGAGTCGAAAGTGTTTCTCGGCGCGGCCGTAATTGCGAATATTTATGCCGTCGCCGCGCTGTCTCTCGAAGTCTGGGATTTGTTCGGGCGCATGCCTTCGCTCGGGATTGACCGAAGCCTCGCGCAAGAGCTCGCGCTCTCGCTCCTCTGGCTGGTTTACGCGCTCGGCTTGCTCGTAGCAGGCGTTTGGAGGAAATCGGCGGTGCTGCGCTGGCAAGCGTTGACTTTGCTGGGCGTGGTGATCGGGAAAGTTTTTCTGTTCGATCTTTCGTTTCTCGAGCGGTTCTATCGCATCGTGTCGTTCATTTTGCTGGGGCTTGCGCTGTTGCTGATTTCGTTTTACTACCAGCGGTATTGGGCGCGCCAATCGAGCGAGAAGAAAACGTGAGGAGCCGCGCGCGCGAACTGTCACCGGCATTCCGGAGAGCGGCAGCGCTTCCGCTCGTCCTTTTCATCGCCGGCGGCGCGCCGCTTCCCTCCGCGTGGAAATACTGGCGCTATTCGCGCGCGATCGAGCTGCCGCCGGCTGAAGCGCCGCGGCTCGCCAGCGTCACCGCCCCCGCGGAGGCCTTCGCGAGTGGCTCCTATTCACTCGCCGACGTGCGCGTGATCGATGATCGGGCCCGGGAAATTCCTTACGTCCGATTCGAGCGCGGTGGAGCCGCGAAAATCGTTTCGCTTGCGACGACTCTTCACGAGCGTAGTTTCGCTGAAGGGCATTACACACAAGTGGTGATCGACATCGGTGGACAGGCGCCCTTTCACAACGCCGTCGAAATTCAGACCCCGGAAACTGACTACATCGAATGGGTTCGCGTGGATGCGAGCGACGACGCGCGCCTCTGGCGGCTCGTCCAGCCGCGCGCCCCCATCTTCCACTTTCAAAAGGAGGGTCATAGAGGCACGCAGACAGTGCCCTATTCCGAAAACAACGCGAAATTCCTGCGCCTGCAAATCTTGGACGGCGAAAAGCAGTTCCCCGTCTCGGGCGCCAACGTGCTCCACCAGATTACGGAGCCGCCGGAGCGCGCCCTCGTGCCGGCGAATATGAAGCCCGCGAGCCAGCCTCCGGCCGGGCGCAGCGTGTGGACGGCGGACCTGGGCGCTGCGAGCCCGCCTATTTCCGAAATCAAATTTGAAGTAGCGGCTCCGGCGGAGTTCATTCGCTTCGTGGAAATCTCGGCGAGCGCGGACAATAAAGAATGGCAACTGTACCCGGGCGGCGAGATTTATCGCTGTCGCCAGGGCGACGCCGTCGCGGAACAGCTTTCCATCGACGTGCCCCATGATTCTCCTTATCGCTACTGGCGCGTCGAAATCGTGAATCACAACGACGCCCCGCTCAGCGGCGCCATCCCGCATCTGTACACGACCCCGCGGCACGTCATTTTCGTGCAGCAGCCCGGGCGCAGCTATCGGCTGATTTATGGTCAGCATGAGGCCAAGTGGCCCCAGTACGATCTCGCGCGCCGGTTGCAACGCAACCAGATGGTGAGCGCCGTGCCCGCCGAACTCGGCCCGGAAGAAATCAATTCGGCCTGGGCCGATCCGCGCCCATGGACCGAACAGCACGACGCTCTGCTATGGGTCATGCTGGCAGGCGCCGTGATTCTGATCGGCTACGCCGCTCTCCGCTCGCTCCGCCGCAGCGCCGCGGCAAACTCCGCATCCAGCGAATAGTTTTTCTTCAGAAACGAAAAGGACGTCCCAAATTTCCGGGACGCCCTCGGGCAGTGTAGCTTCGATGCCCGTAAGTTGTGTTCGCTGAACCTCAGGGGTTAAAACCCCTGACTTCCCCTGCCGCTTTCGGCACGGCTAAAGCCGTGCCCTGACGAACGGTGTTCGCACTGTTTCGCGCGAGTTAGCTGCAGCCGGAGGTCGAGCCGCAATTGGTGCATTTGTAGCAACTGCCGTTCGGGGTCATGAGCATGCCACACTCGGAGCAATAGGGCGCATCGTCGATGGCCGCGCGCGGGCGTGTCGAGGGATCGGGGTCCGCCGCCTTCATCACCGTGACCGAAGCGGGAGACTTGCCGCCCGCGGCGTTTGCCGGCGGAGTGACGTCGGCTTCCGCGGCGGCGCCCTCGTGATCGAGATAATCCGGCGAAATGAATTTTCCGCCGAGCCAGCGCCCGATGTAATCCACAATCGACTTCGCGTAACGGATATCAGGATTGCCCGTGTAGCCGGAGGGCTCGAAGCGCGCGTTCACGAATTTGTCCACCAGCGCGCGCATCGGCACGCCGTACTGGAGCGAAATCGAGACGGAAAGCGCGAACGCGTCCATGATGCCGGAAAGCGTCGAGCCTTCCTTGGCCATCTTGATGAAAATTTCGCCGGGCTGGCCGTCTTTGTACATCCCGACGGTGATGTAGCCTTCGTGGCCGCCGATCGAGAATTTGTGCGTGATCGAGTTGCGTTCGGCCGGCAGCTTGCGGCGCTTCGTGCCGGGGAATAGATCCTGCTGCTGCGGCACGGGCGCTTCGGCTTTGGAAGGGGTGGGTTCCACGGCGGCCTTTTCCTCTTCTTTCTTGCCGGCGGCGGAAAGCGGCTGCGAGCGCTTGGAATTGTCGCGGTAGATGGCGACGGCTTTGAGCCCGTATCGCCAGGACTCAATATACGCTTCCATGATGTCGTCGACCGAGGATTCTTCGGGCATGTTGATGGTCTTGCTGATCGCACCGGAAAGGAACGGCTGCGCCGCGGCCATCATGCGCAGATGGCCGCGCCAGGAAATCGAGCGGCCGCCGCCGATCGGCGCGAGCGAGCAATCGAACACGGGCAGGTGCTCGGGCTTGAGTCCTGGCGCCCCTTCGATCGTGCCGTTGGCGTCGATGTAGTCCACGATTTTCGCGACGTCTTCCGGCGCATATCCGAGCCGCATCAGCGCCTGCGGCACGGTGTTATTGACGATCTTGATCACGCCGCCGCCCACCAGCCGCTTCTGCTTCACCAGCGCGAGATCCGGCTCGATGCCCGTGGTATCGCAATCCATCATGAAGCCGATCGTGCCGGTCGGCGCCAGCACCGAGACCTGCGAATTCTTGTAGCCGAATTTCTCGCCCAGCTCGAGCGCCGTGTTCCACGATTCCTGCGCGCCGCGCAGCAGCGAAGGCTGGACGTTTTCTTCCTTGATCGGGCGCAGCGAATCGCGGTGCATGCGGATCACGTCGAGCATCGCTTCGCGGTTGCGCGGGTAGCCGCCGAACGGGCCCATACGCTCGGCGATGCGAGCCGATTGCGCATAGCCTTCGCCGGTCATCAGCGCGGTGATGGCGCCGCAGAAATCGCGCCCGCCATCGGAATCGTAGGGCAGCGCGAGCGACATCAGCAGCGCGCCGAGATTGGCATAGCCGAGCCCGAGCGGACGGTAATCGTGCGAATTGCGCGTAATCTTTTCCGTCGGGTAGCTGGCGTTATCCACCAGAATTTCCTGCGCCGTGATGGTGATGTCCACCGCGTGGCGGAAGCCTTCGACATCGAATTGGCCGTTGGTGCCGAGAAACTTCAGCAGATTGAGAGAAGCCAGGTTGCAGGCCGTGTCGTCGAGAAACATATATTCCGAGCACGGATTCGACGCATAGATCCGGTCGGTGGCCTTGCAGGTGTGCCAGCGGTTGACCGTCGTATCGTACTGCATGCCGGGATCGCCGCAGCGCCAGGCCGAATCCGCCATCTTGCGCAGCAGGTCGCGAGCGCGGAATTTTTCCACGGGCTTGCCGTCGGCAATGTTGCGCGTCCACCAGTCGCGGTCTTCTTCCACGGCGCGCATGAAATCGTCGGTCACGCGGACGGAGTGGTTGGCGTTCTGGAAGTACACGGAGGAATAGGCTTCGCCGTCGATCGAGGGGTCGTAACCCTGCTCGATCAGCACGTGCGCCTTGCGCTCCTCCTTCGTCTTGCACTCGATGAACTCGACGATGTCCGGGTGGTCCACGTTCAGGATCACCATCTTCGCCGCCCGGCGAGTCTTTCCGCCGCTCTTGATCACGCCGGCAAACGAATCGAAGCCCTTCATGAAACTCACCGGGCCGGAAGCGATGCCGCCGCCGGAAAGCGCTTCATGGCTCCCGCGGAGTGTCGAGAAATTCGTTCCCGTGCCGGAGCCCCACTTGAACAGCATCCCCTCCGTCTTCGCCAGGTTCATGATCGAATCCATGTTGTCCTGGACGGAATTGATGAAGCAGGCGGAGCATTGCGGCTTGGGCTGGACGCCCACGTTGAACCACACCGGCGAATTGAAAGCCATTTTCTGCTCGACCAGCAGGTGCGCCAGCTCGTCGCGGAAAATATTGCGCGCGTCTGTGGTGGCGAAATAGCCGCCCTCCTCGCCCCAGCGCACGATCGTATCCACCACGCGGCCGATCAATTGCCGCACCGAGCCTTCGCGCTCGGGCGTGTTCAGCTTGCCGTGAAAATATTTGGACGCCACGATGTTCGTGGCCGTCTGCGACCATGACTTCGGCACTTCCACGTTGTCCTGGCGGAAGATGACCTGCCCCTTGTCATTCCCAATCTGCGCGGTGCGCCGCTCCCATTCGACCGCTTCGAACGGCGGCACCTTCCCGTCGGTGAACCGGCGCTCGAAATCCAGCCCCGTGGCGCGCCGTGTTGCCGGCATCGTTTCCGTTCTTCCGTTCCAGGCCATCCGAGTTTCCGCCATCTCTGCCTCCGCGCCGGCAGTGGTACCCGCCTGTACCTGGCAGGCCGCCGATATATTTGCCGGGAGGCCGAGAGAGGGACTGCTTTTATTTTACTCCCAACGGGCCGCGTCCGGCTGTTTGGTTGTGTGCCGCGGGATACGCGGCGTTCAATGGGCTTCAGGCAAAAAGTCGAGGCGAAGTATCGCTCCGAGATGCGCCGCCCCGGCCGAAAAAAGGGAAAAGCCCAGCCAAGCCGCGCACAAATCTTTGGCGCGGGCTACAGTGGGGCGGTTCCCCTTGGGATTTTCGGTTGAACCCGGTCTGCTTCTTCCATGCCCCGGCCGGCTACCCAGGATGGCAACGACCGGTTCACGTTCCCCCGAGTCTGGGTGCGAAGTATCAGGGGTTGTGGAAAAGTTGTCAAGAAAAATTCACACACGAAGCACAAAATATTTGGTTGGCGGTGTCCAATGCGTCTATCTGTAGTGGTATGTATGCGGATTTCGCGAGTCTACTATTTTCCTAGAAGACGATTTCCCCGCCGAATTTCTCGCCCGCTCCGGAAATCGTGTCGCCGAGGCAACACCATGCAATTGACATCGCCCACGGAATCAAAAAAAATTAATAATATTGGCCATGGCGGACCCGGCGATCGAAATCCTCGGACTGACCAAAGACTATCACGTCGGCTTCTTGCGCAAGCGCGCGCGCCGGTCGCTGGATAATCTCACGCTCCGGGTGGAGGAAGGCGAAATCTTCGGCTTCCTTGGCCCCAACGGCGCGGGAAAAACCACCACCATCAAGCTGCTGATGGGGCTGATTTTTCCTACCGCCGGAACAGCTCGCGTGCGCGGCCGTTCGATCGACGATGTGCGCATGCACCGCGAAATCGGCTATCTGCCCGAGCAGCCCTACTTCTACGACTACTTGTCCGCGAGGGAATTGCTCGATTACTACGCTCGCTTTTCCGGTTTCGGCCCGGCCGAGCGGCGCGAGCGCGTCGAGCGCTTCCTGGCGCGAGTGGGGCTATCCGACGCGGCCGAACTGCAGCTCCGCAAATTTTCCAAAGGCATGCTGCAACGCGCGGGGATCGCCCAGGCCATCCTGCATGATCCGCAGGTTGTGTTTCTCGATGAGCCGATGTCCGGGCTCGATCCCGTCGGGCGGCGCGAAGTGCGCGACATCATCCTCGAGCTGAAGCGCCAGGGACACACGGTGTTCTTTTCCACGCACATTCTCTCCGACGCGGAAATGCTTTGCGACCGCGTCGCCGTGCTGGTCGGCGGAAAACTGCGCGGAGTCGGCTCGCCCGATGAAATCGTATCCATGGAAATGGCGGGGATGGAAATCCTTTTCGAAGCCCGCGAGGGCCGCGCGATTTCTCCGCGGCTCCTGGAACGCGCCACAAAAACCGGCGACCGCTACCGCATCGAAGTTCCGGAAACGGAGCTTTACTCCGCGCTCGAGCTTCTGCGCAGTTGCGACGCGCGAATCCTCAGCATGCAGCCGCTCCGCCCGACTCTCGAGGATTATTTCCTGCGGCTCGTGGATCAAAATCCGCCGCCGTCCCGTCCGGTGGAGGTGAGCGCCCGATGAGCGCTACGGCTTCTTCGAGCCCCATGGGTGCCGCGATCCCCGGCATCGTGGCGGTCAACACGTTCCGCGAAGCGATCCGCGACCGCATCCTCTACAACTTGATCTTCTTCGCGCTCGTGATGATCGCCGCGGCGGTGCTGGTGGGCCAGATTTCCATCGGCATCGAGCGAATCGTGATCATCAATCTCGGGCTCTCCGCGATTTCCGTATTCGGCCTGGTGATGGCCATTTTTATCGGCGTCGGCCTCGTGTACAAAGAAATGGAGAAGCGCACGCTCTACAGCTTGCTGGCCAAGCCGGTCCGCCGCTGGGAATTTCTTGCCGGTAAATATGCGGGCCTGCTGTTGACGCTGGCGGCCAACACGTCGCTGATGCTGCTGGGGCTCGGGGCGGCGTTGCTTTACGTGAGCCGGCATTTCGAGCGCGCCGACCTTTCGATTCTGGTGGCTGCTTATTTCATTCTGCTGGAGCTTGCGCTGGTCACGGCGCTGGCGCTTTTCTTTTCCTGCTTTTCGAGTCCCATGCTTTCGGCGCTGTTCACCCTGGGCATTTACATCGTGGGCGTCTTTGCGCAGGACATCCGCAACATCGGCCTGGTGACCAAAAATCCCGCGTTGATTTCCGCCACCCGCACGCTTTACTACCTTCTGCCCAATTTTCATAATTTCAACGCCATCGCTGCCGCTGCCCATGGCGAGACCATCCCGGGATCCCTGGTGGCGCAAAACTCGCTCTACACTTTGCTCTACGTGTCGCTGGTTCTTGTGGCCGCCGCCGCGATTTTCTCCCGCCGGAATTTGAAATGAGCGTCTCGCGGCAAAACCGGCTCGTGTGGATTGCGCTCGCGTCTGCGCCGGTGCTGCTGGCGGCGATTGCGTTCCTCCAGATTCGCATTGACGAGCAGACCAGGTCCGTCGCCAAGCAAAAAGAGGAAGTGCTGCTCACCTCCGGCCCGCTCCTGAAGAAACTCAGCCTGGGCTACGATTCGCTGCTGGCGGATATTTATTGGACTCGCGTGGTGCAGTATTACGGCGGCAAGCTCGACATGATGGATCCCCACATGGATCTTCTCCCCGCTCTTCTCGATCTCACCACGACGCTCGATCCGAAGCTCATCATTGCCTATCGCTACGGCGGCATATTTCTAGCCGAGCGACAGCCGGTGGGCTACGGCCGCCCGGATCTTGCCGCCGAGTTCGTCCGCCGCGGCCTGGCCGCCAATCCGAACGAATGGCGGCTCGATTTCGATCTCGGCTTCATTTATTTCTGGCAAATGCGCGACTACGCGAAAGCTTCGGCCGCCTTTCTCGATGGCAGCAAAATACCGGGCGCGCCCGATTGGATGGCAAGCATGGCGGCGCGCATGGCCGATCGCAGCAAAGAGCTCGAAAACGCGCGGGCGCTCTGGAGCGAGATTTACAGGTCCACGCAGAGCCCCAAGGTGAAGGCCATGGCGCTGGCGCGCCTTACGACTCTCAAAGTCCTGATGGAAGAGGGCTGGCTCAACGACGAATACCAGGAATATTTGCGCCGCTTCGGCCGTCCCCCCAAATCGACCGAAGACCTGAAAACCGCCGGGATCATTCCCGGCGTGCCGATCGATCCCGCCGGGTTCGCCTACGTCTTCGGTCCCGACGGAAAAGCGCGCCTCGATCCGCGCAGCCCCGTCGTGATTGAACCGCTCCCCGAAGCCCCCTCCGCATTTCCCCCGCATTAGCCGGAACGAGAATTTTGTGCGAAGGCAATCAACGATGCGTCGTCGGCGTCATTCGTAGCGGAGCGCTTCAACCGGGCTGAGCTTCGCGGCTTTCGTTGCGGGCCACACACCGAAGATCAGCCCCACGCTCACTGAGACGGTGAACCCCGCAATCACCGCCCACGCGGGCACGATCGCCTTGAGCGTGCTGACCACCGGAACCAGCAGCACGGCAACGCCGCCCAAAAAAATTCCCAGCAGGCCACCCGCGCCCGTCAGCGCCATGGCCTCGAACAGAAATTGCCAGGTGATGTCGCGGTTGCGCGCGCCGATCGCTTTGCGCACTCCGATTTCGCGCGTCCGCTCCGTCACCGAGACGAGCATAATATTCATCACGCCCATTCCGCCGATCAGCAGCCCGATCGAGCTCAGCACCACGATCGCCACCACCACGCCGAAGATGATCTGATTGAATTGCCTGCGGATTTCGACATTCGTCTGGATGGTAAAGTTGTCCGGCTTGTCGTAAGGCACGTTGCGCCGCCGCCGCAGGACTTCCCGCACCTCGTCCACCGCCGTATCGAGCATGCCCGGGCGCGCCAGAAAGCGCATGGCCACTTCGAACGCCGCGGGATAAATTTTGCGGAACGTGTAGTAGGGCATCACCACGCGGCGGTCTTCGTCGCCCATTCCGAATCCGCCGAGGGGTTTTTCGAGCACGCCGATCACTTGCAGGTTCGTCCCGTCGACGAGCACTTCCTTGCCGATTGCGTCGCTGACGCCTGGAAAAAGGGCGGTGGCGATGTTGTAACCCAGGACGACAAGATTTTCGCGGTGCTGGTTTTCCGCGTCGGTGAAAAATCGCCCCGCCTTCATATTCGCGTTGGAATAAACTTCCAGATACTCCGGAAACGTTCCGCGAAATTCCCCGCCCGCCACCGAGCCGCTCTGGTAACGCACCGTGTGCGGCTGCGTCCATTCGAAAATCGAAACCGCCACTTGCTTCACGGCGGGACACGATGCCTTCACGGCTTGTCCGTCTTCGAGCGTGAGCGGTTTGCGTTCGCGCTCTTCCTTGGGCCGGCGGCGGCCACCGGGCGTCCCCTGATCGAAACGCGCCACCCAGGCCGTCTCCATCCCTTCCGCGGTGATTTCCTCTTGAATCGTTTGCCGGAAGCCCTGCACCAGGCCAACCACGAGAATGATCAGCGCGACTCCAATCATCACGCCGAGAATCGCGAGAAAGCTGCGCAGTTTGTGCGCGCGCAAGGTGTCGAAAGCAAGCCCGAGATTTTCGCGATAGTCCTGCCGCATGGAGCCGCCCTAATTTTCCGCCCGCAAAGCGTCGATCGGATCGAGCCGCGCCGCCCGCATCGCCGGATAGATTCCGAAGAAGAGTCCGACGGCGGTCGAGAGCACCAGCGCAATCGTGATGGCGAAGAACGGAGTCGAGATCGGAATCGGCGTTGCGGCCCGCACGATCTGCGCGATTCCCACCGCCACCGCGACTCCCACGGTCCCTCCGCAAGCCGCGAGCAGCGACGATTCCACCAGAAATTGCAGAATGATGTGGCCGCGCCGCGCGCCCAGCGATTTCCGCAGGCCGATTTCGCGCGTCCGCTCGGTCACGCTGGCCAGCATGATATTCATGATCACGATTCCGCCGACCACGAGAAACACCGACGTCACCCAGACGGCGATCGCGAACGCATTGCCGGTGATGCGATTCCACAGGCTCGTGAATGACGACGGCAGAATCACCGCGAAATTATCTTCATCGTCATATCGCTGGTGCCGCCGCGCCCGCAAAATCATGCGCGCCTCGTCTGCCGCTGCGGACACCCATTCCGGCCCGCGCGCCTGCACGAAGATCGTCACGGAATCGAGCGGCGCGAGCCATTCGGTGCGATACGTCTTGAGTGGGATCATCACGAAATTATCCAGCGGCTGGCCGAACACCGTCCCTTTCGGCTTGGCCACGCCGACGATCTGATACTGGCCCTGCCCCGCGCGGATTTCTCTTCCGACGGGATCGACGCCCGGGAAAAGTTTGTTCGCCACGTCCGCGCCGATGATGCACACGCCGGCGCGGTGGTCCTCATCCGACTGCGTGAAGAGCCGCCCGCTGGAGACTTCGATTTCGCGAATGTCCGTAAAGGCGGGAGTGGCGCCGATAACCTGGACGTCCTCGCTCAATTGGTTTCCGTAGCGCACGTCCGCGGTGGTGTCCTGCTCGCCGGCAGTTGCGTTAGCCAGCCGCATGCCGTCGCGCAACGCTTCGTAATCGGAAATGTCGAGCGGAGGACGCTTCCGCGCCTTGGTCCACTCGTCGAGGTTGGTCACGATGCCGATGCGGTCCACCACAAATGCGTTGGCGCCCAGATTCGCCACTTTGTCCGCCACATACACGTTCAGCCCGTTGAGCACCGACATCACGGCCACCAGCGTTGTCACCGCCAGGATCACGCCGAGCAGCGTCAAGAATGTCCGGAGCTTGTGCGCCCGCAGCGTATCCAGCGCGATTCGGAAAGTTTCCTGCAAAGCGACGCTGGCTTGCCGGGCTGCCGACAGGAATCGCGAGGATGCGCTCACTGCATCCATATTAGACGGAGGAATCGCCTGGAATGTTCACTCCGAATTATACAAAATCGGGCCGCCGAGCGTGTCGCAACATCCTGCGGGGACAAACTGCGGCGGGCCCGCAACCGGGTACAATAGGAGAGGAGCCGCTCAGAAGGGGACAGGCTTCGATGGGAGGACACTGAGGGGTGGCCTCGCGCTATTCACAATCGGTCGCCATCGTACCCCTGGCCGCGCTAACCCTGGCGCTCGTTCCGGCGCGGCCTGCGCCGCCGGGACCGCCTCCCGCGCCGCAAGCGAATTCGCAGGCGCAGCCGCCCTCCGAGGAGGAATTTCGCGAGCGCTCCATCCGGCTCGTCAAGAATCAGCACGCCGATGATGAAGCTCTCGAGCAATTCGAGCGCGTCGAACGCCACGTAGTCCGCAGCAGCGGCGCCGACGGCCGCATCCTCGACGATAAAACTTATCGCGTCGTGCCCACCGGCATCGGCACGGGCAAGCTCCTCATCAAGGACGGCGACCGGCCCGCCCCTCCCGCCGAATACCGCCAGCAGTTGCAGTCCCTGGCCGATGCCCTGGCTCTGGCGGCGAGGCAGAATGACTTTCGCGAAAAAGCCGCGCTTTCGAAATACGAGAAACGGAAGCGCGATCGCGCCGAATTAGTCGACGCGACCCGCGAAGCCTTCACCGCGAAATGGGTGGGCCGCGAGAAACTCAACGGCCGCGATTGCGACGTCATCGAGCTCACCCCGAATCCCAATTTCCGCGCGCACTCTATGCTGCTCGAAGCCCTCACCCACGCCACCGCCAAGCTCTGGGTGGATCACACTGCCGACCAGCTCGTTCGCGGCGAGGCCCACATCATCCGCGACGTCTCCTTCGGCGGCGGCATCCTCGGAAAACTCTATCGCGGCGCCGTCTTTTCCATGGACCAGTCGGAAGCCGCTCCCGGCATCTGGCTTCCCAATCGGTATCAATACGACTACACCGGCCGGAAATTTTTATTCACCTTCGAAGACCACCAGTACACTGAAGTGAGCCGCTACCGCCGCCTGGGCACGCCCAAAGAAAGGCTCGCCATGATCGAAAGCGAGCTTTCCAGCGGCAAATCGCCCGCCGGCGACCCATGAAATTCTTTGCGGAGTGAGGCGTGTCTCGCGGCACCTCAAGGAGGGAGCCCCAATGTATCCGCGCTTGCTTCCGTACGCAACTTTGATCCTCGCTGCCGCAATTCTCGCTCCCGGTCTTCGCGCTCAGCAAACCGATTCGGCGCAGAATCCTCCGCCCGCGCAAGCGGCTTCGTCCGAACCGGCCGCTCCGGATACCACCGCCGCTCCGCCGAAATCGGCAGCGCCCGAAAAGAAAGTTTGGACCAACGAAGAGATGAGCAAGATCGATCCCCATTCCGGCGTTTCCACCGTCGGCAATGAGAACCACAGCGCGGCCTCGCCGAAGTCCGGCGGAGTGCGCCGCGACGCCAAGTGGTATCAGAGCGAAATCCTCAAGATGCAGGAGAAAGTCGCGGCTCTCGATAATCAAATCGCCGAAATCGACGCCGCGCTCGCCGGCAATCCTACGGGCGATCAGAAAAAATCCGCGCGTCCCACCGGCGTGAAATCCGACGACCTGCGCGATGAGCGCTCGCGTTTCAAATTCCAGCGCGATGAGCTGGTGGACAAAATCGCCGCGCTCCAGGACGAAGCCCGCCACAACGGCGTCGACCCCAACCAATTGCCCTGACGTCCCGTAGGACAGGCCTCCCGGCCTGTCCTCTCCGCAGCGCCTCGATTTGTCCTTTGCTCTCGCTAATGCGCCGCTGCTGCGCGACGTGGTGCTAAAGGTGGGAGCCCCCACATTAATGTGGGGGAAGGAGCGCTTAAGCGCTCCGGGAAAACCACCGGCGATGCCGGGGCGCTTTAGCGCTGGGCATTCAGAATTCCCAGGGCTAAAAGCCCCTGCCAGAAATTCCCGTCTCTCCGCTGGACTGAACTCCAGCTCCCTCTGCTGAAGCAGGGGGCTCCCTCCCGTTTAATGCGCCCCGACCGCCACTTCCTTCTCGATCGGCGCTCCCACCAGGTTTCCCCACTCGGTCCACGATCCGTCGTAATTCTTCACGTTGTTGTACCCCAGCAAATACTTCAGCACGAACCACGTGTGCGAGCTGCGCTCCCCGATGCGGCAATACGCAATCACGTCTTTCGCGCCGGTGATTCCCTTGGCGCCATAAAGCTGTTGCAGCGCGTCGGCGGATTTGAATGTGCCGTCTTCATTCGCCGCCTGCGCCCAGGGAATATTCGCGGCGCCGGGGATGTGGCCGGCGCGCTGCGCGGTTTCCGTCATTCCCGGCGGCGCGATGATTTTCCCTGTGAATTCGTCCACCGAGCGCACGTCCACCAATTGGGAATGATTTTTCTTGTCGATTACGGCCTGGATCTCTTCCTTCCGCGCGCGAATCGACTCATCCGGTCCGCTCGCGCGATAGGTCGTGGGCGTCACCTTCGGAGCTTCGGCCGTCAGCGGCCGCTTCTCTTCAAGCCACTTCTTCCGCCCGCCGTTGATCAGCCGCACGTCTTTGTGGCCGTAATACTTCAATTGCCATAAAGCGTAAGCGGCGAACCAGTTGTTGTTGTCGCCATAGAGCAGAATCGTGGTGTCGTTCGAGATGCCGCTCTTGCCGAGCAGCGCCTCGAGCGTGGCCTTGTCGATCAGGTCGCGCCGGATGTTGTCCTGGAGCTGCGATTGCCAGTTCCATCCCACCGCCCCGGCGATGTGGCCCGTATCGTAAGCGGTCGTGTCCACGTCCACTTCCACCAGGCGGATCTTGGGATCGCTCAAGTGTTGCGCCGCCCAGTCGGTTGAAACCAGCACTTCCGGATGCTTGTACTCGCTCATTTGCTTTTCTCCTCGTGTGCCTTCGATTTGGTCTTGGATCTAATGTCATCTGCCACTGTTGAAGTCCCATTTATCTGAGCGCTGCCCACCCAGAACTTTGGAGTGCGGAAGCTTGCTTCCGCTTTGTTTTCAAATTCAGTACGACTCCCGCTAACATCTGGCTGAGCCATTTCCGGCAGCATCTCAACAGGGCCATGTCATCTCATAAATGCTTCCGTCAGGGCATGGCTTTAGCCATGCCGAAAAGTCTCGCGTACTCAGGGGTTTTAACCCCTGAGGTAGAGCCCTCTGATCAAGGTGGCATTTATGAGCTCCGTTTCTCCCAAAAGCAAAGAACCCGCCTGCCAGTTCCTCTCTGGCGGCGGGTTCGGTAAATCCTTGGCTGGATTCGCCTTCTAAGTCGCCAGCCTCCCGGTGCCAGAGCCCACTCCCGTACAGATGCAGCAGCAACACCCACAGCCGCAGCAATTGCAGCAGCATCCGCACATCGTGTTCTGGCAGCAGCTCGTCATATTCACAAAGCCTACACCCGTTCCCTCCGGATGGCAATGGGACCCAGGCTTGGCCCTTGAGTGGCACAGCCACTCCTGCCTGTGTGCGTGTGTCCGCACCTTGTCCTCCCCGCGGATGCAATCTGGCGAGGGCCTGACAGCGGCGCAGTTTCGACAAACACTATGCGTTTAGTCCACTCCGGGGCGGTGGCGAATGAGGATTAAGAGGTCAAAATACTTCGGGTCGAAGCGAATCGATCTACTGGCGGAGCCTGTTCTGGCCGAGCCGCGCGAGTTTGCCGTTTCTCCCAAACAATGGCAGGCATTCCTCGAGGTTCTCGAAAGGCCGACCCAGATCAAATCGGATCTGCTGAGCCTTTTCTCAAAGACCCCAACCCAATCTCCTAAGTCCGGAAACTAAGCGCTAGGCCGGCGAAGCATCCGACCCACCCACTACGCGCCCGTACAACTTCACACTGAAACGCGATAGTATCCGGGCCGTCGAAACTGTCCTTGTCGAAGAAGACTCCCAGTTGGAAGGAGGATTCTCATGAATCTGCGGAATCGCTTCCGGCCCCTGGTGGTTTGTGCGGTGCTGCTATTGCCGGGCGCTTCCGCTGCCTTCGGCCAGGCCGCTCCGGCTCGCGGGAAGTTCGACGGCAATTGGACTACGCATCTCGCCTGCGAGGCTCACGGCGAGATGCCCGCTTACAAATGGGAGTTCCCCAGCACCGTCCAGAACAGCGTTTTTCACGGCCAGCACGGCGAGGAGGGCGGTCCCGGCTACCTGGTGATTGACGGCCCCATCGCCGACGACGGCAGCGCCAAACTCAAGGCCAAAGGCCATGTGACCCAGAGCCACGCGCACGGCGTCTTCGCCATGAAGGGCAACAGCTACGACTACAACATCAAAGCCCAATTCGACGACACCAAGGGCACCGGCAAGCGCGATGAAGGCGCCGGCATCCTCGGCCGTCCCTGCACTTTCGACTTCACCAAGGAGTCCGACACGCCTCCCGACGCCCACCCTCCCGCCGCTCCGTCAGGAAATCCGCCCGCGACCCCCGACTCTGGCCAAAAGCCAAATTAGCGTAGACCGGCGCCCAAAATCTCCACCGCAGCGTACTCTTGCACGCCGCGTTTTTTCGTGCCAGGGTAATTGCGGAGTATGGCGAGATGACGCTGGCGGACAATTCAAAGAGAAGCTGGCCACGTCACGCTGAGGCAGAGTTCGGCAGCGCGCCGATTTCGTCTCGCGCGCCCGAGGCAAAGAAGAGGACCTGGCTACCGGAGGCGAACAAAAGGCTAATCGCAACAAACGAATTCAAAAATCGACCTAACCCCTTGTGAATCAATGACCTCACACTTTTCTAATCGCGACAAAACAAGCATTTCAGGGAATTGCGCGCATCGCTCCCTCGGCAAATTCAAATTCGAGCCGCAGCAGCCAATCGAAGTGGAATTTCTCGAGCGCCAGATATTTTTCCACCGCTTCGCGGTCGGGCGCGTCGAACTCGACCAGCATTTTCCCTTCCTGCATGTTCACCACCACGCGGCGCGCGGTCACTTGCTTCGCAGTTTCGAGCCGCCGCGCCAGTTCTTCGGCGCCCTGGCGCGTGAGGCAGGCGAGCGTGTGTTGCGAAAGGTAGCGTGGCATCGGATCTCCTCGTCGGCTTCCCAAAAACCAAGCTGTTCGGATGCGAATGAATCGCCATCGGATACACTGGCGCGGGAGAAAAAGCAATTGGCGGAGAGGCGCACGGCACACCCTTACTACCTCTACGACGCGATCCAGGCGCAGCCCGCGCGGGTGGAAGCGGTGTTGGCGCGGCGCGCGGCGATCGAACGCGCGGCAGACGCGGCCGCAGAAAAAGAGCGCGTCACATTCGTGGGCATCGGAACTTCGCTTCACGCGGCGCAGGTGGCGGAGTGCTGGATGCGCGAAGCGACTGCGGGCCGGTGTCTCGTGCGGTCCGAGCAGCCCTTCGAGATGGTGCATCACCCGATTGCGTTTGGCCGGGGTGACGCCGTCATCGTCATCACCCACACGGGGACGACCACCTATTCCATCGAGGCGCTGCAGACGGCGCGCGCTGCCGGCGCGCTGACCATCGCGATCACCGGCGAAATGAGCGGCGAGGGAGCTCGCGGGGCCGATTTCCATATCGAGACTTGCGAGCAGGAAATCTCTTTCGCTTACACGAAGAGCTACACCGCGGCGCTTGCCGCCATTGCTCTGCTGGTGCTGCGCATTTCCGTGCGACGAAAATTATCAGCCGGCGCGGAAATGGAAGCCGCGCTCCTTCACGTGCCGGAAATGATGCGGCAGGCTCTCAGGCTCGAGCCGCAAGTCCGTGAATTTGCCAGGCGTGCCGCGCCGCTGCCGCGCATGAACCTATTCGGGTCGGGCGCGGGCTGGTTCACGGCGCGCGAGGCGGCTCTGAAAATCAAGGAAAGCTGTTATCTCGCGGCGGAAGGATTCGAAACGGAAGAAGTTTTGCACGGCCCGTGGTCGGAGGTGGATTCGCGGTGCTCGCTGGTGGGGCTGCTTTCCGGCAAGGAATCCGACGATCGCGCGCGGCAGATTCTGCGCGCCGGGGGCGAATTGAATGCGCTGCGCGCCGCGGTGGTGACGCCGTCGGCGAATCGGGATGTCTCCGCCGAGCATGTTTTTGTTGTGCCCGAAGCGGACGAGTGGCTGGCGGCGTTTATTCATCTCCTCCCGCTCCAGCTTCTCACCTATTTCATAGCCCTCGAACGCGGCACGAATCCCGATACGGGCAGAATGGAGCAATCGGCGCATGCAGCGGCAAGCAAGCAGTACAAGTATTAGCGTTTGATTGCGAAAGAAGTCATAGGTGGGAGCCCCCACATTTATGTGGGGGAGGAGCGCTTCAGCGCCGGGAATGTTCGTTTTCTCATCTGCGCTTTAGCGCTGGGCTTTGAAAGGCCCGGGGCTGAAGCCCGCATTTGAATTCAAAGCTCTTTCCCGCCGGACTGAAGTCCGGCTTCCCCCTGTCCGCCAGAATTCTGGCGGAGGGGCTCCCACCAAACCAAATTTCGCCCTGTACGCGCGAACAGGAGTCTCTTTTGCATCACAAGCGGGCGCGGACAGCGGCAGGCGCTCGAAGCGGCGGCGTAAGATTGTAATCAGTGGATACGAAGAGCATGCGATGAAACGGTGCACGTACATTTTATTGATCGCCCTGGCGCTCGCGTGTGGGGCGGCCGCGGGCGAAGACCACGGCATGGGCACGCTCGCCGGAACGGTGGTCGGGCCGGGCGGAAAGCCTGTCGCCGGCGCGCGAGTCACTTCCCAGGGAGCCGACGGAAGCCATCCGCAGGCGACCACGACGAATGCGCAGGGCCGCTTCTTTTTTCCCGACCTCGAGCACGGCTATTACGATGTGCGCGCCTACTCGAGCGGCGCGTGGAGCGACTGGAAGCACAACATCGAGGTGAAAACCGGAAAGCAAACCGAAGTGAAGTTGCAGTTGCCTGCTTCGCAGAAAAACGCGAAGTGACGGAGGTGATGTGAGATGACGCGACACGGGATTGGGGCAGCGGCAATCGCCGCAACCATCGCTCTGGTGGCGATGACGGCGACCGCGCAGCGCACATCGGTGCCGGTGGGGACGCTTGAAGGAACCGTTCTCGACGGGAGGGGGCAGCCCGTGGCCGATGCAAGCGTTACCATTCAAACTTCCGACGGGCTGCATCCGCACGCGACGCACACCGATGCAAACGGCCACTTCGAATTCGCGCGCTGGCAGGCAGGACAGTACGACCTGCGAGCGTATTCGAACGGGGTGTTTTCGGAGTGGGAACAGCGCGTGATGATTCACGCGAAGAAAACCACAAAGATTACGTTGCGGCTGCTGAAGGAAAGCGACGAAAAAGTGGTCGTGAGGCCGTGAAGAATTATTCGTAGCGCAGAGCCACGATCGGATCGACATTCATGGCGCGGCGCGCCGGAATGTAGCACGCCGCCAGACCGACGCCTGCAAGCAAGATTGCCACGGCCGCAAACGTCCACGGATCGGTGGGCGCCACGCCGAAAAGCAGCGCTGCCATCAGGCGCGTGAGTCCGAACGCGGCGCCACCGCCGGCTGCAATTCCGAAGAGCGCAAGTTTCAATCCGCTGCCGATGACGAGGCCGAGCACTTGCCGCGGCTGAGCGCCGAGCGACATGCGGATGCCGATCTCCTGCGTCCGCTGCGCGACCGAGAAGGAAACGACCGCGTAAATTCCCACCGCGGCCAGAATCAGCGCCAGCAATCCGAAGAGACCGAACAGCAGCGTGCGAAATCGCGGCTCGGCTTCGGTGGC